>CAZLBC010000001.1:0-69843 GCA_964557575.1 uncultured Planctomycetaceae bacterium
CGTCATCGACGAGGAGCGCGGCGAACGTCCCGTTCAAATCGAAGCCTTGTCAAAGTCGGAAGCCCGGGATCGGTTGAAGCAGCAATACAAGTTCGTTCTCGAAATAAGCGAAGCGGACAAGAATCCCCGCAGTTGACCACACTGACTACTTGGTAGTAACGTCAGGGACGAACCCGGATTGTTACGTCGGCGTGCGCCGACTTGATCCCGTCGTCCACGGTAAACCGGAAGACGAGCGACTTCTGTTCGAACACGCCCGGCGCGATGAACCACGCTGTTTGCTGATCCGAATCCATTATAGAAACGACCGGACCGCTCACCTGCGACCAGCGATACGCCACGTTTTGGTTTTGCGGATCGTAGCCGTGCCCGCGAAGGCCGACCCGGTCTCCTCCGCGATAGTACGCCCCGTCTGCAATCGTCCCGGCGACCGGAGCGTCCAGACCGTATTCCGGGGACTGCGGACCTTCCGCGCCGTAGAACTGAACATTTCCAGTGTACGCCGCGTACGCCGACCCGAGTTCGAACATGATCGAGTACGCCTGCTGACCGGGTTTTTGCACCATTGGATCGGGACCGGACATTTCCATGCCCAACAAGTAGAACACGGTTCCCGCCGTGACGGACCATCGGTCGGACGTTTTCAGAGGCGCGAGGTTTGGCTTTGTCGGATGGATGAAGGCGGGTTCGTGCGTATAGTCTCGCGTGAATTGAAACCGCTGACCCCCCAGCGAAACGATGATTCCGCGTCTAAGCAGGTCCGTGAGGCCGAAAAGCTCGTAGATAAGAAGGTCATTCGGCATGTCGCAACTCCTTGGCTTGTAACATTTTAGACGTTTATAAAAACGTCTAATCGTGATTCGTCAGTCACTGCGTGTTCACCCGGTTCAGTCGATGAAAACGATTGAAGTCCGGGTGAACCACGAAGAACCTTGAATGCTCAAGCCGTGAAGTTCACGAATCACGTTTCAACAATCGTCTCCACCGTATCGTCCACGCCGCGAAAGCGGTCGAACACGGCCTGCACGCGGCTCGCGTAATGGTCGGGCGGCGGGGGCAGCGGCTCGATCCGCGACTTGCCGTCGTCCGTGACCTCGACCAGCCACGCGGCCCCGCACGCGTGCGTCTGAATCTTCGGGGACGCGCAGTCTCCCACGATAACGGTCTGACCGCAGCCGTGGCACGTCATGCGTTGTCGACCGACTCGTACAATTCTACCGTTACGCATCGTTGTTGTCTTCCTTTTCCGTGTCATCCGGCGACATGGGAAGGCCGACCGTCAGGTTGGTCCCGTCGTCCCGTGTCGTCGCAACAATCGGTATTTCCACGATTTTTTCGAGAAGGCCGAGCAACTCCGGAACACCTGCGCGCTTCAGTCATTGGCCTTTCTCCAGTATTCCAACGTCTCCACGTCCTCGCGCAAGACGTTTTTATCGACGTCCTCGCACGACTCTGAAAGGCCGTCGATCACGCTTCCCCACTCTTCCGCGATCGTCCGGAGAACGGCTTTTTGGCGGTTCTGTATCTCGGTGGCCTGCGCCCACAACGCTTCGTCGCGCTTGTTTAGTACGGCGTCTTCCACAAGCGACGCCATGATGGAAGGTTCCAAGGCATCCAGTTCCCAGCTTTCGGTTCCGTAGCGCGCTTGGTAATCCTTGGCGCGCGGATCGGTCACCTTCGACGGGTTGGGCGGCGGGGTGTACTGTTGAATCTGGTCCATGTTCAGCGCGATCCGGCGCACAGAGACCATGTTCATCGTGAAAAGGTCCATGCGATCTTGGATGTCCCGCGTCATGTCGATGCCGCTCGGGTCGTGGTCGCCGAGATGGATTATGTACGGCTGCTGCCCCCGGTTGGCGTACGAGAGCATGCGCTGCCCGGCCGCCCACACCTCCGACTGCGATCCGTAACCGCGACACGAGAAGAACGGAACGTCGAGCTTGACGCACACCGACCAGCGCGTCTTTTTCGATCCATACCTCAACCATGTTCGGCTGCGGCATCCATCGATCGACGGCGTAGGAATCCGCCGCGCTGTGCAAGACGTCTTGCGGAACGTCCCAGTGCGCGTTCTCCCGGACGAATCGCGTGCGGTCCACGATCGCTTCCCAGTCAACCAGTCCGGCGAGCCGGGCGTCGGAGATGACACTGGAAAGCCGCTTGTACGACCGCTCGCAGTTGGACAGCCAGTTCCGAGAGACGAACTGGTAGTAAAGCTGCCGAAGCGTCAGATCAAAACCCCGCTGCTGGTACGTTTCGATGATCGTGTTCGCCTTGTCGATGACGTCCAGCGTCGCGGCCATGGTCGGTTTCCTCCAGTTAGTTGTTTCGTTCCCGGTCCGGCAATAAAAATATCACGGAGGATTACGATTTACAAGAGTTTTCTCGGGAAGTTTACAAGGTTTTTCTCGGGAAGTTTACCTGCCGGAGATTTCCTCGCGACGCCACTGGAAACGGCGGCCAAGCTCAACGAACATCTGGCTGACGCGGGACTCGGTGAGTCCGATTTCGTGTCCGATTTCCTTCATCGTCGCGCCGCTCATCCGCATCTTGACCATGCCGTTCTCGACTCCGGGCAAAACGGTGTCCACCCAGTCCTCGACCGCGACCCGGGAATAGCCGTCGTAGGGGGCCGGGCTGCAAACGCAATCGCGCGACCCGGACGGATTCAGGTCTTCGAGATAGACGTCGTTATCCTTTTTCCGGCGCGCCGAATCCTCTCGGCCGTGTTCCTTTCGCATATAATCGATCGCGCGCTGTTTGACGCGAACGTTGATGAACGTGTCGATGCTCAACCCGTCGTCCCTGTAATCTTTAAGTTCCCGCCATACGGACAACAGGACCTCGTTGATCAGGTCGTCCCACTCGTGTCGGGGGAGCTTGTTGGCGCAGAACATCCGCGCGCATTTCTCGATGTAAGCGATGTTGGCGTTGAAGAGTTCGTCTTGCATGGGTTTGTCCTCGTCCTCGAATGTTCGCTCGGAGGGCGACGCGTCCAAACGCCGCCCTTGGTTGGTTTTTCGGTCCGACTGAAATAGTATGCGCGGTCCTCGCGGGTTCAAGGAAAAAACTCCAGAGTTCTTTCCTTGTCGGTAAAACCCCCGGGCACCGTGCCCGGGGGCTGTTGCGGGCGGGGACCAGCCGCCCTGCTGGAGGATCACAGCTTCTCGGCCGTGGCCGCTTCGCGGTTCCAGATCACGGTATCCCACTCCGATACCCACGGTTCGTGAAGCGAATTGTAGATGTCGATGCAATCGTGCGCGTCGAATCCGCCCGCGACGGCGATCTCACCGATCCGGTCGTACTCCATGGCGTCGCGGATCATGCGCCGAAGTTCTTTCTTCGTCCCGTTCCACAGGCCGCAGTCGTCGCCGCAGTGAAAACCGGGGATGACTTCGCCGTTGATGTTGTAGATCACGACGTTGCGGCCGCGACTGCGAAGAATCGGGAACTCCCGGGAAACGCAGCGTTGCGCGCGGATCGCTCCGTTGTTGTACGCGGCGGAGACCTTCTCCTTGATCTCCCGCAGGGTCGGCAGGGAATCGTAAATCTCTCCGCTCGACCACTGGTGACCGTGGCGCAGCACGTTGCGCCCGAAGTACCGCGAGATCACTTCGCGGGGGCCGTCCTTGCCGGGCACCTTGGTGACCCGGTTGACAACGCCGGAGCGTTCCCGCGCCTTGTGGTCGGACACGCTGCGGCGGCCGTGCAGGAACGTGTACAGCGCGTCCTCAAACTGGTTGACGTCGCTGAAGTAATGATCCGTGATCCGGTCGCCGGAGTCGGACGCGCTGAACGCGTACCGGGTGTCCCGGCCGAAACTCCAAATCTTAGCAACGCGCTGGAACGCGTCGGCTTCCTCGTTCGTCAGGTGAACGGGAACGGTCATCCGACCGCTCTTGAGTCCCTCGATCACCGCTCGGATTCCTTCGTAGGTTTTTGTCTCGATCATGGTTGTCTCCTCCAGTGTTGTGGTCTTCGATCCTGTCGTCCGGAAGTAAATGTAAAAGATTTGTCGGGGAGTTTCAAGAAAAATATCGGGGAGTTTTGAAAATAAATGCTTGGCGGCCCCCGTGAAAACCCTTGTAACGAGAAGCGGGAGCATGGTAAAGTTCACATGTGACCACCCGCGTACTTGGCATCGAAGGTGAAAGCGCGGGGACCGGATTTGCGCCGTACCGGGGAATCATCTAAACTGCGCCAAGGAGGTCAAGAGCGATGCAACGCTACCCGGTCCCGACTGAAGACGACTTCGTCGTCGAACTGAACGCGGACAGAAAGCTTTTATGCGACGCGGACGTTCACCCCGTGCGCGATCAGGTGCAGTCCGTCATCGACGGCCGCCAGCCTCCGCTCGAATGGCTTACCCTGTACAACAGCGCGGACATCGTCGCGGCGTACCGACGGCTTCGCGACGCCGTGACGGTCTACCGTGAAACCAAGCGGAAGCTGGCGGGTTCCGGCTGTTGGGTCAGCGTGTCCAACGCGGCGACGGTGCGCACCACGCCGGTCGAAATCGCGCAACGCGTAACCGAATGCCGGTGGAACCTCGTCGCCGCCGTCGTCGAAGGGTTGTACGGCGACGCGAAGTACCGCGCCGCGTCGCTTTGGAACCTGCGGAAGACATTGCTGGTTCGCATGGCGCGCCGTCGGAAGATCAAACGGTACTCCCGCATGCGCAAGCACGAACTGGTGTACGCGCTGGTCGCCGACGGCTTCGGCTAGAAGGCGGACATCGAACGGTTCGAATAAGCGAAACCCCCGGTATTACCCGGGGGTTTCTTTTTTCCGCGCGTCACATGTGTCGGGGGGACTGAACGGTTAGTTCGCGCGGAGTTCCTGTTCCTCTTGGCAGTTCGGACCGGAGCAGAACAGCGGGTCTTCGCCGTCCGAACCAACGTATTCGGACCAGTCAAGCGGACGGATCGCGGCGCGCCGACGGTTGTACTCCTCTTCCGTGATCCCTTCCTGCGGCGACTGCGCGTACACGCCCGCCGCCGTGTGCGGAAGAAGCGAAACCGATTTCGTAACGGGAGCCAGCGTGGACAACACGTCTTCGATCTGGTCCTCCTCGTGCATCGGGTTGAACCGGTACAGTTTCATGCCGGTTGAGTCGCTTGTTATCCGTATGGCGGAATCCGCGTACTCCTCGCTTTCGGACAGCGTCCGCAGGATTCGCGGCGCGTCGTGCGGGTCGATGATCGGGTCGTGCAACCCGAACAAAAAGCCTTGGAGTTCATCAGAGTTCGGCAACGCTTCCGGCTTCCACGCCTTTGTCAGGACCCACTTCGGTTTGAAGAAGAGAGTATTTGACACCGCATTATCAGACCACTCCCTTTGCACGAACATGAGGTTCGCGGCCTGCTCCCACAGACTCGCCTCCGTCGCGGGCTTCGCCGGTCCTTGAAGAACCGGGAACTCGAAGACGAGCGTTTTCGGGTTGACCTTGTCCGGTTCGCAGGGAACCCCGGCGTCCTGCAAGACAGACACGACAGGGGCCGTCTCGGAGACGCGCACGCGCATCAGCGTGTGGCGGAACGTCGGGTACCCGATCCCGCTGGTCCGGCCAGCCAACTTGGGCGTGGTTCCTCCCGGTTTCACGGTCGTGACGCGGATGCTTTCCGGGATACCGGCTTCGGCCGCGAGATCGCGGTTGACTTCACGAATCAAGTTGTAACCGTCTCGGAGCCACCGGGTGACCTTGTTGATCGGATGCGCCGCCTTCCAACCGGTCAGGTCGACGAGACCGACCCCGATGCGCCGGTTCCGCGCGACGACGCGGTTCGTTTCAGGAGAGTGCGTCGGAAGCAGGTTGACGCTGCTGCAGTAGATCGCGGCGTACCGGCACGCGTTGAGCCAGTCTTCGACGGTATTGCACCGCGTCGGGAGCGTCTCGGCGATGTTGCACGTTTCGAACGATTCCAAGGGGACCTCGCCGCACTGTTTGGACGAAACCCACACTTCCTTGTCTCGGCCCCCGTCGGTCGTACCCGCGAAACCTCCGATGAAGAAGCGGTGTGTTTCGTCCACGGTTCCGTTGTACACGTCTTCGTACCCGTCGAACTCCACAGATATAACTTTGTGGTTATACCCGTCGGCGCGTTTCTCCAAGTCCTTCCACGACTGGAACGGCGAGGACTTCCGGCAGATTTCAGAGGATACCCCGGACGCCCTGCACGCTTCCACCCATTCCATCTTCTTCGGTGTCCGCCCCAGTTCAAACGACAAGTCCAAGAAGACTGCGATCTGTTGTTCCCGGACGTTCTCCCGGCGCGCGTCAAACGTCTTCTTCCTCCCCTCACGGCGTTTCGCGATCAATCCCGGGTCGGAGTTCATCGCGGCCAGCGAGACTTCGTGAGAGGCGTACGCTTGCTCTCTTCGGTTGGACGGTACGATAAACGTTTCTCCTGTCGCTTCACAGACCTTCGTGACCATGACGCGCCCGTCAACAATACCCGCTTCCAGCCCGGATTCCAACAGTTCGTGCAACAGCCGCACGGTACGGGGGTCGCAATCGGAGAAGTCTTCGACTCCCGCCTTCGCGGCGCACCGCTTGGCGAACGCCGTAATCGTTCCAAGTTCAGCCTTCCGGAATTTCGAGAACGACGTCGGAAGATCGCGAGTGACGGCGTACTCCTGCCATTCTTGCTTCGAAAACCTGCGACCGAGATGCCCGGCGAGGTTCACCCCGTGTTCTAAGAGCGCATCGTTAGTCACGCCGCAGTATCGGGAATTGCTCTCTCCGTCCGAGTGCTCAGACAGATGCGGGAACTCCGATCGGATTTCGAGGTTTTCAGTCCGGTTATCCGTTTTGCGGCCGTTTATGTGATGAACATGAAGTCCCTGCCGGGGTTCGATCCCGAAGTGCGCCTGCGCGATCAGCCTGTGTTCAGCGCGCGTTTCGCCGCCAATTGAGAACGTATTGTACTGATCGGCTCTCGATTCACTGCGTCCGTCCGGGAAGTACCGGCTCAAAATACGGAGGGAGTCCCCGCACGAGAGTTCTTCGACGGCCTTGGTTTCCTGTCCGCCGCGCAGGTACAACTTGTGGTTCCCCGTCAAGCGCAGGATGTCGCCGCTGTCCAGCACGACCTTGTACACCGCGACTTTCTTGCCCGTCGCCCGGGGACGGCGCATCCAGTGGATGCCCAACGATCCGTCCAACAACTCGGTGAAGACCCGGACGTCCTGTCCGGATTCCGCGAGTTCCCGTATCGGGACGGCTCCCCGTCCGTCCGCCGTCAAAACCAGCGTATCTCCAGTCATACACGGGTTCAACCCGGTCGCCTTGTCTTCCCGCACGTTCGACGCTTTTCCGACGCGCAGGCGGCCGCGCTTCACGTTGACCATGTTCAGGTACCCCGGCTCGCCGTTCTTGATCACGCGTTCGGCGATCTCTCCGAGCTTGGCGAAGTCCTCGGGGGTTTCGAGAATCACGCTGTTGTTCGACATCCATCCGATTTCGGCGCGATCCGGATGCTTTTCGTAGTCCTTCAAATCGGCGAACGTCGGATCGCTGACCGGGGCCAACGAAATTTCTGCGCTACGCCGGACATTTCCGGCGACAACGCAGCATCCGATCGCGTTGAAGATGTCGACCTTCAACCGCATGGAATCGTATTCGTGTTCGGGGTCGAGAATTTCCGATCCGGGGTTGATGTTGTTGCGCCATTCGCGGTATTTGCGGAAGTACGTTCGGATTCTCTCGTGCAGTTCCTTGAGCGGGCCGGGACCGGAAGCGCGTCCGCCGAATCCCCGGATCGGCGATCCCTCCGGACGGATTTCAGAGTAGTCGAACGTCCACTTCGGCTGGTCCGGGCGAAGATACGAGTCAATCAACCGTTGAACGGATTCGCACCAGCCTTCCCGGCTGTCCGGGATCACGTAGGTTTCTTCGTTTTCCTCGGGAGGTTCGACGACCTCCGTCAAGTCGTTGCGGTACGGGCGGAATCCGACGCCCACGCCGTTCATCAGGGCGTCCATCGTCCAGTACGCGGCTTTTCCGATGTTTTCCCTCACCTCGACGAAGGCGCAGTTGAACAGGGCCATTCCGCCGCGTTCGTAGATGTAATCGGTGCCCATCGCCCACAAGCCCCGGCCCGGCGGCATCCATTCCATCTTGAACGCGGAGACCGCCATTTTGTACGCGGTCTCCTGCCATTTGTCTTCGTCCCATCGGATGCGGTTCCGAATGTAATGGTTCTTCCGGATGGACAGAACGCCTTCGATCACGCGCTTGATCACTTGCCACCAGCGTTCCTGCCCGATCTGGACAGGATCGCCGTTTTCATCGCGGACCAGCTCTCCGGTATCCCGGTCGCGGTCCCAAACAGCGCGTGAATACGTGCGGTAAAAGACGAACTCGCCGATTTCCCCGAAGTCCGGTTCCATCGTACGGAGATTGTAAACGGTCGATTCGGCGAGGGTGAAGCGGTTTTCTTTGGGTACGAACACGGGCGGGCCTCCAAACGGTTGATGTTGCGCACAATCCTGTTTTATACATCGCCCGGATTGCGGTGTCCACACTCAATACATCGGGCAGGGAGGGCTAATCCGAACATAAACTTTTCGGGATTTTACAAAAAACATCACAAGTCGCTGGTTCCGTCCGGATTTTCAAACGAACTTGGAAACCCGGACGGACCCTGAAAAAATTTCAAGTTTTTTCGAGCCGGGACCGACACAAATTTTTCTTCGGGGAATTACAAATTTTTTCTTTGATAGTTTAACGAACCGGGGGTAAACTTGGCAAATGGAAGATTTCCAACTGGAGGAACGACCATGGAAGACATCCGAAATACGCTGCGAAACCTAGCCGAGGCCGCTGATCGCGGGGATTTCATCCGATCCCTTCTGACGGAACGCGGCGTGCCTTTCCGCGACCAGCGGTTCCCCTGTCACGGGAAAACGAACATCCTCGTCGACTTCGGCCATCCCCCCGAATCGTGGCGGCACGTGTACGGCGCGCACTACGACGCGGTGTCCGGCTCTCCGGGAGCCAACGACAACGGCGCGGCGTGCTTGTCCTTGGTGCATCTCGCGGCGCGCGTTCACTCAGCGGGAGAAACGCCGCCCCTGTGCATCGTGTTCTTCGACGGCGAAGAGCCGGAGAACCGGTACGACGACACCGGCGCGTACTGTCCCGGGTCGTACTTGTTCGCCGACGAGCTGATGATTTGCGCCGGGCAGCCGGAACTCGCCGTCGTACTGGACGTGACCGGCTTCGGCGACACGCTGCTCTGGGACGGCGCGGGCGGCGAAGAAACGCCGATGACCGAGGCGGTGCGCCGCGTGGTCCCGGACGTCATCGGCGAATGGACTCCAACGTCGGACGAGCGGTTGATGGCGAACGCCGGAATGTACGCGATCCTGTTGACGGTGATCCCGTCCGAGGAAATCGCCGGAACCCGGACGACGTGGGAAACGCTGCACTCCATGGAAGACAACGCGGACACCGTGGACCCGGATAACATCCCGTGGGTATCGGAAATCCTGTGGTGCCTTTCCCGTCCGCTGTCAGGGCTTCCCGCTCCGCTGGCGGAGTCCAAGGCCCCTTCCAACGTAAACGCGCGTGAGAACGCGCTGGACGCGCTCTACGCCGGTGCCCCTGACTTTGACGACGTTGAATCCTCCGAGGACTGATCAGTCCTCGGTTTTTCGATATACCTTTTCCTCGTGGACGTGACCGCCGCTGAACGGTTCGGCGGACGGGTCATCCACGGGAAGCGGCGGAAGCATCGACCACCCGTTCGCTTCGTCCATCAGCCACTGGATGTCCCGGGAACACGCGTCACACGCGCTGTCGGGGCATATCTTGTACAGGGTGTGAACGACAAACACGTTCGTGTCCGGCTCCCACTGGATGAAGCTCGGCTTCATGACGTAACTGTCGAGGGGAACCGCGATGTCCATGCGCGGGATGAACGGCATCTGAATCGTTTTTGAAAATCGGAATTGTTCTTCGATCGGGCGCGACGCGCCCTTCAAAATCTCCATGTTCTCCCGGTACGTATCCTCGTCGAGATCGCCTGTTTCCCGGAGCTGTTCGAGTTGCGCCTTGTTCGACGCTTGCAACACCGGGTGCATTCCCCCGGTGTTGATAACGTGAAGCATGATTTGAACCGTGTGCATGTCGTTACCTCCTACCCGGTTATCGGCTAGCGAGGAAATTATCAGAAGTGATTTTGTCAAGAATCTTCGAAATCGTCGTCGTGTCGTCCTTCGTGACGCGGTGATTCCGCGCCGAACCACCGGGGGGTCCCGTCGCGCGTCTTGGTGTGCATGAACCCCCATCCGCCGTCGTTCACGGCGTCGACGATCTGACGAAACGAAACCCACCCGTTTCCGTTCAGCGGCGGAACTTCGCCGTTCAGGATCATGTTCCGGATTTCCGGATCGTCCGCGTGGTACGACGCCTCGGGCGTCAAAAGAAACAGGCTTTTCCCGATGTTGGACAAGGTGGGGCGTCCCTGCGCCTTGCGCTGGCGACGGACCTTGTGCCATATCCCGTTCACTAGAACAGCTTTACCAATATTGTACAGCTTCAAGTGGTGGACCGTAAGCATGTCGTCCGGGTCCCGGTCGTACGGTGTGCCAGACATTAATTCCAGAATTAAATTTCGTTTAGGTTCCCGTGTTGTCATTGGAATTGAGCACCGATCCTCGTAAACTGTGAGCAGGGGAATTGATTATTCTAACTCAAAGGAGCGTGCGATGCGCAGCGAAACCGCCAACCACGACAACATCAATTTTCTGAAATCCGCCCGAGCATTCACAATCACGATGTGGACGATATCCATCGCGTCCGTCGTTTTGGGGATCGCCGCGCTCGTTCTCCGGGCGTTCGTCGACTAGCTGAAGAACATCCGGCGTATCTGCGTCCGGCGCGATTCCGTCAACGTCTCTTCGATTTCTTCGTCGTCTTCGTCTTCGTCTTCGTCTTCGTCTTCCGCGTCCACGTCGTCCGGCGGAACGTAGGCGTACGCCCGCTCCGCCTTCGCCCCGAACTGCGCCAAGAAATCCTCGAAGTCCTTCGAGAATTGTTCCCAGTCGACTTTCGGCTCCATGACGGCCGCCGTCTCGGGTTCCTCGAAAAGAATCGACTCTGAAACATTCGCGTATTCGCACTCGTCGGAATGCGCTTTGTCGTAGACTTCCCAATCAGCATCCTTGTCTAACCAGTCGTCATCATCGTGTTCCGTTTCTTTTTCTTCGAAGTCCAAAATCATACTGTCGTTCGAAATGCTTTGAATACCGAACTCAGCCGCGAGTTTGTCTGCCCACCCTTTATAAATCCTGCTCTTCCGGGGATTGTCGCCAATTCCAAACAGTTTCCATTTAAAACCATCCTCAAGAAGTGCTGGGATAATTTCGTCGTGAACGATCCTGTACACAGTGTGGAATATCCGGAGTGTTGCGAGTCCAGAGGCTTCTTCATCTGCGTCCCCGAACACGAAATCTTCGGGACCAAAATGAATTTCGTAGTCAAGTGGGCTTGTTGCGTACCAGCCGTCTCGCTTAACAATAAGTTTGAACTCGCCAACCGGGGTTGAAAACAGGTAATCTGGAAAAACTAATAGACCGTATTGGTTCTTTGTAACCTCACCCGTTGGTTTCCATGGATAAGGTTTGTCCCCGATCCGTTCAGCAATGCTGTAGTCTTCAAACAACGCGCGAAGAACGAGTTTCCGAGACTCCTCGACCTTGCCGGGTTTCGGCCGCCCCGCCACGGTGATATGAAATTCAAGCTCCATCCCGTTGTCGGCCGTCGGAAGCGGAGTCAGCCCCAACGACATGCGCCTGCGTTGCAATTCCGGGGATTCGATACGGATGAACCAGACGCGGTCCATGGCGTCCCATCCGATCGGGTCGACATCGACCATGTCTTTCAGCCAAAATTCAAACTGGTCGCCGCCGGTGAGGATCGCGTCTTTCCACCCGTCCCTCCCGTAAACCTTCTGAAGCTCTTCAACCTCGGAAGCGCGGACGACGGTAACATGCGGGTTGTCGTAGCGGGGTTCGCACGGAACGCCGTTATACTGCAGAGCTTGAAAAGCGGACGACGGGATTCCCTTGTCGACCTGCAGGAAAGCCCATGGTCCGTTGTCGCCTTCCTCGGCCTTCAACGTTCCCGTGAATGTCACGGTTTGCGCCCGGAGTTCCGGCTCCCCGACGTAGGCTTCAACCAGCGAACGGACATGCGCGCTCTGGTTTATTCGCATCATCGGCCCCCTGTTACCTGATCGTTGTGACGTCGTCCCCGTAATTCTCGACCTTCGGTTCGATCAGCGGCATGCCCGATTCGATCGCGGCTTCGATCCGAGTAAGTTCGTTCATGAACCGGTCCCTGCGCCAGCCCTGCACGTTGTAGACGTTGGTGTCGGGGCGCGTGGAATAATACCGGGGTTCGTCTTCGTCGACGAAAACCAGTCGCTTGACGTCGTTCGGTTGTCCCGGGAGACGCGATGCGTAGTCGTCGATATTCCACACCGCATCGGCCGCGCCGTGCGTAATGAACTCAAGGAACCGCGTCCAGTCCGTTTCCCACCATGTTTTCTTTTGTGTCAGGACGACGCGCGCCGGAGGCTTCGTATCGTCACGTGTTTGCTGCTGTTGCTCGGCTTCCGGCTCCGGAAGTTGTTCGCCTTCCGGCTCCGTCGCGGCCTGCGGCATTCCAGCAGTCGGAGGCCCGTAGTCGAACGCGACTTCCGGGGCTTCCCGGCGCGGATCGTCCATGACTGACTGCTCAACGAGCGCGCGGAGCGACGGGTCCATACAAAGCGACGCGCCGAGTTGAGACGCGGAACGCTTGGTGTAAAAGTACACCGCGCGGCCGTTGAATGGTTTGACCCGGTACACCGCGTATTTTCCTTCGTCCGGCATCTTGTCGACGGACTGCACGCCGCTTTGCCGCATCTTGTCGATCAGTTTCTCTTTCCCGACCGACCACGCCATTCCCTTGCCGCCAGCGTATCCGGCCATCTTGTAGAACGGGGAGTGCGCGTACATCTGCTGAAGGAAGTTCTCCGGGTTGTTCATCTGACTGTCAAGCCAGTTCGGCGGCGATCCGGTTGCCCGGTATCCCTGTCCCGGAGCCTGTTGCTGCCCTCGCGCTTGCGGTTGTCCCGGAACTTGCTGCTGTCCCGGGGCCGGGACGAATACGTTTCGCGAACCCGGAGCGGCTTGCTGTTGCGCTCCCCTCGCGGCTGGTGCGGCCTGTTGTTGCCGGGGAGCTGCCTGTTGTTGCCGGGGAGCTGCCTGTTGTTGCCGGGGAGCTGCCTGTTGTTGCTGCGCGGCGGCCGTTTGCTCACCGCGTTGCTGCTGTCGAAGCATTCGGAGTTCGTGCTTTTGCTGGTCTCGCGCGGCGACGCGTTGCTGCCGTTCCGGACTGGTGTAATGCTGCCACCCGGCTTTTCCGACGGCTCCCGCCGCCCGGCCCAAAGCTCCCAGCGTTTTCCCGGCGACTCCGGCTGCGCCGCGCACGGCTTGTCCCGCAACCTGCGCACCCTTTTGAAGAACCTGACCGGATACACGGGGGTCGCCGCTTTTGGAAACGGTTCCCGTTCCGGACCACCCGCCTTCGTAATTTGTATGAAGCTCGTATCTTTCCCCGTCCGGCATCATGACACGAAGCCACGAATTGTCGCCGGACAACGCGGTCTGCAAGCTCGGCCCGGTCGCGCGGACTTCGAACAAAAGACGTTCGCACTCCGAGAAAAGAGTTTCAATGACAAGCGGAACGCGTCCGCCCAACGCTTCCGCGAGCGATTCCTTCCACTCCCCGGCCTTCTTCAGAAATGCTTTGTAACTCCGATCGATTTCCTGCATGTTCTGCTGTTGCATCTCCGGAGTCATATTTCGGGATTGCAGCAACTTGTTGAGCATATCGACAAGTTTCTGTCCGTATTGCTTCGCTTCGGGACTCGCTTGCTGCAGCAACTGCTGCACGTGGTCCCGCGCCTGCGTGGCGTTCTGAACCAAGTCGGGGCGAAGCTGTTGGCCGCTTTGTTCCTGCCCGGCCGATTGCGCTCCTGAACCTTCCGGCGCGCCTTGCGCCCAATTTCGAGCCGCTTGTCCGGCGGATTTAACTCCCTGATCAATTCGCTGCTGACCGCGCCCGACGGCTTGGTCCGCTCGCTGAAGCATCTCGCCGCCTTTCTCGACGGCTTGCCTTCCTTTCGCGGCGACCTGTTTCCCCTTTTCCACGGCTCCCTTGGCTGCGCGCGTGACGTCTCCCTGCTCCGGGTACAGAGCGGCGACTTCCGCCGCGAACGTCTTCGGGTCGACCGGCTGGCCGTTCTTCAGAACTTGGTCCGAGAACTTCAACGTGTCGGCCGCGAACTTCTCGGCGTGTCCGAGGTAGGTTCGGGCCATCGGCACGTTTCGCCACGCCGCTCCCTGTTCAGCTCCCGGCGTCGTTGGCAACGCCGCGCCCGCTCCGCCTTCCGGCTGCCCGGGCTGCGGTTGAACAGCTTGCGGATCACCTTGAACCGCTTGCGCCTGCGCCGCTGCGGCTTCTTCCTGCTCACGCAGGATTCGACGAACTTCCGGCGGGATACTCAGTTCTTCGTTTTTCATGTCGAATCAGCCCTTGCGGTTGCGGTTCTTTCGCGGACCTCTGCGTCCGATCGGTCCGCGCGGTTGACGCTTGCGACGTTTCTTCGCCTTTTCGTCGTCGAAATCGGGACCGTCGTCGACCGGCATCGGGCAGCGGCCCGCGCCGCGACCGGTCCGAGGGCCTTCGCCTTCCGGTCCGGTGCCGTCGAGATTCCGTTCGCACAGCATGCGCCCGATGACGCCGCGCATCGAATCGTGAACCGACCCGACTTTCGACCCGGTGTACTCGTCGCCGGTTTCGCTGTCCTTGTCGGACCTCTGGTACATGGAATTTCCGACCGTCATGCCGGAAGTTCGCGGCAAGTCGGCGGTCTGAACGCCGGGTTTCTGGTTCCCGGCGGCGGGCGGAATGTCCGCCGGGTCGTCGCCTGATCCGCCTTCGCTGGCGGGGAAATCCTTGTGGCCGATGGAAGTGATCGCGCTTCCCGACGTAGGGATGGTCGTCGTGGCATGCGCTTTTTGACTGGCGAGGTTGTCCGGGTCGATGTCGCGGCGGTTGTCCGCGCGGTCGCGTTTCTTGGCCGGACCGTGCCCTTTGACGCCGAAATCTCCGGGAAGCGTGTGCGCCGGGTTCATCTCCGCTTCGGTCACCCGGTTGGTCAAATCGAGGTCGTCGAGCATGCCGAGTTGAATAACGATGTCTTGAACCGCCTCGTTCATGTAATCGATCAGACCCGTGTCCACAACACGCTGTAGGAAGTCGAGCATCTCGGAGTCGGAACCGTTGCCCCGTTGTCCGGACGTCAGCCTGTCCAGCGACTCGGCGACATACTCGACCGGGTCGATGTCCGGCGCGTCCATCGGAACGCCCATCCCGCCGCCGGGCGACGGCATCGGACCCCAGTCGGCCGACGCTTTCGGCCCCTCGATCGAAATGTCTTCCACGATTTCCCGCGCGCCCTCGCAGCCGATCTGCGTGTGGGACGGCATCAGGTTCTCTCGAATGATCCGGCGAATGTCGCTCATGGGATAATCCTCCATTCCGCAGGACATCATACGCCGGGGCGCGAAATAGATCAAACGTCGTCTTCGACGGTTTCACATCCTCGGGGACATGTCCGGGTTCCCGATCCGCCGGTCCCCTCGCACAGCGGACACTCGACGGGACCGACTCCGGGTTCGTCCCATCCGCCCCTGCCAGCGCAGCCGTCACATGGAATCTCGACCATCTTCTCGCCGCACACAGGGCATTTAACGAGCTTCTCCAAGGCTTTTCTCCTTATCCGGGTGCTGAAGCACAAACGCAAAAAGGGCGTCCGTGGACGCCCTGTATTCTATCCTGAAGGCCGTACCCCTAAAATGGGGCGACCGCAAGTTCCGATTCCGGCAGACGGGACAGGTCGTAAATGTTTGCCTTTTCCGCTTTCTTCGGCTTCGCGTCGGCGTGATCGCCGAGGTCGACCGGAGCTTCCGCCTTCCGGGAGTTCAACGCGGCGTCGATGTTGCGCGCCTTCTTCGCGATCGTCTCGGCGATGTACGCGTCCAGCGATTCGTCGACAACGATGTAGTAGCTGTTGACGCATTGCGTTTGCCCGATCCGATTGGCGCGGTCCTCGGCCTGATCGACATCGCCCGGCCGCCACGGCAGTTCGGCGAAAACGACCGACGTCGCTTCGGTCAGCGTGATTCCTTCCCGGCAGGCTTGGATCGATCCGACGAAGACGCGGATGCCGTCGTCGTTCTGGAAGCGGTCGATCGACTCCTGCTTGGCCGCGTCGTCCATGCCGCCCTGCACCTGCACGACGCCGTATTCGGAAAGCGCGGCGGCGACTTGGTCCTGCACGTCGCGGTGATGCGCGAAAACGATTACTTTCTTGTTGCCGGACAGGACCTGATCGGCGAACTCGGCCGCGTGCTTGATCTTCAGCGATCCGATTTCCGCGCGAAGTTTGCTCATTTCTTCGAACAGGGCCGGGCTTCCCCGCAATTCGGAGATCGCTTCTTCGGCGTTGCCTTCGTTGATGTCTTCGAGCGAAATCCCGGCGTCCGACAACAGCTTGCGCTGCCGGGCTAGAATCCGCGACGCGCCCTTGACGTCCGACGGGTCCAACCGGACGACAGTGCGAATCTTGCCGGGGAGTTCCGTCAGGACTTCGGACTTCATCCGGCGCAGCATGAACTTCGAACGCATGATGCGCTGCAATTCATCGAGATTCGTCGCGCCGTCGTCCACCCAGCCCCAGCGGCCTTGATGCGCGCCGCAGTAACGGCGGGTGTACTTCTTGTAACCGCGACCAAGGCCCTTGGGATCGAGGTGGCGCAGCATCGCGTACAATTCCTTCGGACGGTTCGGGCAGGGGGTTCCGGTCAGGAAGTAGTTGCGGTTCGCCCGGTGCGCGACGCCTTCGACCTCGCGCCTCTTGCCGGAATCCCAGTAGCCGAACGCGATTTTCGCGCGGGTGGCCGTCCGGGTGTTCTTTCCGTAGTGGGCTTCGTCCCACACGGCGACGTCCCACGAGTAGTTCATCAGCCCGGGGCGGACGTTCTTCTGCGACAGGTTCGACCATCCGCAGATAACGAAATTCGCACGGGGGTCAATCGTCTTGTTGCCGTTGACGACTTGGATGGTCCAATCGCCGACGAGCCACTTCTCGGCTTCCCGCTTCCAGTTCAGCCGCACGCTGGGCGGACAAACGACCAGCACTTTGCGGACGGACTTGTCGGCGTTGACCGCGCCGAGGACCTGAATGGTGTTGTGTGTCAGGATCGCGTGTTCCGTAACGTACAATCGGTCGGCGGCGTCAACGGAAATACAAACGCTTTCCACGTCGCGGACGTACTCGACAGACTTAACCGTGCGGACGGGGTGCGCGTGTTTTCCGGGGTTGTACTTAGAAACCTTGCGACGGATAGTAAAGGGAGCTATCGTTTTTGGCAGGCGAATACGCACGGGGTACTCCGTGGGTTTCCCCTCGGAAGATCGATCGTATTCGTGTACAGACGCGATGCCGCCCAAACACTCCACCAGTTCTTGAACATCGCAGGCGAGCGACCGGCTCGTCGTGTGATACGTCAGCCGGTTCCGTTCGGCACTGCAGCCGCCATCGCAGTCCATGAGTCCCTGCAACAGAGCGATACGCTGCGCCGGGGAGGATTCAAGGTACTGACGTGGTATGCGTTTGTCCTTGCTTCCGACGTCCAACCCGAGTTCCCTGATGCTTCTGATCGTTTCAAGAATAACCGTGCGCGACGCGTTATCATACGTTTGGATCGCCCCGATTTCCGCCCCTGCCTTGACGATGTTTTCAACTATCTCGTCCAAGTCGGCGGCGTTCACCGTCGCCACTGCGCTGCTGCCCCTGAGACCCCCGTTCGCTATCAGTACGCCGAGCACGTACGCGGGCACGGGCAGTTCGGCGGCAGCACCAAACCGGGCAGGTCCAGATAGCATAGGCAACTGCAGCTTCACACCTTCCAAGTTCAGCTTCGTCGCTCTACCCTTCTCGTGCGATAACTCGATAGTCGGCCGATCCAGAAGCTGCTGGGTAGTTAGCGTCAGGTCGCTCAAGGTTCGCCCCCCGCGCCAGTATTTGACAGTCCACAGGTGCTCTGGACCGGACTCTACGCGGGACTCGTCACTGAAGGTAACACGGTAACTTGGCTTCACACCCTGCGGGAACACGCCGACGACGTTCACGGGATGTCCGTCGCTGCCAATGACACGATCGCCCACACGCAGTGAGCCTATCGTCGTCCACCCGGTCGGTGTCAGCACGTGTGTGTCCACAGGTTGCTGCTTTCCGAGGCCCATGTCGTCGGCCAACAGGACGTCGCTGCTGTTGACGAGGTACTCAATGCCCGCCTTCTGAAACGGCATGTAAGCGAGTCCCTCGGGGGCCGGGGCGTCGAAGTCGCCGGTCGTGGCGCGGGAGCCGTTGATGCGGTCGAGGATCGGCTGCACGAGAGCTTTGACGGCGTCGTCGCAGTAGTCGATCAGCGGCACGCACTTGTCCGCTTGTTTCGCCCGGCAGAACCACGTGCAAGGGGTGCCGGTTTCAGAGCCGGACTTGTCGAACGCGAACCCGACGCCGCCGCGCTTCCTTGAAAGGGCCGAGACGTCGTTCCAGTACGCGTCGCGTTCGGCCGGGCTTCCCCGGAAGGCTCCGGACAGTTCCGCGACGATCAGGTTCTTGTCTTTGCTCAGGGTCAGTTTCATGGTGTCCTCCAGTGTTGTGGTCTTCGGTCCTCGACTCCACCGGAAATCTTATCGTGACCCGGGTTCATGTTCAAGAAAAATATCGGGGAGTTTACAAATTTTTTCTCGGAGAAATACAAACCCCGGGGATTCACGCCCCGGGGTCCACTCCTGCCCCGTATACAGTTTTGCTTCTCGGAAGGAAAGCGGACGTTAAGTAGGCGCGTGTGGTCTCCCGAACCGGGGCGTTATATTTCTTATGTTGAAAGAAAAGGAGTGCTTTCGAAGCGTCCGGGGGCGCGCGGTTTCGGGTCTCCTCGGAAACGCGCGCGCGCCGACAGCGTCAACGCCATCGCCGCGATCGTCAGTATCGTGAGGAAACCAAGAAACATCCATGTTCTCCCGTCTGCGTGTCCACCCGTATTATCGGATGAATCGCCGGGCGACTTTAGAATAAATCAGGGTTTTCGTTCAATACGTCCTTGTCGAGGTAATCGTCGCCGCGCCAGATTATTTTCTCCGCGTCGTAACTCTCCGGAGAAAGATTCGGGTAACCGACGACCTTGTCGGCGCGGGGGTCGAACACGACGCCGGAAACAGCCAGCCAGTAATGTCCGCCGTTTCCGCGATACATCTCAACGGGAAGCCCGGCACCCTGAAAAACGGGCATCCACTGCGCGCAGGAATCGTACGCGTTGCACCAGTCGCACCGCTGCGACATCTCCGGGTACGCCTGCACGATGACCTGTCTCGTGTTCTGGTCGGCGCGGGGATCGATCCAGATTCCGTCCAGCTTTTCCGCCGGATCGAGGTCGATGATTTCCATGGCCGCCGGGTCGACGTCGAACGCTTCCTCGTCCTCGTCCTCGTCCTCGTCCTTGGTTTCTTCCTCGACGAGGTTCTGTATTTTCTCGGCTTCCAGCAAGAGACGGGCGAGCGCGCTTTCAGGAATCTTCATTGGTGTGCCTCGCGGATTTTCTGCATGCTCGCCTCCGATTTCCAGTATAGGCAGGGAACCGGACTCCGACAACTGTTTGTCGCCGGAGTCCGATCCTGCGGGGGCGGGATCAGGGGGAGGGCTGCGGGCGGGCACCCGTAGTATCGGCGCGTCGCCCCCCGGCCCTTTAACCCGATTTACGAATTTTCCTCCGAAAACGTCGTGCCGTACAAAAGCCGGTACATGTTGTCCGCGTTCGCCTTCGCGCGAGACGGCGTCGCGGCGGCGACGGCCTCGTCCACGGTATCGGAAAGCGTCTGCAAACGTTCCATCACTTCCCGGTGATGCAGTGCATTGCCCATGATGTTCGGGTACAAGCGCAAACTGTCGACTGCCACGGCGGACAGGGCCTCCACGAGGCTCAACGCCGCGACGCGGACAGAATCCGATTCACGGAGTCTCCGCTTGGCCGCCATCTGTCCGGCCGTCGAGGCGGCGCGGACGACGGCGTCGCGCTCACCCAAGCCCACGCCGTCGTGAAGCCATTCCTGCAAAACGCGCGGGTCCCCGTACCGGGCGCAGGTGTTAAACAACTCCGAAACCCCGCGTTGAGGTTCCATAACCCCGTCGACGATCATCAACGCCGTGTCAAAAAACCGTCGAAGCCCCTCGGTATACGTTGATTTTCCGATAAACATTTTTGTTGTTTTCGTTTCGTTTATTCGCCCGGAGGCGCGGCTTTCCCACCGGCGCATCAGCGTCTCCCACATGGGCGTGTGTTCGGTATCGTTCACGAATACTCACTCCTGACCGCGATGGTCATTTCGTAGCGGGCTGAAGCGTGTTCGCTTTCACCCATTCGATCCAGATTTCCAGCGTATCCGGATTCGACAGGTCGTATACGGGGACTTCGACGGCGTGCGCCGCGCGAATCGCCCAGTATTGCGGCCCGGACCGATACGGGTCCAGCCAAACGACCAGTTCCTCCACGGGATCGTCGCCCTCGATGCCGAGCACGGCGGACACGCAGGCTGCGGCGCGCCGCTTGAACCGTTTGGGCATCGCGTCAATCGACGCGTCAAGCTGCAACATCCGCTCGTCCGCCCACTTCTTGGCGTACTTGCCCTTGTAGATTTCGAACGTTCCGCCGACACGTCGCGCTCCGTCCTCGAACGGACCGTCTCCGACGCCGTCGCTGATTCGCAGCTTCTTGGCGACTCCGAAAACGCGCCCGATCCCGCGCATTACGTTCTGAACAACGACAGGGGCCATCGGCCCCGACAATCCGGCGTAGCTTTTCATGCTCGTCCTCCTACCCGTATTATCGGCACGAGGACTGAAATTTGATAAGGCTTTCCGTTATTTTCCACCAAGAAACATTCCGAGAACCTGCCGAATTATCGGTCCGGTGATCATCCCGCCGTGTTTTTTGATCATGTCCATGGCGTGTTTTCGCTTCTCGGGGGCGGCGTTGCGCAGTTTTCCCCACAACCACCGAGACCATGCGCGCTGCCGGTTTTGGCCGTCTTCGTTTATTTCGACGGCTGCCTGCGCCGCCCTCCCCGAAAAGGGCGCGGCGTCGACTCCAGAACGGATTTGACGATATCTTCCGAAACGCGCACCGTTTCGAACCGGGTGGCGTTTCGCGGATCGACGTCTTCCCAGTCGTCGGGATCGTGACTCGGTTCGTCGCGTTGGACCATGACGGTCGGCTTGTCGCGCTTGCGTCTCCGCTTTTTGCGTCGCATGTCGCGAACCCGGTCTCCGACGTCGGACGAACGTTTCGTTCCGGGAACGATGGTCGCGTCGATGTCGTCGTACTCTTCGGTCATGGTCTTGTGGACGCCGCGACCGCCTCCGGCGTATTCGGCCGCGCGCGCCGCTTCGGTCAACTGCATCGCCACCTTGTAGCGGGGATCGACGTTTCGCATGATCATGGCTCCTGTTCGTTCACTTTCCTCACATTGTAAATCGAGTGCACCTCGGCGTTGTTTCCGGGCAAGTCCGCACGCCATATTACATTCGTCGCGGGGAGGGTCAACACGGTTCCGTTCGCGACGTCGCGAACCGTGAACTCCGTCGTGTGTTCCGAGTCCGGACCGGTGAAACCCGTCAGTATTCCGCGCCGCTTCGACCGGCCGTCCGGGTGAACGTTGTACCAGACCTCGTCTCCGACGGAATACACGCGCTGCCCGCTTTGCAACTTCCAGTCGGTGCGCATCCAAATCTTCGCGGAGCCGTCCTGCCACAGGGCTTTCACGGCGTTGTTCCAAACGTTCAGAATGATCGCGTACGAATCTTTCCTCGGATACCCGAGACCCTGCAAAATATATTTGACGTGCTGTCCGATCTGAACGGGAAGGCCGACAAGCGAGGAGGACTGGTAGTCCTCGGACCGGTACACGATTCCGTCGTTGAACCGCTCTCCGAGGTTCAATATGTTTTCGCTGCTTTCGTTTATCGGCCAACCGCTTTTTCGCATTTGAAAGTCCTCCGCGCATAATCATACACGCACGGAGAGCTTCGACGCAAGTCAACGCATCCGGCATTCGCGCCAGATGTTGAACGCCTGTCGCGCCGCTTCAACGGTTTTGTTGATTGTGGACTGCGGATCGGTCGTCGCGACCAGCTCCTCGTCGCCGAGGATCACGTCGGCCGCGTACGTTCCGTCCGAGTTCGCGCGGAACACGAACTTCCCGACGACGACAGCCGGTTCCGGGTTCACGTTCCGGTTGGCCTCCGCCGCGACGGCGGTTTCCCGCCGGTACCGCCAATGCCGCTTCGCCTCGACGGCGTCCGAATCTTTCAACTCCCCGGCGTCGCCGACGATCGCCCAACGTCGCACGGTGTGTTTCGGATTTCGGTTGTCCTTCTGTCCGTACCGGACGACGTCCCCGGGCTGCGCGTCGATCTCGACAACGCCGCCGTCGTCGTTCCCGAGGTACGACCCCCATTCAACCTCGGGCTGTTCGCCCGTCTTCCAGTCGATCACTTTGAAAACCCACGGCTTGCTGCAGCGGCGCGGATTGTAGGAGCCGAACTCGACGCTCACGTACATGTCATCCTCCTTGGTCGGCGCGTCGCGCCTTGTCCCGCGCGTCCTCTATCAGGTCGTCGTATAACTCCTGCCCGCGATCCGCGTCGATCAGACGGCGTTCAAAGCTGTCCGGGTCCTCGAACCCCGCGTCGCCTTCGACGCTTGTGACGCGCTCCACGCGCCACTCCGGGTATTCCGCAGGAGCCGTCCTCGAAGCAGGAGCGTACCGACCGCTCACCGTGACAACGGCGCGAACTTCGTATTCCGCGCCGTCGTCTTCGATCACCGTCACCGCTTGAAAACTCCCGCCCATCGGTTTCTCCCTTTGTCATACCCGTCGAGCACACTCCGGGCCGATTCCCCGCTGCACGCTTTCGGGATCGGTCAAGTCCCGGCCGCACCGCAGGCAACGCCCGAGGTGGAACACCCTGTAGCCGTCCGGCAGTTCGCCGTCATGCGCCTGCATGCGGTCGATCGCCCACAACAGAACCTGAATGCTCTTCGGAACGTCCGGGGCGTCCGCGTCTTTTTTCATGTGGCAGACCGTGTTCCAGTCCAGCCAATTAACCCACTGTCCGTGCCACTTGCCCTTGACACGGATTGACTTTCGGGTGCTGCGGAGACCGTTGTTCTCCCACAGGCCGAGACTGGCGTAGGCGTACCGGTTGTCCGCGTTGCCGCCATGCCCTTCCTTCAACACGCCGACGAATACCGGCAGGTCGACTTCGTCCGGAGAGGTGAGGTCGGCGGTGTCTTCGTGCGAACGCAAACCGACTTCGATACCGTACGCGCACGCGTCGGACCACAGTTCCCGCGCGTCCAGCGTTCGAGGGGCCGTCTTGGTTTTCTCGCGAATTATTTCGAGGTCCGCGTCCCGCTTCGCTTCGTCCTTGTACAGGATTTTAACGAATCGCGGCGACGCAATACGGTAGGTGAAATGCTCGCCCGTCTTGCTCTGAACGGTGAAGATCGCCTGTCCGGCGAAAAGCAAACGGGGGTCGGTGATGGTTCCGGTTTGTTCGGTCATGGTCATTGCTTGTCCTCCAGTTCCGGTTTGTTCGGTCCTCGACTCCACCGGACAGTCTACAGGAGAGGCAAACGGCATGCAAGAAAAACATCGGGAAGTTTACAAATTTTTTATCGGGGAGTTACCCGCGCCACGGACGGGCTTCCAAGGGCGGCTTGTCGTCGGCCTTCCCGCGCTCCGAGTGCCACTGCTCGCGTTCCCGGGCCTCGGACTGTTCGTCTTCCGACGGGGATTCGAGTTCCGTCACCGGGGAGTTCTGAATCGCGGGAACCGTCACGTTCATGATTCGCGCCTTGTCCTCCGCCACGGCAAACGCGACAAACGCCAGTTCAATGCACCGCTGCCGAAGGTCTCCCTCGCCGGTCGTCAGCGTTTTGATAACCGCCTCGGACTTGGAAACGAGGTGATCCCCCTTTTGAAGCGGCGGGATTTGCTTCCAATAATTCCACGCGTGCGCCGCGCTGGCGTCGCACTGTTCGAAAAAACGCCGGAGCTTTTCGTGCATTTCGTTCATTCAGGAGGGTCTCCAGACAACGGGATGTCGCGATCGAGGTACGCCGTAGCGGTTTGCCAGTATTTCCAGAACCGCTTTCGCCCGGCCGTGTCGGTCACGTGGTCCCCCGTCGAGAACTTCGCGTAGTACACTCCGCCGAGCGTCTCTTGGAAAACCGTCAGGTTGTCGTCGCGCACGTACGGCTTACTCGCGTACCCGAGAGTATGGTGCCACTGAACCCAGTGGTCCGGAAGCACTAAACCCATCGTTCGCATGTATGTTTTCGGTTTGTTTTCAACGTCCGCGATCGCGGCGTCCAACGCTTCAAGCTGGTTAAGAACGGCCGCGTCGGCCGTATCGCGCAAGAGGCGTACGAGCGAATCGTACGCCTCTCGAACACGCGGAAGTCTTGTCTTGAAATCAGTCATCGCTTTCATCCGGTTCGGCATCCGGTTCGCACACGTAGTCTTCCTCGTAATACTCCGCGTCATCGTACGTTTCGGTTTCGGCGCAGTGACGGAAAAGTGCGATCGCTTCCCGGATGTGTTCAACGTGCTCTTCGAGCGTGGCGTGCGGTTCGACCGGCTTGCCGAAGATGAACTCCGACTGGCGAACGACATCGAACCGACGCGCGTAATCGGGATCGCAGCCGACCACGACCGCCGCGAACGGGGGCGTCAGACCGTTGTCGATGGACGATTTGAGCATTCCCATGGCGAAGCCCAACTCGTAGAGGCAGATCGGCCCGACGGTGTCGTCGGTCATCCACATCGTGAACATGTCCGCCGTGTTCCAGAGGTTTTCGGCTTCCCACCGGATTTGCTCGACGCCCGCGTTCTTGTCGCCGACATCGAACTCGGCGCGGCGCGGGTTCACCAGCGTGCATTCCTCGTTTTCCAAGGATTCACGGACTTTCGACTGCCAGTCCTCGCTGCCGGTGATCGTTCCGGCCATGAAAATGATCGGTCGCGGCGCGTCGGCGGGAACGGTGTTCGGGGATTCGACGTACAGCATGATTTCGGTCCTCCTGTTCGAGTGTAAAATCCAAGTCCACCCCCTTTTTATCGGATACAAACCGGAACAACATGAGGAAAAATCCGAAATTATCTCGGTTTTCGAAGCTGCGCGAAGGCGTCTTGCGCCCCGGGCGCAGCCGGAGCCTGACCCGGGCGGATGATCCGACCCTGTCTTTCCGGCGTGACGATTTGGTCGCTTTCCGGCGTGTACTGCTTTTTGATCACGTCCTTGAGTTGCTGCTCTCCGGGGGACGTGATGTCCAACCAGACGAACGGTCCGCCCATCAGGGCGCGGCAGAAGAACTTGACCGGCCGCCGGTTCTCGGGCTTGTTCAAGTCCTCGCTCCCGAGGAAAATCCCCATCTGCATGCGCGCTTCGCTGAACGTGCACATGACCTGCCCGTTCGGACTCGGCGATATCTGCATGTACACCGCGCGGTCGACGGTCAACACGCTGTCCGGGCCGACGGTCGGCTCCTCGTCGCCGTTCTCCACAGGTTCCCCGTCGATGTGCGTGACTTCCAAAAGGGTCGGACGGCCCATGTTCATGGCGTGCAGCCACCAGCGGATTTCTTTTGTTTCTTCAGACATCTTCGCTCCCTTCAAAAGAGGGTTGGGCCGGTTCGCTCTTGCGGCGACAATGGCCTGTTGATCGTATGCGGCTTATTCCGTTTCGCCGCCTGTTTTGGTCCAGTATTCCCGCACCCACGCAGTTCCGCGTTTCAGCAGCTTGTCCGCGCCGCCGGTAAGCATCGATTCCACGGTGGGCTTCCCCGGGAACGGCGACACCTGATTGGCCGCCCATTCGATGATCTGCGTGATTTTGGTCTCGCCGAGTTCTTCGACAATGTCGATGTCTTCGCGACCGAAGTGCGCCTGCGCGTCGGCCTTGATGCGGTCGGCCAGACCAGTCAGTTTGTCTTTGACCGCCACGCCGACCTGTGTAGCGTCGTCGCCCTTTTCCAGCCGGTCCACCGTGTACTCGGCGATCTCGAAGAAGTCGCGCTCGACGAAGCCGGACGCGCGCATCAGCGCGAACCGTTTGAAACGTTCCTCCAATCGTTCGGCGCGCGTCAGGTTTTCGTTTTCAAGCCTGACTTCCGAATTTTTGATCTGCGCCTTCAGCATTTTCTGGAGGTACCATCCGACGACCGGGATCACGAACACCATGACCAGCGTCAACAGCATGTTCGCCCACCACGGCGCGCCGGGGATTTCAATCGGTTGGACTTGATCGACGGATTGCGCCAACGGAAGAAGGATCGGAAGCATGGAACGCCCTCCTACTGCAGCAGGACGCGCTTGACGACGTCCCGGCTTTCATGAATGGACTCCTTGATCGAAATCGTCCACGGCGACACGACGCGGTCGTCCTTGCGCGCCTTGTCGTTCGGTTTCAAACAGAACCCGGGGTGGCCCGACAAGATTTCGGCGATCTGTCGGATGGCCCACTCCGACCCGTCGGCGAGCAGCACGATGTTTTTCCCGTCTTTCTCGAACTCCACTTCCGCTCCGTTGCCCGCGCGGAACACGGCGTTGCCGTCCTTCTCGGAGAGCAACACGTAGCCGTACGCCATCAGCGCGGCGTGGAGCTTGCGGACCCAATCGATCTTCGGCGTTGTGATCATGGTTCGAATCCTTCGTCACGGGCGAAATCGAATCCCTGCGCCCTGATGTCCCTTGTGAAATCGCTTCGGTAAAACGGCATCACCTTGAGAATGATGTCAAGGTGCTTGCAGATCACGCCCTTCATCTGCGGATTTCGCACGTCCGGGCGTATGTTTTGCGCGTAGACGGCGGCGTCCAACCCGTTCATGATATACCAGTATCCCCAATATTTGAACGACGGGCACGTGCAATGCAACGCGATGTCGCCGGACATCATCATGAGATACACGCGATCGGCCATCGTCTCGCCGGGGCTGTTCATCGCGTCTTTGAAGTCGAGAAACGAGACCGTCTGGTACCACGCGTCGGTCCCGAACCGTTGCGGGTATCCGCGCTCGATCGATCGGGGCGACATCGGCGTCTTGTACAACGCGAAAAACACCGGGTCGTTGTCCGGGATCGGGACTTCCGTGGCGGCGGTCATGTACCCGACGTGCGACGAGTTCTGCGGGCTGGAAGGGTTGTACGGGACGTAGCGGACTCCACGTCGTTCGGTCTCCCGCCGGTACTCGCCGTGGTGAATGAAGTTCGGGTCGACGGCCTGCCGGATGTCCTGATACGTGAACTCGTGGAGGAAACGGGTTCGAGGCGTTATCATTTCTTTCTCCGCTTCGCTCGCCTGCGACGGCGTTGCGCGCGCCGCTTGTTGGTCCGGTATTCCGGATTCGGTTTTCCGCTGGCGTACTTCGGAAACGCCCGACGACGGTACTGAACGGTCGTCTCGCCGCTCTTGTTCCGGAACTTCTGGAGGTAGCCTTTGCGAAACAACGTCCACGTCAGGTAGTTGTACATGAACGGCGCGACCGGCTTCAGGCTTTTGATGTACCCCTTTGGAAGGCCGGACTTGCCCGGCTGCCCGTCTTCGGTCAGCCAACCCGCGAGATACGCTTCAAGCTCTTCCTGCAGGATCACGTCCCCGCTGGCGAGGACCGGTTCCATATCCAACTCGCGAATCGCGTATTCCTTGCCGCCGGTCGAGTTGGCTTCGGGAGAATGCCATACAACATGAATCAGTCCGTCGCCGGGAACGTCGGTCACCTTGTAAAACCCGGGTTCCACGTCGACCCCGATGTCGGCATCGGTCAGCGCGCCGTCGGAGACCACCTCGAAAGCATCCCCCGGCTCCAAGCCTTCGACGACGGGTATTCCCATGGATATGGCAAGCCGCTCTTCGTCGGTCAACGTCGGATGATACAGTATGTCTCTGTCAAGCATCGCAACCTCCGCCGATTATTATGCGGCTTTCACACGTCCAACGCAAACCATGGAGTTGATCGTCGAATATTCGTATTCGACCGTAAAGGATACTTAGGGGCGACCTGATCGTCAACCTGCATCCTCGACCAGCTCGATGGTCACCCGGGTTCCGCGCTCTTTTCCCGCGTCGAGGTCCTTCTTCAAGACTTGCTCCTGTCCCATGTAAAGATCGCACCACTCCGGCGTGTCGTCGCGGACCCACCCGAGTCGAACAAGCACGTCAAGAAGCCCCTTCGCGGAACCGCCGAACAGGCTTTGCCTGTCGATCTTGCGCTGCCGCAGGGAAAATATGGTAACGCGCACCTTCTTTTCCGCGCGCCGGACCTTGCCGATCCCGGCGGCTTCCAGCGCACGGTACGCCGCGCCCTTGTCTCGCACGCGCAGGTGCGGCGACATGTGGTATTCATTGATGCTTCGACAGTGGAAATCAAGCGTCCACTCCTGCGGGAACTTCGGCTTCGGACAGTCGTCATTCGCCGGGTACCGCTCCTCGGCGGTCAGCATGCGCTTTCGTTTTTTCTTTTTCTTCTTTTTGGCCTTCGGCAAAATCCGCTTGTCCGAGTCCGGGGAACAGTACGGACACGGGGCCTTGTGCGGCGGACAAGTATCCAAGTCGTGCATAAACGACTGGCCGCAGGAAGTGCAAACGAGCTTTACCGTTCTGACCAGCATGCGCTCACGCTCCGTATCCGAGCTTATTGTTAACACCGTCGAATCCGTGCGCGCGGTACGCGGCTTCGACAGAGTCGCTCCAGTAGTCTTGGAACCTTGAAGGCGAACCTCCGGAGTATGTAAGCGTTTCAGCCCCGATCGCGTCCCGGAGGCTTTCCAGCGAAACGCCGTCCGCGCCCACCGCCTCCACAATCGAAACTAATGCCGTGCGCTGCGCGTCCTCGCCGTTCAACCCGGACACGTCGGCGAACGCGACTTCGCGCGCGTCCGACCGACCGACCCAGTCAAGCAGCGGACGGATTCCGTCGTGAAGGTTTCCGTGAAACCGATCAATGAAAACCCGAAGGTTCTCACTCGGCGTTTTTCCCGGGGAACGCCACCCCCACCGACCGCTCCGTTCACACCACCGCATGAACGACACAAGCGTATCTCGAATGTCCCGGTGAACGAACAGAACAACACCGTCGAAATCTCCGACGGTTTCCGGACCAATGTGACCCACGACGAACTCGCCGGGATTCAGAGAAGCGCACACTTCGGGCGCGCGGATTCCACAAGCGTATTTTTCTGGATTCTCTCGCGCGTTGCGGATGTCCGGGTTCGCCCCGTAATTGCTGACGAACCCCGTGGACAGGTGAAGTCCGCGATTGGCAAGTCCGATACGCTTCAAGACTTCGGCAACAAGATACGTTCCGGACTTCGGTATGCTGCAGACGACTGTTTGTTTCATTCCTTGGCGTTTCCGTCCTCGATCTTCGGCAACCAATGCTTGCGACAACTCTCGTAAAAGTCCAGAAACTCTCCATGTTTTTCTTTGACGACTTCCAAAACAGCGTTCCGGTCGAACTCCTCGTTCCACGTTGTGAAGTTGTGCAAGGGGGAAGCGTCCACTTTCTCAAAGCCCGTGATCGCGGACAATTTGTCGAAGCTCGCCTGCATGTGTTCCGCGAATCCGCAGAACAGGAACATTTCCGGACAAGGGTTCTTCGGAAGGTACTCCATAAGCCGTACCGGAAACCGTTCTGCGAAGTCCAGAACGCCTTTGGGTTCCCCTTCGAAGTATTTCCCGTGTATCAGCATAGTGTCGCCTTTGACCAGCCAATTCTTTATCCAGTAAAAATAGAACGACGCCATGATGGACACCGGGTCTCGAAGCCACGTGATCATTTGCCCCGGTTCAAACGTTTCGATCGCGCGCCCCTGCAACCGGTCGAAGTGCGTAAACACGAGCCGGTGTTTTTCACGATCGAACGCTTCTTCCTTCGAACACCACCAACTCTGGTCCTGCGTGAACCACTTCTTCCGAAGAAATATTCTGACGGCCGTCCCGGCGGTCTTCGGAACGTGCACAAAATAAAGTATTTTTTCCGGGGCGTACCGCATGTTCGCGCCTCGCTGCAAGCCCGCGTCACTTCTTCTCGAACCAAACCGCTCCGTTGCCCCCGTCGACGGTGTTCAGCAAAACCTCGCCGAAATACTCGGCGACCGCCTTGCGACAACCCGCGAGGTTGTAATCGTCTATGATCACTATACCTCCCGAACTGACAAACGGGTACAGGTGTTCGAGGCAGACAAGCGTCGAAGAGTACAAATCGCCGTCCAGCCGCAGCAACGCAATCGGATCGCCGTCCCACAACGGAACGGTGTGCTGAAACCATCCCTTGTGATACTGAAGAATTTCCTCCGGCACGCCCCACCGATCCATGAGGCGTTGAACGCCTTCCAACGAACAAACGGAGTGCCCCGAGGACACGAGTCTTCCGGCCGCGTCGGGAGCCTTCGGTCCGATTCCCGGCTGCTGGTCGTCTTCGGGACCGGCTTCGGGGATTCCCTCGAACGAGTCGAACAGGTGAAACTTTCGCGGAGGACCGTCAGGGTCCAGTCCCATCTTCGCCAACGCCATGATCGCAACCTGCGCGCCGCGATAAACCCCGCACTCCACAAAGTCTCCCGGAACGCCGTTCTTCAGAACACGCTCGGTCATTTCATGCGTGTGGCGGTACACCGGAGGAGGCGTCAACGCGTTGTTCATGACCAAGTCTACGATATCTTGCTTCTTCATTCTGCGGTCTTCCTTGCTATCAAAACCGGAGGATTCTGATGTTCGTGTTCCGGAAATTCAAACCACCGGGAAAGTTTATCCCGCCACCACGCCATGGGGTGAACGGTCAAATGCAGGTTCTCCACGCCTTCCGGCGCGGGCGTCGAAGCGTAATGGGTCGCGATCGTCATGAACAGCATGCCGCCCGGTTTCAACTTGTCGCTCCACGTTTCGAACGTCGGTTCGACGTCGAACTCCCGAAGATGCTCCAGCATGTCGAACGATGTGATGGCGTCAACGCGCCCGGGTACCGCGTCCAGATTCCACGCGCCTCCGTGCAAAAACGTTATTCCCGCAGGAACCGGATCGTGCCGATGTACGTCGACTCCGTACAACCGAACAACATTCGCGTCGAACATCTTGAGAAAGTTGAACCGTCCGCAACCGCAGTCGATCATCGAAGGATTGTCGCGGTCCGACAGAAACCGGGATACGGACGGCTGCAGTTCGCCGCCGTGATTCGTCGTTCCGTACTGTGGGTTTTCAGCATACACCTCGTCATACACGCGCCGGTAAAACGCTTCGTTCGCGCTCACAAGTATTTCCTCCAGTCAACGGAAGGAAATACCTTCAGTCGCCCTCCCGTGCCGTTAAGTATCGTCATTTGAGGATTGGCGTCAGCCAACTTGGCCCAGTGTTTTAATGAAACTTCCAACGCGAGGTCGGTTGTCAATTTCTCGCCGTTCTCCTCTTTCTCGTACTGACGCGCCCGCGCTTCCATCCAAGGAAGAAGCCACGCGTCTTCAGGCTGTCCGGGAAATTCGTAGAAGTATTTCTTTCCGTCCTCTACTTGACAGTCGTTTCCAAGAAGGATTATCGGACTGCACCCGAGAATGGCGGCGAAATGAACCGCGCACTGAATGGAAGAGTGCCCGTATATGAGATTCTTCGCGGAGGGGTCCATCAGCAGGGTTTCGTGAGTGCTGTCCGCGAACGCGTACAGCAAGTACCTGTACTGTGGTCGGTAAACTCCTCCCCACCAGTCAACGCACTGAATGTTTTGCGTCGCCATGACAATATCACAGTTCGCCCACCGAACCGTTTGCCAATGCTTTCGCCAGATTACCCGCCAGTCGCTTGAAAAGAAAAAAGGCGCGCTCGGAAACTTTACGATCGCGCTGTTCACGGCGATGACCGGTTTTCCCTTAAACGCATCTTGCGGAATGCTTCGAAGGCTCGGACCCGACGCCGCGACAAAACCGGGTTGGCCCTTGTACTGTCCGCGCACCGCGTGGAACGGGTCGTTTTTATTATAAAAATCCGCTATCGAAAAAGGTTTCATTCCGGAACTTGCCCCATCCCTTGGTTTACGAAAAGAACGTGATCGGCGACTTCGGAATCCGGCGACGCGTAGACCATTTTAGACTTGTCGCTGTCTATCCAGTGCACGCCCATTCGCGCAGTTACAACGCTCATCGCGGTCTGATCATGCCGATGGCCAAGCACGCGCGGATCGCTCGAACAAGAACCGTCGTTGTTGTTCCACGGACCCGGGAAGATGTTGCCATCATTCCCCATCTCGATCATCGTGTCAAGAAACGCGTTCGCCTTGTCGTTTCGAAAGTCAAGACCGACGATGCACCCCATCAAGTCCGTCATTTCCATGGCTTCGTCCCGGGTCAAACCAAGACGCTCCAACGCGGCGTCGTGGCACCACTGGCCGACTTTCCACCCGTTGTACTGAAAATACCATCCGGTCTTATCGATGTATTCCAGTATCGGGTCGATCGGCTTCATGACGGCGATCGCCGAGTCGAGCCAAAGCACGACGTCGTGCCCGTTCTCCTTTGCAATGCGGATTGCGTGGAACTTGAACGCGTACGGCGACGCTTCATGCGTCGGACTCCCCGGAGGAAACTCGTTGGTCCATTTAAGGAGCGGAACTTCGGGAGAGTGACGATTGAGCGTTCGTTCGAGTCTTCGCTGCCCTCTCGGGTACCAGCCCCCGACCGCGACGTTGACAACAACGGGATTCACGCTTGTTCTCCTATTCGTGTCTGCGCGTCCGTCTGGACGACTTGCGATCGTGCGGGTCCTCCCGTTCGGCCTTCACGCCTTCCGTGCGAAAAGACGACCGATGGTGCGACGGCGGACCGTCCTCGTTTTTCTCGGCGGTTTCCCGCGCCTGCTGTTCCCGGATTTGCTGGCCGAAGACGGACGCCGCTCCTTCCGGCGTCGGCCGGTAAACGTACAACGGAACGGGGATGAACCGTTCGGTCTTGATCATTCCCGATTTCGCCATGCGCTCCGAATAATCGGCGTCCTCGCCGAAACTGGCGTTAATGAAGGGGAACTTGATCGCGATCGACCGGCGAACGGCGTTCCAGTGGTTCGGCGGCCGGAAGTACATGTGATCGTTCTCGAAATAATGGTCGTACATCAGGCTGTGAATGAACGGCTTGGGCGGGTCGGACATCATCATTCCGCCGAACGTGACCGCGTCCACGTCTCCGGCGGCCAACGCGCCGAGGATCGTCTCCATGTACTTGTCAGAGACGTCGTCGTCATCGTCGAGGAACATGATGTATTCCCCGCGAGCGCGTTGAATCAAATTCGTTCGCTTCTCGCCGATCGTCCGCTGTCCGGAGTCCTCGTCGATCAGAATTTCAACGCTCCGTTCCATCCGGATCGCGCGAATCTGGTCCGCGATCTTCCCGCACAACGCCGTGCGCATGTCGCGCCGCTTTACCATCGTCGGCATCAGGATCGATAAGAGCATGCGCGGCTGTACGCCGCCGAAATCCTCGGATTTTCGCCGAAGGTAGACCGGTTGGTCGATGTGGTAAAACTTGGAATCCCGGGAGTACAACTCGTCGGTAATCTCCGCGCCGTGCGTGGACGGGTGGACGTGGTGAACAACCGACCAGTCAATGTACGCCTGCCGGGCGAGGAGACCGCCGACGTCCGTGAACTCGTTGTCGCACCACATCCCCTGATACGCGGGATTGTACGCGTACCCGAAGCGGTCGTAATACTTCTTTCCGACGATGACCTGCGTGTTCAACCGCTTGCCGACGCCGCCGTCGTGAAACCAAAGGCTCCCGTCGGTATCCGGGAAATACTTCTCCATGGCCATGAGGATCGCGTCGTCCCACCCGGCGAACTGGGGAATGACGTCGTCTTGCGCGAGCATCATGACGTCCCACGGTTCCGTAACGTCGTTGATCCCCCGATTGAACGCGTCGATCTTGTTCCTCGACGAACCGCCGACGATCGTGATCTCGCATCCGTACGCTTCACACGCGGCGACGCGCTGCAGGATTTCCTCGGTCATGGTTTCATCGTCATCGTCGTACACGACGAGAAAGTGAACCTCGTTGCGCCGCGAAAGCTGCCTGCAGTATTTTTTCTCGAACACGTCGAGGAACTTCTCCGGACGTGAACGCGTCGGAAACTTGACCAAGAGCCGGTGCATCCGGCGAACGCCGCCGCCGAGTTGCAAGAAGTTGGACGCCGGACGTTCCGGCGCGTTGCCTCGTCCGACCATGTTCTCGATGTTGTGGCGCGCGAAATCGTTCCGGTTCGGTTCGTGCGCTTTGTCGTACAAGAGACTGTCGAGGTAATCCGCCGGGTTTTCCTCGGACTTCAGTTTCGATATCGGCACGACCGTCTTTCCGAACGACACGGCCTTGGACACGGGACGTTCCGTTTCCCGCGCCGGATCGTAGAACACGACACGGGAACACATGATTGCCTTGTCAATGTCGTCCGGCATGCAGACCGAATAGTTCACCGGGAACTGCGACAGCGTGTCCACGACATCCTTGGTCACCGGGGGGAGGATCGTGAACTGCTGCCGGTTCTTCAAAAAAGCCTGAATCAACTTCAGCCATCCGGGGTCGTCCACCGGAAGGCCGTACACGCACACTTCGGATGACGGAACATTGAAAGACACCGGTGCCCACGCGCTGTTTCCGACCACGCTGCGAAGCGTGTCGACGTCGCTTTTCACGGCCGTGATGATCCCGGCGAACCGGCCTTCCTTGGCAGCCGTCATGGAACGGATCAGGAGTTTCCGATCGACGGACGCGACCAGTCCGAACACGCGCCCCGGAAACTGTTTGCACAAGTACCGGGTGCCAAACGCGTCCGGGTCGTCGGCGACGAAAAACCAGTCGTACCGGGACAGGCTGAGGTGCATCGCCCGGTCGATCGGGTAGAAATCGAACCCCTGCGCGACGGCGAGGGCCTCGGCATACGCGTAAGCGGCTTTCGTCTTTGTCGACGCGATTACACAGGCTTTCATCAGAAGAACCCTTTCAGCTTCTCGGGAATTTCCCCGTTTCGCAATTGTTCCATAGCTTCATCGGGGTTCACCCCGAGGTTGCGTATAAGAAACTCCAATGATTTTTCATCGTTTGGATTGATTCCGATCGCGTACAAACGCTGTCGAATCTTTTCGGCCATCTCCGGCGGAAGCTGCGCGAGCAGACCGGACAACGTACGCTGCGCCGGGGTCTTGATCGGGTTGGCCCCTTCCTGTCCGCGCGCTTCGGCGATCCGCTGTTCTTCCGTCATGGCGATTCGCGCCGAGAACGCTTCTCCGAGGCCGCTCATCACAACGCCCATCAACGGTTCGATGTATTCAATGCCGACCTGTCGGTCGGATACGTCCTCCAGCACGCCTTCCATGTTAAGTACGACCCGATCGACGATTTCGTGTATTTTGCGGCGCGTAAGCGCGACCTTGCTCATGTTGCGCGCGTCGTTCAACAGCTTGGAACTGGAAGTGCGGACGGCGGCGAACAAGTCTTGGCGGGGGATCAACCGCATGCAGTAGTTGCTGCAATAGACTTTTATCATCGGTTTGAATCGCCGAAGACGCGCGGCGACAAGCGCGGTTTGCGGGCTTTCCGTGAACACCGACTTGGGGGCTTCCGGTTCGGTTTCCCGCTTCGGCTTGGCCTTGTCGGCGGCGTCGAACGCGGTAATGAAATCACGCGCCTTGGACGCGCGTCCGCCCCACAGCTTTTTCTTTCTCGGTCTCGACGTGTCGTCGGTCATGGCCGCGCTCCACTCCGTAGGTGGTCAGGCCGCGCATCAAACGTTTATTCGGCGGTCTGCTCCGAGGTCTTGTCGGTCTTGTCGGACTTCTCTTTCTCTTTCTCCGCACGTTTGCGCTCTTCTTCGAGGGCGTCAAGCCGTTCGGCGAACTCCGCGCGGAACTTCACGCGTTCGTCGCCCTGCCGCAGGTCCGATTCAACCATTTTCATCAGGTCTCGCGGGAGCTGCAGTCCGACATTCCGAGACTCGACGCGCCATTCGACATTCCGTTGCTGACCCTCTTGGATCGCCTGCGCGACTTTCGGGTGCGTCATCACGTTTTCGGTCGCTTCCTCGGGAGACGCCCCGGTATTCCGAAGGTCGTGTAGCGCGTCGATGACGGTCTCGGTAAACGACTTCGTGAATATCGGAAACTCCGTAAGAACGACTTCCAACCACGCGGATTCATCGACCCCGAGCGTCGAACCGATCCGCGCGAGCGTCTCCATGGACCGCAGCCGCGCCTCGAACGTTTCCAGCCGGTATAGCTCTTCCAACGCGCTGGGCGGAACCATGCACAGGGTAAACGAATTTTCCTCGATGAGCGGATCGACGCCTCTGTACTTCAAATCCATCATCGCCAAACGGGCGACCTCTGCAAGAAAAATCCTCTGGAGATTCGCGGCTTGCCGCGCGAACCTCGAATCCTGCTGAGACGGGCTTCGTTCGAAATTCGCTTGCCCCTCGTACCCGAAGTACCCCTTCGGCGCGCGCAACGCGCCGAACATGCGGTCGAGGAACATTTCGAGGTCCCGCATGTCGTCGACGCCCTTGGTTCCGGGAAGCACTTCAACGTCCGTTTGATCCGCTTCGCGGAACCAGATGAAGAAATCCTCGTTTTCAGCCAGCAACGTGTACACGCTGGCGAAGTCGACGTTCGTCGGGTCGAAGTTATAATCGCGCTTGACGTTCCGACGGTACTTCTCGATTTTCATTTCGGCGTCCACCGCGCCGAGACCGGTCACATCGATCTTGTGCTTGTAACGGTCGGGGTTTCGAAGCAACCGCATCAACGCGACCTTGTCCTCCATCATCTGAACCTGACGCCAGATGCGGCGGGCACCGAACAGCGTGGACGTTCCGTAAATTCGCCGCACGCTTCGCCCCAGTTTCCGGAAATGCAGGAAATCCCACGGCTTGGACAGAAGCTGAATGTTCTTCTGCTTGCTGACTTGCATGCCGTAGTTGTAGGTTTCCTCCGACTGGTACGGCGTGAAACCGCGAAGACGTCCGTACTCGTCGTGTACGCGGGAAATCGTCGCCGGGTGGTAGTTTATCAGCCGCTGAACGCCTGACTTCGGCTCCGCCAGAATGAACTCGAACTCGTCGCCGTACTTGGCCAACTGCCGCATGATCGGCTGCGCCAATTCGTCGGAAAGTCCGGTTTCGGCCAACATGCTGTTGACCATGGACTCGACGTCCTTGTTGTGGCTCTCGCACCATACGATGACTCCGCGCCGGGCGTCGCGCTGCGTGGCGTCTTCGGTCAATTGTTCGAGGAACGCGAAGATCGTCGGGTCCAATTCCATCTCATCGTACAGGGCGTAGAGCAACGCCCGCTCCTCCTCGAACTGGAGGAGTTGGTTGTACATCATCGACATCGGGTTCGGCACGACTCCGGTCGGCGTCTCGACGCCCATCGCGCCGGGGAACGGGAGCCGAACCGGTTGACGCGAAAGCGGCTTGTCGTAGCCGTAAAGCTGCAGAAGCGACGGTTCCGGAGAAAGAGAATATCTTTTGACAACCACGGCTTACGCCTCCCTGTTCTGAATCATTTCCCGGACCTTTTTAAGCGTCGACTCCTGATAGGTCATCGCGCCGTCGACGGTCGGAGTCAACAGTGTACCGACCTGCTCGTCCTGCATGCAATTCCAAACCGCGCCGCACACGGAGTCTGAAACATCCTTGCTGTTGTGCACAAAAACCCCGACCGAAAGAGCGAAATTATTCCACTCGTCGACTTCAAGGTCGTAGACGGGAACCGGCTCGTCCAGAGTAACCGGAATAACGTACCGGACTCGATGGTTGTCGCCGGTTTCATCAGCCAAGTACCGGTCCCGGCTTTCGTACCCGCCATTACGTGGAAACTGACGAGTTATCGGCATCAACCGGTCCCGCACGGGTACGAGGTCTTTGGCGCGCTTATACGAACCGTCTCGGAGCATCCATAGGTGTTCCGGAGTGCACCGAGCAACCGCGCCGTTGTCGAGTATCACGTCAATCAGGTTCTTCGTGGTCTTCGTTTTACGCCCGCGCGCCCAACCGGCGACGATACTCCCGTCAGGCCGTGCGGAATAGACCCATCCTTCCCAACCGTCCAATTCCGAAATCCGGCGACACGTCCCGTCAAGCAGCGGGATTCGGGTGTCACCCGTAAAACAACCGCCCGGAGGGTGATCAATCTTGTCTTCGTCAGTCAACTCCAACGCGAGCAACTCGTCCTCAAGAACCTCGTGTTTCGGCCATGTAATCCGGTTCTCGTTCAGGATTGTTTTGAAAACATAATACTGTTCCGGACGCCTGTCGAGCGTCAGATACCCGGCTTCGATCCGGGACTTCTTCAGGTATTGAATTTCCCCCTGACCGGCCGGAGAGTCGTACGTTACTTTTCGGAGGACGAAGTTTTTCTCTTTCAGCCACAGGATGAAATCGCGGATTTTCTCCCAGTCCACTTCGTCCGTGTCAGGCGTGATCTGAAGCGCGAAGTCGACCTCTATCGTCAACTCCGTACGCCGGTCGTAGTGTCCGGTGTCGGTACGGACCTGCCGCGAAACGGCTTTCGTCGGGTGGACCATCGCGACGCCGACGGCGTCGCCGTTTCGCGAAATGTCAACATGGATGTACCGGGGGGAGTGCGGCATGCGTTTCGGGACGTCGCGGGAAGATCGAACCGTAAGGAACTCTTCGCGGAGAACGTAGTCCTGAATGCGGTCCGGGCGTTGAAGGTCGATCTTCATCGGACAGTCCCAGCGCGCTCCCATCCCGGCAACGAACGGGTGCGGAAGAACGGCCTCCCCGTCGTTCTCCCACTCGACGGAAGCCTCTATAATCGGCTGGCCGCGAGGGAAGAACGGATTGATCGCTTCCGACGGTATCCCGGCGATGTCGCGCAGGGAACCGATCGGGTCTTCGTTGAACGCGCGGAAATCCTCCACCGGGACGTCAATAGTGCGAACGCCGCGCGGAGGATTTCCTCCCTTCTTGATGCGAAACTGTCCGAATCCAAGGTTTTCCACGCCGTCGAGACAATGCGGCTTCACGAATTTGTTGCCGACAACAAATCGAAACGTCAACCCCGATTCCCGCCGTCCGGATTTCGGCTGAAATTCCCACTGCGGGCCGCCGACGACGTGCACGTTCCGGTTGTTGGCAACCTCGCGCTTCCGAATTTCCAAGTACGAGTTTGACGCCTTCGTGGACGAAATGTGAATGATCATGCCGGACGTCGCGAACCGCGATTCCATGCGCCGGGAAGTTTGCTGGACGAGGCTGTGGACCTTCCCCTTCTCTTCCAACGTCTTGGCCTTCTTCTGCTTCTTCGTCTGCATGTGGAAGTTCATTTCGTCGATGGCCAGACAAAACAGGTTGTGTCCAAGAACGTGAAAAGCAGCGGAACCGATCATAAACTTAATATTCTTGGGGAAATGCAGTTCGCTGTACTGCTCCTTGTACCAGAACTTCTCCTTGAAATACGGCGACTGGTCCAGAAGACCGAGAAGCGTCGACATTCCGACATCCGTCAATCTCAACGTCGCGTTGTAAATACCGAAGACGATCGGAGACCCCTTGGACAACCCGTGGTATCCGGCGGGATCGCGCAGGCAGGACAACTGATAAAGTTTGAAGATCATCATGACCATGGAATTGAACGTGTTGTGACTCATGAATCCGTCGGAAACGTAACTCGGGTCGTCCTCCACCGACAAGTCGTAGCAGTGCGCGTGATCGTCGTCCACGGTTTCGACCGTATCAAATAGCAGGTGTCCTCTGGCGATAGCGCACAGAACGTCAGGAAGCGTTCCCGCCGCATCCAAGACCTCGTTCAAGAGCCGTCTGGTTGCACGTTGTTTAACGAGGCGTCTCAGGAGCCGGGACGGTCCCTTGCGCTTTTCGTACCCGTCTGGAGCCTCTCCGCGTTTGTGCCGGGGCTGCATCTTTCGAAGTTCAGCGACGCATGTCTCAGGAATCCTGAACGAAAACGAGTGATCACAGTTTCGGTTCCACCGGGAAGCCCGTTCGATCAAAGCCGCTTGTTTCCGGTCGTGGTAGTGACCAATCTGCGCGGCGAACTTTGCTTGAGAGTCCGTACCGACAACCCGAACGGTATACGCCCGCCCTGTAACGTAACGAGTGCCTGCGTCAGTATACGCGGCTTCCTTTGACGTAACCGAACAGTACATTCCGAGCGACGTCAAAAGAACCCGAACCTGACGCGCTAATTGCTCAGACGTTGTCGTGAGGGAACAGTCCGAATCGCCGCTGTACCCGTCGCCCGAGAACAAACCCCTGAGATACGCGCAAACTCCCGCTCGGCTGCTTCTGAAAACAACTGGAGGAATCGTGCGGGTCCCGCTTTTTTGACCTTCGCCTTCTCGAAGAACCGAATCCGGTCTTGGTTTAATCGTGAACTCTTTTGAAAACTCAGACCGTGCATCTCGGCTTCGTTCGTGAACCCACTCGATTCCAAGTTCTTCCCGAACGAAATCAAAAAGGTTCAAAACATAATCGTATTCCTCTTCGTGTACGCTTACTCGTGCATACCTGACGTCTGGTGTCCAACAACCTTCAGCCGTTTCCCAACCGAGGGCTTCCATCGCTCCTTCCGAAAAACCTGAATTTGTCGGGAAAGCGTACGGGTATTCCAGAACACAATCGCCTTCGACCAAGTCTTCCAACGCCACCCATTCGACGTCAAGCCCTCGAAGAACACGAATACGGTGGTTCGGTCGGCCTTCAAATACGTGTCCGTGTTTTGTAGTCACTTTCTTAGTTGAAGTCAGTCCTTCGTTGTGATACTCGGAAATCGGACAGTACCCTGACTCAGTCAGAACCTCGACGTTCATCCTGTTATCGACAATATCTTCGATTGGAATCATCCCGCGAGACGTCGAGATCAGCGTACCTCTTCGGCTACACTTCCCGATTCCAATTCCGCCATCGATGATCACTTCGTTGATCTGATTCCTCGGGTCGAACGTCGTCAACAATTCCTTTTGCCATCGCGGCCAGATGTCCACGCCGCCGAGGTAGTACGGATTCGTGATAAACTCGTCGATTCCGACCGGAGGCTCGTCGTAGTCCATCTGCGTAATAAAATCCCGGGACAGCGACTTGCCGCTGTTCCGCAGCGATTCTTCAATTCCGCGAATCGCCCACGTCTTTTCACTGTCCGACAACGAATCGAAAAACCGAAGGACTTCCGAGTCGAGCTTCGCCAGCGCAGCGCGAATTTGGTCGACGTTCATGTCACTCCCCCAGTTGCTTCCTGCGGATAATCTTCTTGAGGTGGCGCGGAACCGGCCATTCGAGAAGCATCGAAACGACTTCGTTTATTTCTTGCCAAGTCGCGTCGGGGAACCGCCGCTTCAACCACTTCGTATCCGCGCCCAGCGCAGCGAAAGCCCACACCTTGTCCAACCTCGGAACACCTGTCGGAGAACCGACGACGTCCAAAAGCGTGGCGGGGGTGTGCGACCGGCAAACGGCGTTCATCCGAAGACTGTGGTGGATCACGTTCGACACCAAGTTGTTCCGTGTCCTCCATTTCTGGACGCGCTGACATCCGCAACCCATGACTCGCGCGATTTCGCCGTCCGACCATCCGTCAGCCCACATCTTACGGAAAAACTTTTCGTCCATCCCGAATTTACGCTGCTTCCCGGTCGGAACGCCTAATTTTCGAAGCCACCGCTTCAACGTGGACTTCGCGACTCCGACGCGTTCCGCGAGTTCCGCGTCGGACATCATCATTCCGCGATCCAAAACCAGTTTCCTTACCTGCTGCCCCACGGAAACGAACAAAAAGTCCCGGGCCTGCTGCGGGTCGCGGTTCATCCCGAGTTCGGACCGGAGTTTGACAACCGTCGTCTTGGCGCGTCCCACGGCTTCCGCCAGTTCCCTGTTGCTCAAATGCGGGTTTTCCGTCAGCACCCGTTGTATCTTGTTCCGCAGACGGGTTCGTGCGGCTTTCGACCGTTTCGTCGCGACGCCGAGCTTGCGCCGTATGTACGACATCATATCACGCGACACGCCGAGAACCTCGGCTGCTGTTTTACATTTTGCTTTCGGGTTGTCCGCCATAAACCGCTTGTACCGCTCGCACAATTCGTCCATCTGCGCCGCCGTTCGTTTCGCCGGGCGTCCGACGCGAATGCGAATGACGGATACGTCGGACTGGCTGATCATCAAGGCTTCGGCTATTTCAGGGTTCGGGGCGTCCGGGTGTTCATCCAAATAGTCAACCACCGCCTGCCGAAGTCGTTTCGTTTCCGCTTTCGTGCGACGTTTCTTCTTCTTCTTCTTCTTGCGCGCCATCTTCCGGGGCCTCCTGCACTGGAACGTCAATGACGGGTCCGTCCGGCCCGGCGGAAACCAAATCGGACCTACCGGCTCCTTCCAAAGCCTTCCAGAACTCGCGCAACCGGTCCCGGGATCGCGGGGATTCCGGAGGTTCGGGCGCGTCGGGATCGTGTTCGAATATGTTGATAACCGTGTTTGTCTGGTTGAAAAGCTCGTCGACTCCCTTGTTCCGGTCGACGGACATTTTCTTGACGTAGTCCAACGCTTCGCTCATCGACTTTTCCATGATCTGGTAGACCTTGGCGAGATTACTGTCGGACATGTCGGCCAAGCGTGCGGGGTCGAGGAGGAGTTCGCGGATGTCTTCCAGTTGTTCGTACAGCGTGCCGACGGTTTGGATGCGTCGAACGGCAAACAGGTTCAGCGCGACCCGAAATCGCGCGTCGTGGTCCTTCAACAGGTTGTGAATGACCTGCTGCGCGATGTTGTCGATCTGGTCGTCGGACAGAATATTGCGAACGACGGTGTCCGTAATGGCGGGCATCGAGTCAGGATCGGACAAGTCAAGGAGATTCAGGTCTTCGCTCGGCGACACCGCACCGTACTTTTCCTGAAACTCCTCCATCGACATCCCGTGCTTCTGCCGGAGATGCGTGTTCGTGATCCGCTTCATCGACTGCCCGCATATCGGACACTCAATCAGCCTTCGCGCTTTCTTCTTCTTCTTTGCCATGTTTCCAACCGAAATTCATCGACTTTTCAAGGTGCGCCACCCGCCGCCGGATTTCCCGGTCGTCGACTCCGCTCCGCTCGGCGAGAACGCCGACGGGAACTCCCCTATGGTATTCCTTCAGAATGTCGACATTCCGGATCGCGGCTTTCACCGCACCGATAGTCGGAAACTTGACGGAAAGTCCGCCGAAAATTTCAATGATCCGAAGGAATTTCTCAGGGCCGATGATTTGGAGGATTTCCGGACAAAGATCGAACGGATCAATTCCGACAAGGGCCAATGACAAAGACTCGCCGTCGATAGTCGGCGAGTCTTTGTCTTGGTTCCCGGAACGGAACACGGCTTCCGCGACTTGTGTCAGCTTCACCGCTCGCGATCCGTCGATTTCATGTACGTGCGCCATGTTCGCGGAATCCGGCTTCGACCCGGATTCCAAGTGCGCCATCGCTTCGTTCAATGCTTCACGAAACTGGCCGCCATGGCGTATTTCGAGGGTTTCACGCGATTTTTCCACCATATCGTACGCCCGCCCACAAGGGAAACAACGGGTCGATGATACAGGCGCAGGGTGGTCCTATGCAAGTAAATTTCAGAACCGCGCGGCATCAGACCGTTTCGTACGAAGTGATCCCGTCTTCCTTCACGGCTTTTAGGACGGTGTGAGGGCCGATGATCGCCACGTCTCCCCGGTGCGTGATCAAGATTTTCGTACTGACCGACACATCGCGCAGGAGAAGCTGCACAACGCGACTCGCAGCCTCTCCGTCGAGGTTTGACAGGATTTCATCGTAGGCTTCCACGTTGGGCTGCACCGTGCTGGCAGACCGGTTGAGGTCCCGGAAGGCCAAAAACAGCGCGACGTCGACTTTTCTCCGCTCTCCGCCGCTGGACGCGTCGTAGGAGCCTCCGGCCGTTGAAACGTACAGCGTGATCTTGTCGATCAGGTTCTTGTCCTTTTTCTGCCGCACCGGGGACAGCGAAATCTGCGTATGCACGTCGAAAAGGTACGCACAGTGAGCTTTCAACCGCTCGTTCAGGTATTGCAACACCGAATCCATCATGAACGACCGGATTCCGGCCAATCCGAAGGACTTCACCACGTATTCGAGGACGTACGCTCGGTCCGTGGCCTCTTTCACCTTCTCACGGCGGACCGCCACCAGCGAATCGATCTGCTTTATCTGGTTTTCGATCGATTTCACCGTCACGTACGGGTCGGACTCCCGGAGCGTCTTCAACGCACCCTCCGTGCGAACGATTTCCGTCGCCAAGTCGCCGGAAACCCGGCGTTTATCCGCCAAAACGGCATCGATGTCGTTCCGATACTTGTCCCGGATTTTGTACACCTCGCGCAACGACGTTTCAGCGGCGTCCACCTGCGCCTTCGCTTCGGAAACGCTCGTCGCCGACCGGGATTCGAACTCCTCGACCTCCTGATCATGGACCGCTTGGACGCGCGCCCGTTCCGCGTCCGCCGCGCCTTGCTCATACGACCGCTTCTGCTGCAAATGGCCTATGCGCCGGTCGATCTCGTCAAGTCCTTCCGGCTGGCTGTCGGACAAGCGCGCGAGTTCTTCGTTGGCGGCCGCCGTTTCCTGGTCGCGCGCCGCTGTCAACGCGTTGATCGCGTCCACGACGGAATTGCGCTCTTCGTGCAGCTTCGCTCGCTCGTCGTTGTGCGCCGCGACGAGCTTTTCGTCTTCGGCGATGGCGGTCTTCGCGGCCTCGATCCTGTTCACGATCTCGCAACGCGCCTCGTCCGGGTTCAGCATCTCCGAAATATGCTGACGCATGGACTGAGCCGAAACGACGCCGCCGCACGTCGGACACTTGGAACCCGGTTCCAGCGTCATCTCCTCGATACGACGATCAAGCGTCGCCAGATCGCTTTCAGCGGCTTGTAAACGGCCTCTGACGGTCATATCGGGTTGGCGCGGGGTCCAAGCCCGGAGTTGAGCGTCCAACGCGCTGATCCGTTCGTTGTGCGGAGCGACGGATTCGGTTAAATCCGTGTTCGCCTTCGCTATCCGCGCCCGGATTTCCTCCGCCTTTTGATTGTGCGCCGAGATCGCGGCGTTCCGCATTGCGTTGTCGTTCGCGATCTCGGCGTCAATCGCGGAAACCTTCGACTGAAGCGTGGAAACGGCCTCGGTCATGTGTCGCCGCTGGTTTTCCATGAGCGCGTTTCGTTGCGCGTTCACCTGATCCTCGACCGTTTGCAAATTTTGCTTCAAGCCTTGGATATGCGTGTTCCACCCGTCGATCTGACTATCGTACTGACCGATGTTCGCCGCCTTCTGCTTCTCGGTTTCGGCGATTTCCCTCGACAAGGCGTCGAAGCCGGTCTGGCGCGTTTGCAGCAACTCGGAAAGACGCGCGATTTCCGTGTCGATCGACGTTTTCTTGAAGTCCGCGTCGACATTTTCCGCTGAAAGCGTGATGTTCAACTCCGCCTTCTGATCCTCCAAAGCGACAATGGCGGATTCTTCCTGCGCTACAGCGGCTTTTACGGCGTTCAACCGGTGCTTGGCCTCGTCGTGAGCTTCCGCGAAGACGTTCGCTCCGATAAGCCCCTCGATGAACTCCTTCAGTTCCCGATCCGACATGTCCGTGTACCGGAATTGGAATCCCTGCCCGATCAAAACGAGCCGGGCGAACGCGTCGGCGTCCATTCCGAGTTCCCGCGTCACGACGTTCTGCGTAACGCGCGGGTCGGTTCCGGAAATGTCGGTCCCGTCCAGCACGGCGATGAACGCATGCTTGTGCTCCTTGTGCTTGCGATACCGGTCCACGACGAGTTCGCCGTTGGCGACCTGCACGACAACGCGGACGTGGCAGTTCTTCTTGGTCTTCTTGTTGACGACGTTGTCGACGTACCGAACTCCGCGCAGCGTCTTTCCGTAAAGACACCAATACAACGCCTCAATCATGGCGGACTTGCCGGAACCGTTGGACTCCGCGCTCGGATCGTCCCGATTCTCGCCGGTCACGACAAGCAGTCCCCGGTTTTCGACGTCGAGGTCCATCGACCCGATGGACATGAAATTTTCAGCTTGGATTCTTTTGAATTTCATTCGGTATCGTCTTCCGTGTAATCGAAAACAACGCTTTTGTGTTCAAACCACCGCTTCACGAAATCGCGGATCGCCGCGTCTCTGTCGGGGTCCCTGAAACAGTCCAAAATCCCCTCGCGGAACCGCTGGTTCGGAAGCTCGGCCAAGAACATGTGAAACAGCGGAAGCGCGATCCGACCGTGCATCGCCTCGGCCATGGCGCGCTCGACCTTTACTTGTTCCTGTATCCCGGAAACGATCGATCGCGCCTGCGGACTTTCCGGGTCGCCGACGGCCTTGCGAAGAAACCGAACGATGTTCGGACACTTCGCTTCGACGTCGCGGACCTGCTCCGGCGTGATCGGATCGGGTACATCGGGATGCTTCTCATTCACCATGCGGACGCACCTTCCTCAAAATGTCCAACCCTTCCGCCTCGACGGCTTTCGCCAGCCGGACCGGAGGGACCTGCCGCGTGTACTCCCGGAACGCGTCCTCGGGAGACGTGTGCGCGTTGATGTCGCTCCGGTTGACGACGTCGGGCGGATCGTCCGGAACCACGGTGACCTTCATGCCCTTCGGAACGCGACGTCCGTCCAGCTTGTCGCCTTCCGCCGACGGAAGATACGTCCGCACGTTCCACCGGTCGACCGGGATGTCGCAAACGTCCCGGAGCCGCTTCATTTCGTCCTCGGCTTGCACGTGCGTGTCAGCCTGTATGGTGTGGACCGGGCGCGCCGCCGGGTTGGAAATCCATTTGAAATCCTGCAGGACGGGCAGCCGGGGTTCGGGCAGGTCGAGGAGCACCGCTCCGCGCGGGCAATCGACGATGTGGTCCTTGTACGTGTGGTACAAGCACGAACCGACGACCAAGCTGTGCCCGACGACCTGCGGATGATGGTAGTGACCGCCGACGTAATAGATCGCGTCCTCGTTCCCGATTCCGGGGCCGAACGTGTTGTCGACGCCGCGCTCCTCGATCAGACCGCCGGGTTCATACATCGCTCCGGAGACCTCAAGGTGTCCCACCATGAAGCTCGCGTCCGGGTCGGAAGTGTACCCGACTTCGTTGAACGGGATCACGCGAATCTTCACGCCGCCGATTTCCACCGTCGTTTCCTTGTTGATGACGCGCATCTTGTCGTTGGGAAACACGTCGGAAATCACTTCGACGGAAGTCCACAGACCGCCCTTCTTGAACATGTCGTGGTTTCCGGGGATGGCGTACACCGGAGCGTCGGACGTCGTGACCAAATGCCGGAATCCGGACTTGACCGCGTGAATGCTCGGCGTGTCGACCGACTTCTGGAAGTGGAACACGTCGCCGAGAAAGAACACGGCGTCAACGTTTTCGGCATTCGCGCGATCCGCGACAAACTCGAACGTTCCCTTGATCTGATCCAGAAAGCTCATGCCGAAAAGGCCGTGCTTGATGGTCGCGTGCAAGTCGGTGAAGAACAGTATTTTCATTCGGAGTCTTCCTTTTCAGTTTCATTCCGCAGTTCGGCGCAGCGTGAACACACAAGGTTTCCGTTCGCGTCTTCCTCGGCGCACGCGTCGCAAATCGTCGCGCCGCATTCGCACTCCGTGATGTCGCCTTTGTACACGACTGCGCCGCAACCGACACACTCGGCGTCATCCGGCCCGATGTCATGCGGGTTCGGTTCGATGTAATCATCAGGATACGTCATCTTCACGCCTCCACTCAAAATGATGAAACATTCCGCCGTCCTGCTTGTGCTGGCGGAGCTTCGCCGCGACTTGCCTGCCCAAACCCGTCAGCTTGAACACCGGGTTGACCCCGGTTCCATCCCATATCAAGAGACCTTCGGCCTCGGCGTCCTTGCAACAGGACCAGTCGTCGTGACCGTACAAATCGATCGACGACGCGCCGCCTTGTCCCTCGAGACGCGTCGGATGCTCTTTGTCCCCGCAACGCGCCGTCGGGATTCCGGCCCCGTGGCAGGTGTTCCGCATGTGCTGCGGATTGGCGACGCCCCCGTAATCGACGACCCGGGTCTCGATGTACGCGAATGTCGACCAGTGGTCTTTTCCCCACATCTCGACCGGAATCTGCGTGAATCCGCTGGCGAGGCGTCGAAAGCGGCCGTCGACACCGTACCCGTAACCGACGGGAACCTTGATGTAATCCCGGTGGTCCACGCGGTCGACAAAAACAACCGGCGCGCCACAGGACGGACACGGCTTCCCGCTCGCGAAACGCGAATACGCTCCGCGCGTCGGCGCGTCGGCGGACCGAGTGAGCTTCCGGCCGCAAAGCGTGCATTTATAGTGCGCCATCTCCGCGCGGCCGTAAAGCCGGATGCGCTTCATCTTCGGCTTGGGAAGCCGCCAGTTGGCCGGTTCCGCCGTTTTCAACTGAAACGTCCCGGTTTCGCTCTTGTCGCGCATCACGTGTCCTCCGGTCCCATCGGGGTTCCAACGGGAGGGAACCCCAATTCCTCTTGTACGTCAACGACATTCTTCGCAATCCGCTGAAGAAGGGTTTGCCCGCACGCCGAACAGTACACTTCATACTGTTCAACATCTTTTCCCTTGATCCGCCCCACGCTCTTGACCTTGAGCCGGTGTTCCCGGATCGCGCAACCGCACACGCCGCAGGCTTTTCGCATCTGCGCGGTTACCGGCTCGACGCTGGCCAAAAATCCTTTCGGGAACTCAAGCGACATGTCAACTCCACAAAAGCTCTTTCATCGTGTGCCACTTCTTCTCGATCGCTTCCAATTCTTCGACGCGCGCCTTCAACTGATCGGCTTCCGCGAGTTTCCGCTGTTGGGCCGCCGTTGCGCCCTTGACGAACTCCTGCGCCTCGGCGAGCGCGGCCTTCGACTGGTCCAACTCTTCCCGCAACTCAGCGTTTTCCGCGTAAAGCGTGTTCAAAGACGACATCAAGTGGTCGATCACGGAAAGTTCCGCCGCGTTGTCGACGCCCTTATCGGATTCCGCGCTTTCAAGGAACCGGTTCGCCTTGTTCATCGCCCTGTTCATCGCGCGGTACTGGCGAAGGTCCCGCGTGTCCCGGAGATTGAATTTACGTGCGACGTAATTCAACGTCCCGAGCGTGTCCATGCGCGGATCGCACACGATGGAATCGTCGCCGTTGTCTTTGGCCCCGGGGCCATGGTCGCTCACGCGGATCGAAAACAACAGGGTTCCGTTGTCCGTGTACGCATGAAGATATATCGATCCGCGTTCGGAACGATGCTCCGTGCATTCCATCTTCCACACGTACTTAATGTACTCGCGGCACTTGTCCGCCGCTGCTTCAACTTGCTCTTGGGTCGGCTTGTCGTGTACGCTCATAAAAATGTCCTCCACCCGGTATATCGGGTAGAGGACGGCGATTCATGAGGATAATTTTGAATTTTATGGCGGAATGCGGAGGACACGATCCTCAGTCGCCCTGCGACCCAACGGGTTAGCAACCCGCGCCAGCACGCCTGTCTGATTCGCATTCCGATGGCGGAGAGCGGAGGACACGATCCTCACACCGTATCGGTGCAAACGACTTTCGAGGCCGCTCCGGCGCGCCTGTCCGGTTCACTCTCCGCTGTTTCGCCGATCGATCTCTTCGTTTACAACCCGCAAACGTTCCGCGTACTTCGGCCCCCACTGCTCGTACATCTTGCGATGAATCTTCAGCTTCGTCACGCAGAAGCTCTTGATCCTGCGCGCGTAATGTTCCAAGTCTTCCATGTCAATCCTCGACGACGTACTTGTCCGACGCGACCGTGACATAGTCGTAGTTCGTCGACAAATCCGATCCGAAATGAAGCTCGTCCATGGTGAACGGGCCGCCTTCCGCGTGCCTGCGCTTCACGCGCTTGACTCTTTCAACGTGGTCGACTTCCACGACGGAATCCTTGGCGAACTTCTCGTCGGTTGCCGTGTGCATAAAACACCCGCCAAAGCGTCTTTCGAGTTGCAAGTCTTCGACGAATCTAACCAGCATTCCTATTCCCCTGTAAAATGGCGGAGAGCGGAGGACACGATCCTCAGGCGGTTTCTTCCGACCCGTCCGGATTCCAACCGGAGCCAGCGCGCCTGTCTGGTTCACTCCCCGGGAGTGCGAAATCGAGTTTGATCTTTTCAATCGGTCGCGCCGGAACGACGGTGACCTTGGTCACCTCGGTGATGTTCCCGAATCGGTCTCCGTAGAGAACAACATCGGTTGCCACACTGTGAATGTTCATGTCGCGTCCGCCGCCTTCCCGTCCTCGACGTTCTGAAGAACATGCAACGCCGCGTCTTCCCAGTATGAGTCCCAAAACGGACAATGACTGTCGATGTCGGTTCGAACGCGGTGCAACGACGATTCCGGGTTCTTGCAGAAAAACTCGGCGGTCGCCGGAAGGTTTTCACGACCTTCGCTTCCGCGATACCAATGCCTGCACGTCCGGCATTTTTCCATCCAATCGGCGTGGACGCGGACCGCGAAACCCCACGGGTCTTCCTTCACGTGATACGCCATTTCGCCCGACCTTTCATTTCAACCTGCTCCCGTAAAATGGCGGAAGGAGGGGGAGTCGAACCCCCAAGGCTTTTACGCTCGACCGGGTTCAGGCCGGTTGCCGTCTCCTGTTTCGGATTGCCCTTCCGCGTCCCACGATATTCTACTTTTGAAAATTTCTGAAAGAGCCGGGTCAACACCCTTGAACTTTTCGTACAGTTCTCGGTACGTCATCGAATACGCGCCTTCCGGGACTTCCTCCACCCATATAGGCGTGAACGGCGGTTCGAACGTTTTGCCAAAATGTTCTATCGTTACCGGACCTTTTTCCCGGAGTACCCCGGTTACAGGTTCCAGCGCAGCGCGCGGTCCCAAGTATTTACGAAAAACCGGTTGAAGCGCGCCAAACGATTCCCTGTTACCGCCGCTCATCGGCTTGTCCTTCCGCGACACGATCGGGCTTTCGACCCTTCGTTGCTTCAACGATCCGGTTGCTCGCGTCAATGATCGCGGCAACCAGATCGTCCTTTTCCTTTTGCGTAGAACGCTTTTCTTGCTCGTTCATACCGATCCACCTATGTCTTGACGAACGGCTGCCACGCGGGACGGGTCGCCGCCAGTTCAGCCAGTCGACGGTACGCCATCCACGAAGGCTTCTTCGGATCGACCCGAAGCCGCATTCCGGCTTGCTTCGGAGTCCGGTCAGCCTTGGTTTCGTTGCACTTCCGGCAGGACGCCACGCAGTTTTCCCACGTGGTCCTGCCTCGCTGGGACCGGGGAACGACGTGATCGATCGTCAACTCCTTCTTTTCGAACTGCTCGCCGCAGTAGGCGCAGCAGTTGTGCTCCCGCTTGAAGACCGCCGACTTGGAGTAGTTCACGGTGCGCTGCGGAACCTTGTCGTACTCCGCGAGAACGATCACTTCCGGACATTCGAACTTGAAATCGCGCGCGCCGGGAACAAACGGCCGATCGGGCCGCACGCCGCGCTCGGCCCAGTCGTCCCACGTGTACGTTATGAACGTCTCGTGGTCGACGACCGTCGCGCCGCCGGTGTATAGGTGGCCGATCGCGTCAGCGACCGTCGACACCGCGATCGGCATCCAGTTCCGGTTCAGAACCAGAACCGACATCTGAAGCACGTCCTGCATCGCTGACGCCCTCCTTTGAAACAGGGACCCTTGAAAATTTTTCCCGAAGGAAATCGATATCACACCAGATGATTTTCCCTTCGAGCGTCAACAGGACGCCCGGATGATTCGGCGTTCGAACTGGGAGTCGAATGTGAACGGGGAAATCGCCGCCGGGCGGGACAGCCCGGACCTTGGCTTTCTTTCCATCCGCTCGATTGTACCAGACCCCCTCCCATTCGCTTCGGTGGTCCCGGGACGCCTTCTTTGGATTTCGCCGCTTCTGCGGACGCTTCTTGCGATTCTTTTTTTGTTTCGGCATTCCGCCCTCGATCGTTAAAAATGCCCCCGGTGAGGGTCGAACTCACACTGCCCGAGGCTTAAACTCGGTCCCTCTGCCAATTGGGGTACGGGGGCGTCGGTTTAGTCGTTGAAATCGAACCGCTCCCGGCGTTCCTCGTCTTCAATCCGCACCGACTCGGCTTCCGCCTGAACCGCCGGGTTTTCCATGTATGTCCGAAGCGCGCGGTAAACCGGAAAACGCTGCCCGTCGTACACCGACGGCGGATCATCTTCCATTTCGCCGACGAGCCAGTCCAGATATAAAATGTCTTCGTCGGCGATGTCGCCGATCGTGGAACCCTTGTACTTGCCGAACGGAACGACGGTGTCTTCGGCTTGGCTGAACGGCATTTCGTTTTGATCGGTCATCTAAAGCACCTCCCTCAACCGTAATATCGGATCAAAGGCGCGAAACGTTAAGTGCTTTTTCAAATTACAGGGGAAATTTATAGTCCTCCGGGCGGGATTCGAACCTGCAACCGTCCCGTTATGAGCGGGGAACTCTAACCGTTGAGTTTACCGGAGGAGATGGCGCGCCCGCGAGGACTCGAACCCCGAATCTTCCTGCGCCTTTCGTCTTTTCGACCAGTACCTCCTGCTTCTAAACAGTAGAAGCAGAGGGTACGAATGCCAAGATAAAAGCAGCGGCGACGGGAGTCGAACCCGCATGTGTCCAGTTACCCTTTCTCCAGTTTAGAAGACTGAGGGGATACACCGCTGATCCGTTGTGCTATGAGCGCGTTTAGTTTTGGCCTGCCGTCGGGTTACGATCCCGACTCCCCAGTCTCGCCTCCAGCTTCAGGATGGCCATCCGTCTGCTATCGGCCCACGTGGAAGGGGCGCGGTCCAACGATCATCGACAGGTTTTGAAAAACGCGAGTTTTCCGTGCCCGGAAAACGGGAAATTCAATGGTGCCCCCGGTCGGATTCGAACCGACACCTTGACCGCTTTTGAAGCGGCTCCCTCTGCCAATTGGGGTACGGGGGCGACCTCGGACGCCTTGCGCTCCCTCTTCGACGAAGGACACCTTGGCAGGTCTGCGCCTTGCCGGTGCCGGGATCGCCGGGGTATTTAGGCCACCGGCCCGTCAGAGTCCCCGACGCAACCCGCGTCGCGAAGTACGAGCCTGTCGTACAGGACCCTGACGGGCCGAACGGGATTCGAACCCGCATCTTCCGAGCTTCTCTAAAATCAAATGGGACGGGTGGGATTCGAACCCACGGTTTCCTGATTAAAAGTCAGGTGCATTAGGCCAACTATGCTACCGACCCGTGTACTTTTTCCACCGAACAACCTCCGTCCACTTGTTTTTCGCCGATGGAGGCTCGACTTCCATAATCTGTTTCGCACTGCATTCCACACAGTATCGAAATTCAGCCCATCGCTGCCATTTATGAAATCCAATCGAGCAACGAAGAGGACGTTTCAAAAATCCCAGCATCGCCAAACGCCTCGAAAAAACAGTAAGAGCTGCTCCGGCAGGGTTCGAACCTGCAATCTTCTGATTCAGAGTCAGACGCGTTTCCATTTACGCCACGGAGCAGATGGTCCTGCCGGAAGGAATCGAACCTTCTAATACCACCTTATCAGAGTGGCCTCTGTACCATTCGAGTTCGACAGGAAAAATACGTCCGGCGGGATTCGAACCCGCGACCTTCGGTTTAGGAAACCGATGCTCTATCCGATTGAGCCACGGACGCGTCACGATCCGCCGTAGACGGGATTGTACGGCGACGTCGCAGAAGCATTCATTTCATACACGCTCACGCCGGTCGCGTCCGTCACGACGGTCTCTTCGGTGACGATGGACACGTCGGCGTAATACTGCGAAAGCAGAGAAGTCATCTCGGCGGCGACGCCGGTCAAGACGACTTTCTTCTCGGCTCCGGGAAGCGTTGAATCCGGGATGGTAACGACGATTTTGAATCCGGCCATGACGGTCTCCTCCGTTGTTTCAACCGAGGCGGATTATAACACGAGCCGGAAACCGTCGCCAACAGACAGGGTGGACACGTACGACATGGCCTTCTCGCGCGCTTCCAACAGGCGGACGAACTCTTTTTGAGAGCCGCCCTTGTCGGGGTGCGCGACCTTGGCTTTCTCGCGGAAGTTGCGCATGACGACGCGCTTCGCCGCTTCCATGTCGTCCGGGAGTTCCACGCGGCTGACGTCGAGGACGTCCCACCACCATTCCGACGGAGGCTTGACAGGTTCCGGTTCCCTCGCGGGATCAGGTTCCGACCGAGCCGATCCGAGTTTCGGAATGAAGTGGATTACGCTCAACGACTTGTCGGAGTCCGGGTAGCCGAACATGGTCAACGTCGTCTTGAACGTCAACCCGTGGTGCGCCGCGACGACAAGCGGTTCAATCGCCTGTTCGCGGACTCCGGGATTCGTCCGAAGCTGGACGTACTCCCTGACCTCGGCGAGCGTCGGCTTGTCCGCCTTCGACTTCAAAAAGACGTCCGCCGCGTGGTAAATCTCCCACGGGGTGGACAGCCAGCTTCCGACTGTTTCCTCCCCGTCACCATCCGGTCTTTGCGGGAACTCGCCCTGCGGAAAATGCACGTACTCGGCGGTGTACCAAGGTTCGCGTTCGTACACGCCCATTCGGCTCAATTTCATCTCCGGCTTCACGTTATACGCGACGACGGGCATCCCCGTGGCGGTGCGTCCCTTAAACACGGTTCGAGTTCCCATGAAGTCCGTCTTCTCGTACGTGTAAACGTAGACGGGGCGCGGTCTAGGCGGTTCTCGCGTGTAGTCGGTGAACAGGATAAGAAGCTCGTTCATGGATCAAGAAATAACTCGGGAAGTTTCGTGCGTCAAATGAAAAATAGATGGTACTCCCGGCAGGAGTCGAACCTGCATCTCGACATTCGGAGTGTCGCGCCTTGTCCGTTGGGCCACGGGAGTAAAAATGGCATCCGGCGAGGGACTCGAACCCCCAATCGCGACATTCGTAGTGTCGTGCCTTATCCAGTTAGGCCAGCCGGATGCATTCGCGGAACGTTATCGGTTGTCAAAGAGCATTCAAAATTACCCCGGCAGGGTTCGAACCTGCAACCTTCTGATTCAAAGTCAGAAACGCTTCCAGTTGCGCCACGGGGTACCGAATATTGGAGGCCCCAGCCGGAGTCGAACCGAGCGATAAACGATTTTGCAAACCGTCCCCTTGCCGCTTGGGTATGGAGCCATGGAGGGTGACCGACGAGGTTCGAACTCGTACTCTTCTGACTCACAATCAGGTATGTTGCCAATTACACTACGGTCACCGTCGAATGCTATGGTGCGGGATGAAGGAATTGAACCTTGTCGGCAGCCACCACGATGTTTTGCGCCAGAGACTTTACAGGCCCCCTCGTGGAACATCCCGCACTTGGTTTTCAAAGATCAAGCCTGCGACAGTTTCAGCCAGATCGCGACCATGATTTCGTCGACGACTTCGTCAACGGTGCGATCCTTGGTTTCAACAACGCAGTCGGCTTCCGCCGGTTCTTCGTACGGATCGTCGATCCCGGTGAATCCCTTGATCTCACCGGCGCGGGCTTTCGCGTACAAGCCCTTGACGTCCCGCGCTTCGCACTCTTCGAGACTGGTGGCGACGTGGACCATGAAGAACCGCTTGTCGCCGATCAGGTCTCTCGCGGACTGCCGGGCTTCCGCATACGGCGAGATCGCCGCCGTGATCGCGATTCCTCCGACGTCGGCGACCGACTTCGCCACGAAGGAAAGCCTTCGAATGTTTTCGTCCCGGTCCTCTTTCGAGAATCCGAGTCCCCGGTTCAAGTTCGTCCGGACCTCGTCGCCGTCCAGAACCTTCACCCGGTGTCCGAGTTCGTTCAACCGGCTTTCAAGAGCCACAGCGATAGTGCTCTTGCCAGAACCTGACAGCCCGGTAAACCAGATGACAAGGCCATTGCCTGCGTCACCACCGGTTGCGAGGACTTCCGCCGTCGCCATTGGAACCTTTTCCCGCCACGACTCGTCGCCTTCCGCCATGAGCGTTCGGACTTGGGTCGCCGAGATTCCGCCGATCTCCGGCGGCACGACGTCCTGTAAGTCACGAACTTCATAGCCGACCTTTCGTCCGACGACCACCGCCGCGATGTCCGGGATGGCCATGACGCGAACACAACCGGTTTTGATTTCGTCGGAGTACACGGCGCGGATCATCGCGATCCGCTCTCCCAGCGTGTACGGGTCTCCGTCGTTGACCGGCGTGTCCCGCACGGCGATCAAGACGTTCTCGTCGCGATCCAGAGCTTGCTGGATCAGCCATTTGTGGCCATTGTGGAACGGCTGCCACCGGCCGATGTAAAGCGCGTACTTCATTCGTAAACTCCCTTCAAAAAAATTTGCGCTGAAGAGAGGATAGCAACGCCGCGCTTTTCATTCAATGGTGCTCCGGGTGAGAGTCGAACTCACACTGTACAGTGTCTGAAACTGCTCCCTCTGCCAATTGGGGTACCGGAGCGTAGATGTCCACGGTGAGAGTCGAACTCACACTTTCATGATCCTTAGTCATGTCCCTCTGCCAATTGGGGTACGTGGACGAATTTTGGCTCTCCGGGGTGGACTCGAACCACCAACCTACTGCTTAACAGGCAGTCGCTGCTACCATTGAGCTACCGGAGAACGTAAATGGACCGGAGGGGAATCGAACCCCTGACCTTCTACTTGCAAAACAGATGCTCTACCGATTGAGCTACCAGCCCGTGAACGCCGTCGGAAAAGGTTGCCGGGCGTTATTTGATTGTGCATCATTCACATTGATGTGCGTTTACCAGTTACGCCAACCCGCCGTCAAGGTGGCGGGTGAAGGATTCGAACCTCCATTACTGAAACGTCTGGACAGGTTCCGACGGCGAATATTGCGTCAACGAGTGCCGGATTCGAACCCAAAACCAACCACCCTCGTACACGCGGGTTCGTCGCGCTAGGACTCGTTGACTTGATTTTCAAAGATCGAAAAATTTATGGTGGCTCCCCGCCGAGTCGAACGGCGACTTCCGCGTTTTCAGCGCGGCGTACACTCCAGTATACGAGAGAGCCAATTAAAAAACCCCTGTCCGGAGGGCCGAACAGGGGTTTCGTGTGTGCAACCGGTGTTCAGCCCTACGTGGTGCCCTCCAAATTGAAGGCATAAATCGCCGCGCACGACAGGAGGTTTCTGTCGTTGTGGCGATGTATCTGTTGGCTGAATCGTTTGGTGAACATCATCATGTTTCCGTTCGCGCCTTTCGGCGTTCCGTTCGTATCACGATGGAAATGTACAAGGGTCGACGCGCGGCGTCAAGAAACTTCCCAATATTTTTCTTGTTTTTATTCCGACGTCTTCCACGTCCACGTTACCGCTTCCTCCGGCTCTTCCGGACCGCGATCCGGAATAATCACGATCCGGCTCGTCAACGAAACATCGCAAACCGCGTCGGATTCCGCGATTTCCCGGATCAACTCCCGAATCGCGGTCATGTGCTTCGTGATCTTCGATCGGTACTCCGCGAGTTCCGGACGGATGTCGTTCACGAGTTCTTCCTTCGGAACAAGCACGTTTTTAACGGTTTTCATGCGTCACCTCGCGTTATGGTTCGATTGCACCTGCCGGATTCCAAACCCGTCGCTGTGCATAACGATTTGCGATGCGGGATTGTTCGTCTCGGAACCTGCGTCAAGCCGAACGCGGTACGCTTCGCCGAAAGACTCGTCCAGCCGTTCGACGATAACGCCCGGCGTGCGCGCGCTGAAAACATCGGTGATCACCCCGTCGCCGACCCGGTAGTCCACGCCAATGTCTCGCAAGTTGAAAACGGCCTGCAAACCGCCGAGCGAAGACATGCTGTCCAGTACGCGCGGGTCGTCCGGGTTCCTGTCCACATCGAACGACCGCTCTTCGCCGTCGCCGTAAAACGCGGACACCTTGCGGCCGACGACGTCAACCACCGCGCCGAACAGCGCGCCGATAACGTGATCGCTGGCGATCCACAACACGGGGTCGCCTACGCGGAAATCCTTCGTGAGAAGCGTTGGGGGCGCGACAGGACGTCGAACGCGCTGCAGTACGGCATCTGCGGACGGGGGAAGGTTAAACGCCGCCAGAGAAGCGTACAAACGGCTTCCGCGCGGAACGCCGTTGTCCACGACCTTCCCGCGAACGTGAAACTTCATGTTGGATTCCACTGCACGATCTCCTCGACGTCAACATCCTCGAAATCCGTCAAGGGGATCGCGCGGCCCTCCTTGCGAAGTCCGAGTACCGTCTGGTCTAACAACTGAAGTATCGGCGGACTGACAAACACGAGGCACTTCCGGAACTCGTCTTCCGCGACGTCGGCGATCTTCCTAAGCGGGGTTAAACGGATCGCCTGCCGGAACATGTGAAGGGAGGCGCGCATGTAGACTTCCGTGTCGAGGCTGTCGCCCAACCGGTAACCTTCAACGCGGCGATGCGGCGCGCCGCGCTCCACGGGACCCGCGTTCTTGGCTAAGTCGCGCTCAACCCGCAAGCGGCGCGACACGAACTCCAGCGAATCATAGACAACGATCCCGATCGGAAACGCGTCGGGGTTGATGACAACCGGGGCGATCACCGTGTTTCCCTCGGCGACGTACGCGTAAACCCATTTTCCCTCAAATCGGGGCGTCAGCACAACTGGATTCCTCTCCGAACCGTCCCTTGCGAAGCACGCGAAGAAGCGGGTACACTTTCGGGTTCTCTTCCGCAAGCGCGGCGAAGAAACGACACCGCTTGACAATGAAGTCGGTGCGCCCCACACCGCCGACCACGCAAGCGACACGCGGCGACGGTTCGTCTTCCATGTAAACGCGCGCGACCTCGGCTTCCGGGATGATCTTCGAAAGCATCACGAAGGCTTCGTTGAACTCCCGGCGGAGGCCGTTCTCGTTAACCCAGTTCAGGACTTCCGGTTCCACGTTCTTTTTCATTATCGCTCTCCGTGCCGCGTTCCGCGTCGAGAGCAGTATCCGAGATCAGTTTCGAATAGTCAAATTCGTCCCCGGTCGGGCTTTCAACCGTTGAAAGCATGACCGACGCAAGCTGATGTCCGATGCTCGATCTCCAAAGCCATGTGGACCTTTTCCGGGGAAAACCCCCGAATTTCATTGAACGAAATCATCCGGTTTCTCCTTGTAAAAGAAGCCCGCGAGGGGAACGCGGGCTGCTGACGGGGTGATCGACGGATTTTGGGGATACCGTCAATCGTTGGGTTTCGGGTGGATTCGGGCCAGAATGTCGACTTGAGAAATCAGCATGTAATCCTCGTCGTCGACTTTGATTTCGGTTCCCCCGTACATCGCGATGATGACGCGGTCTCCGCTTTTGAGGGGGCACTCCCCGTCCCCGTCCTCGACGGGAACATTGATCACGGTCGCCTTGTTCGTGGCCTGCTGCGCCGTGTGCGGCAGTATAATGCCGCCTTTCGAGACGTCTTCCGGCTTGTCTTTTTGAACGAGAATACGATCGTTCAACGGTTCAAGTCGGCACGTCTTCTTTTTCGCTTCGGACGTCATTCCGGACTCCTTCCTGAAAAAATGGTGGATCGTGCTAAAAAATTTTTGACCCTGACAGGATTCGAACCTGCACTGCATTAGTTTCTTGCACCACTTCACAGCCCGGCTCTTGGTGCAACACACCGGGGCGTCTGCCATTTCCGCCACAGGATCAAATTCTAAACACACACACACACACACACACGACTTTGGCGAACCGCAGCGTAACGCATCCGCACCGACCGCCATTGACCCTACTCCGGTAACGCGGCTCAGTCCTGACCAAGCCCCTTCGGGTCCGCGCCGACCTGATGGATGCCGAACTATAGCGTCACGTGCCGGACTTACAACATCACGTACTCGACGATCTCAAAGCCGTGAATATTTTGGTGGAGGCGAGGGGAATCGAACCCCTGTGCTGAATCTCTTCCGTATCAGCGTCCCCATGTTCACCCTAGTCCTGCCTCACTCCAAGGGTACGGTGAGGGGCTTGTTGTGACACGTTTCCAGTGCCGCACACGGGTCGTGCGCAAATGAGGAGTGCGTCTTTCCGCGTCGTCCCTCGTATGTACCTCGAACGCCGGGACTTACTTGTCAGCCGTCTCTCCGCACAGGGTTGTCCCCGTGGCCCCCATGTTTCGCTCGCCGCTACTTAGGGTGCGCTGTCCGTTCTTGTAGGTGTCCCCATGACGTTACCAGAACAATCTCACGTCATGGAGTGCGGCTAGGCCGCGTTTGCTAAAGCAGGTTCAGCAATTAGTTGTTGAGCGCAGTTTTTAACGTGGACTGACGTTCATACCACGACATGCAGCCGATACTTCCAACGACCAGTCGAAACCAAGTCGCCCCCGATTTTCAAAGATCACGCTGAAACGGGTAATTCCGTTTCAGCGGCGCAAAATACTGTCGAAAATCCCGGAGAATCCGCTGACGAAAACCGGGCAATTACAAAATTCGATCCCGGCGGCTTCGATCCGCTGCTCGATCTCAGCCTGCAACACGAGCCAAGCGATCGTCCCGATCTTGTCCGCCGTAGAACGCCCGACGGGCTTCTCCGAAAATGTTCCGTCATCGTCGGGAACCATCACCGAGACGCGGAATCCGGACGGTTTGACTGGTACCGTGACCGCGTCTTCGGAATACTTGGCCGCGCTTTCGTCAGCCGAGTAGGTCTCCGTGACGTAGATTTCGCGTACTCCCTTGAATTTGACCTTGATCAGTTCGTCCCCCGCGTCCTCGTGCGAGACGGCCTCTTGATCCGGCATGTCGACCTCTGCGGCCGTAAACATGTCGGAAACCAAATCGACGAGTTCAAACAAACGCTTGACGCGCTCTTCCTCGGTCCGCTCGACACGGAGCTTCGCTTCAACCTGAATCTTCGGCATCTTTTTTTTCCTCCTCGATTACCGATTCCTCTACACCCGTATATATCGGCAAACGAGGGCAAAAAACATTAGTCTTTCTTCGACTTTTTCTTCTTTTTTCGTTTCTTGCGGTTCAGCGGCGACGGCTCGTCCTGCGGAAGGTACCCGCTTCCGGGTTGTCCCATCGCAGCGGAGGTCTGCGAGAATCCGCCGACATTCCCCGACGTCATCGCTTCGCCGACGGTGCCCTTGTCGGCATTGTCCCGGACTGTCCGCGCGGCTTTCAGCAGTCCGGCCTTGACCTCGTCGAACGGGATCACCGTGGAGTAGTAATACGGGTCCTCCGTCAGGTGATCCAGCGTGATTTCCAACGCCTCTCCGGCGTCGTCGGTGTGTTCCATTTCAACAGCAATGCCCGCGACAATCTGGCAGTAGCAAAAATCTCTGACACGTGCGTCGTCCCCGACGCCGCCTTCGACCTCATTACCCGCCATGCTCGGGTCGTCATCGGATTCCCGGAGCATCCGGTGCATCACGTCTCGACTTGTACGCTTCATAAAAAAGCCCTCCGTTTCGCAACCAAGTATGCGACGGAGGGCCTCACGTGTCAAATAATGCGTCGGACGGGGATCGAACCCGTTACCACGTTTTTAGAGAACGCCGCCTATCCATTCGGCTTCCGACGCAATTCGACTTAAACGTCCGAGATGCGGCCGGTCTTGGGATCGACGTCGACGACAAACGGGGAAACGGAAGGTCCGTACCGGTTCACCGGGACCGACACCTCGGCTCGATTGTGCATCCGAAGGTCTTCCGGACGGTGAATCTCGATCACCGCTGTCGCCATCGCCGCCGTCGCCCACGGGGCTTCCCCGGGACCTTCCCTCGAAGACTCCTTTGACGATCCGCTGTCGAAATCCCCGTTGCGTCGCAACTGGGTACTGGTGAACACCGGACACCCCAGCGCGGCCCCGACGCGCTGCAGCGCGCAAAAAGCCAAAGACGTGCTGATACGCGGAATCGGGTCCACGATCAGCATGTCGGTCTGGAAAGCCGCACGCGAGACCACGCCCAACACGTCGAAGAAAACCAAATCGGGCGACAACGTCCGGTACGTGTCGGAAAACAACGATCCGTCAACCTCGTTCGGGAGAAAGTCGCTGTACTTGAGCATGACCTCGCTCGGCGACAATTCGAAGTCGGAGGTCATGTGGATCACGTTGAACCCGTTCAACGCGGCGTGCGCTCCGATGGAGCAAAGCATCGAAGTCTTCCCGTCCTTCGGGCGCGCCGCGACCACGACCACGTCACCCGCGTGAAACCCTTTGTCCGGGTGACTCGCGCGAACGGCGTTGTTGATTTTTGAAAAGGGAGTTTCAATCGACATGATTCGGTCCTCGATTAGAAAAAGGTGAAAAGAAAAGCCGAACCCTGTCCAAAGGTTCGGCCGGTTTCAGTCATTCGCGTTCGGAGCAATACTGCATGGTCGTCATCGCGAACTGCTGCGACCAACCCCATTCGTCCATGACGAACTGGTTGAACTCCTCGGTCGTCAGTTCGACTTCGTCGCCGACTTGAAGCTCGAACATCCGAATGAACTTGTTGTACTCCTTCTCGAACGTCCGTGGTGCCTGTTTGGCGAACGGGACGAGAGGGTCTCCGTTGCTGACGCGTTCGATCTGCTCCTGCAGGTGCTTGACGACCTGCTTCTGGTAGATTTCCTGCGCCTCTTCGGCGTTCTTGATGTGCGTCTCCCGATTCTTCCGGAGAATCTCCAGAATCTCGGCCTTGGGAAAACGACGTACCGTCGCGTTGCGGTTCATGTCGTGTACCTCCTCAAAGTGGTAAAAAAAAAACGAACCGGTCAGACGTTCTGACCGGTTTCCTGTTCCTGTTGTACCGCCCGGATCACCGCGATGTGCTGGATAAACGCTTCTTTCGCGAATTTCTCGACTTCGTGTTTTTGCGCGACCGCGTCTTTCGAACCGTAGTGTTTCGCGATTGACTCGCGAACGGCGCGTTCGACATCGATTGTGACCTTGACCTTCATCGGTTCCTCCGAGAATAAAACCGCGCCGGTCGCCTCCCCCGGTGTCAGATACCGCAGTGCCAAAGAACCGGGTTATCGTCCTGCGGTCTGTGAGGCGGCAATCGCTCCACCATGACCGGCGCGGAATTTTAATCGTCGCGGAGGGATTCGAACCCCCAACCAACTGGGTGTAAACCAGTCACTCTAACCGTTGAGTTACGCGACGGATGCCCGCTACATTTCCAACGTGATGGTTCCCTGTTTTCCTCCGGAACTTCCGACAATTTCGCCATGGAGGATGTAGCAGTTCTCCATGGAACGAACCGCGTCGCGCTTCAAAATGAAATCGTCGGGGTCGCCGTCGGATTCCTTCACGACAACGAAAACATCCCGGGGCGTCATCGTCAGCTTTTTCGGGATGTCCGGGACATCGCCCGCTTGCGTTTCGAACACCTTGACGGCGCATCCCGCGTCCGCAAGAGAATGCCGAATTGCTTCGGCGACTGTCGTCTTTCCCGCGCCGACCGGGCCTTCAATCGTAATCTTCAACATTAGTGTCCACCTCGTGTTCAAACTATAAAATGAACTGAGCTGCCGCACCAACTTTATTGCGCGCCTTTTCTACGATTACAATCCGCGCAAAGCATACGTCCATTATTCGTATCCGTCTTGCCGCCTTGAGACCATGGAGTAATATGGTCGGCGTGCATTTCCGCCAGATCGCATTCTTTATCACATTGCGCGCATTGGCCGCTTTGTTTCTCATACATCGTGCGTCGTTGCTTCTTATCGAAAGCTCGAATGTTGAGATGTTTTACTTCTCCCGTGAGAACATACGCATAAATCCCGCGTTTATTCGTCACGTCTTCATCAGCCATCAACACGGAAATCCGATCTTCCAACTCTTCAGCATCAAGCGTGTCATTTTTGTGAGCTTCGTACATTTCATTCCACGGCAAGCCCTTCATCTCTTTGCGGTATTCCGTAAATACCGTTTGGACCCAGCGTATCACTTTTTTGAAGTAGTTCCATAGAGAATTTGCATTTTGCCGGTGCTGATGGGTCGCCATGTAAGATCGAATGTGCATGTCGTTCGGCTGATTCTCTTTCGTCGCCCACTTGATGGCCAATTCAAGCAATTCTTGCCGAATCGGACTGCCTTTGACGTAGGCCCCTCCAAGTTGATAAGCCGCACAGCTTCTCCGAGAAAACCGTCTCTTCGCGTCGGACAACCATGGACCAGTATATACAGCGTTGCGTAGTTCTTGTTCAGTTAATGGTTCTCCGGCAATGTTAACGGTCTTGAACCATTCCAATAACTCGGTATGACTTCCCGAGCACTGATAAATCATGAGTTCGTAGTCAAGAATGCGGGACTGGGTCTCTTCACCCAAGTTGGCAAAGTTCATTGCATTGACTTGGAACATGCCGGAAACGTATTGGCAGATTGAAATAGTGCGTTGCTGTCCGTCGAGGATTTCGAAAGTGTCATCATCATGTTTGGCCCAGTACATGATATTAAGGGGCAAGCCTTTGAGCACGGAGTCAATAACCGCATTACGTTGGGCGGCGTCATAAACGAACTCTCGTTGATATGGCGGTCGGATGTCTAACAGGCCGTTGTAGCCTTTGACTCCTTCTTCCGCGTTATCTTCGTACCCGGCCACAACTTCGCGAATCGGGATATTGTGCAGTTCAACTCTCATGAGGTTATTCCTTTGTTGTCATTTGTTTCTGTACAGTTCTGTCATGTATGCGTAGGAATAATGATTATACATCTTCCTCTGTAATATCGCCTATCTTGATTAAGACGTATTGGTAAAACCTACTGTCATTACTAGGACTTAAAGAAATACGTCCTATTGGCACCTTAAAACAGGGGTCATTTTCTGTGGTTTTGATCTCTATCGTATTACCTGTTTGCCTACAAAAGTAAGTATTAATACGGGTTCTTTTCTTGTCTTTCATGTCTTGTTTCCTATTCCTCTGTTGTTATTGGATGAAGGTTGCGAATGAGTACCCTGACATACTTAGTCTTCCCATTAACTGATCCTTCTTTATCTTTGATTAGTCCATGAGGTTTGCTCGGTATTGCTCGTGACTTTTTGAGGTCATTGCAATTTAGTATCTCAAATTGTCTTGGGCAATATTTATCAAGGAACGTAATTGGCACGCCCATCACTCCGGGATAGTCCTCGGGAATATCTTTTACGCTATCGACGTTAATGGCGTCGTAGTTATCATAGGCGAGATGTTTGTCGGGGTCGTAAAGCGCGATCAGGTCAATTGGTTGGTTGCGTTTCTTGTGGTTCATGTTGGTAAACCAACATGTATTGCCTAATTTGACAAACTTCTGTCCCCCATCCTCATAACATCCACGTTTTCCTATTGGAGTATTATCGGGTACTCGATAAGAGCGACTTCCGCCTACTACCCCCATCCATACCTTGTTCTCCCTGATAAGCGGAAACATCTCCTTATATGTAAGCGCATTCATATTGCCGATGATCAAGAACTTCTTTTTATACTGGACAAGTTGTGCGACGTATTCACGAAACAGGGAGAATGGCGGGTTGGTACAAACTATGTCGGCTTCCTTTAGCAACTCCACGCACTCCGGGCTGCGAAAATCCCCGTCACCCGCCAAAGGGGTAATCTCGATTTCATCTATATCAGGAACGCCGTTGCCGTTTTGGTCGCCTTCATATACGAACTTCATGGCGCGACCTGTTAGTCCGCCGATGTATGAAGTCGCGATAAGCTTCTTTAGCTTCAGATGCTCGAACTGCTTGGCGAAGTAATCCCAGAACTTTGATTCCAACGGGTCGTCGCAATTCAGGTAGACGACTTTGTTCTTGAAATGTCGCCAGTAATGGTATGCCTCGGCTTCGATATCCTCAAGGCGGGTATAGAACTCGTCGTTCTTCGTCGTCTTCGCTTTATGCAGATTGCGATTTGCCATTCATCTTCTCCTTCCGGCTATCAAATAAAGACCGCCGACCTGATGGTTATGAGCCACCCGAGCTACCTGACTGCTCCATCCCGCGATCGATTTTCAAAAAGCCGAGAGCCGGATTCGAACCGGCGACCTGCGGTTTACAAAACCGCTGCACTGCCTCTGTGCTATCCCGGCGTAGTGTCGGACGACGGGACTGGAAACGTCGCCCGACGAACAGCCGTTTCCGGCTGCCGGTGAATAAAATGGTCGGCGCGGCAGGAATCGAACCTGCGATCTTCACGGTGTCATCGTGACGTTCTAACCACTGAACCACGCGCCGGTAAAATGCCGCCAGTGAGAATCGAACTCACGATCGCATCCTTACCAAGGATGTGCCTTGCCACTGGGCCATGGCGGCGAGTACGCCTTGCAGGCTCTAGGTCGAGGCGCGCGACACTGCACGTTGCCTGCTAACGTTCCGGCCTTCATACGGTGGCACCTGTTATACGCCGGACTGTCCCTCTGTCGCCACAGGGAAAGATTTGGTGTGGGTAGAGAGACTCGAACTCTCAACATCCTGCTTGGAAGGCAGGTACTCTAGCCGATTGAGTTACACCCACGTTAGTGAGGGACCGGCTCCGTCTGATTCCCGTGGGTTGAACACGGAAGCAGGGAGTCAACCCCGGTCCCTCGAAGTCACCGATTGTCAAAGAACAGAACGACCGTCTCTCCGGCCTGTCACCGCCGTGCCGAGATTTGCAAACCCTGCGGTTGGTTCCTCAGCTATGCTCGGCTCATGGCACCGTAGGCTCCCCCGTTTCAATGCAAGCCCGATGTATCCGTGATCCTCCGCTTTTGTAAAGCGAAGGCAGGGGGCGGAGTGTTTTTCAATGGTTCCGAGGGGGAGAGTCGAACTCCCGTTTCAGGTTTACGAAACCAGCGTTCTACCATTGAACTACCCCGGAACAAAAATTTCAAGGGCGGGAGTGCTGTCACCGCTGAATTTCTTCAGCCACCCCCGCCGCAAAACGTTCACAACGCGAACTTCTTCGCTCGCTTCCACGGACCGGCCGTGTGCCATTTCTTCGTCGTGAACAGGCTGGCGTACGGGAACTTCATCCCGTCGACGACGGCCTGCCCCTTGAACTGCGTGTTCGCGTACGTGCGAATCACGAGATCGTCGTTTCCGTCGAACCGTTCGTCCGTGACTTCGCCGAACTCCTCGTCCAGAAGGTCGCCGATGATCTCGCGGACGCGTTGCTCTTCCCGGTTCTTGGCCGAGTCGATCCGGGCAAGCAGGTCGTCCAAGTCGGCGATCCCTTCCATGCTCAACCGAACCCGGGTGTCCGGAACGTCCTTGTTGCTCCGCTCGCTGTACAGGACCAGCAAACCGTAGCACTCGCGGATCAAACGCTGCCAGATCGCGTTCCAGTAATCCGGAGACGGGGACCGCTCGAAACCGACCACTTCGCCGTCGACGAGGACGATCGCGCCGCACTGATTCGAGACGGTCTCGAACTCGGCGACGAACTCGTCCAGTTGCTTCGCATAGTGCTGCAGGAAGCGGTCGATCTCGCCGACGTATTCGACGCCCATCTCGCGGTTGAACGTCGCGATCGCGCCCCACAACCGGTCGTAACCGACGTGCTTGCGGCCGTCGAGAGCCGGTTCGCGCAGCGTGTACGGCAAAATGATCATCTCGTCGGCGTGGTCGCCGGGACGGATGTAACCGCCCTGCCGCTGCTGGATGCATCGCGCGTTGTCGAACTGACGGGAAGCCTTTTTCTTGACCATGCCCGCCGACGTCATCGCGTGGTTCTGCGCGGATTCCTTGACCATGTAACCCGCGTGCGACGGAACCAGAAGAATCTTGTCCGTCGTGTTCTCGAAGCTCATGGTCCCGTAGCCCGTCGTCGCGAACTTCGCCGCGCCGGAAACCGGAGGCGTGAACCGATCGTCGTGAAGCCCGTCGTCCGGGACGATGAGCGGGATGACCTGCATTCGACCGACCGTCTGAAGACGGCCCGGCGTCATGCCCTTCAGCAAATCACGAATTGTCGCCATCTGACTCGTCCTCCTCGCTCATGTCCAACTGCAATCCGAGGTTCGGCAACGCCATCCGGGCCAAGCCCTCGATGCCGCGCTTCACGTCGGCTTCCAACGCCGCCCGGACCATCGCCAGCGGAAGCTGCTTCGGGTCCGCCAACGGCAGCGGGGGAACGTCCGGGGACAACCGACGCACCGCGCCGGATTCCGCCGCCAGAACCGGATTGATCTGGTAGACGGGAGTGTCGATACCCATCCCCCGGATCGCTTGCATGGTCTCCGCCACGCGTCCCGCCGGGGCGTTCTCGTACCCGTCCGAGAAAATCAACACGACGTCCGGCTTGTCCTGAATCGCCCGAACCAAAGCGCGCGCCAGATCGGTATCGCCCTTGGGACGCACCAGACCCGAATCGCGATCGACGTAGCCGCCACAGACGTGAACCGTACAGCGGTCCGAAGCCTTCGCCAAAACGTCCAAAGCGGCCTGCGCGCAGATCATCGGGTGCAGCTTCTGCGTTCGATGTCCGAACATCGAACCGGAGGCGTCAAGCACCACGGAAATGTCGCGGTACGAGATGTGCAGGGACTTCGCCGTGCGCTCGGCCACTTGTTCAATTCGTTCCTTCACAGCCGGGTCCATGCCGCGTTCGTACGCGTAGGCGTACAGCTTGAGCATGTCGGAAATCTTCGACGGATCGAAGTCCACCGTCACGCCCGCCTTCGCGGCTTCGGCCTGCTTCCGCATCTTCTGCCCGGCGGTCATCGTCTTCGCCGTCAGTTCCAGCACCCGGGCGTGCGGAACGTCCGCGTGATACCGGTTTCGGATGCCTTCCAGAATTTCCGGCGGGAGCCGCTTGCCCGCTTCCAAGTCGGTCTTGGCGTCTTGGTGCGCCTTCAACAGCGGCAGCGTGTACTGCCGGTCGGCTCCGAGAATGAACCCGACGCACTGTTCGACCTTCCGGCGAACGTCCGCGTGGTCCTGCTCGTTGTCGTACGCGTCGACGTGGCGCATGATCTGGTCGCGGACGATGCCGGACTCCTTCGCCGTTCGAGACGAACCCTGCTTCGACAGGACCGAACGGAGGATTCCGGCCATCCGAATCCGAAACGCGTGTTCCAAAACCAACTTCAACTTGGCGCGGTACTTGACCGACCAAAGTTCGAGGTTCCGCGCGTTCAAGACCGTGTTCAAAATGATCTTCCGCGTACGCGTCGTCGCGACCCGGCCGGTCTTGTATTCGAGAAACGCCTTGATCATTCGATGCGGCGCGGTCTTGGTCATCCGGCGCACGATGTACCGGACGGCCTTCGCTTCCTGCGCCTCGTCGAGGATTCCGGTCCCGTCGTGCGGGTTGTCCAAGAGGAACCCGAGTCCCAGCTTCGCGGAGTAATCCGTGATCGGCATGCACAGCATCAGCGTGTACACGCCGCGATCGATGGCGGCCAGATCACGGTGAATCTTCTCCACCGCTTCCCGCTGCTCGTCCAGCGTGTTGTACGCCGTCGCGCGGTCGGTCGCCGTCGCGCCGCTGTCAAGGAACGAAAGCACCTTGACGCCGAGGTCGACGCGCTGTTCGCGCGTCAGGTGGTCCAGCGCGTCGATGCGGACCGTGTTCAGCTTGTTGTTGGTCTGCGTGATGGTCATGGCGTCCGTCTCCTCGAAAAAAATTCCTGATGAACCGGAGACGAACGAAAAAAAAAAGGGG
>CAZLBC010000001.1:69853-173749 GCA_964557575.1 uncultured Planctomycetaceae bacterium
GGGCCGTTTTTACACCGAATCGCGGCCGCGTCCGGGCGAGGAACCTTGCGCACCCCTGTCACACCGGGGAGGCGGCTCCAATTGGTTTCTATCCCGAGGAGGAACTTGCCCCGCAATCCAAAAGAAAACACCGGAAAAATCGACAGGGGTTGTGTTGGTAGCAACACGGGATTTGAACCCGTATCCTTCTCATCCTAATTGAGACGCTCATCCATTGAGCTAGTAGCTGAAACCTCTGAAACAGGTCCGGTGTTTCAATTCCGGTCGCGGCGGCCGCATGTCGCGTCGGCACTTTGATCGCGGAGGGTGATGGCTCCTCCCTCGCGAACCGCTTCCTCGGCTGCTCCCCTACGCCATCTTCGGGAAGGCCGTTTATTTTGTGAATCGCGGAGAAAGTCGGGCGGATGTATTTTGGTAGCAATCGCCGGAATCGAACCGGCTCCTCTTGTTGTAATGACAAGTGTTCAACCGTGTGAACTTAGTCGCTGAAACATCGGCCGCAGGCTCCGCAATTCGGATTTCAAAGAACAAACGCCGTCGGAGAAGATCGAAAGCCGTTGGTGCTATCGTGAAATGCTGTAACGGCGTTGCAGGCTCTCGACGACGATTGAACTTTATTTCGTTCGTCTTCGGTTGTCAAGGATCGTACCCGGGAATTTCAAATTTTTTCTCGGGCAGCGCGAGCGGCGTCCGTCGCTCACACTATTGTTATCGGCCAGCTTCTGAAAAACCTTGAGAGGTTTTCCGAACTTTTTTCAAAAGTCCTCGCGGAAGAACTCGAACCTTCGCCCATCCGGGTAAGAGCCGGAGACTCTGCCGCTGAGTTACGCGAGGATAGTGACAGGAGCCGGAATCGAACCGACGAAAGCGAGATTATGATTCTCGCGCGGGACGCCAACGCCCATCCTGCCGTGGTCGGAGTGACAGGATTCGAACCTGCAACCTTCTGGCCCCAAACCAGACACGCTTCCAAATTGCGCTACACTCCGATCGAATTTCAAAGAACAAATGGTGCGGCAACCGGGAGTCGAACCCGGGCTTCCAGCTTGGCAAGCTGGCGTGCTTCCGTAACACTTCTGCCGCACATGGTCGGCGTGACTGGATTCGAACCAGCGACCTCCTCGCCCCGAACGAGGCGCGCTGCCAGACTACGCTACACGCCGTGTTATTCGCCGTTGTGCAGGGAAGAACCGAAATCTCCGGTTTCTTTCCCCCGGGGTGCTCCCCCCGCCGGAACCCTGAAATGCCCGTAATGCCGCGCCCGCGTGACGGGGACTCCGGATTCTCCGCAAATATCGCAGGTTCCTTCGTGAATCGTTACGACACTCCGCGAATCCGGTTTCACGGTACCGTACTTCACACCACACGCATTGCAAACGAATGACATGATTCAGAACTCCTTGATTTTCAAAGCGGTCCGTACGGGATTTGAACCCGTGTTTCGGAATCGACAGTCCCGTGTCCTAACCGAACTAGACGAACGGACCGATGGCAGGGCCACGAGGATTCGAACCCCGACAAACGCCTTTGGAGAGCGTTGTGCTGCCGTTACACCATGCCCCTGTTTAGTAGCCCTGACGGGAGTTGAACCCGCAAATTCCACCTTGAAAGGGTGGTGACTTTCCCAGTTCGTCTACAGGGCCGCGCGTATTCGGTTGTCAAAGAAAAACCCCCGGCTTTCGGCCGGGGGGTTTGAAATACTTCGCGCTCCTCGGCCGACTTACGATGATCCCCCTTCGTCTTCGCCCCACGGCATGACGATGGTGTCCGCGACGTTTCCGTCGCGCTTCGTCAAGGAGATTGTCGGTCGGTCGATGCTGAACATTGAACTTGAAATCCTTCGTCGGTTGTCAATCACACATGGGAACATTACCGTTCCGCTGTTTGAGTGTCAAGAAGTTTATCGGGAAGTTTCAGAATTTCCCGAAAGCTCCGCCACCATCGCCGCCGCTTCCTGCCTGCACCGCATCGCTTCCGCGAGAGGATCGGAGAAAAACAGCGAGTCCGTAGTTTCCGAAGGCGCGTCGTCGGATTCAACGGTTTCTTGCTTTTTCTTCGACGGCTTCTTTTTCTTCTTGGAAGACGACACGTACTTTTCGGGAAGCGGCGTGTCGTCGACGGCCTGACCGGCTTTGTGCGCTTCAACCGCCATGGATACGCGACCGACCATGTCCTCGGCGTGTTCCCATATCCGAGCGGCGCAATCCATGCAGATTCCGACTTCAGACAGCGTACTGCGAAACCGGTTTATAGTTTTGTACCGCAGCGACTTGCCGCCCTTCGGAATCTTTTCCTTGCAAAGCTGACACGTTCCCGTCGCGCCGAGAGTTCGGATATGCACGCTGTTCACAATGCGGTGCGCGCGTTCCGCGTCACTGAGTTTTCGTCCCATTTCGTCCTCCGGGGTCCTCGATTAAAAATGTTCTTTCAACTCTTCCGGGACCTTCGTGCGTCCAACCACGAAGCCGTATTTTTCCTTCTTCGTCTGGTGCGCCAAAGCCAACGCCCGCCCCTCCGACAGGATCGCGATAACCTCGCCGTCCGTCGCCCGAGGGCCGCGCTTCGCTTCCGGGGACCGCTCGTTAGTCGTGACGACCCAACCGATCAGCGCAAAGAAATTACGTTCGACGGCCTCGCACGTATTGCGAATCGCCATCAGCGTCCGATTCACGGCCTTGTACCGCGTCGCGACCCGGATCGACTCCGCAGTCCTGCGAATGTGCCGGATCGCGTCGTTCGGTTCAACAAGCAACCCGCTGTTTTTCCGAAGCTCGTTGTCCGTGCGCCAGTGCTCGGTAATGTCCTCGGCAACCCCGTCCTTCTGCTTGGAATCGAAGGCCATCAGGTAGCCGTGCCGAACGTACGAGCGATGCCTTCGAACGCTTGTAGTCTCCGTCAACACGAGATACCGGTTGTCCGGCGTCAACGCGACGATCTCGCCGCCGCGAACACGCTTCCCGATGAGTTTGAACCGGTTGTCGAGGTACGACCGGGCACAGTTCAACATCGCATCCCTGTCGTCGCCCTTGATGACGTTTCCCTTCAAGGTCCCGATCAGCTCGATGATGTGCGCGACCGCGTGTTCGGGCTTAGTGAACGCGACGGAAGCATCGAGCTTCTTTCCCGCCCAAAAGTCTGATATGCTTTTGATTTCCGTACTCATTGCGCGCGCGCTCCTCCGACCACCGACATGCTTATTTTCCACGTCGACAGGCTTTCGGTGATCGAACTGATAGCCAGCCTGTCGGCCCACTTCCCGAACTCGATCGGGTCAAACTCAAGAACAGCACGCGAAGCATTGATCGCGCCGACCATCGCCTTCATCGGCAGCTTCTTCATTCCGACGCGCAAGTCGATCATCTGAAGATTTCGTTCAATGATCTCCTTGGATTCGTCTTCCGCGAGTTTGCGGACGCGCCAATTCGAATGGTCCCGCGCGAACTCCGTAATGGTCTCCGCGCTCACAATGCGACCATCGCCCTTGATCTCTTCAAACAATTTCGACAACGTTTTCTTTCCAACGTCCGGAACCCCGCCGATATTATCGCTGGAATCTCCTTCGATGACCTTCCGAAGTAACGACTCTCCCGCCACGGACGGGTCATCGACAAGCTCCTGCTTCCGGTCCTGCCAAACATGCACTGAATCGGTCACGACGTGGTTTAGGTCGTAGTCCCCCGTGACGATCACGACGGACCCCTTCTTGCCGTACGCGTCCGCGAGAAGCGCGATCACGTCATCGGCCTCCGTGTCCGGGACACGCACCGAGTTCACGCCGAGAAGCGGGAGACCTTCCCTGATCCACTCCCGTTGCTCCCGGATGGATTCGAAATCCTCGTCCGTCAGCTTGCTCTTTTGCTCGCCGCGATCCTTGTACCCGGGAATAATCTCCTTGCGCCACGAAGCGCACCCGCAATCCCACACCGCGATGACCTTGGACGGCCTGAACGCGCGAACCCAGTTCCGCGTCGCACGCATGAATCCGAACGCCATCCCCGTCTTCTTTCCAGTGAACGGGTGCTGAAAACGTCGAAGGCTCTTCTGATACCAATCGCGCCACGTGACGTAGTGACTGTCGATGATCAGCGTGTCGTAATGGTTCGATTCAGGCACTGCATCCTCCTGCGGATCGGGTTCCCCGTCTATAAGTTCTACTTCAGTTATCGGTTTACCGCCAGCGTTTTCCTCGGGAATTTCAACAGATTCTTCCGGAACTACGGGCTTGGGAGCGGATAGCGACGCGGTCAAAACACGCGCCCGGGACCTCCGTTCGAGAACCTCGGGAGCGGAATCGACATTCCCGTACTTGTCGCGCGACGCGGTCCCCTCCGGGTCGCTCCAATAGCCCCACGTAGCCCACCCGCTCGGTGCGCCGACCTGTTGCTCGTGTTTTCGCTGGAACTTCGCATCGTACACGTATACGCGAAGACCGGGCCACAACCGGCCCGAGTGCAGCCGGTCCACCATGTCCTGCGTGTACACGTCGGAATGCGTGAACTCGAACATGCAGCTTCCCAAGTGAACCCTGTCGACGTTCCCCACCCGGATGAACCGGCTTCCCGCCCGGAGGAGAAACAGGGCGTCGTGCGGAAGGTTTATCTCCGGGTCCGGGTAGACCATGCCGGACAACCCGGTCGAAGTGTCTTCGAACGCGTGAATAGAAAGCCTCTCCGGCGTTCCGGTCCAATTCCGCAGCTTGCCCCGGACATCCTCCGGAAGGTCGTCCAGAATACGCGCAACGGACCCGGGGTTGACGACAGGGGGCATGACGGCGACGGAAACGTCTCCGTCTGAAACGACATACGGGGAAAGCGGCCACCCCGTCATGTACAGGCGCGCTTTTCGACGATCCCCGCAAACAACGGACACGGTCCGGCTATCCAACACCGCGCCCGTCTTGTCGCCGCGATACGCCGCCTGCAGATATTTCGAATCGGTGAACTCCAAACTGTCGTGGTAGCTCATCGTTTCAGGGTTCAACTGGTAAACGTCAATGCACCCCGGAGCCGCGAAAAGCAGACGGTAACCGGAGTCCCCGAGAACGGAGTACACGTCTTCGTTGATGACCATCCGGTTGGAGCACGCGCGCACCGTACGGACGATCCCCGGAACATCCGTCTTCAGGTATCCGGGAGCGTCGCCCTTGTAGAAGAAATTCGCTCCGTCCGAAATCCAGACTCCCACGCCGTGCATGTAGTCCAAGATCGCTCCGCGTTCCGCGATTTCCAAAACGACCTCGCGCGGGATTTCAACGTCCCAAAGCGCGGGTTCGACTTCATTGGACGGCTTCAACTCGCACACGGCGACGGAAAACCCGTTTGTCGCGTAAAGGTACGCGGAATCCCCGTGAACGCGAAGACCGAAGTCCCCGAAGTTCAGCTCGTCGGATACCTCAATGAACCGGCGGACGCGCGCTGTCGCGTTATGATCGATCTCGAAATACCCGTTTGGCGGAAACACGCCCTGACCCGCGTCGTCGGGAATCGCTCCGACGACAAGGTCTTGGTTCTCTCTTGAAATCGTCAAGCACCGGGGAAACAGCGACAGCGTCACGTGCCCGCTGGTATCCGACGCCAAGAAATCCACGGCGTCGAACGGAAAGGAAAAGTCCGAGGCGTCTCCCTCGATAGCGGCGTTCAACCGAAACGCGGCCTTGCGGCCTTCGTGCATCGCGCTAATGGCGACATACGGCCCGTTCAAGTCGGACCGTATGTCAAACCGCGCTTCATCGGGAATCGTCTTGATGCAGGCGTGACAGTCGCGCAGACGCTGCTTGGCGTCGTCAAGGTTTAACCGGAGCCGCGTCTCCCTCTTCGTCGGACTGTTCGCCATCATCGTCTCCTTCGGTCGGTGGTTTGTACACGTCCGGCCGCCGGTAAAGTTCCTTCACCCACAGCAAGAGGTACTCTCGAATCACCGGGTAAGTCGCGAGCCATTCGCGCCACTGGGACGGAAAGAACGCGTACTCGTGACCTTCGTTCATCCCGTTCGCTTCCATGAAGTCGGCGATCGCCGGAATCGGCTTCCCGTTTCTGTCCAAGGATGTCGCGCGGAGGTACCGGTGACTGTCCCCGGACTTCACGGTGACCAGCACGTCCCAAAGACCGTACAGAAGGCAGAACGGCTCGTCAACGCCTTCCATCGCGATGCTTGAATCGTTGTTGATCGCCGTGATCGCTTCCGTGTACGGGCGGTTGAGCTTGTTCTTGATCACAATGGTCCGAGTCAGCGATTGCCCGGTGCGCGTGCCGTCGGACGTTTTCGTGTAGAAGTCGTTCTTGTCGAACCACGCCCGCTTGGTGTGAAGCCGAACGGACGAGATGAACTTCGGTCCGCCGCCTCCGGACGTCTGGACCGCCGAACCGTAACCGCCGATGTTCTCGATGGTCTGGCTGATGATCACAAACGCCGCGCCGGACTTCGCGATCGGCGACGTAACCTCGCGGAAACCCTGCCGAATTAGCCGGGGCTTGTGCGTCATTCCGCCGGAATCGCCGTTGAGAACCTCGTCGGTCGTGATGTTGTCCAGCGAGTCGAGTCCGACGATGATCGGACGGCCTTCCCACTTCTTCTTGACCATGATCGAGTCAAGAATGTCGTAGGTGTACCGGAAAACGTCCTGCACCGTAATGGCCGGAAGCCCCCGGTTCTTCCGAGGATTCGCCGAGGTCGACTTCTTTTCCCCGCGCACTTTTCCACTGTACGCCTTTTGAATGATGATCGCCGCGTCGGGATCGCCGCCCATGCGCCGAAACCGGTCCGGGTCGAACGAAAGCTCGGGGTCGATCAAGATCGCAACGCCGCCCATCATTTGGCACTGGATCATGGCCATCTGGAGCTTCGTCGACTTCCCCGTGGACTCCGGGCCGAACATCTGTGTAATGCGCGACCCGGGAAATCCCCCGTCCATCATCGCGTCGAAACACGGGCACCCTGTCGGAACGCGGTACCGGACCACGCTGTCAAGCAGCGATGATCCGGCTGTTACCGCTTCCGCGTCCTTGTGAGAACCCGTGAACTCGGAAGCGATCTCCGAGATACTCCGAAGAAAATCCGACTGCGTCTTGATCTGCGGCGGAGACGACCGGCTGCTCGACTTCTTCTTCTTCTTCGACGAGCGTTTTTTACTGCCCGACGATTTTTTCTTGTTTGCCGCCTTCTTCTTAGCCGGGCTTTTCTTTTTGCCCGGCTTCTTCTTTTTGGCTGCCATATCTTGTCCTTTTGGTCATCCGGCGTTGTACGCCTCGCACGGCAACGCATACATGCAATTCTCACAATCGTGCCCTTCGGCCGCGCCCTCGTCCTTCGCCTTGTTCCCGAAACAGGGAGGCGTTTCCGGCTCTTCCGGTTCAGAAGGGGAGGAGGCACCGGTCGGACTCGGCGGCGTAGACTCCGAAGAGACACCCGAGGCAGCCTGACCGGGCATCGAGGGCGGCGCACTCGGCGTGTCCGTCGGCGGACGCGACGCGGAAGTTTGCGCTCCTCCGGACTGGCTGGCCTGCGCGGGGGGCGAAGTATCGGACTTTGGCGCGGCGTTCGGGCGTTTCTCCCGATCGCGCTCCCGACACTCCGTTTCGTCCGGGCAAACCTGACACTCCGCCGAGTTCAGGAACATCTTGCCCTCGAACCCCGCGAAACACGGCTTTTTTCCCTCTGTGTTCCCCGAAAATTGCGGCGCGTTCGAAACCGGGGCCGGAGAAGGAACCGGTCCCCCCGTCGGGGTCGACGGAGGGGGGACCGGAACGCCAGCATCGGTTGTCTGTGTCGGCGCGGCAGCGGGAGCGGCTACCGCGCTACCCGGAAAAGGGGGCTGGGGTGCCCCGGCCGGAGGTTGCGGGTTCGCCGAGGGCGGAGCCGCCGGAGCCGCCGGAGCCGCCGGAGGCTGCACGTTTCCCGCCGGAGGAGCCGCCGGAGGAGCCGCCGGTGCGGACGAGACCTGACCGGGAGCCGGTACCTGCCCGGGCGGAGGCGCAGCGGGAGCTTGACCCGGAGCCGGGGGCGCGGATTGCTGCTGTCCCGGAGCCGGGGGCGCACCGGGGTAACTCGGCGCGGTCGGCTTTCCAACCGTACCGGAAGCCGACGTCGACGGAGCCGGGGCCGCGCCGGAAGCCCCGGTCGGGGACGAAATCTGCTGCGCGTTGCTGATCTGGTAACGCGCCAGCAATTCCCTCGCGATCGACTGCTGCTTGCTCATGGCTTCTTGGTCGATCGACCCGACGAATTTGTCGAGATCGTTGAGGCCGTCCATGATCTGATTCAGCAGGTTGACGTCCTCGGAAATCGCGGCCGGAAACTGGTCGGCGATGTTGTGTTCGTACTTCGTTTCCAGCCCCTGCCCCGTCCGGATCGTCTCGATCCAGCGGCCTTGGTACAGGTCGCAGATCGGCTGCCGAGTGGAGTCCGAAAGCCGGTTGAGGACCCAGTCGTTGGCCGTCTTCGGAATACGCAGAATCTTCGGCACGTGCCAATCGGGCATCTGCACCGGGGTGCCGCCCTCCGGCGTGTGGTAGAGGACCAACGCGTTGATCAGGAAACGCGGGGACGACGGGTACAAACCGTCGACGTCGGCGAACTGCGCGATCCGCATGACCGCGTTCATGATCGGGTCCTCGATTCCGCCTTGAGGCCACATCTCGGCAATGACCGGAACGGCCTTTTCCTTGATGCTCGTCCATTTCAGCTTGTTCTTGAACCACGCGTTGGTCAGCCGGGAGACGAAACCCGATTGACTCCACGGAGGCAGCAGACGCCACACGGTGCGCCCGTTCTTGAAATCCTCAACCTTGGAGTTGAACCTCCGCTGGTTGTTCTGTTCCGTGATGCGTTGCTGCTGCCGGAACGCATCAGGGGAAGGGGTGTAGTAGCTCGGTCCGTTTGTCATCTGTTTGATCCTTTCAATGTGACTGTGGACTATGAACCGTGAACCGTGAACCGTGACTGTAAACTCTTAATGATTCTGGTCTTGTCGCATTTCCAACCGCTGGTTGTTTCCATACGCTTCGATCAGATCAGCGTCGAACCCGAAACGCATGGCTTCGAGGAACCGCTGTAATTTCTCCAACTGTATGATCTCCTCGACAACGGCGACGTAGTTGGCGTCCAAAACCGCTGCAGACTTCGCCTCCCCCTCGGTAACCTTCCCGGAGCGTTCGGACTGCAGCGCGCGCCGCGCCAGCGCGGCGAACCGGTCCCGGCGGATTTTCGCCGAGTCGATCCGCGATTGCAACTCGGAATCGTAGAATCCGAGGATTCCGTGAAACGGGAAGTACCACTGCATCAGAGTCGTGGAGTCCGGCGCGTACGCCATAAAATTGATCCAACCGACAAGGTCGGCCTTGGCCGCGTCCGAAAGAATCGCGCTGTCGGACTGCTGTACGCTTTCGACAAGCCGCTTGACGCGCCGTTCGGCCTGTTGCTGTGCCGGGTTCGTTCTGTTTTGTGCGTCTGTCATCGCTGCCTCCACACTTGGTATCGGGTCGGCGACCTAATTCAATCAAGCGTTTTTCCGATTTTCAATAAAATCTCGCGGACACCCAAACGTCGGCGGGGGCCGCGTCGCCGTCCTTGTTCTTTCTCCCCGCTTTCATCGTCCATTCCGGGTCGAGAACAATGTCGGTCAAAAGCGGCTTGAACGTCCGGAATACATTCGTCACGCGATCCGGCTTGCCTTCAAACTTAATCTCACGTGTGTCGTCGACGTACTCGCAAGCAACCTGTTTCTCCCAGTCGGTCCCGAACTCGAACTCCAAAACAAGCGGGACGTTGTACCAAGGGAACTGCTTCGGCGTCGCCACGGAAAAGTAGTGTCGGCACACCCGCATAAGCATTTCAGCTTCTTGCGGGTACACGTCGAGATCGATGGAGTCGTGAACGAAATTCCACAGGATCGAATTGACCTTGTTCTCCTGCATCCACTTGTGAATCCACCCCGTAGCCCACAACGTCAGATCGGACGCGCCGCCCTGAACCGGAGTGTTTACCGCCCGGCGATGCCGCTCCCCGGCATTCTGGTGCATGCTTAGATTTCGGCTGCGGCCGGTCGGCGTAACGACCACGCCCGACATGTCCACTTCAAGGTGCCTGTCGTTGATCCAGCCTTTCGCGCCCGGCATCATGGCGAACAGCGCAGCCTGAATCGATTCGGCCTCGTCAAGCGGGATTTTCAACTGCGCCGCGACCGCTCTCGCGGACCTTCCATACGCCGTGTTCCCGGTCAGCATGATCTGATCACCCTGCCGCATGACCCACGTTTCACAGTCGGTCTTAATACACCAAACCGGATGAAGACCGTCAACAGGTTCTATTTTCAATCTCTGCCCCGTTACCAGAGGCTTGCTGTAATTAAGTTTCTTACACACGTTTCCGTTGTATTCGGAACCTTTACTCGTTGTCGGCCGGTAACCCTCCATAAGAACCGCCACGCGCAACGCCTCCAATACCTCCCCTTCATTTTGAGTGATGACCTTGGAACTTCCTTGCCGATACCCTCCGGAACGTTGATGCCCTTCCGCCATCCACGCGGCGTCAAGAAAAGCCTGACGTTGTTGCGCGTCCAGAAAAGTCACAAACTGTAAAAGTGTAATATCGTGAAGGCGTGCGCGTTTCCACAGTTCGCGCATGTACTTCGAGCGTACCTGCCACACACGTTGTCCCGTGTTCCTTTCCGGGTAGGCCACGTGCGGAATGGACGCGAGCATACGCTCAATATCGGGTATCCACTTCTTCTTAGTCTGGTAAATCTTCGCATCCGCCTTGCGCCTCCGGCCATCCGACCCTTGGGACGCACGCCGCGTTAGCGGACTCCATTTAACCCCGCCGTCCGTGTATAGCCACCCGATCAGCGCGGCCTCATTCGCTGTAATTTCGAGAACCCGGGAGCTAACCGTCGGAGCCGATGTAAAAATCCGGTGTTCCGAAGTTATGGAGTCTGTCTGGAAAATACATGGCTCGCACCCGCGATTCTCTCCGCTTCTTCGTCGAACGTCTCCGACCCACCGGTGGTTCGGCGTAACAGTGGCTTCAAATCCGTTTCCATGCGACATCCGAACGAGCGGTGCGTCGGCATACTTGACCTTGTACCGAACCGGGGTCCAAACAGTCTCTCCTCCACGGTACCCGAGGACTAGATCACCCTCTTCGATCTCGTCGTATGTTTTCCACCCGTCCCGCGTCAACGCCATCGTGTCCATCGGAACGCAACCAAAAACGATTCTTTTAACAGACGTACGCTCGGTGGACGTGATCGCGGAAATCGGTTTATTGTACGCAACCGCCGCAATCTCCCGGTGAATATCCCGCTTCGGGTCGGACAGGATCGCCAGCATCGTCGGGTCTTGGCAAGCAACGGCCAGCATTCGAAGTTCGGCTTGCCCGACATCGAAGTTCGCGATGAGTCGTCGCGTGTTCAACTTCGGGTCAAGGCCCATCGCACGGAGTTCGTCTTCCGGCGGAACGGGACGCGGAACATACATTCTCCGCATCTTTTTCGTAACCTGCTGAATGTTCGGCCCGTCCGAAGACGTGCGCCCCGTTCGCGTCGTCGTCAAATTAAACGACGCGGACTGCGCCCCGATATCATACAGCTCAGCCTCGTACCTTCTCGGGTCGTTCAGCGTGTGCCGCGTGTCCCACCAGTCGGGCTTCTCGTGCGGAACGGGACAGTTTTCATACGCCTTTTTCAAGTACGTGCTTAGAATCTTCGAATCAGTCCGGTGCTCCATCACGAGATCGAGCAGTTTAACGGCCGGACCGTCCTGATCGACGACAAGCTCCCGGATGTTTTCCAAGGCTTCGTCCTTCGTGGTCGGAATTCCGTTCGGGAAAATCTTCTCCAGCTTTTTCGTCTTCTGCCCTTTGTCGCCCCACGTCGGAAGCCCCGCGATGCTGAACAAAAGAACGGCCACCTGCTGCGCGCTCCCGAAGTTGATGTCCAACTCCTTCGGCTGTATTTTCTTTTTCTTGTGCCGCTCCGACTTATACGCGGCGCGCTTCTCCTGCGCCAACTTGATCTTGTACATCATCCACTTGTTCCAGTACGCCGCGAACTCGGGGTCGGTCTTGAAACGCTCCATCGGTTCCTCGACGCGCCGCGTATACTCGACAAGAAGCTCACTGACCATCTCGTTGTGGATGAACGCGCCGTTCTGCTCCATTTCAATGAACGCCGGGTACGGGTGGAGCAAGAACAACTGGTATTGCTCGTACTGGTTGTTGTCCTTCAACTGATCCGTCAATATCGGAACAAGCTGGTGGATCACATCGACGTCGTGCGACCCGTAAAGCGTCATCTTGTCTTCCGGGATGTTCGCATAATGACGCTCTTCTTTCGGAAGCGCGTTCAAAAACTCTTTCAAGTCGGATTCGTAATCGGCGTCTCCCTCGATGTGCGCGGCGACCAACGTCTTCAAGTCGTTCGAACCAAGCCCGAGGAACACCGCGTAATTCATCAACTGAGTGTCGTGCGCTATCGTCCACTTTCGCGCTCCGAGCTTGTACCTCGACCAGTGAAGATCGAACCGTATGTTCGCCCCGGCGACCGGGACCTTTTCCAGAAGTCCGCACGTCTTCTTCGCGACAACGGCTTGCTCCGCGACGGTCATAGTCGACGCCGGGTGCGTCAAGTAGATCACCCGGGCGAAGTGCGCCGTGTGGGAGAGGTTTATCGTGAGGATTCTTCCCCCCGGAAGAAACGGGTTCAACGCACCCTTGACCATGTTTTCAGGCGGCCCGACCGTTTCATAGTCCAGTGCGAAAAATTCAATAAGCCCGTTCGCGTACAGGTCGATAATCGAGTCGATGTACTGGATCGCTTCGTCCGCGTCGAAGATCGCCTTGTAATCCTTTTCATGCTTTTCCGGCTCCTTGCCGTCCGCCCAGTAACAGGCGGAGCGCAGAGCCTTTTCCATCTTGTACTCTTCCCCGACGCCGCTCTGAATAAAGTAATTCGGGTTGTACGTCGGGACAACCTGCAGGTCCGGAGGCTCCTCGTACGCGAACCCGTGTTCGACGACACGCTGCATGAAAGCCGACGACACGAAACCGGAATCCTCGATCAGCGCGGGCGGTATTCCGTCATGCCCCATCGGGAGCGTGATATCTCGGTCATAGCAAAAATCTTCCAGCGCGACGGCGTTCCACACAGACATCGGAGGCTTCGCGATCATGCGGTCGCCGTTGACTTGGGACACCTTTACCTCGTGCCCCATGACCGCCTCGCACGCCGCCGCGCCAGCGCACACGAACACCCGGGTTCCCGCCGTATACGCGGCCCGAATCGCGCGCCACATGTGCCGGGAACACGCTTCAACCTGCTTCCGCTTGACCTTCGTCTTGTTCCGTCCCCCGAAGCAAAGCACGGCGTTCGCGTAGCTGACGTCTTTCGCGGGGTCCGCGCCGACTTTTCTGATCGCGTCCCGCAGAACCCCGCCGGACCGCCCGCAAAACGTGACTCCGGCCTTGTCTTCCGCGAAACCGGGATACTCTCCAATAACACAGATTTTAGCGTCGCGAACGACCGTCGGCCAAACAACCTGAACCGAATCGTTGCGCCGTGCGCACCGCCAACAATCGGGTTCGACTCTCATAGATTCAACCTCATTCTCAACAAACCGGATTCCGTCAACGGCTGCGACTGAAGCAAGAGCCTGTCCAACTCGTCCCGGTACTCCGGGTGCTTGTACCGCATGTCGTCGGGGTCCATTTTTCCGGGCAGCTTAACGACGCCGACGGGAACCCGGCTACGCATAAGCGTTCGCGCCATTTCAAACGCTTCCGAAAACGCGCTCCCGTCCATTACGATTCGAACACCGGAAGGTCCGATCTTGCGCCGAAGCATCTTCAACTGAACGCTGGACAAGCTCTTCCCGTACAGCGCGACCCCGTTGGTCCCGCAAGCGCGCGCCGACAAAATTCCCTCCGCCACGTATACCGGTCGCGACACGTCGATTCGATCGAGGTTCCACACGCAATGCGATTTCTCCGCGCCGTCCACTGTCCGGTATTTCGGTTCAATCCCGTCCTCCACCGCGCGCGCCTGCCAGAAGACAAGATTCCCGTCGACGTAATCCGGGAACAGCAACCGTGTATTGTTCCGCTTGTCGATCCACCCGAGAAGTCCGTAATGCTCGCAAGCGAACCGGGACAAACACCGCTTCTTCGCGTAGTTCCAAACGTCCGGCATGTTCCACGGGTAGTCGACGTTCTCCGGAAGCCGCACTTCCGGCGGAACGTAGTCCTCCGACGTCTCGCCGCGAAGCACGCTGGACATCACGGCGCGAACGCGCAACGCGGTCATTTCCGGGACCGGCCCCGCGATGTCGTCGGCCGAAATCCGCAGCATGCGCAAAAGCCATCGAGTGCTTCCTTGTGAATTGCAGCGATGGCAGCAGAACCCTGCGTCCTCGTTGACGTACAAGTGACCCGACGTGTCTTCCTTGCCGATCTTGTCGATGCAAAACGGACACAAGAAGAGATGCTCGGGGTAGCTAATGCGAACCGGCGGCCCCAGTCTGTCGGCGATCACGTCGATCAGGTCCATCAAGTCCTATCCTTGAACAAGCATATTTCCGGTTGAAACCAAACGGGAACCGCAGGAACCGCTGCCCCGCGCCGAATGATCGGCATCGCCAACCGGGCATGTCGATTGGCCTTTTCCTGTTCGGTTTGATTGATCAGGATGAACGCATCGCAGTCGGCGATCTGGAGCCAAGACTCCGCGACGTCTTCCGGCGCGCTGTCCTTCCTGTCCGCGCCGCGCTTCAACTGCACCCCGGTGAACACCGGACACTGAAACGCGTCCCCAAGGGCCTTGAGTCCCCCGTAAATGACGGACATCGAACGGTACGAGTTGTCGGAATGCTTGAACTTCATCTTGTTCGCGTAGTCGACAACGACGAGATCGGGCTTTCGGCCGGTCTGCGCGACGCGCCACGAGAGGTCCGCGTAAACGTCGTCGGCGTCCATCACGAACGGAGACTCGTAAATCACCTGAAGATCGGCCCCGGGACACGCGTCCAGAATCGACCGGCAAATGTCCACGTAATCCGTTCCGCGAAAAAGCTCCTCGGTCGTGCGCGCCGCGAACCGGCTGGCGTAACGCATCATGACGTCCATCTTGTTCATGTCGCCGAACGAATAGTGGTAGACGCACTTCCCGCTGTAAATGGCGAACGCGGCGAAGTTCACAAGCAACGACGTCTTTCCTCCCTTCGGCTTCGCGCCGATCGTCCAAATCTGACCGGAACCCGCCCCTCCGAACGAGGACTTGTTGATCAGCTTGAACGGCGTGAGAATCTTAAACTCGGGGTTGTACGACGGGTCGTTGTCCAAAATCTGCTTGAGATCGCCGATCTTCTGGAAAAAACTCCAAGCCTCGCGCCGCTGCGTTCCGACCGTCGACGCGGTCAAAACCTTCGCGGAAACCTCGTCGAGATTTCCGCCGGTCTCGAAAAGAGTCAGCACTTCATTGATCACGCGCTTCAACGACTGCTCGCGCGCGAACCGACACACCGTATCGACCACGGCCTGCGCGTTCGAGGGCTGCATCCGATAAATTTCGTCGATCACGCCGTAAATTTGGTTCTGAATTTCCGTGGAAACCGAGAACTTGGCGAAATACTGCGCGGCGGACTGGCGCAGAATCTGGTACGACGGCGGTTCCGTGTACTGTCGATGAAAATCGACGATGAGCCGACCGATCGTCATCAAGTCGTCAGTCGAAAAGAAATTCGGCTGGATCGTGTCCGGGAACCGTGACAGGAAATTAGCATCCTGAACGCAAACGCGCAGAACGTCCATCTGGTAGTAATAATCAAACTGATACTTGTGTGGAATCTGAACCAACGGTCCGCTCCTCAGCCTTTATCGGGAACCTCGTTCGGCTTGGAAACCGGGTGATCGGCGGCGACGGTGCTCAGAAATTCGTCACACCACACGTCGTCTCCCTCGGTCGCCATTCTGTCGCTGAACCGCAGGTGGTCCAACACTTCGCGCGCGAAGAGCGCGTTGACGATAAGGCTGATCCGGCGGTACGCCTGATCCGGAGTCTCTCCGGGTTGTACATGGTCTCGGACGGTCACGGTCGGATGCAGAATCCTGAAATCATGACGTGTCGGTATCTGGTCTGATCGGCTGACTTCAATTTCCATTCGATGCTCCTTTACAGCGTCCCCCATACCCTTTTATCGGCGGCGCGTCGTAATTTCCGGAGCCTAATTTGAGATTTTTCCAGAAGAGCGGTCGGATGTGAGGATTACGGTTACCGTCGCTTCGGCGGCACGTAAGTGTATTTCCCGCCGCTGGTTAGGATAAGCCGCCTGCAAACCGGGCACACGAACGGATAACGCGGAACCGGGTGTTCCGTCAAGGACTTGAGATTCGTGTGAAATCGGATCGAATAGACGGATATTTCCCGGCGCGCGGAGTAGAGCGACGTACCGCACCCGGGGCAGTATATCGTCGCGCCCGCCGGAACCGTCATTCCCGGAGCCGGTCCAAGGCGCGTAGCGTATCCGTGAAGGACGGGCTTTCGTCTACGGGGCACGGAATGACCCTCGCGGTCTTGTATCCCTGTCGTCTAAGATCAAGGACAACCTCCGGTATTCGCGTCTGCTGCACGTGGAGGCCCAGCGATTCCAAATGCCCCTTGCGGCTTCTGGACTGACTTTCAAGAATGCGATGGGACATGTCCCACGCATCCCAAAAAGTAACCATCGGGGTTCTTCCTCCGTCTCTCCGCATTATACGCCCGGTTCGCTGCCCTGACAAAGAAAACGTGCGACCAGCGGCCAAATTTACCGCATCCGTTGCCACGTCGAGACTGATCGCCTCGGAAAGTACGGAGCTTCCGACCACGACCGGCAGGTCCGTTTCCATGAACCGCCGCCGGACCTCGTCGGTCGTGAACGGCGCGTCGTAAACGCCTCTGGAAGGACTCACCGCGAGGGCTTTCTTCGCGCCGAACCACGCCATGGACTCCACGCCTTCTTGGAGAAGCATTTCCATAAGCCTTCGCGCATGCTCGTGCTGTTTGATCAACGCGATGATCTTACCGCCCCCTGCGAGGTTGGTTATCAACCGGGCGAACCGACTCGTCCTGTAATCGTTCTCGACGATCAGGTGCTTGTAGATCATGTTGTAGTTCGTCGTAATCTGGATGTTTCGAGGAACGCCGCCGCACAGGCCCTTGGGCAGCTTCGGCATCGTCACGAAGTTGACGTACGTCAGCGGAAGGTAACCGAGTCGCTGCAGGTCGCGGTACCGTATCTTGACCCGAATCGGTCCGCAGTACCCGATCGTCTGCATGTCTTCCCAGTATTTGTAGCAGTTGTCGTCCTCGAAATTCCGAAGCGGCGTCCCGTCGAACCCGTAGGTCCGAAGCGGGTTGATCTGGCGCGCGAAGTTAATATACGTCGACGCGCTCCCGAGGTGCCGGACTTCATCATATATGAGCACCTCGCACGTTCGCAGCCATTCGTTCCACGGTCCGGCCTTCGCGATGTTCTTCTCGAACGCGCTGAACCGGCCGATCGCCACCGGCTTGGAAGGGGTTCCGCGCCCGACCTGCTGCGTCGGGATTTCCATGCTGTGCAACGCGTTTCGAACCTGCGCCCAGTGATCCGTCGTGAAACCGATGACCCCGATCCGCCAGTCGGGCCTCTCGCGCATTATAGCGTGTATCATGGCCCCGATCACCGTGGTCTTGCCAGCACCCGTCACCCCTTCCATAATCCCGCGAGAGACGCTTAAAAGCGTTCTGGCGGCGCGCAACTGGTAGTCTCGCGGATCGCGATTCACAAAACACGTGTCGTCGATCGGAAAATACTCGTCGTCTTCCTCGTACGTCTTGACGTGCAGCTTGAACTTGTTCTGGAGCTTGTCGACCATGTACGGGACGAGTCCGGCCGGTACCAGCCCCTTTCCCCACACGACCGTGATCGGAACTTTCAACCCGGAATCCGGGTCTTTGATCTTCCGCTCAAGCAGCTTGTGCAACGCACGTCGTTCCCTGTCCGTGTCGAGAGACAGCCGGACAACGTTTCCGCCGATTTGTTCGAATGTAATCAAAACAAGGCACCTCCCACACATAGTATCGGCGAGAGCGTGCGATTGCGTGAAGGTATTTTCAAAGAAGATCGACGTGGTAGTCGACCCCGGTGACCTCGAACACAAACGTCACAGAGCATGCCCGGGAAGCCCGACAGAACAAATACGGGTCGACCGCGCCCGGATAGTACGGAAGTTCGGCGTCATTGGATTCGGTCTGCGACTCGTCGTACACGCCTTTCAGCACGATCCCCTTTTTTACAAAAGCCGCTCGAGTTCAATCTCGATCATGAAACCGGCTTTTCGCCCGCTTCCAGACCACGGGTCCGGCGTGTCGTCGAACCGAAGGTCGAAGTTATTGCTCCCCGCGTTGTTCCACCGGAAGTCGACGTTCCACGCTACCGCTTTCCCTTGAATATACCCGATCGTGGCGTACGCATCAGACAGCGATACCGTAGAATACCCGCCCTCGTCGCCGCCGTTCGCGTCATTCGCAGCACCGCCGCTGTCCGCGTCCCGCCACACGTAGTAGTACCTCGAATTGTACGTCGGCGCGCCGGTGCGCCGAAGAACAAGCAACTCGTTCAAATACGTTTCGTCATGATTATTCGTAACACCGGACGACGTCGTCGTATCGCACCGAATACGCATTCTTCGGATTGTTTGCCCGGGACTTAGCATGTTCGCAATGCTTATGACATTCGTGGACCCCGTCACGCCGGAACCAATAACCTTCCACGTCCACCCGGAGTCCTGCCGAAAAGCCTGTATCGCGATCAGGGCGTATCGCGGTATGAATTGTTCCCGACGATAAATTCTGGAAGCCAGCTCGTCCAAACGATCCTTCAAATCGTCCTCGGAGGCACCGCTGTCCCAGTGCGTTACGTTCGAGGCGGCATGCCCAAGCTCCACAGCCTTGTGTTGCCAGTCGATTGAACCTGTGTTTCCAAGCAACCCGTGGTAATGCGTGTGATCCGCACGCGCAGCGATCTTGGATGAGCCTGAAGCGTTTGCCGAACCGGAAACAGTATTCGGGGTCCCGACAGGGTCGCGATTCAAACGTTCAGCGAGTTCGTCCAGACCTTCTTTAATCGTATAAGGCAATACGAGCCAATCAACAGACGTCACCGGCGCGTAAGGAACGTTCGCCGCCGACAGAACGGGAGCGGTGAAGAACGGGCGGATGTCCTCAATATCACTCAACGCGATTTCAACGGTCGTCGTCGATTTGACGTGTATCGCGGCGAGCGGGATGTACCCGGGAGGAATAGAAGGAACGCTGTTCCACCAATCCTGCGTTATCCCCGACTCCGTGCCTTTCAAATTCGAATCGTCCGAGGGTCCTTTCAAAACCGGAACCGCGCCGGATACGTCAAAACAAATAAGGTCCCAACGGGAAACCTTTCCCGCGCCAAGCACGGGAAACACGCTGCTCGTCTGGCCGGACGACATGCCGTACGGCGTCACGCCGTCGTACAAGACAACGTACCCCGGCTCAACCTTTACTGTATTGTCCGGAATATCCTGCGGAAGCACGGCATTCGTATTTCCGGGATTCGTGTCAAGCTGGAAGTTCTTGATCTTGGTTTCGCTCATCGGACGATCCCCTTTTCACAAAAGCCGCTCGGTTTACACCCCGCTGTACACATCTTTCAACACGATCCTTGCTGAAGCCGCCCGGGGTATCACGGGGAGTAATTATCATAATATACAGAGAAAACAGCGCGGGCCTCTAGTATCGCACAGTGAGTCGCGCCCGTATCCCAAACAGAAGAAGAATCGTCGAACCAAACGTAAAAGGTGTCCCCGTCCTTCTTCATCTTAACGTCCCACGTAGCCCCGACAGACGGGATATTCAAAAAGCTGAACGGATTATAAGCAGACGGGATTACGATGTCTATCGCCGTGTCATTATCAGTCGACACTACGCCCGAGTCGAGCTTAAAAGAAACAAGACGCCCGTTATAGTTACCCCCCAAACCCCCTAAGAACGCGCCCTCCCTAATAAAACTAATACGATGCTTCGCGTTATAAGACGTAATGTAGTCAAAAACGTATATATGCAAAGACTCAAGAATATAGTGTTCCGACGGAAGAGTGTACCAAAACTCGTTGCCGGAGCCAACAAGACTCCCCTGCCGGGTATTGGTGAACATCCAAGTAGACGATGATCCTTGACGATCCCCTGTCACCGTATCAATGTACGGACTAAAAAACGCGTCCTGCAATATCCGGTTACGCGCCGCCAACTCCTCCAAACGAGCGGAACAGTCCGCTTCAGAGGAACCATCCCAATTACTTGCCGCAACGTAAGCGTGCCCAAGTTCCGCAGCCTTGTGTTGCCAGTCGATTGAACCCGTGTTTCCAAGCAACCCGTGGTAATGTCGGTGGTCGGACCGCGCGGCGACCTTGGACGTTCCCGCGTCATTCGGCGACAGCGAAACGGTCAACGGATTCCCCATAACGCTCCTGTTCAACCGATTCGCAAGCTGGTCAAGACCCGCCTTGATCGTGGTTGGCACGGAAATCCAATCCAAATACGTCACGGGAGCGTACCCGAGGAACTGCGCTCCGGCCTGAATCGCATGAAAAAAACCGCGAACGTCCACGATGTCCGAAGCGACAATCAACACCGGGTTGCCGGTCGTCTCGGTAACCCGTATCGCGGCGACCGGCATGTACCCTTGCGGGACCACGGGGATTCCGTCGTACCACTCGACCGGCGTCGCGGACTCGATGCCTTTCAACGAAGGATTGCTCCACGGACCCGCGAGTTCCGGCGTCGCCGTCGTCAAGTCGATGCACACCAAGTCCCACCGGTAGTTCGCCACGGTGAGCGCGCCGAACGCGGGGGACGCTAACGTCCCCTCGTACGGAAGAACCGTTTCGTTGTCTGCCATAACAAGAACGCCCGGAGCCACAACGACCGTGTCATCGGGAACATCCTGCGGCTCGACAACAAGGGCGTCGCTCGGCGGCGCGTCTTCGATCTGTTCTCTTGTCAGTTTCGGTTCGACCACGACGGAACCCCTTATTCAAGGACCTCGAACGTCCACACCTCGCCCACGGCCAACGGCGGCGAGATGCTGACAATCCCGGTCGGGTGCATCTCGGTATACGCGTCGCCGTTGAAAACGCGTTTTCCGTTGCGCCACACCCAAAGCCGGTTCAACCCGGCTGGCCACGTCAGCGGCACCGTGATCTCCGTCCACGACGCGGGAACGGCCGGGACGACGTAACGCCAGCTTCGAATCGGCGAAAGCTGACCGAACAGCCCGACGCCTTGGCAATCGGAGCCGGTCGTCGACTGCAGGAACGAGATGATCCAGCGGACCGATATGATCCGGTTGGATGTCTTCGTGATCCCGGGGAACGTCTTGCGCGCGAACATGAGCTTCGACGTTCCGGTGACGACCAAACCGGCTTCCGTGAAGATGTTTCCGTTCCCCTGCGCCATCCCGATTTCGGATTCGAACTGAATGTACGTGTCGCCGACCGACTGCGCGGCGATCGAAGTCTCCAGAACGAACTCGTCCAACGCAAGGTCGGCCGGGTCCGGCGGGATCGGCGTGTTCGGGTCGCCGGAGACGTGTCCGCCGGTTCCCCACTGAACGCCGCCGATGGTGAAGTCCGGGTGCGAAACGCCCCCGAGACAATTCGCCATGATGTACGGAGCCTTTTCAACGATCAAGTTCTTCTCGTTGTGTCGGTCGACGAGAACCCGTGATCCGTCGTCACGCACTTCAAACACGTTGATGTCAACTTCCCCGACCATCCCGGGGGCGACGTCCTGCGCGATGCCTTCTCCGCGCCGCTCGCCGAACACGCGGGACGGCGGAGTCCGTACGCGGCGGAATCCCGGGGATTTCACCCAAACTCCGTTCCGCCAAACGTAACCGTTGTCCGTGCGGTAACCTTCTTTCGGCATGACAATCTCCTATCCGATGACAATCGCCGACCCGGCGACCGCGAACGCGTGCGTGACCACCACGGTGTTGTTGTTCACCGTGTTGATGCTCAGCGGTTTCATTTCATTGCCGTTAACGTCGTACAGCTGAACGGAGACCGGCGAATCCCCGAAACTGTGCGTCAAACTCCACACGATGGCCGCCGTCGTAATCGTGAATCGCACGACTTCGGTGAACCGGTCTTCAAACGGGAACACGGCGATCACGCGCCACGCGCCGCCGTCCCAAACTTTCAGCGACAACTCGTTGTCGCTCGTCAGCTTTGAAACGTCCAGCCACGGCATGCCTTGTTGCGGAGCCGTCGGGGCCGACGTGCCCGCGTTCATCGACCCGATCGCGTCAAGATTCGTTCGGACGATCTGCGATGAAAGTCCGCTTCGATACGCGGGGTACGTGAATACAAAACCTTGTGCCATGGTTCTTCCTCGTCAGTACGCCGCGTCGACCTGCTCGGACAACGCCGCGCGAACGAACGTGGTCGACGCCAGCGTGTACTCCAAGTCGTACGCTCCGGTCAGGTAATTGAACGTCCCGGAACCGTCTCCTTGAAGTTCGACCACGCCGTCGTCTTGAATCTGCTGGCCGCCGACTCTGTCCACAACGATAACCGATCCGGGCACCACTTGTCCAACCGGCAGGGTCGCCGCGTACGCCGTCGATCCCGCTGATCCGAGAACCATGCGCCCCTTCTGAACGAAACCATCCGCGTCGTAGTACCTGTAGTCCGCATACGGATCAGATTGCGCGACCTTGGTGAACGCCACGGAAATGTCGCCGCTGATGTAATCGAAGGACCCGGTCCCGTCTCCGGACATCGTCGTCTCGCCGTCCGTGTCTTTCAAGGACTGCGCCGCCGCGTCTTCTGTGAAGTCCAGCGTTCCGCGCCGGTAATTCAGCGGGGGCAGGATTTCACCAGAGTACGCTTTTGAACCGGGATCGCCGACTTTCAGACTTTCCCACCGGATCGTCGGATTCGTGTCCGCAGGCGTCAACGCGAATGTGAAATCGTACGCTCCGGTAGCGTAGTTCACCGTGTTGGTCCCGAGCGGGTCGACGTCCCCCGTGAGATTCCCGGAACCGTCGTCGGTGACGACCTGTCCGCTGCCCGAGTCTTCAATCCGAACGGTCTCCGTGATAACGCCCTGAACGAGGTTTCCGGCGTAATTGCGGTCCAGAAGCGTTTTGTCCGGCGTGACGCTGCGCGTGACGCGAACGCGTCGTTCCGTTACGTCCGTGTCCGTATGAATCACGACGTAATCGGATTCCGGGTATGTCTTTTCAGCAAAGACAACGCGGACGTCTTCAGCGTTGGCAACATGCGCCCCGGGACTGGAAAATTCGTACACCGCGTAAATCTCCGCCCCGGGCAACGCCGCGAAACTGAAGTCGAACGCCCCCGTGGCGTACGTGACCGTGTTCGTTCCGGCTCCCCCGATGTCCCCGACAAGATTCCCCGCGCCGTCGTCCTGAACAATTTGTCCGTTCACAGGGTCCCGAAAATACACCGTTCCGGGGACGATTCCGCCGACCAGCGTTCCGGAAAACCGGGTCGGCGGTCCGCTCATTTCGGTGTACGCGATATTAAACGCCGAAGGCATGGCAATCGTGTTGTTAAACTGAAGGATGTACACCCCGGTGTCGTAGTCGACAGTCCCGAAACCGGCGTCTCCAACCAAATTTCCAACGCCGTCGTCCGACATGGAGCGCGCGGCCGCGTCCGATATCGAAACGCTTCCGGGTATAACGGGGAACGACGGAAGCGTCCCCTTGTACAGGTAAACGGCGGGGTCGTTCGGTCCGACAAGGACGACCGCCGGAGAAAACGTCGCGATGTCTCCGATTATGTTCTTGTACGCGGAATCGATGTCTTCGTCGGCGTACGTCGTCGCGAGTTCCACCGCGCTTCTGTCAAACTTCGCTTCTCCGATATCCGGCGCGTCCGCCACGACGTGAATTTCGTTCGAGTCCGCGTCGGCCGTCGCGTCATACCGCTGGTACGTAATCAACGGGACCACCGTGGTCGGCGACGGAAAGTTCACCTTGTACGATCCGCCGGTGCTGTCCACGTACCCGACAATGTCGTTTGTCGCCGTATCAATTAGATTCCCGATCCGGTCTCCCACGATAACCTGCGCCCCGGACACGATTCGAAAAGACCCGCGAACAATCGGAGGATTCAACACCGAGCCGCCGTACAACTGGATTCCGACTCCGCCGGACATCGGTTGGGCATACGCGGTCTCAGGGTAATCGCGTTCTTGAATACGCCCTTGATTCGGCCCGCAACAGTCCCCTTCGTTCATCCCCGCTTCTTCGTTAACGGACTGACGATACTCGAACCTGCGAACGATCACGTGGATCGGCCTCACGTACTCTATGGCCCGCTCCACGGCGTCCGCCGCCCGGTCCCCGGCGGCGTACCCGGGTTCGTCCCCGACGTCCACCACAAGGTCCACACGGGCCGCTTGGTACGGCGTGCCGATCTCGCTGTACGTGGCCCTGAAAGTCGATTCCGTCGTTACGATAAACGCAGGGTACGACAGCGTTCCAAACGAAAGCCGCCCGATCCCCGTCGTCAGATTCACGCTTCCGGAGCCGATTTGCGTCCCGCCCGGCGTCTCGTTGATCGTAATGTCGCCGGTCGTCGAGTTGAAGACGAACTCCCAGTCCGACAACCCGCCGCTTTCCGTGTAACGTTGGATAACGACCGTGGACCATTCCGGGGCGTACCGGGCAACCGGAAATCGAATGTTCGCCGTCGTCTCGTTCTGCCCGACGCCGATCTCGACGGTTACCTCGTCTCCTGACACCGGGTCCGCGACGGCCGTCGGATCGTACCCGGCGTCTTTCAAAAGCTCCTCGTACGCTTCCTGCTGCTCAAGCGTTATCTCGTTCAGCGTTCGACTGTAAAGCTCGTTCGGATTCACTCCGTAATTGTTCAACGGATGCCGCTTGTACAGGACGTAAAGCGTCGCGTCGAAGCCGAGGTTTTCCAAAAGCCGAAGCCACATCCTGTACGCGTTCTTCAGCTTCCAAAACGTCGACATCTCGCGAAGCCATTGGCGGAGCTTGTCCGCGTCGACCTCGACGATCTGCCCGTTGAAACCCCATCCGTCGAACATGTATTTCAACTGGGCGGGTTCCGCCGTGTCCGCGTACGCGAACCGGTTTATCGCGTCGATCGTCTGAACAAGATCGAGCGCATCCAGTTCGATCGCCCAAAAGGTCTTCTGGATGACGGGAGCTTCCGCGAGGCGATCCCAAATCTTTCCGTCCTGATCCCAGTATTGCGCTTCCTCGACGTCCTCTCCGGTCGAGTACGTCATGAACACGGGGTGCTCGGCGGCGGTCGCGAACGTGATGTCGACACGTCCGGTTTCGTACGTGACGGTTCCGCGATCCGCGCCGGACTGGTCGCGCATGACGCCGTACCCGTCATCCGCGAGAACCTGCGCGCCGGAAAACACGGCAACGGTGAAAGGTTTCGGCTTGTCAATGGAAATATACGCGTAACGCGTCTTTCCGGAAGCTCCGACCTCTTCCGTGCGTCCGTTTCCGGGGTCCCAAAAATCGGCGATCCCGAGCGACGCCGCTTCTTGGTCCCTGAAGATCAATTGGTCGGGAAGGAAACCGTACAAGTTGATCTCGAACCCGTTGTATATCTCCCGGCCTGTTCGCCGGGTAGGCGGAGAAGCCATTAGAAGTCCCTCGGGTCGGTCTGCGTCAGGTCGATCGTCGCCAACGCGGCGATCTGGTCATTCAGGATCGGAACGAATTTCTCGGGTTCAAGGTACGAAGAGAAATTCGCGAGCACCTCGTTGCCGACCTGAAGCTGGGTAGTAAACTCCACGGCGTACACGCCGGTGGCGTAGTCGATGTAATTCTTCCCCGAAGACGCCAGTCCGGAACCGACAATATTTCCATTCCCGTCGTCGCGAACTTCGTAATCCGTATCGTTCACGTCCGTCGCGTAGACAACAAAACTTCCGCGCTTCACCGGAAAACTGTCGAGTCTCCCGGACACTCGCGTAACCCCGCTGGCGATGACGCTCAACAGCCTTTGATCTTCCAAGTCCAATTGATACCTGTACCTGTAATCCGCGAGAATCAAATCGTTTTGACTCGGCGTGTCCGCAAGCGTAAGGTCGAAGTTTCCTCCGAGAGCTTGGTCCCAAACCTCGAACAGAATTTGATCGCTGTCCGCGTCCGCGAGGACAAGGTCGAAGTGACCGCCGTTCGCCTTTCGATACGACACCGTCGGCGACAACGTGAACGGCGTTGTCAGGAGAAGATCAAACGTTCCTCCCCGAACGATGAACGACAGTTTCAAAGGGTTCGTCGTGTCGAACTTGAACACGATATCAAGAACGCCCTCGTCGTAGTTGATCAGGTGAGAGTCGACGTATGTCGCCAACAAGACCGCAACCCACATGGAGCCATCCCACTCGTCGACGCTGTTAAACTGTCCGTTTCCAGTCGTGTCCTGAAGGCGAAGACGTTTGAACACCGACCCGTCGAAGACTTGCGTCTTCAATTGGAAATAGTACCCCGAAGAAGGCGCGACGCCGTGCGAGTAATCGGGAATAACCAAGTTGAGCGGGAACTTGATCGAATACGTCGCGTCTCCGGACTCCGCGTACGTCTGATCAGATACCGTGTAATCCTCGTAATACACAACGTTCAACCCGTTGTCTTCGTCGACAAGGTCTCCGACGAGAACTCCGCTTCCGTCTCCGTTGTCTTCGTCTCGGATTTCCTTTTCCCCGTCGCTGAACACGATATTTCCGGGACGGATCAACGGGGAAAGCCCGTCGATGATCGGCGTTTCCCGAAGACGTCCGCGATACTCCTTCGAATCCAACGGATTCTTCCAAACGGAAATATCCTCTCCAATCACTTCCTCGTCCTCGTACAGAATCGTATTCGCTTCGTCCCGGTCGTCATACCCCGCTCCGCCCCCGGGGTCCGCCTTGGGCATCACGTTCCACGTCCAATTTCCGTTTCCGTCGTCCACGGCGACCTTTTCAGCCATCCGAACGATCGCGGTCGTCCCCCGAACGGGACGCGTCAACGGATCGACGAGCTTCTGGTCGGACCACGGGGAGCCGGAACCTTCGCCGGGAACCTTGAGAACGTAGTACGCAACGACCTTGTCGCCGGTAATCGCTCCCGCGAACTGGAAGTAGATTTCGGCGACGCCGGAACCGTCGTCGGAAATAGCCCCGACCAACGCCACGTCTCCTTGAAACGCACCGGCTCCGTCGTCGTAGGCGTACTGTATTCCGTCGGTAACGACAAGCGTTCCGTCGATCGTCGCGAACGCCGAGTCAACAAGCAGCACCTTGTCTCCGACCGTTCCGACGTCTCCGGTGTTCCTGTTAATCTTCCCGGAAGGGATTTCATACGTCTTGTACATGAAATACGAGGTGTAAAATCGCGGACCGCACCCGCCGCTGTACGCTATCCCCGTGTCCGGCTCCTCGCGCTCGTGAAGCACGTCGTCGTAAACGATCTCGTTGACTCCGTCATCGTCGACGTCGCCGATGATCGAACCGGAACCGTTGTCCGTGGCTGCGGAATCGCCCACGGCGAGTTCAAACGTTCCCGGAATAATCGGCGCGCCGAGATCGGCATCGTACCCGTTGAACGTCCGCGTTCTAAACCGGACCTTTGTTCCGTTCCCGAGCGCGTACAGCGAATCGCTGCGCCGGGAAAGCCGGATCGCGTCGATCATGACATACGAAACGCCTTCGATCGCTTGGATGACGGACGTCACCTGCGACCGATGAACATCGCGGCCCGGAAGAACCTGCGTAGAATCGAAGAACTTCACGAGAGCCGCTCGAATCTCGTTCAAAATTCGCGAAACTTCGAGATTGGCCGGAATCGCGACCGTGATGTAGAGGTCGAGATAAACGACGTCGCCGCCTTCGGTTCGAATGTAGTGGCAAATATCCGCCCGCGACTCAATGTACACCTTCGTGACCGCGCGAAACGCCGCCGGAGCCGCTGTCAACTTCCCATCGGTATCCCGGGACCACAACACGATGTCGACCTGATTGCTTTCCGGAAAACTGCTGTGAAGGTTCGCCTTGGCGAACGCGGCCTTTCCGTAATCCGGGTGAATAAACGAATTAATAAGACCGTCGTAGTCCGATACCGTGCAAGCCCTGCCAGTCGACCCTGCGTACTTCGGAGCGTACTCTCGCGCGTGATCCACGGACTCCGCCGGTTCCGCGCCCGCCGCGCTTTCCACGTTCTGAACGCGCACCGTCGCCGCGTCGCCGGACGCCGAAACAATTCCGGTAATGTCCGTGTCGATCCCTCCGATCTCGACGTTTCCGATAAGTCCGCCGCCGACGCGATACTCAATGACAACCTCGGCGTTGTTCGGCGGAACAACCGCGCCGATTCCGTCACCGAAGCGAATCGAAGAAAGACCGTCGGGTTCGATAACAAGCTGATACCGTTGCTGCGCGCCGATCACATTGTACGTGAACACAACGGTTTCATTGCTTGGCGGAACCGCGCCGTTCACCCCGTCGCCAAAGAGAACCTTCGCGATACCCGTTACCGGATCAACAGAAAGAACGTAAACCTGATCCGTCGAACCAGCCCCGGTTAAATCGTCGACTTGCTCCCACTCCTGCGCCGTGGACGGGTCGGTCCCGACGGTCACGAGGAAGTTGTCGTTCCTCGGCCACAGGCTCGTCAACTCGTACTCTTGGTCCCTCGTTCCATCCGAGGTCATGCGGTCCACTTCAAAACCGTACCCGTCGGAGAAAACCAAGGAATCCGCTTCGTGCCATTCCGCGCCGTCAACGTACACGTGAACGGAGCTTTCAACGACAAGCTCCTCCGGAAGAATGAACCGCTGCCACGCTTCGCCGGTGGACCGGAACGTCGCCTCCTTCGGTTCGCCTTCCACGGCGATGATCGGACTGTTCGTCGGCGCGCCGATTTCCGGGTATATCGCGGAGTTCTCCGGAATCAGCGTCGTGTCGGCCAACGTCCACACGGTTCCGTTCTTGGCGTACAAAATCGTCCCTTCGTCCAAGCGAATCTTGGACGGGTTCGGCGGCGACGGGAAAGCCGTGAGCGCGACGCCCGCCGCCGTGGCGTTTTGCATCCGATAGTTCAACGCCGCCGTGAGGCGTCGCATCCCGGTCGGAGTCTGCGCCGTCGGGATAAACAGTTCGTTGGCCGCCGCGTCGATGTAGTACCCGATTTGCGCGTGCGAGTAGGCGACGACTTCGAGAATCGCCATGCCGTTTCCGGATATTCCGAAATCCTTCCACTCGTTCGGAAAACGAACCTTGATTAGTTCCAACAGCGCGCGACGAATAGCAGACCAGTCCCGCGCGATAAGCGAAACCCGAGGCTGCCGCGAACTGATGTACTGCGTCGACGTTTGCGGAAGTTGTTCGTCCGTCGGTGTCGTCATCTGAACAGTTTCTCCCGGTCCAACGGTACCTGAACGTTAATATCCTCGTACCCGTACGATCTCGGAATCGCCATCGCGATGTCAACGTATATCACGTCGTCCTTGACCGTTACCTCGACAGGCCCGAGGCGAACACGGGGTTCGAACTCGGAAATCGCTTCGGCGGTCGCCGCTCGAACCGCGATGGCCAAAAGGATATCCGACGGGTCGAAGATGTAAAATTGAATACGGCTTCCGAAATCCGGCCGCATCACGCGCTGTCCCGGAGGCGTCATCAGGATCATTTCAATCGAAGACCGAATTACATTCTCGTCCAACTTCGGCGCATACGTCGACAGGACGGTCCCGCTGAAGGGAAACGCGATCCCGGAATACCGCTGGTTTTCCCCGCGTTTCCCGGAGATGTTGAGAGAACTTAGATATCTTCGGTTCGCCGATGTCATACGCTACCTCCGGAGAACAGTATACCGATTCACACCAAAGTGTGAAAATGCGCCGGTCCCATCGCTAACGTCGTGCCCCCGTTCTTCGCAATCTCATCCTGCAACCCCGTGCAGAACGCCAGCGCAATCATGTCGAACTCCGGTCTCGGCGCGTACGGCTGAAAAACGCTCGGTATGCCCTGACGAATCGCGTCGTACATCACGGGAGCAAACGCGGAGGTTTCCCAAAAATGAGAGTGCGGGATGCACCCGTCCGGAATAAGAGCACTCGTGATCAACGTGAGATTGTTCACGAAAGAAGTAAACGTGAGCTGCGTCCACCTCATTAAATTTCCCTGCGCCCCCGGAATCGTCAACGGACCGATATCCCACTCCGGAGCAAGCGGGTCCTTCCACTTCCCGTCTTGAAACATGTCAAACGCAGACTGAACCATGTCCGGAATTACCCAATCCGTCGGAAGAACCGTTGCCGGGTGGGTGCTGGGACCGGGAGGAACACACGGATGTCCAAGATTCGTCGTCCCGGCTTTCCACGTTTCAACAATGACGTCCGCCCACGTCAAAATAATAGTCTCAACAGCCAGTTTCGGCCGAGAATCCAAATTCTGGAAAAGCGGCGGAACCAGCATAGCCTTCGCGCCTTCCCAAACAGCCTCCGCCGTGATTCCGGGAGCCGGTGGGGACTCCGAGAACATCGCTTCAATCGTGTGCGGTTCCGTCACGTTTACAAACGTGTACGCTCCGATAGGTCCTTGCGACACGCCATCCACAAGAACGTCCACGAAGTTCTTTCCGGGGTCCTCCGCCATTGTATAGTCTTGACTGTCCCCGTCCGGAACCAATGTGGTCCCTGAAGGAACAATCTGTCCCGGCCCGCTGACTGAAGATTCGATGTTCCAAGTCGTCATGGCGCGAGAGGCTCCGGAGGCGTCGCGACGGCACCTTCAATATCAGTAATCCCCCCGGGGACCCCGCCGTGCGGCGCGCCGGTCACGAGGCAGTTCGAGACAATGCAGGGCTGCCAAAGCTGCCCTGTCGGAGTCTTTATCTGGATTCCGGTCATCGAACTGAGGACAATCGGAGCCTGCGCCGAAATCTCGATCGGACCGGGGCCGCGCACCTCCATTTTCGGTTCGGCGAAGTCGACCTTGATAACCCACCCGGACGCGTGCTGGATCGTGATCGCGGATTCGGCGGGGGCGGCCTGCGCCTCGGACGGAATGCCCTCCTGCCCGAAGTACGGACCAAGTACGACGGGCGTCCACACGGTCCCGTACAGAAACCCGACGATCACCGACGCGCCAATCGGCGGCATCATGACCGCGCCGGTTCCCTTAACGCCGCCCCAAGGAAACGTGACGATCGCGTCGGGAAGGTCCGAAGGAAGCGGCTCGTCCTCGCCGTGGATGACGGGAATCCAAACCTTCGCGCGTCCGTTCGGCAACGTGTTGTCCAAAATGATCCCGTGAAGCAGGCCGCCGTAGGGAATGCCGCCGGGATTTTGGAATGTTCCGCGTCCGCCCATCAGATTGCAACCACCCTTCTAAGCCGACCGACCGAGTTCTTCGCCGGTATGGGCGCGCCGCTCATGCGAAAACCCTGAACGGGGCGTTCTCCGACATTCGACCCGACGCGCGCCAGAAGAAGCCGCATGGAACGATGCGTCGTCGTTATCGCCGTTCTGCGCTGCTCCACAATGTAATTCCCGCTGAACGTGTTGTCGTTCACCCGGGTGTCGGAACGCTTGACTTGGAGGTTCACGACGTCGCCCACCTCATACCCCTTGGAACTCGGCGTGATGTCCACGATCGCCATGTACATGCGCCTGTGATGTTCGCCAAGACGGGCGGCCGCGCGCTGTTCAAGTTCTTGCTGCGTCGTAACCCCCGTTGAAAACGTCATGCTCGGAGAGTCCGCGTTCGCCGGGAGCGTCACACGCGAACCGAGAGCGGAGTTCTCCCGGTAGTTCCCGTAATTCTTGTCGACTGTCAAAAGGGACTTCGCGTCAGGATCGTACGCGGTCCCCCGAACGGATATTCCGCCCAGCATCTGCAACGCCTGCTTGCGCTGCACGAACACAAGCCGCTTGATCGCCGCGCCGTCGCCGCCGAAAGCCCAAGAACGCGTCGGCGTGATGTTCGCTCCCGGCGGCTTGAACTTCAATGTTTTTCCGTGTTCGATCCACATCTCGTAATCGGACAAGCCGCGCGTTCCCGACACGAACACGCTGGTCCACCCGCGAAGGAACTCCCAATCGTTTATTCCGTACTGCCAGTAGCACGGGGGATTGACTTCGTTCACCGGAGGATCAACGTCCGCGACAAGATCGTACTCCCGCGCGATCTGCTCCACGATCGACGGAAACGTTCCGCGCCAAACTTTCGTTCGCGCCCGGGACTTCATGTACAACCCGGCGTCTCCGCCGATTATCTTAACCTTGCTCCCGGAGTACCGCGTGTCCTGAAGGGCCTTGAGCACGACGCCGCGATACCATCCTTTTTCTTCGTTCCCCTCGGACAATGCGGCGGACCCGAACCTGAAATCAAACGTCTGGTACATCCGATCCTCGCCGTCGACAATCCCGCTGAAGGCGACTGGATTGTTGTTCGGCACTTCGATCTTCCACCGTATTCCTTCTTGAAGCGTTTCGACAATATCAAACCGTCCGGCTGGCGGAGTTAAAACAACCCCGTTGTCCAACCGTAATTGAATGATTTGATTCGTCGTGAAGTCCGTCATTTTCGGACCCTCTGCAACGCCGAGTTCACTTGATCCATCGTCGGAATTATCAGTTGAAGCCCGGCGACCATGTCGCGCATCGGCAGCATGATGTTGTTGACCGACGCGACGACCCACCACAAAAACGGCGTGCCGTAGAACATGGTCGAGACAAGATCGGGACGGCCTTCCATGTCCGGCGTGACGGTGTACGCGGGTTCCTGTCCGGTCAGCCTAATATGCGGCGGCTCCCAAAGTCCGTAACGGAACTGGCCGCCTTGCGCCAAAAGCTCGGTCATCCTAAAACGGGATTTCGACGTCTCCTTCACAAAAGTCTTCGGAGCTTCTTCCACGGAGTACGCGGACGATCGCCCTTCGGAACGTGAAACAGACGAGTTCGTAGTCGTCATTTAAGCCCTCTGATGTCCGTGCTACGGCCCGCACGCGTCGGAATGTCAACGCCCGGGGGGAAGAACCTTTTGAAATTCATGCCTATTTCAGCCCGGTGCGGGTACCCGAGAATCGGAGTGAACGGACGCTGATACGTTATCGTCAAGTCCTGCGGAACGCCGTACAATCGAAGAAAACTTCCGTATTGCGTTACGACAACCGGAGGCTGCGTCGCGCCTCCGTAAAACCCGGCCGGGTCTTCTCGAATCTTCGTGAACATGTCAGACGCGGCATCAAGAATTCCTTCCAACGAATCGATAAGAGCATCAAGGACGTCCCCGGCTGTTTTCGCGGCTTGTATCACTTGCGCCTGCTGCTTCGCCAACGCGATCGCGTTGGCGTTGTTCGGCATCATAATCCGACGGCACCAAGAAATTTGAAGCTGCACACGCAAGAGTTCGATAAGACCGAACGCGTTGCTGGAAGCAGTCATAAGCGCGGCCGGACTTCCGAGGCTTTCAAGCCCCGCGTTGGCTGCGTTCGCGGTAAACGGGTTCGACGAATGAATGGTAAAATCAACGGAGTAATTCCGCCACTCGGTGGTCTGCCAAAAAGCGTACAACGGGACTTGCATCCCGGGGGTCGGCCCTACGTTCCAAATGTTGGTCAAGCCCTCTACAATCTCTTCGGGCCACGAGTGCATGAAAAGCATATCGTACGGGTGCCCGAAACGCTGCATATACGCGATCGTGTCCGGAACGTAACGTCCGGGAGACGGAGTTGGCGTCCCCGACGCGACAAGACCGAACGCCGAGCCGGTGCTTAACGTGTTAGCTATTGAAGTGCCGAAAACCACGGGTCACCTCTCAAAATTATCACGGTTAAGCTGGCCGTTGAAATCCGGGTCCGTCGCCCACGAATCGTCTTCCGTGTTCTCGACAATTTGCATCAGGGCATCCCGCATCTCGTTCAAGGCCCCGAACATTTTTTCAAAAACGGAAATGTCAAAAGGCGGAGCGGCGGAATCAGCACCCCCGGCCTTGGACGGGCGCGCCAACGTCTGCATCATCGCCGACAAGTAACGCCCCCATTCCTCGGCCGCCGAGTTTGACATGTTAGACCCGCCCGGAAGCGGAACAACAGCTTCCGGGTTTCCGCCCTCTCCAACCCACGCGAGCGTGGGCTGCGTAACGACGCCGCCCTCGGCCAACCTTGGTATTTTTCCAATTCCGACGGCCTTTCGCATGGAACCGATAATCGGCAAATTGTATCCCGTCATTTTGTTGACAAGGTCGATCACGTTACGGTTGATGAAACCCTTCGTCTCGGTGAACGCGGCGTCCATGGGTGCCCAAATCGCAGCCCACAACGCATCAGTGTCCACGTTGAACAACCCAAGGAAATTATTGAACCCGTCGCTGAGAAACTTGATGGCTTTCCCCGCTGCGGACTTTATCGAATCCCATATTCCGCCGGAAAGCCACTTCAAGTCGTCCCAAATCGCGGCGAATCCTCCGTCGTACCACTCCGTGAACTTCTTGACCACGGAGTTCCACCCTTTCTTAATCAACTCCCAAAAGTCGGCGGCGTACTGTTTGATAGCTTTCCACGTTTGATCCGCGATTTCCCTGATGCTCCCCCAGCCGTTTTCCCCGTCGCCGGTGAACAGCTCCCACACATCATCGATCCAACCGAGAATAGACTTCCAAAAAGCGTTAGAGTCCACACCCATAGATTTAAGCGCGTCATTAAATCCAGACGAAAACATGTTTTCGTTGGTGAAAAACTTCTCGGATTTGTCGTAAAACTTCTTAGACCCCTCCGAAACATCCGTCCACATTCCAACCAGCGTATCTTTGAAAATCTTCGCGTACTCCGCGATGTCGTCCCAGTTGTCCCTGATCCAGTCAATCCCGCCCTTAACCGCCTTCAGCACCCACAGCAAAAGTTGGACAGCCCACCGCTGGATCACCGGCATCATAAAGTACACAAACGGCGCGATCGCCATCTTGAAAACCATGAGGATCGGTTCCATGATCGCTCTTACCGCCCCGAACAAGGCTCCTTCAAGCATGCGGTAAACAGGACCCAGTATCATCCATACAAGGTCTTTTATCAGACTCAAGCCCCCGGTTATGGCGGACCACGCTATCTTCGCCCCTTTAACAACCATTCCGGTTATGCCGGAAATAGCCCCGCCGATTACACCCGTGACAAACCCGATGCCACCGGCCGCCGCGTCTATTCCGGTGTTCACAGCCGTTTGCGCGACGGTCCCGAGGGAACTCAGCCTGTCCTCGATAAACCCGATGCCACCGGCCGCCACGTCGATTCCGGTGTTCACAGCCGTTTGCGCGACGGTCCCGAGGGAACTCAGCCTGTCCTCGATAAACCCGATGCCACCGGCCGCCACGTCGATTCCGGTGTTCACAGCCGTTTGCGCGACGGTCCCGAGGGAACCCAACCTGTCCGCGATACCTCCGAGAATGGTCGTGTCCGCGTCCTCGACGTCGTCCTTGATGTCTTGAACGTGCGTCTTGATCGCCTCGATCTTCGTCACGAAGTCGCTGTCGTCGATCGTCAGCAGCCATCCTATGGTTTGCGCCGCGCCCGCCATTTACTTTCCTTTGCCTTGATCCCGGAGTCTCTGTTTGAAACGTTCCGCGTAGTTTTCCAAGCCCGCGCCCGTCGGACTGTTGGACGCCGCTTCTTCCATCTCCTTCTTCGCTTCGATTTGTTCCGCGTTCCACCGTTCAACGAAGTACGCTCTTTCGTACGGATACATCTTCCGCCACTCGCTGGGCGCAACCCCGATGTGGCGGTGCATCTCATACCGCTGGGAAAGAAGCGCGTCGGCGGTCGGCAGAACCCGGACGAAAAAAATCGGCGTCGATCGGGAGTTTTCCCCACCAGTATTCGCCGCATTCCTCGCAGACGTACTCTTGTACGAGTTCCATCCCGACGTCCATGTCGTCCAACGCGTCACGCATCGCGAGCGTATCGTCTCCGGCGCACTTCCGAACGAAGTGGAACGCTTCGTCGACGTCGATCAAATCGCCGTCCAGCGAATCGATACCGGCGGCCATCGCGTAAAGGTACGCCGGGTCCCCGCGCGTCGCGGAGATTCCAACGGGACGCGTTCGCGAATTGCTTCGCGACTCACGGGCCGCGCGCGCCTTGGCCTTCTCGCGCCGCACAAACTTGATCATCGCGATTTCGTCCATGACTCGCAACAAGCGCATCCGCGCGGTGCGTCCGCAAACCGGAAGCTCCACGGGAAACGGCTCTGTCGCGTCTTCCGGAGGATGCTTGATGTGTACGTCTTCGGAAAGGTGTTTCGTAACCCGGTTCGGTTCCTTGCAACGCGGACACGTCACAGTGAACTTGTAATCGTCCCCGTACTTTCTGTACGAGATCGCCCGTATTTGAAACATCATGTGGTATTTGTCGCCGACCAGAAGCTGGTCGAAGTCGGGAACAGGGATTTCAACGACGCACTCGCGGATGACCGCGTCGAGAACTTCCGGGAATGTCTTGGGGTCCGCGTCGGCCAACATGGCCTCGTGTTCGCCCGTAACGGGTCGGACTGTCGCCTGTCCGCTTCCCGACTTGTAGTACCGTCCTTGCGACGCCAGCACGAATTGCGGCGACGCGGGGGCAGACTCCGTCGAGGGGTTCGACATGGCAGTCACTCCTTGCTTGGTTGTAGAGGGTTGTTCCTCCGGATTACTCGCCTTCAGCCGGACGCCCGGCCTTCCGGTTCTTTTTCTTCACGTCTTGCACGCAGCGTTCGTACTTGTCCTTGTCGTCCCTGCCGACGGAAACCGTGCAGATCGCCCACGGGTTTCCATCGTATTCGGCCTCCAAAACGCGGCGGACCGCGCGGTCGAAAACAGACTCGCGCTTCTCGCGTCTGGAAACTTCGGCTTTCCGCGAGTGCGGCGCGAACGCTTCAGAAAGAACGCCAAGACGAACCGCGTACCGTTCGAATTTTCCACCGTCCAGATCGCCGCGAACGATGTCCTCGGCGAGAAACCGCGCGGCCTTTCCGCGCTGAACGTCTGACATCGACTCCCACGGATCGGGCGTATCGGGCCGGTACCACTTGACCTTCTCGCCGTTGGCCACGTATTTCTTGGCTTCGGATTCGGAATCGAACTCGTCCTTGATTCCCTGCGGGTACGTTCGTTGCCCGCAGTAAAGAATATCGAACTGCGGAAGCGCGCCGTAACGGCTTTCAGGGGCCTCTCCGCGCGTCGGAACGATGCGGGCCTGTACCCAACCCACCAGTGTTCCTTCGCTGTTGTAAGCGTACTGAGGGCGCACGTCGGCCGGGGGCTTCGCGGAACCCGGCATGCGAACGCCAATGTGCGTGTTCTTCTCCTTGGGTTCTTCCACGCCTTCCCCGGGGACGCCGGAGTTCTCGACGATGTCGGAAACATCGATGCCCATGGCTTGCGCTTCTTCAACGGACATGAAACGCCCGGCCGCGCCGGGAGATTCGAAGTGTCCGCCCGTGGGCAGCATGTTTTCAAGAAGCCTGTATCTTGCGTCCATGATTCAACTCCGAGTTCAGCTCACGCCAAGGTAGATGTAGTCGTCGACCGCAAAGCTGTAATCGAGCGTCACCGGCGCGTTCTGCTCATAGTTCAACTCGCGCTGCGGAATCTGAGTCTTAGGCCAAATACCGACAAGCTCCCACCGGCGAATGAACTGCGGAGAACCTCCGACCGGAGCCGGACCGAACTCCAAGAAAACCCCGTTGGACTTGTAGCTGCTGGCGAACCCGAGCCAACCGGTGCGCTGGTTGAAGACCAACTGGTTCCAGTCATACAGCGTTTGGTACACGTTGACGTCCACGTAATCGTGAACCGACATCGTGAACGCTTCGGGAGTGGCTGGTTTGGTTGCGACATTCGAATACCCGGCCAAATACTGGATCACTTCGGAATCGATCTCACGAGCCGGAAGCGACGCGGTCTTCACCGCGAGCATGATCGTGTTCACGTCACCGGAGTTGACCGCCGCCGGGACGGTAAGCTGCACCACCCCCATCCCGTCGCGCTGGGGTTCCCATCCCCCGGCGGGCGACGCAATGTGAGTAGCCAGTCCGTCATCTGGATATGCCATGATTCATTACTCCTATGCGGTCAGTTCCCCAAAATTTCGTCGAAAGACGCCCCTGTCGGCGTGATGACGAATTGCAGGATGATCTGCTCGGCCGCCTTGGTCGGCTGAACGTAAATCCGGCCGATAGCCTGATTCCGATCAATCGCCAAGGGGGGCGTCGTGTTCGCGTCCATGACCGCTTCCCAAGCGATCAACCCGCGACGAGCCTGCACGGAACGCAGGTACGGACGCACCAACGATTCCCACTGGTTCCACAACGTCGGATCGTTCGGATCGAACACGAGGTACTCGGTCGACGTGGCGATCGTCTTCTTCAGTACGTTCAGAAGCCTGCGAACATTGACGCGGTCCAACGACGTCGACGCGCGCTGCAACGTGCGCTGACCCCAAAGGGTGATTCCCTGTCCCCGCTTGTTGACCCACGGGTTGATCGCGTTCTGCCCCGTTCCGGGGTTTCCGTACAGAAGTTCGCGTTCGGACCTTTCCGGGGAATACGTGATGTCTTCGATCCACGTCGGCTTCGCGCGCTTCAAACCGGCCGGAGCGAACCACGGCTCGCCCACGTTGTCCGTGAACGCCATGACACTCGCGTGCGCGCCTTCGCTGGACGTCCACACGGAAATGTCGTTGAAGCTGTCGTACGTTCGAATCCACTGGTAAATCAGCGTCGCGTACGACGAGTTCAACGCGGCGAGCGGCGGGTCCGGAACCTCGGCCTCCTCGTCGTAGTTTCCATTGTGCCAATCGATGATCTCGTCCACGTCCAAATCGAACGGAGGCGCGATCAGCGCGATGGCGTCTTGCCGGGCCTCCGCGAGGCTGATCAACGATTGAACGACGGAATTGTGATACTGCCCGGGAGCGGCGACGATGTTGACGTCGATAAGCTCCGTGTTCGAAAACATCTGCAGGCCCGTCGACACCTTCCCGGATTTCGTTCCGACAAAGTCGGCGGCCGTGACGCCGCCGGTAAGCCCGTAATTCGTCGCGACCGAAGCATCCGGCTGCAACCCGGTCGTGATCGATTCAAGGTTGAAAAAGTTCGAGTCCGCGTTGACCGCCGCGATGAGCTTCGCCTTCGTCGTCGCGATGAACTCTTCTCCGGGGATCAGAGAACCATCGTAGTACGCCCCGATCCGGAGGTACGTCGTCGCGCCGACCAAAACCTCGTCGAGGCGAACGTAAAATCCGCGAGTCAAATCGGATTCGTTGGAATTGCAAAGGTCGCCTTCGCGAACTCCCTTGATCTTGATCGTGTCGTTCCCCCCGGCATCCTTGATGTTCGGGTAGGCCAAGGTCCCCTGCGTGCTGGCGTATATTCCGTCGTCCCCGTCGTTGAGGGCGACGCGAATCGACGTGGCGGTAACCGGGTCCAGCGTTTCTCCGGGAATCTGCGTGTCGTCGAGAACGTCAACCGTGATGTACTCGGAAACGCCGTTGACCTGCGATTCGACGTTCAACTGGGAAACGGCCTTGTACGACTCGACCTTCTGTCCTTGGTAAAATACGTCCAGCGTATACGTCAGCGCGGTCAAGTGCGTGATCTGCACGGAAACCTGACCGTTGACCCACGACCCGGGAGTGTTTCCGACGACCTTCAAAACGTCGGAAGAGCCGTAATAACCGGCCCCGTAATACGTTCCGAGATTCGTGAGCGTGACGCTTCCGTACGCGAGGTTCGATCCGGCGACACGTACGAAATACATCGTCGTGCCTGTCTTGTAGAAGTGTCTTCCGTGGTAAAGCCCCTGTGTGCCTCCGATACGCACGCTGTCAGAGTCTTTCGCGACGGACGGGGCCGGAGGACCGTATTCCCGCTCAAGCGACGTGTCGCTGCTCAGAAGCGACAGCACGTTGGTGTTTCCGCGCGTCGCGGTGCCGACAACGCCTAAAATGGCGGTCGAAAGACGCGCGACGTAAAGGGAGAAATCCAGTTCTTGCGCGTATACGCCGGGGCTTACATTGGAAATCGCCATCTTGCTCTCCTAACGGTCGGTTCCATCGACGAATTTCGCCGTCATTCGTTATTGTTACCGATCGCCCCCTCCACCGCAAAGGTGGTCAGCAGCGAGCCGTTGTCAAGTTCCCGGAGTTGCGTGACAATCCTGCGCGCGAGCGGAACCTTGGTGTACCCGCGCGCCATCCACGCCGTCACTTCGAGCGAAAGCGTGATGCGCACGTCCTTGAAGCCGTCCCCGGGTTCCAGATTACTCGCATCGGTCCACGATGAAGACTTCATAGCGACCTGACGCTTTCCCAAGAACCTGACCTCGTCGGGGACCTCTTCAAGCAGCATCGTCCAAAGCGGAGACGTGAAGTCCACCTCGACGTATGTCACTTGGAGCTTGAACAGCCTGCGGATCAAATCGCGGAAGTACCACGCCTGATGCTGCGTCTTGCACCAAAGGTCCAACTGGTACGGGAGCTTGACCGGCGTGGGCCAGTCCACGTTGTACCCGTACTTCAAATCCGGCGTAACGTACGCGGCTCGGATGACACCGGCGTTGTCGCGCTCGCCTTCGTACTCTTCCATCCCCGCTTCGGACAGGCTGGCGAACGGAAGCGGAACGTTCCCGTCGCGCGTCTTGGCCACGTCGCCGGTTCCGCGCGACTCGTCCAAAAGGTCCTGCATGCTCGCGAACGCGCGCTGCGGAGTCGAGAACACGACGGGAACCGGAGACCCGCGCCATGTAAGCCGGTCGCGCCACCAATTCAGAAGCGTAAGATGGTAGATTTCAAGCACGCTGTCACACCATTGTCGCCGCGCCGAGAATCGTCTTCAAGGCCACGCCGCCGACGTGTTTGAGTATCTTCTCAACCGCAACGCCGACAGTCTTCTTCGCGTTTTCGCGCATCACGTCCAGCCGCTTCTGGTGACGCGCCGCGAGGGCCAACAGCTTCGCCGACGCCTGCATCTTCTTGATGTTCACGTCCGGCGACAAAACTTCCGAAGGAAGCGTCTCGATGTACGCCATGACCAAGACGGCTTCCGCCCCCTCGATCCCGACAACCCGGATGTCTTCGCGGTGCCGGTCCATCCAGCTTTGACCCGCCGACTTCAAATCATCGACGATCCCTTGGACGTTCAGGTCTTCAACAAAGTCTTCCCACGCCATGTCAGTTGTCCTCGCTTTCGCCCTCTTCGGCTTCCGGCGGCGAGTTGTACACCTCGTTCAGCGAAATCCACGCGTCGCGGTTCGCTTCCGCCATGGCCTTTTGTTGATCGTCGTTGTAATCGTCCCAGTGCTCGACGACATCCGTAGCGGCTTCCGTCGCCGATTGAACCGCCGGTTTCTGTATCTCGAACGTCGTCTGGTCGATCGGCGGCTCCGGACACCACCAGCATCCCTGCACGGACAGCAGCGCGACAAAAAGAACGGCAACCGAAAAAGTCTTCCGCATTTCAAAATCCCTTTCCGAAAAAATTATCAGCCATCGGACTCCGCCGACGACTTTCCGTTTCCGTTTCCGTTTCCATTTCCGTTTCGCTTGCGTCTGCGCGCGCTGCCCTTGGCGATTTCCTGATCCAGCATGTCGATCGTTTCACGCAGTTCGGAATTAGCCTCGCCGAAACTCCGTGTCGTTATCTCCATGCGAGTTCGGATGCGCTCTCGGATTTCTTCCGGAATGGCCGGTCCGGCCAACCGCTTCAAAACGTCGGCTCTCACCCGCGAAACTTTCTGCGTATCAATACGCTGCACACTTCGACGTTCTTTTGAATCCTGATCGTTTTCCGGCACGTTGAAAAACCTCGACCAGATACGCATTACCGGGAGTCTCCGCGACGAATCGCTTCCACGAGTCCGCCGAGAGTCGCGTTCAGCTTCGACATCGTCGTAACCGCTTCCTTTTGCATCTCGACAATTTCGTTTGTGCGGCGTTCCTGCAACTTCGCGTTTTCGTCATGTGCGTTCTGAAGAACCTCTTCAATTCGCATGCTCGTGTCGATGACCGTCTGCTTGCAGGTCTCGTTCAACTCCTGTATTCGCGTGTCCCGGTCTTGGATAAACCGGTCCTTCTGCGCAATCAGTTTATCATATTCGCCTTTGACGCGCCAAAACGCGTACCCCGTCACGAAGACAAACGCCCAAGGCGAACCGCTCAAAAAAGCGTCAAGCAACTTAGTCCAATCCATCGTCTTTCCTCCAGCGCGGCACGACCTTTCAACGTGCAGTTACAGGTTACCAAGGGCCGCCGCGCTGGCAAAATCGGCGGGTTGGAACCGTGCCGAAGCCGGAGTCGCTCCTTTGCTTTGATTCCCGATGATTTGATTCGTCGACGGAACGCCGGAATCGACTTGCAACGCGTGTCCCGAAACTCCGAACGCGCCCCAAAAGATGTTGTGCGCGATCTGGTTCGACACGCCGGTCGCATCCAAGTAAACGCCGATTCCGTTGGACTGAATCGACTTGATCTGATTCATCAAAACGACGCACTGGTCCGACGTCCCGGTGACGTGAACGCCGAACCCGGAAGCTGAATTTCCAGCGATCTTGTTGTTCTGGATCAACGCGCCCGCCGCGCCCTCCACAAGGATCGCTTTCAAGCACCCGACAAACGCGTTGTTCTCGACAAACGCGTTGTCACCCGCGATCTTCAGTTCGACGCCGTTTCCTTCGAAAAGACATTCGCGGACTCTGCAGTATTCGTGGGAAACCAACATGCCCGCTTCGAGGAACCGAAGGTCCCGCACAACGCACTCGTCGCCAAGCGTCGACAAGAGCCGCGCAGCGAGTCCTGAAGAGCCTTGCTGCAGCGTCGCGCCTTCCAAACGGGAACCGGCCTGCATTCGAACTGCGGCCGCGACGGAAAGCGACGAGTTCCACTTGATGGTCGTCACGCCGGGACCGTCGCCTCGAACCGTGACCCCTGTCGGAATCGTAATCGGCGCGTCGAGGTTGTACGTGCCTTCCCCGAGAAGCACGAGGTTTTGCCCACCGGAAAGGACAGCCTGAAGCTCGGCGGAAGAAGCGACGTTGTCTTCCTTGTAAACCGCGTGTTGTCCAATTCGTACCGCCATGTAAAGCTCCCTGCTACCGAAGCCGGTTCAAAATTGTTGAAAAGTTCCGTGCCGTAGTCAGCACCGGCCTTGTCCGGTTGAGACGTACCCACGTACAGCATTCGATAAATCGCCAGTCACGGTTACGGACACGTCCCAACCTGCGTGATTTCAATCGAACACACGAACCGGGTAGCCTTAGCCGAAGACCCCGTGTTCATCTTGATGTCCAGCTTCCCGCCTGCGGCGTTGCTTGTAGTGATTGTGGGACTCCAACCATCGGTTAAATTATTCTCCACCTCGGTTTCAACCATTGATCCGGCGGGAGAAGACACACTGCCGTCGTCGTTCACGATAAAACCTTGAATGTCCCATATCGCCGCATTGCAGTCTTCGTCAATGGCCATCAGCACGCCGCGATAGAACCACGCCCTATCCTTCGGGATCAGAAGGTACTCGTTGCCCTTGTCCAAGGTAAGCCACGCGCCGGTATTCCCCGCCGTCTTGCTGTCGCGGAGAATGGCTCGCATGAATTGCACGTCGCCGTCTTCGATGAGATGTCCCGCCGACTGTACCATGGAGGCGCGTAGACGCGCCGCACCCTCGATCCCGACGACCAGCCCTTCGTTGATCTGGACGCTATCGCCCTTGTAAGTGAGATTTCCTTCACCCATGGTTCATATCTCCCGTTATGCGTCGCCCAATTCGCGGACCTTCGTGTCGATGATCCAAGTGTCGGTGCCGATCACGGTAGCCCACAATTCCCAGCGAGACTCGTCGCTTTCTTCGACCCAATTCAATGAGAACGTGACAGGAACTGTCCCAACCGCAACATTGCTGTCACCGATGCTCTTGTCTGTGCCGTCCATGGTGAACGCGCACAACAGCGTCCCTGTTCGGATGTTAGACGGGGTTGTGCCGTCCTTGACGCAGTAGTCAATAATTGCGCCGTTGCGTTCGATTGCTCTCGAACCATAGTCAGTTATGAATTTCTCGACAGTGTAGGTGTCCAGCGTCACGGTTTCGGAACCGCCGAAAGTTTCCGCCGTGTACGCCGACGTGATGACGATTTCGTCCGTGGTTTCGGACATGATCCGAAACGTTCCATCGTAGGATGTCGTTCCGGCAATCGTGACGATATCACCTGCACTGAAGGGATGTGCCGTGATCGGTATTCCGACACGGTTCGGCGTACCGCCCTTGTCAACCGCTGCCGCGTTGTCGATGGTGTCGTCAACACCAACCTCAACGTCAGTGAGCAAGCGTGACGACGAGCCTTCCATGAACCGAGCACTGAACGGCGACGCTCCGCTTACTTCTTTACTGACACGGCTGTTCCGGTCGTAGTACACGTTCAATCCGACGAACTTCTGTCGCGCCGGATTATTGTCGGTTGATACGCGCCACGGGTTGACTCCGCCGCTTGGCTGGATCGAACTTGATATTACCTTCACGTCAGCCGACGTTCGCCGACAGTGGACGAACGCCCCTGTGATTATCGACGTGATGACTTCGAGGGTCAGGCAGCCATCGCCGGACGCAGCCGGATTAGGGACGTCCAGAAGGAAAACACCGTCACCTGCTCCACTGATCGTGCATTCAACAATCCGGGACAAGACGGCTGCATCGTAACTACTCATGACAAGTTCATTTACGCTGGACAGCGTGCATCGCGTGAAATCAACACGCGTGACCTTTGACGCGCCTGTGACGACAATCGGAGAACCGGACGTATGCGAAATACGCACGTCAACAAAATGCAATCCCGGGTAGACGCCAGCTAACAACGGAGAACCCATAGAATATTCAGCCGAATTTCCGTAGGATATGAAATCAGTCCCGGCCCCGTTCGCGCCTTGAATCGTGACCGGGATGCGGACCGTCGCATCTTGCCCTGCACCTATTGAAAGCGTACCGCCGCTTCCATCGACCGTGATGACCGCGCTGGAGTAACCGTAGTCATTCGCGTTTCGGATCGCCCTCTGGAGTTCATTGCCGCTGGTCACGGTTTCCCGGTAGACGGCTCCCGCAGAAGTCATGGTGAACGTCGGTTCCAAACCGATGTACCCGTGATAGATTTGGGAATCTGCACCAAACCGAACTTCGAAGAACGATGGCGCACCTGCATCGTAGTATTCCCAGATGCCGTCGTTCCCGGAATGCGCGGTCGCCAACAGTCTCGACGCGGAGACGGACACACGGGCGTACACGTCGTCGTCGTCGTCCGAAAGAGAAACAAGGCGCGACGTGAAATCACAACCCGCGAAATGGACCGAAACGCCGGTCAATTCGTGCGCCGCACCGACCTGTGCGGCCTGAACAAGAAAGCCATCCCACGTGCCGGAACTACCGGAACAGTTTACGAACTCGATCAATGCCGACGTGTCATGTCGGACTAGGAACACAGGATTGTTGGAATTGACATCGAAGTCAACATTTTCGCACCGAATCTTGCGAGCGTATCTACCCGTCTCATCGCCGGTAAAAAGGAAATGCGGAGCATTCGACTGAAACACCATGTTCAGGTTTTCGATTTCAAACGAAAAGTCCCGATCACCGAAATCATCCCACCGCACGCCTGAACCGACAGAAAACGTAAGTACCGGCCACGTCGCGGATTCGCCGATTTCCCCGGCCCACCGCATCGCCTTCGTGGTTTTGAGCGACCCGAAATTCGACGCACCGCCAACCCGACCGTTCAACGTGAACGATCCGTCGATCAAGAACAAGCCGCTCTTGTAGCTGTCGTTCTCTTCCATCTCGATAATCGCGTCGCGGAACTCTTCTTGGTCTGACACTTCGGCGACGTACGGATGGATCGGAGCGTCGATGCCCTCGTGGACGAACGGCTTGATGACCTGCCAAGCCGCTCCATCGTAGTACATCACGTCGTTGTTCTCAACGTCCTTGCCGTCGAGTTGGTTTCCGGTCTGGTACGTCGATCCCTTGACGAGATAGGCGTCATCGGCGGAAGGCCCGACCGGAACGGTCGTGGCGTTGTCGTAGATGTCGAGTACGCCCGTGATCCCGCCGCTCAACGAATCAATCGTGCGGTCAACCACGGACGCCGCGTCGAATCGGAACGTAACATTCATGGACGGACGACAGAAATGGTCGAAACCGACAACGCCCATGTAGCCGCTTCGGACTCGACACGCCGTGAACGCACAGACAACATTTTCGTTAGACCGCCCCATCTGGACGATCTTGCTATCCAAATCGCAGGACCGGAAATCCGCGATGACCGTGGCGTTCCATTCCATGGAAATGAACGATTGCGTCGCCAACGCCCCGCGTACTGACTGGCACCCGACGAACTCCGCGAAAACGGTATTGTCGTACTGTGCGGTAATGATCGCCGTGTCGTTCTTCGCCCCGGAGAAATCGAACTTGCAATCGATGAACGATCCGTAGGCTACGTTCGTTCCCGTTGCGACGCTCAGGTTCAGCAACGTCGGGCCAGACCCGTTCCCCATCGCGAACTCGACGCCTTCCCATCGGATTCGGCATCGGTTCGCGACAGCGAAATCCACGCCGAACTTGCATGTAAGCACGGGACGGTCGCCGCCATCCCGTTTCCCGTGAACGATCAAATCCCGCGTCAGCGAATAGGAAACGCCCGAAAGAACGAAACTGCCCGTGATCTCGAACACGCCGAGCGAGTAGTCACCGGCTTCCAGCGCGGCGACGGCGGCGTTCATTTCCGCTTCGCTGGCGACGGTCGTCCGATAAATCTGCGCGTCGTCGTGACTGGTCAGGCGGTTCAATTCGTTCAGGGCGGCGGTCGTGTAGTCGCCGGGTACGTCCGACCGATTCGGAACCACGTCGGTGTCTTCGCTCGGAACGACGATCATCACGTCGCCGGGATTTCCGACCGATGCCACAATGCCAACAACGACGCTCCCGGTAGCCGTCAGCGTCAACGCGCCGCCAGCGTCGAAGTAAACCGGGTCACCGACCGCTCCTCCGCTGGTGTCTATGACGGCTTCGAGCATCCCGGTCCGAGTAATAAACCCGCCAGAGGCATCCGCAATCGATTCCCACGTCACACCAAGCGGAGTATCTGTCACGGCGGTAATCGCGCCGATCTCGGGCTGAGCATCCTCCGGGGACGCCTGTGAAGACGATCCTGTCACCTTCACGACAAGCCCCGTGTTCAGAAGAATACCAGTAGTATTCCAACCGCGAACGAGGTCGTTCTTGGCTTCGACGTTCAGAGCCTCGTCAAGATACGTCCCGGGGAACAACGAATCGTTCGTGACCTCGGAAGAAAGCTGGACAGCATTGATAATGTCATACTGGGACGTCGTCCCGTTGTAGACGACGAAATCACCTTCCTGAACCGGACGCGCTCCGGGATCGATCGTCCCGGCGACGCTGACGCGGTAGTACGCGCCGTTGTCCGTGCTGGCGGGAGTCCCGCCACCGGAGGCATCCCAATTCCCCTTGTAGTCCATTGCGCCGACGACACACGCGGGGAGAAGAGACGTATCGAGTTGTCCGGAACCGTCCAACAGGACGCCCTTGCCAGCGTCCGCCGCCCCCGCCGAAGAACTGACAAACTCAGAGGGACCGCCCGTCGGATTATACGAACTTCCTCCGCCTTCCGGCGGCCAATCAACTGTCGTCATATCAAGTCACCTCATCCGTCGAGATTCGCTTGCCGGGACTTCGGCGCGAGCTTCACGCCAAACGTGGCTGATCCCCCCAACGTGTACTTCAGCCGAACGTACCGTTCCAAAGGAGCGCGATGGTACGCCGCGTACGCTCCTTGCTCCGCAGCCGTGATCGGATCGGCTGCAGTTCCGGTCTCCGCCGAGTTGAACCAGTGCGCGTCTCCGGGCGTCGCGTGGACGTTCGGATCGTAGTCGACTGATTCCTGCAACGTCACCGCAAGCGAACCCGCGATGGCGTCGACGATCGTACGCATGCTCCACTCGTCGGAATCCGCCGTCACGCGCACGGGATCGGTCAAAACATCGGCACCGGCGGCCTGCGCGGCGACTTCCAGCACCTCGACTTCGCTGGTGGGTTCGTACGTGTACGTTGTTGTGATGTCTTCGGCGGCCATGTCGTTCTCCGATCACGTGTACAAATCATTGTCGCGCATGTGCTGGTGCGCGACGGAATGCAGAAAGTCTTCCACGGTCAACGTCGTCAAATCGGGAGACTCTCCGAGGAACGATTCCAAATCGTCCAAAGCCTGCTGAACGGTCTTCCCGGAAAAAAGCCCGATCGCTGTCGCCGCCCGGGACTGTTGTACGTCGCCCTCGTCCGACAAGACGACCGCGTTAATATCCGTCACTCCGCCGTTGACGTGTTTTACCCGAACGATCCGCGCGCTGGAAAACGTCTTCGCGACCGGAGCCTCGACTTCGATTTCAACCGGCGTAATGTTCGTCGCCATAGTTCACCCTTTCGTTTACGGGGCCGGAATGTTGTTCGATCGATTCGCCGGGACAGGCGCGTTCACCGCGATCGTCGGCATGATGTTTCCGGTCACCGTGACAACCGTGTTCGCCGTTCCGCTCACCTCGATACCGTTCGTTCCGATCACAACACCGGCAGGTACATCGCAAACGTTGTTCGCGATCGCCACGTTTTCATTAGCCGTCGCGCTCACGTCAATAAAAGACCCCTGTCGGTTTGCCGCATCGCTGATCGACATGAACGTGTTGTTTGCGATCACGCCTTCAGCTCCAGTCGCGAAACGGATGTACGCCCACGTAGCCTGACCGATAACAGGATTATCGTACTGAATACACCCGACGACCGATCCCTGACATTCGAAGTACACCATCGACGTGACAGCGTTGATCGGCGTAGGCGTTCCGCTGACAGCTCCGGGCTTGAAAGAACAACCGGTGAGAATCGCGTTAGTCATGGTGTCGCGGAACCGAACATACTGAACGGAGTTCGGCTCCAAGTGACAACCGGAAAACGTCGCGCGGCCTTGGTAACCCGACACGTTTCCGCTGAAGTGGCACCCGTTCAAACTGTTGTTGACCCGGTAATCGGACCCCAGCCCGGACTCGCCTAGCACTAACGTGTCTTCAAAATGGACGGAGTTAAACCGGCAGTCAGCTCCCTTCGTCAGCGACCTGTTCCTACACACTCCGTTGGCCACGGTGATGAAATCGATCAACGTGTCGATATACAAGTTCCGGCTAAAGCCCCGAATACCGAAGTTGTTCATGGAAGAGTCGTCGGAACCCGTTGTGAAGTACACGCCGAACGACGAACCGCCGGAATAAAGTTGATAGATGTCCAAGTCGCTCATGATGGCGCGGCATTGCAGACACACGCCGTAGTAAAACGCGTTCGTCGCCGTACCGAAAACCTGCAAACCAGCCAACGTAATCCCGTCCGAACCGGTTCCCAAGAAGAGAAATCCGTACCCGGTCGTCGCCTCGCCGCCACCGTTCTTATCCGCACGGATTCCAGACAAAGCCAAATTACCGGAATTGAGCACGACGAAGATATGTGTGGATGCGGACGAAACCGAAGGGTCTCTTCCGCAATTTATGAACTCGACGTTCTCCATGTACCCTTTGCAAGAGTCCAAGTACATCGCGTTCCCGTACACGCCGTCTATGACCACATCCGAGACGGACAACGGAACGTCCGTTTCAGAACTGAACAGGATTCGAACGCCGTTCTGCCAATAATTCGTCCGACAATCGATGAAAAGGTTGTCGATCTCGATAAAACCCTTCCCGGTCCCCCCGAGAAAATTAATGTCCAACGCGTAAACACCTGCGGAGTCGTTCGCTGAAACCTTCTCCAGCGCAACGTCGCGCACGATAAACTGCGACGCAGCCGACGGGAGAGTACCAGCTATGCGAACACCGCCCACAAGCGAAGACCGAACGCGAACTGTCAGATTCTCCACTCCGCCCCATGTGACAGCAAGAAAGTCAATCGCATAATCATTGCCCAAGGGCAGAACGGTAAAATCAAGAATGGTCTGCCCCATGCCGCTTCCGCGAATGAGACAGTTCTGGCTTATATTAATAATACTGGTCGAAAGCGTGTAAGTCCCGGGGAGCAAGTCGATGATGTACCGGTCCGCCGACCCGACGCCGGCGTTCACGTAATCCACGGCGTCGTACAGGTTATTGTACAGCTTCCCTGTGATCTGCGTCGTGACGTTCGGATCGACATGAATCGTCAAAAAATGCCCGGACGACGCGAACCGGTCGTCTATTCCATTCAAGTGCGCCGAAAGATGCTTCGAGCAATCGGAGTAAACCGCATCCGGCGTCGGCGTGTAGCTGACCGGCTGAAAATCGATTCCAAGATGGTCGCCGTTGATCTCGTCGCCGCCCAAATACACGTGCCGGTCTTCACCCCAGTACGGCGCGGTTCCGGCGTACGGTTTCCCGTGATTCGCGAGACGGTGCGCGATCCGTTGAACGTGGTTGACGTCCTCGTTGATCGTGAAATCACCGCTTTCGGGATCGAACTTGATTTCGGAAACCATTGCGCAGAGTCCTCACAGTCTTAACCAATTCCCGAGTATACCTGCCCTACTCCTCTTGCGCCATTCGAGCGTCCCACTCGTCGACGGCGTCTTCAAGTTCAGGCATGTCGGCGTCCGACGGGATTTCCGGCATCGGAATCACCTCGTCGAGGTCTTTCTCGGTAAACGCTTCGCCGCTTTCCGCTTTCCGCGCCAGAGCCGCCACGAGGTCTTTCAAGAGCCGATCGGCCTCCGACACGGTTTCCCTCGCTGAACGCCGCCAGATCGGCTGCATCGGCGTCTGCGTCGTCCCAAGCTCGGCGGCGAGAGCCGGAACCTCGAACTCTTCCAAAACGCCGCCGCGATACCCTTTCTCGGAAATGAAAACGTCGATCCCGTCGACGTACTTCCGGTGCTGCGAAAAGGCGGGGTCCTCCATAGCGGCCTGCCGAACTTCGAGAACCTGTTGCGTCACGAGGCGCAGCGCAGCTCCTTCGACGATCGCTTCCGCTTGTCCGACGATACTGACCCGCCGGACAAGCTCGTCGAAAAAGTCCTCCGTCGACAAGCTCCGAAGGTTCTTCGGAGGTTCCGGCTTCGACGGCTTGTCCTTCCTTTTGGTCGGTTCATTGAACGGCATTACTGTTCATCCGGTATCTCGGGAACCTCCGCGTCGGGAAGCGACGGAAGGTTCAGATTGCTGGAGTCTCCGTCGAAGTCCACGTACGGACACTCGATCCACGTCCAGTAGTCCGTATTCCCGACGTAGCCGTATCGCTTGATCGCGTCGACAACGATCCGAAGCTTCCCGTCCCACTGAAACAAGTCGCCGGACGCGGGTTCCAACGCGATCTGTTCCAGTATGAACCGACTGACATGGATCGACCCCTCGGTCTTCACAACCTTTCCGAACTTGGTCAACTGCGCGGTATGTTCGAACTTGACGTACGCCGGGCACACGAAAGCCTTGAACCGCATCTTGTCCCACTCCGCTTCGCGGAACGCGGAAACAACGGTAGCTTCAGTCGGAACTTCCCGGGCGTCGTCGGGAGGCTGCGGGTAGTCGACGAGCTTCTGCTCGCCCGAGAGCGGGACTTCGGTTCCGATCGGATAATCGAACGCCTCGACAACGATCTCCGTCGGCGCGCGCTGCACGTCGATCGGAACAGGAACGTCCGGAGTCCCGGAGTGCAAGAGCTTCCAATACGGAATCGGCGGAAACTTCGCTCGCCCCTTGACCTGCATGTAATGCCGGTGCGCCCGTCGGTACAGGCGAACGAACTTGTTTATCCTTGGAAATTGCGGCCGGGTTTGCAGTTCGGGGTTCGGCATAATTTTTCCCTCCACTTCTCAGCGCGTCTGGCGATACCGCCCGGAGGGTCCAAAGCCAGCAGCGAGTCAATAAACCGCACGGCTTCCGATACGGAAACGGGAACGCCGGGAGGAATCCGGTCGTGAATGACCCTTCCGCGTTCGCCGGATTCCCGAAGAAGGCTTCGACGCGCCTTCTCCGTCCACGTCGCGAAGTCTTCGATCAATCCCATCGCGGAGCCGCCATCGATTCGGGCATGCGCTCAAGCACGGGAATCACTTCCTCCATCTCCTTCTCGTACAAAGTCTGCTGCTGCTCCATGTCGGTTTCAATGTTCCCATCGGGACCCGCCATGGGACCGAGCCGCTGGAACGTCTGGATCATTTGACGCCGCGCGTACATTCGAAGTATTTTTCGAAACAAGTGGTAGCGATGCGGATGGACTTCGGCGAGCGTCGTGTTCTTCAAGACGTTGAAATGAAAGTTCGACTGCCCCCGGGGATTCCACACGAAAAGCCGCATCGTGTTCGGGTCGTAAATCTGGTCCTCTTTTCCGCCGAGAAGCCGCGCCCATCGTTCGATCGTCATGTTCGTTTCGAACTGGAAGCGCGGACCCTGAACCGACATCGAAAGAATCTGTATCGGGTAGAACGGCGTCAGCGTCCGGTTGATGTCGACGGTGCTGTCCGTGTACCGGTAGTGCCCGACTCCCTGCACGTTCTCTTCCTCGGACAGGTCAATCACGAGAAGACCGTTCGGAACCCGAACGGACCGCGCGTAATAAAGCGGGAGGTACTGATTCCAAAGGTCCAACGCCTGTGAAAGCGCGGAGTCCAAATCTTCCTCATCCAGCGGGACAAACGCGCTGTGAACCGCGAAGTCGTTGCGGATGTCGTTGAACCATTCTTCCTTTTCGCGGTACATCCCGACCATGAGTCACCCCCGGGAACCGAGAAACTGCTCAATCCGCTCACGCAATTGCAGGTCGTGCATCGGAACGTGAACGACGGCTTCGCGAAGAAGACTTTCAGGCGTGTCTTCGCCTCCTCCGCCTTCTTCCATACATTCCGTGAGCGGCTCCCGGTCGTTGTCGAAAGGGTCCGGCGGAAGGAGGCCGCATGCTTCCAGCGCGTTCCGAATCTCGGCCCGCTGCGTTCCGTAGAAGCTCTCCCGGATCGTACGGATGACCGACTGCTTGCTGTGCCGCCGCAACGTTTCTCGAAGCTGATGCAGCGCAGGTCCGGAATACCGAACGCGGTCTGTCGCGGTAAGCCACGACGAGAACGCTTCGGCAATCTCGCCTTTCGGTCCGCCGAAAGGGTTCGATCCCGCGATGTCTTCTTTGATCACGGCGGGAACCGGCGGGACAGACCCCTGTCCTTCGTACGCCAATCCGTGGCCGCTGAAATTAACATGTTGATCCGTCATGACAGAATCCTCCACCTGTTGACATGATACAGCATCGACGTTCCCAACGCCCCTGTCAAAATCCGCACGCGCGGTATTTTAGACTGAATGTGCGTTTCGGACCACTGAGGCCACTTGGTTGTAACCTAAATAAAAAACGCGGGACTTCGACAGTCCCGCGTTGTTCGTCTTCCGTTCGATTCCGTCAGACTCCGGGAGGAGCCTGCGACGGACCGCGCGGCACCATGGCGTTCGCAGCTTGCGGAAGACGGGGCTTCGTCCCGAGTCCGCGCGTGATCTGCGCCGCGATGTCCGGATTCGTCTGCTGCAGCATGCTCAGGTACTGCGCGATCGCCTCCGGAGGCATCGACATCAGATCGTAAACGGCCACGCCGTCCGTCTCGACATCGGCTTCCGTGATGTGCAGGTACGCCGGAACGGCTTCCTGCTTGACGGATCGCTTGAAACCCACGAAGTTCGCGAAGAACGGGTGAGTTCGGAAGTCCATCATTCCCAGCGGAACCGACTCGTCCGGACACGGCGGGAACTCCACGCGCGATCCGGGATCATTGGGGTCCGGCAGCCAAACCGGGAACGGATTCCGGTTGACATACATCCAGATCGTGTTCCCTCGACTGTCCTTGACCGGCGTGACGTCCAAGCCGGTGAGGGCTTTCGGTCCGACCTTCTGAAGCTCGTCGAGACGACGTTTGACTTCATCTTGGACAGCCTTCTGGAACTCGTCTTGGCTGGCGTAGTACGGCTGCTTTTCGTTGGTCTCCGCCGGGGCGGAAGGGCTTTCCGCCTTTTCCATCGGCGCGTTCTGCTGGGCGAACATCTTCGCCACGGAGTTCGCGACGAACTCCTGCACTTGATCCGCCGTCATAACCTGCGGCGCAGCCTTCGGCGTTTCGTTCCCCGTGACGGCGGCTTTTCCCTGCGGGATTCCGTCAACCAGCAGCGCACTGGGGTCCACGTTTCCGCCGGACGCCTTCGACGGGTGGAACGGCTCTTCGTACGCTTCCGCGCCGGACGCCGGGCCGACCGGACTTTGTCCGGCGGAGCCTTCAGAGACGGCTCCAGACGGGTGCACGACACCGGACGGATGCGGCGGTGCCTGCGGGGCGTTCTGCGAGGGCTGGAGCGGATTCGGGACTTGCGGGGCTTCCGCATCGGGTTGGGTTTCCGGCACGCTGTCAGCGGCCGGAGGGGGCGTACGACGCCCCTTCGATTTCTTCTTCGCCATCTCATGTACCTCCTATGTACTCGACAGCACCAAATTGATTGTCACCGCATTTTGTATGAAGAGCGGATCGGGAGCGCGGTTACTCCCGATCCGCCTTGAGTGCGTGTGGTCGCGTGACGCGAAGTCAGACGTTCACGACTTCTCCGGTCGAGAAGAAGTTCGTGTCGACGATCAGTTTCGCGTATTCCGTCCACAGGCCGCGCTGGGTGACCCCGTAGGGCTGGACCAGCGGCGGAGTGGTGTAGAACGGAACGTAGGGCGAGTACACGAGACCGGCCTTCAAGAAGCCGGGACCTCGGTAACCGCAAACCCAGCGGCTCGCGTTCACGCCGTTGCCGACGTCCGGCATGCGCGGGTCGACGACGACGTCCCACTGTCCGTCGATCTTTCCGGCCAACGTGGGACCGGCAGTCGACTTCGTTCCGAACGCGGGGTCCGGAATGAAACGCGGCGCGCCGATGTCACGCAGAATCGACAGAACTTCCGTGCCGCACACGACGAAGTTCGGCTGAATCTGCTGAGTAGCCGAGTACACGAGGTCGGAACCTTGGATGACCGATCCGATCAGCCCTTCCTTGTGCCACTTGAAAGCGAACTGGCCACCGGTGTTCCGGTTGAACAGCACGTTTCCGGCCGTTGCCGACTCGACCATGTAGGCGATCAGCTCACGGACGATTTCCGCCGTGATTGTTTCGGACATGGACACGACCAATTCGGCGTCGGCATCGCCGCCGTACTGTGCGCGGAAGTCCGCGACCGTCTTGTGGGAGTATTCGATCTGCAGGTTGCGGGGTTCCGCCCGGATCAACTGCTGCTGCAGTTCGAGGCGGACCTTCGGGATCAGCGGGTTGCCTTCCGAGTCGTACTTGTAGGTCGTCCGGACCGTTCCGGTCGCGGCACCCGCAAGCGTGACGTCGGTCTCGCCCGTCTGATAGTCGACCGTGTTCGCCCCGGCGGGGTTCACGTCTCCGATGAGATTCCCGTTTCCGTCGTCGGAAACGACCTGACCGCCTTCATCGAAAATCTGGACGGAGCCAGCACGAATCGGGTAGTAGGTTCCATCGAGGTTCGCGGCCTTGGTGAACTGGCCTCCACCCGCGTCCGTGAATCGCGCTTCACGATACACGACCTCGTTGGAGTAGTTGAACCCGCCTTGGAAGCCCTTGGTCGCATCGAAGATGCGGCTGCCCTTGACGAGTTCTCCCTTGTCGGAATCGCGGACAATGGAGTAGTAGAACACATTCGAATGCGGACCCGCCATGGGCTGCACCGACGCGAGGACACTGATGATGTCCTCTTGGAAGCTGGCCCGGATCATCGGGAACATCCACTGTTCGAAGCTGCCCAAGTTCAGGGCCTTCATAGCTTCGTCCATCTGCCCAACGTAGCGGCTGGTGTTCTCCAGCAACTGCGCGACAACCGCCTTCTGGTACGGGTCTTTCATCTCCGACAAGAAGTTGGTCGGTCGGCGGTGGAAGCGGTTGTCCCGATAGCCCTGCCACTTTCGGATCAGCGATTGACGCTGATCGATGAAGTTGGTCATCAACTGATTCGGGTTCATTGCTTGTACCTCTGCAAGGTTTCCGTGTTTTCTTCGTTCGCGGAGCCTTGTCGTCTTCGTCGCGGCTGGACTCATTCCACCGGAGCAAGCTCAACAGTGGCGCGGCCTAGCCTCCGCACTTCGCACTCAAGTGTATTGTTCGCGGGGACTCCCCGTCAAATCAGCCGTTAAGCCGCTGGTGGCGTTTCACCTCGGAGCGACGCTCTTCGACGAGCCGCTGCTCTTCCGCTTTTCGCGCGATGACTTTTTCCATCAGGCTTTGCGGCTCGGCCGCGCGGCTTTCACGCATGTTCGGCACGTTCCGCGTCGGACGTCCGCCCTTGGGCGGAAGGGATTCCTGCAGACGACGCGCGCCGGGGCGCGTTCCGCGCTTGGCCGGACGCCGGGACCGGGAACGCGATTCGTTCAAATCGCGCTTTCCGCGAGGCTTCTTGCTCCGGACCAGCCCACGGCTTTCCATGTACCGCAGGTATTTCTTCGATCCCTTGGATTCGGCTTGGAACGGGATTCCGCCTGTGCTTCCCATTTTCGGTGTGCCTTTCTGTCCGCCACTCCGGCGCATTCCGACGAGATTGGTCGGCTCCGCCACGAACTTTCGACCCTTCCGCGTCACGTTGGACGCCGGGTCGCTGGCAAGATGCGTGACCGCGTTGATGACGCTGATCTCGTCTTCACCGAGTTCCATCGCGATGTCGTCCACGGAAGCCGGAACGCCGGGATTGCGCATCAAATACTTCTCGATCTCGGACGCCAACGCTTTCTCGGCTTCCGTCAGGCGACGGCGTCGACGCGGACGACGCGATTCCTCGCGACGGCCCCGCTTGGACTTCTTCTTTTTCTTTTTCTTCTTGTCGGAACCGTAGGCGCACGATTCTTCGAAGTCGTCGTCTTCGTCGTCAAGGTCGAGGTCGTCGAACTCGGCGTCGAGATCGTCTTCTTCTTCGCCGCCTTCGAAATCCATGTCCATGTCCATGTCCATGTCCATGTCTTCATCATCGCCCGCACCGTATTCGTCGGACTTCTGCATCGTCACGACCTGCGCGGGGCCGCCTTCGTCTCCGGGAATGATGGCGATCGGCGGGATCATGTCGCCTTCTTCGTCGGTTCCGCCTTCATACTCGACGTCATCCGGAATTTCCCAGTCGTCTTCGCGGAGCGCGCGCCTGTGCGCCCGGTCGAAGTTCGCCGCGATCTGCTTGTCGGAAACGCCCATTTTGGAAAGGGCTTCCCAAAGCGTTCCACCGTCGAACTTTCGGTTGTACGGCTTGCGGTCGATGAAGAGACGGTAGGCCCCGTCGGATTCCATGGCGACGGTCAACGTGCGCTCACGAGACTTGTCGATGCGCACACGTCCGCCGAGAATGGCCTCGGCCATCTGAATCATGTGTGATTCGTTCTGCGCCGTCTCCAAGACCTTGCGCGTCTTGGCATCGTTGAGGACCGGGTTGTTTTCGATCAGGCGTTCCATGACCATGTTCCGGCGTTCGGCGCGGTGTTGCTTGCCGGTTTCCACGGCGAGGCTTTCCGCGTGTCCCGCCCGTTGCCGCCAGTAGGTGTTCTCGCGCCGCAACGCGTTACACTCATTGACGAGTTCAAGGTTCAAGCTCGCCACGCTGCCTTCGGAAAGTTGTCCTCCGCTCATAGCCCCGACTCCTTCAACTTGTGCCTTTGATGTTTTTGCCTTGCCGCGCATGTTCGGAGCGATCCCTTGCATCTTGTCGCCCGACGCATCGCCTTCTTCTCCGGCGTCCAATCCGGAAGACTGCCATTGTTTTCCGCCCGATTGCGAGACTTCCATGCCCTCGCCTTCTTCGTCTTGGCGGACCATCGGAACACTTCCCTGAACCGCCTTGTCGCCGGTTCCGGTTCGGTGGGCGTCGTCCGTCGTGATGGATTCGCCCTTGTACCCGCTCATCGCGTCGGCTCCCGTGCCGACGGTGCGTTTCTTCTTGTCACTGATGCTCTTTCCGGAAACGCCTTCGTTGTCCGCTCCGGTCGACTGGCCAACCTGCTCGCCGTGGGCTTCGTTCGACCCGTCGTCTTGATGCGAGGCGTTGGAAGCCTTCACGCCCGGCTTGACTCCCGGACCCGGAACCGACTGGTCGCCGACGCGTTCGCCGGGAAGCTGAGAATGCGGAACCGGGATTCCGGAAGGACCGCCCGGCTGCTGTTGGTGCGGGTCGAGACCCGGGAGATACGGATCGGCGTTGAGAACGGCCGAGTCTGTGCTTCCGAGGTTTCCGCCCTGCCCCGAAACGCGAACCGGTTGCGAACCGGGGATTCGGTCGCTGGCTTCGGTGAACGCGCTTCCGATGGAAGCCATCAACCTGTCGCGAAGGGCCATCAGTTCCCCGCGCATGTCGGCGGCGGGCATCTGCTGGCTTTCGTTCAAAGACCGCGAAGCGAGGTTCAGGTCTTCCAAAAGGGTGTTGACTTCCTGCATGTACCGAAGGAGGTTGCGCCGGGGGACTCGGTGCAGGTCTTGCATCGCAGGCTTGATGCGGCTCAAGCGAGTGCGGACTTCCGTCAAGTTCATTGTGTTTCCTCCGACGCCTCTTCCGATGGGCGGATTCAGTGTTTCAACTTCCAGCAGCGACTCCCGGCGGTAATGCTCGATCGCTTCGTTGATCGCTTCCTGCACGCGTTTCGGGAACGCTCCGGGCGTCGACGGCCTTGCTACAATGTCCCAAGTGAGAGTTTCTTCGTCAATATCCTCCTGCACCACGTCAGCCCCCTCCGGGTACTGCGGGTACAGTCTGGACTCGTTCTTCACGACGGACCCTTGCGCGCGACTCGACGCGCCGGTCTGCACTTCGTCGAGCCACAGGGCTTCGACGATCTTCCCGTCCGGAGTCGAGAGGGCTTCGAACCGGCCGATCACGCACGTGTCCGGATCGGATTCGCCCTGTTTGACCAGCGTTTCGCGAAAACCGGGAAAGGCGTCGGCAAACCCAACGTCCGTCAGAACGACCGCAGCCCTCCGAAGATCGGGAAGCCCGTCAGACGGGTGTTCAATATGTCCGACGACGGCGCGACTGTGAACGCGCTCCATGAAGGTCGAACCGGGCCTGAACAGCTTCTCGAAAATCTTCCTCGGGTAGACGCGCTCGTTCCCGTTGAGAACGTCACATCTTTGGATAACGCCGAGGGCCGAGGTACGCTGCGCCCCGTTTGACCCGCGCTTTTCTTGTAAAAGAAAGCGCGTCTTCTCGAAGTCGCGAAGTAACGTTGATTGATTCATTCTTCTTTCGCTCCGTGGGTACGGATTTCACGCTGTCCATCGACGGGTCCGCGCCGAAAACATACACGGCTTTCCCTTCGGCGCACGCAAGCCGAAGAACCTTGTCCCAAAGCGGGAGCCGGGAAATCTGCGGGTTGCACTCAAACTCGTCGACCATCAAATCGTACGTTTGACCGTCGTCGAACTGAATCTGCACGGCCGGGATGTTCGCGTCGGGGCGGTACAAGATGAAAAATTCATACCGTTCGCGCACATCGACCGGAACCGAACGGTAAATTTCTCCTCTGTCGCTCATTGCCTTTTCCCGACCAAAGCCTTCAGTTATGACTACACCCGAACGCGCGAACGGTCAAGTTCGAATCGTCCGGTCGGCCAACGCGTTTATAAGTTCAAAACCGGCCCTTCGCCCGACTCGAACAACTTCCTTGCGATTGATATTGCTCTTGCGAAGCTGCCGCATCAACAGGTCGAACCAGTACGAAAGCCGGTTGGCTCGCGAGCGTTCGATCGCGGGAGTGTCTTCAGTAATCATCGACTCGACAAGAGGACGCACCTGATGCTGATTCACCAAAAGGCGGGCGGCGTACTGAGGACCGAGAAACTCAACCAACACGGCTTGATCGCGCACGTCAAGACTGGATTCCCGGAGTCCTAAAACAGCGCGGACGGCGCGAATCAAGTCAGCGTAGTCGACTTCTCCGTCTTCCTGTTCAAGCTGCGCGGAGACCTTGTCAAAAACACGCTGGATGACCTTTGAGACCGCCTTCGGGTCGTCGAGGGGAAGGTCGATCCCCGGACCCGGCGTTTCCTGCGCGGCGGCTTGCCGCACGAAACTTTGTTGACGGTCCTGCGTCGACATGGATTAAAGAATCCCCTCTTCGATCTCGATCCGGACTTCCTTTCCGGATGTAAGCCGGAAGCGAACCGCCGAAGGCATCGTGTCTTTCGACAAGCCCTCGTTGTCCCAATCGATGACGATAGAGTCGCCGCCGAGCTTGGCCAAGCTGACCGGACTGGAAGACAACGCTTCCCACGTCGGATTCGAATCCGTGTACGTGCGGTCCGGCGTGACCGGAGTCGTAACGTCGATCTGAAGACGAACATCATCCAGATCGAAACACGCTTCAATGACGACAGCCGAAGCCGCTTCCGCGATCTCTTTGAACTTGACAGTCCACTTACGGCTCGCGAACGGCCCTTTTATCATGTAGCCGTCGGGCGGCGTGGTGCCCGGCTGCACTTGCCCGGCGATGTACTCGTCGCTGTGCAGGAAGAAACGACGACGAATCTTGTTCGCTCCCTGTATTTCGATTCCCGCCGGATCGTTCATATCATGGGGCATTGAATTTCTCCCGTGTCATTCGGTAAAGCGCGGATTGCCCCGGCGGACCGTCGCCGACGGATTCCGTCGAGTCCTCGTCGAGACTCTTTACAACATCGGATTGTATGCCCCCCGACTGCAAAAGCCAAGAAGTCCTCGGCTCCAACGTGACGACACGAACCGAATTTCCGGCGAGAATTTCGTCCACGACACCGGGAGACGGAACGAAAGCCTCGGGAAATTGAAAAGCCGGAACTCCCTTCGCCATCCTCGAAGCAAGAGCCGCGTAATCCGTTTCCGGGTCCTCTCGCAGCGGCATGACTTCAACCCTGTGATTCGCGTACTCTTTGCATTCGAGCACGTCAGGGTCGCCTAAAAGGTCCGTGACAACCGCGAGGATCATCACGCCAGCCGTCTTATGCTGCGCCCACCTTCGGAGCGCGTACGCGTCGTCAACCCCCGTGTACGGGATAACAACGACGCACGACGGATTCGACACGCGGTCCTGCGACTCTTCCATTAACCGCTTGCAGGTGTGTTCGAGAAGATGCGTCCTCGTTCGCGATGTCTGCGCGCCGTGCTGCCTATAGAAATAAAGCCTGCGTCGGACATGGACGAACTGGCATACTTCGGCGAGCTTCAAAACAAGGTCGAAGTCCTCGCCCGTGGGGACGGAGCCGTCGACGCCGAGACTCTCCCGGTACGCCGACGTGCGAATGAGCCGAAACTGAAAAGCGCAGAATCCGCGCGTTTGCATTCGCTTCAAAGAGAAAACGGTTCGGCACCGATTCTTGAAATGCTTGTCGTCGAGAACGACTTCCCCGTCGGCGGTTATCTTGGAATAGTCACTGTAGACCACTCCGACCTCTTTGTAGCAACCTGAAAGAACTTCCAACAATGTTTCGACGGAGTCCGGCGCGATCACGTCGTCCGCGTCCACCTGACAAAAAAACTCCGAGGACACTTCGCTGTAGGCTTGCGCGACGCGCCTCGGAGTTCCGACGTTGGTTTTGTCTTCGATCAGCACGAACCGTGGATCGGTCTCGGTGAACCGCTTGGCGATGTCGCGCGTCTTGTCGGTCGATCCGTCATCGTAAACCTTGCACACCCAATCGGCGTACGTTTGATCACGGATCGACCGCAGACAATCCCCGAGCCATTTCTCGGCATTATACGCCGGAACAACGACTGTTACCCGGGGAATCGCCACACCGCGTCACTCCGATCATCCCGCGCCGTAAGGCACGTTCTGCCGGAAATTGTCGAGCAGGTCGAGGTCTTCGATGACCGCCCGGCAAATCGACGTTCCCGAGTACGGGAGACCGGTAGACGGGTTGGTCGCCGGTCCGCCGTAGAGGCGCGCGTACTTCTTCTGGATTTTTCCGGGGATGTCGATGCGCTGGCTTCCGCCGGGCACGATATCCACCGAAGAACCCGCGACGTCCGACCAAGACGGGGTTCCTTCGGAACCGTTCGGGTTCGTGTCGGTTTCCTGCACCTTGATCGACACTGCGACGCCTTCGATGTTTTCGACGTCGATGTGCCGGATGCGCTTCGCGCTCGGCGTGATAATCGTTCCCAGCGCGCCGTCTTGCGCGGCTACCGCGAACTGGACCTGTGCCGTTTCCGGTCCGTACGAGTTTCCACCATTCCAAGTTGTTTCCGCCATGACCTATTGCTCCTTCTGCTGGTCACACATTTACGCGTTCAGGCAGTGCGCCGTCCGGATCGGAACGGTCCACCGAGACCTCCACGTCGACGTTGCCATACCCTGCGAGGGCCACGTAGGGTTTCGTTGATGTCAGCATCCACCCGGTACCGGCTCCGGCCGCCACCGTGATCGACGTTCCCGCGATGTCGTACCAGTTCGAACCGTCCTGACTTTCCTGCCATTTCAGGGTCGCCGGGGTCGTCTGGCCGCTCTTGCCAAGGTGCCGAAGCTGAATCTGCCTCGGCGTGTCGGCTTGCTTTGCCAAAATAAGGACTCTGTCTTCCGTTATCGGAAGCGTCAACGTCCGGTTGAATTTCGTCATCGACATCGCGTCATTTCCTCAATGCGGTGATTTCCGCTTCAGACCGGAGGCTGCGACATTTCGCCTTCCGGACCCATCGGAGGCTCTTCCCCTCCGGGAGGCGGCTCGCTCATGCCCGGCTCCATCCCGGGTTCGCCTTCCGGCCCCATCGGAGGCTCTTCCCCTCCGGGAGGCGGCGGAGGCGGCTCGCTCATGCCCGGCTCCATCCCGGGTTCACCTTCCGGCCCCATCGGAGATTCTTCCCCTCCGGCGTCTGCGGGCGGCGCGGACATCCCGGGCTGCTCGCCGTCGGCCGAAACTCCCATCGATTGGTGCGCCCGGTTGAACTCGTCGATATTCGCATCCAACTGCTGGAGGAACAAGTCCATGCCGGAATGAATATCGTTCAACTGCGTGAGCATCTGCTGTGCTCTCGCGGCGAACCCTTTATTCCCGATCGGGGATTTCACCCGAGTGAGAATGTCGCCCACCGTGTTGTTCATGATGGTGCCGAGTTGTTCCCGGAGGCCGTAAATCTCGTCCTTCAATCGAACGAGTGCTTGGGCCGCCGTCTCGGCGTTGCGACGCTTGTAATCATCTTGTTCTTGCAGCCCCAGCACAAGTGCCGCCGCACGGCCAATCTTGCTCGGATCGGCCATCAAACCCTCCATCAAAGCGTCAAGGAACCCGTGAGGATCGGTCTGGAACATCGATTCAAGCTGTTTTCGGTCGGAATAAAACGAATTACGCGCTCCCGACCACCTCGACCCTTTGGTAGTAACCTGACGACCGTTGTGAGCATTCATGCTCGCGGAAAGGGCCTGTTTTTCGGTATCTTTCTTCGTCTTCGCGAAGTGAACGAACAGGTTTTTCGTGAGTTCGTTGTACAAATCTCCGACGATCCCGGCCTGCACGATCTTGGACAACGTGGAGTCGTCGCAATCCGGGCAAAGATCGCGAGCTTCCTTCCACCGATCATCAGCCGGAAGTTCCGGTTCCGGCGTCGGCTCGCCCGTTGCTTCGGGTTCTCCCCCGCTCGGCTGCGGAGCGGGTCCGCCTCCGATATCGATGTCGACTCCGCCGCCCGCCGGTTCCGGCGCACCCGTGTCGGAGAGTTCCGGAGGACCCCCGATCCCGGCATCGTCTTCGGGGGCTTCCTCACCCTCCGGCGGCATCTCGTCGAGGTCAATGTCGATGTCGTCTTCGCCCCCGGGAGGCACGCTCAACCCCGGTTCCGGCGGCGCGTCGTCAAGCTCGTCTTCGTCTTGCTCGGAAAGGTTGTCGAGAATCCGCTCCGCCGCCAGTTCGAGAAGCGTCGGCGTCAGCATTCGTTCGGCTTCCGCGAGGTCGATTTGTTCATACGTCGCGGGCGAGATAAACGGACCCGGGTGCTTCGCTTCGAGGATTCCGCTGTAGCGCGGAAACGTTCGAAGAGCCTTCCGCATGATCGACTCGTTCTTCTTCTGTTCGTCCTCGCCATCGTCGTCCAGCGCGGCACCGGCGGCACTGACGCCTGTTCCGGCCGCTCTCACGACGTCTCCGGCAACACCGACGACGGGGGAGGCGACTTTCTTGGCAATCGTCCCCGCGCCCTTCACCGTTCCCTTGGCAACGTCTCCGACAACTTCCGCGCCCTTCGCGATCGCAGTGCCAACGGTTTCCCGGATATCCTCGGTCATGAAAACCTCGGTTCCGCCGAGATCGGCGGACGGGTCGAGATTCGGGTTTTCCGTAACGGCTTCCCGAACTTCCTCGGGCCTGTCCGGCGTCGCAATGATCCGTGCTTCGCCTCCCGTGCTGGCGTGGTCCTGCGCGGACATCTTCATATCGCTGTATTGCTGCGGGTCCCAGTTCGACTCCAACGTTCCTCCGACGGCCCACGCGCCGTCTTGGCTTTGCGTGAGGAGCGCGAGCGTCTGTCCGCCGTACTGTTCGACCATCCGCTGCGCTTCTTCCTCAGCGGCGGCCTGAAGCTCGTCCGGGTCCTGCTGCTCGAACATCGAATCGAGAACGGATTCGACCGTTGCTCCGGTGACCGTCATCTTTCCCTTCTTGACGGTCGGAATATCCGCCGTCGTCTGCGCGTCCTGCTTGGACGGGAGGTCCGCCGGAAAGCTCCCTTGACTCGCGATGCGGCCTCCGCCGCCCCTCGACCCGCCATCCGAGACTGAACCGACTTCGGAGCCGGTGTAGTCTCCGCTCTTATCGCTGTCGGGATTGTCCATCTGGTAAAGGTTGTTCGCGACGGTCATCGGCTGCGTCTTTTCGGGCTTCCCGCCCTTCGGACCCGCGCCCTTTCCGCCGCCGCTTCCGCCGTGCGCGCCGACCGTCGTGGCGTCCGTTCCGCCGTCCGTGGACGGAATGTCGGCATCTTCGTTGTTGTCGGAACCGCCGGTGAAATCGTCGGGAAGGTCATCGTCGTCGACCGGGCTGTCGATTCCGTCCATGCCCTTCGGCTTGTCCGGATTATCACTGGTTACGGCGCGGTCGCCGGAGTCGACGTCGAACCGGTCGGAAGAAGGCTCCTCGGTTCCCGTGGGCTTGTCCGCCGACGGCGAAAAATTCCCGTATCCCATCTCGTACAACGCCTGTCTGGAAAACCGGCGCGCGACTTGAGCTTCGGTAATGTTTTGAACCGCGCCCTGAACGTCGGCGGGGAAAACCCCCACGGCGTTTCCGTGGCTGTCTTCCACAAAGTGCCGCTGCTCTGTTCCGCGCGTCGCGATCACCGTGCCGTCAACGTACTGGCACTGGAAACCGCATTCCTCCAGCGCAACGACAACCTTCTGGATGCTCACTTCACCGTTCATGTTCTGACTCCCTGAGTTTTACCGCAGAACCTGCTGGATCGATTTTCCGATAATGTCGGGCATCGGAACGTCCAGCGGACGACTGACCGTCGGCGCGAATACGCTTTGCAGGTCCGGCCCGAAATCTTCGCCCGGCTTCGGGATATAAAGTACCCACCAATCGACATTCTCATCAAGCGGCCCCCCGAGTATCCGGACTTCGGGGTAGTCCTGCTGGATTCCCTGCGCGACGGCCTGCACGTCGGATTCTTCGAGCGTCGGGTTCAGAAGGACGTAGAGGGCTTCCGCGCCCTTGTCGAAAACGGCGTCTTCAAGAACATCCAGCATGTTCAACCGGTTCATTTTTCGAATGACCCGGTCGAGTATAAGGTCGGACTTCCCCGTGCGCACGTACCCGTACGATACGGCTTCAAGCATCGCACGACGCGGGCCGACGACCGGAGCGCGCGACGCCATCCAATCTTGCGCGGCGTGCATCCCGGACTGCGAATCGAACGTCATGAACCCGAGTTTCCCCTTCGCGCACTCGACGATAACGCCTTCATTCGGGATTCCTAAAACGAAATCGTCGCCTTTCCGCTTGAGCCACGGACGTTCGGATTCCATCCCCTCGGAAAGCTGCGCAAAGGCGATGTGCATGTCGTACGTGGAAAGAGGATGCCTCGTGTCCCAAACATAGTAGCCTTCCGTCATCGTCGGCCGGGGAAGCTCGCCGGAACACAAGACGTGGCCTTCGGCGACGTGAATAACCGGAACGCCGCCGAGAGACATCCGCTTCGCCTTCCCGTGAAACCACGGCATTCCGTTGACGGTCGGAACACTCTCCGACATTTCAACCTTGCTGTTCGAAAGGTCCTCGTATTTTCCGGAAGCCAATCGCATCGACTCGTCGTGTCGGCGAAGCTCGACCTTCACTTGGCGTTTGTCTTCCGGCGCGCGGTTGCTGCTGGAATCCCCGGTGTACCTCACGGCGTTTTTACGCCCGGCCTCTTGACGGCCGTCACGCGTGATCGCGTTTCTCGCCTTGTCGTCGTTCCCCTGTCGAACGCCCTCCTTGGCGTTTCGTCGGTTTCTTTGAATCTGCAACGGATCGCTGACATTGATCCCGTACGATTCATTCCGCGCCGCCTGCGCTTGGGCGACGTCCGGAATATTTCCACGCATGTTCCCCATGCGACTCACAAGTCCGCGCGTCGCGTGGTAGTGGTTGATCCGCGACTGCTGCGGATCGGTCGGCTCACGCTCGGGAGCCGTCGCGCTGGGACGAGGGATCGAGAAATCGATAATCCCGGGAACCTCGCGATGCTGCGCGGGTCCTCCGGGAATAAAAGGACCGGGACGGTCCCACGGGTACTTGGACCACTGAGTTCCCGACCCGACTCCGCCAAGCGAGTTGACGTAGTATTCGTCGAGCATCTTCCGCGCCTTCTGCGCCTCGGTCCACGTCGGGAGGGCTGAAACACCCACAGACTCCATGTGCGTGCGGAGCGCGTCGAACCGGTGCTTTCGCCGGACCTCGCAAAGCAACGCCGCACAAAGCTCGTGGACCTCCGGGGCCGCTTCGTTCAAGCGATCTCCGTACTCCCCGATGATGTTGAACAACGCCTCGTCGCGCTGACGCCACGGCACAATGGCTCCGGGATGCTGATCGGCGCGGCTCCGCTTGTTCAACAGAGCGGTAATGTCTCCGACCGCGCCCGCGTCCCGTTCCGGCGGTTCGGCAAGTTTCAAACCGGTTTCGGAATCGGACTTGCGTTCCCAGTCGTTGGAAATCTGATCGTCGATGTCTTCCTCGCCCGGATCGTTTCCGAACAGTCCGCGACCCATCCCGTAAATCTTGGCGTTCTGCTGGACGACTTCCGGGTCGTTCAGCGGCCCCGATCGATCTTGACGTTTCTTAGCCATAGGTTTTTTCTCCATGCCTGCGACGTGGGGATTATCACATGAAGCCGCCCGCGCTGTCAACTCAGCAGGATGTCCCGCCGCATTTCCTGCAGTTGCCGCATGGCGGAAACAGCCGCGTTCACCTCGCCGGGCTGCATGTCTCTCAAATGGTCGAGCATCACCTGATCGGGGATTCCGGTGTCCGCGACGTCATCCTTCAATAGAAGCCGACGGACCTGCGCGTGGAGAAGCTCGAACTCAACCCACTCCATGCGCTTGACCTTCTTGATCTGCGGGTCAAGGATCGCAATCATCTGCTTTCGAAGATCGATAGCGCGCTTCTCCACCGACTCCGGCGGATTCGCGCGCAGGTCCCCAAGGGCCTTCCGGTACGCCTTCTTGGCGGACACGACGTCAGTTGTCACAAGAAACGAGTTCATGTACTCGGCTTCGGCAAGCTGCCGCCGGGCGTCTTCGATCGATTGTTCGGAACGTTTGGATTTCTTAGCCATTCAACTGCTGCTGGATGCGTCCCCCGAACTGCGCGTGTCGGATTCCGATCGGCAGCCGGTTGATCTTCTCCGCCTGCTCGGACGTGACCTCGATGACCCGTCCACGCTCGTTCTCGTTGACCGACACGGGGTCGGAACCGGTCGTGTCCCTGATCCGGCTCCGCATTTCATCGCGGCCCAGTCGACTGCTCACTACGTACTTCGGCATTGTCCGTTTCCTCCTGCGGTCTCCATCCGCCCTTGACGTGCTTCAAAGTATACTGCGCGCCGTGCGTCAGTAAACAGTCAAGGATGCTCATTCGAGGATGCCACCCCAGGTGAACCTGCGGATACGGTATGTTAACGTAATCCTGAAACACGAACTCGACGTCTGAATCGGGAAAACGCTTCGGCAGCGTCCCGATGTTCCCGGCCCCCGACAGCAACGCGTCGGCCCCGGTCTCTTCGACGATGTGCATGGAAAGCGCGTGAAAATCCTCGACGACGGCGTCGGTGATAGCGGAACACAGCTTAACGGGAGTCGCGATTCCGAGAAGCTCCTTCATGCGGTGGATCAATCCGACATTGACGTCGATCAGCTTCTTGTGCCCTAGAAACTCGAAAACCAAGTCCGCGTATTCTTCCCAATAGCGGGCGCGGCCCCGGTAGTTCGCCTCCACGATGCTCCACCCCCGTCGAACGTCGGAACGCGACTTCACTTCGATGTCGCGAACCATGTTCCCCCGGCGGGATACGGGAACCGTGAACCAAGACCAACCGTCCGCCGTCCGAACCCGGTTACGGTTCTGGTAGTGGCGGTGTCGGAACCGCATCGTGTCCGCGACGACCAGCAAGTCCGCGTAATACAGGCGATTCCAGAATCCGAGGTACGGAAGAAATTCAGGAGGTTGAACTGATACGATCATGGCGACTCCAGCGATCCGACGTCCATTGGCGTTCTTCGCTACCGAGTACGAAAACACAAAAGCCTCCCGGCGACCGGGAGGCTTTTAATACTGACGGGTAGCGCGAACGGAGTCAAGCGATCACTCGACGCTGGACCGGCATGTCCGAAGTGACCGGAATCTCCTGCACGCCGATCGCGCGCCCGATCGCTGCGGACTGGTTGTCAGCGTACCTTCGCATCCGGTAGTTCGCTTCCCCGGCCAACGCCGTCGTCATCCTTCGAAGTTCAGGAGTCGCTTCAATCCCAAGGCGATCCACGATGAACCGCGTCAGGCTTTCTTCCGAGAATATCTCGGGGAGCGGCATCGGGACCCCGACGAACACGACGTCGCCTACGCGAAGGTCCTCCGTAAGGACGTACTGGGACGCGGCAGCCGCGTGACTGGACGCGTACACGGCGTCCCACGGTCCGTCTTTGTAAACGCTGCACAGGTAAGTTCTGAGTTCCATCGATTTCACTCCAACGTTGCCTACGCTGGAATAATACCGCTAAAACCCCGTGTAAGTCAATATATTGTATACGGTTACGCTGAAAGACCCGAAACCTCGAAGTATGCTCACATCGGACCACGGTTCGCGTAAGTGCATATAGTGCAACGGCTTACTCATGCTCCGAACGGTTCCAAATACCGCACGGATTCACGTTCAGCCACCGGAATAAATTTCGCGCCAAGAGCGTGAAAGAAAGTCTCCTCGTCCGGAGTGGCGAGCTTGACGTCCCCTTGCTTCAGTCCGGACGCGCCGAATTTCATCCCGCGCTTCTCCGCGAACATATCGATCATCTGACAAAGGATGACCGGACCGGTCGCGTGAACGGTCGCCGCTCCCGCGTAAGCCGGGTCGACAACGATCCACGAAACGCTTCCGCTGTCGTCGGGGAGAGCCGTGTAGTCGTACACCTTGAACGACTTGACAACGGCTCCGGGCCAGATCGCCTTCACGTTCGCGCTGATGCGCGCCCGGAGGTCAACGAGGTTCGCGCCCTCGGTCCCGACGACGACGAAGCAAAGATGCTTGACCTTTTTCGCGTCCGGGTTCCGTCGAATGTCCCCGCAAACCACGACGCGGTCGACCCCGGACTTGACGTTGTAAAAACCGCCGGACCCGAAAGCCGGGTTTATCTGTTCCGTCAGATTCCTCACGTATTCCGCCGACCAAAAATCGTAAGCCGCCATGTCAACCTCCCAAAAACTTGCGTTGCATCACCCGGACGAAGTCGCTTTCCACCTGCGACCTCGACGTGTCCAGCATAACGTACTCGTCGAAACAGCGCGCCACGTTTGTCGGAGCGTTCACTCCAAAGCCGATCGTCTCGATCCCGAAGGCTTCCCGTGCGTGTCCCGCGAAACGGCGCATGAACGCCTGCGCATCTCCGTACGCGCCGTTCGGCGCGCCGTCAGTGAGAATGAACAACAGCTTGCGTTCTTCCCTGCGTTCGGACAAACGTCGCACCGCGCCGACCATCGCTTCCGCCATCGGCGTTCCCCCCGAAGCAACCGGGTAAAAACAACCCTCGCGTTGTGACAAGCGCGACGCAAACGGCTTCACGACATGGTACGTCGCCGCCGCGCGTCCGCCCGACGTGAAAACCGCGACCTCGGTCTTCGCGTGACACTTCTCAAGGACCTCGCAGAAGAAGTACGCGCAACGCATCACCGTCTTCGATTTAACGCCGACCATGGAAGACGATCCGTCGATTAAAAGCGTGGCGGCGGTGAACACCTCGCGACCTCGCCGACGCTGTTCGAATATGTCAGACGGGCCGTTGCGCACGGCGAGTAAGTGAAGGTCTCCGGGATTTATCGATCCGTACTCTTGCTGCGGCCTGTACTTGTTGGCGCGCTTCGCCAAAAGGAACCGGCGCATCTGCTGCGAGATGACCGGAAACAGGTTCTTCGAATTGGCTGCGATCGTACGAGACGCGAGCGGCAACGGGGGCGTATTCCGCACGTGGACGCACTGGTCGTCCACGCGATAATCAGCGAACTGAGACACGTGCGCCTCAATGTGTTCCAGCGCGCCAAGTCCGCAGTCCACTTCGAGGAAACCGGAATCGGACTCTTCGAGAACGTGGCGCGCGGAGTCCCGCACGAGTTCCCGCATCGAGTTCGCGTCCGCGAAAACCGAGTGGTCATCGACGTCGTCCCCGCGACTCGCCGTGCCTTGGAACATCTCCTCGACAATCAAGTCTTCAACGTCTTTGACATCATCGGAAGTCTTCGCTTTTTCCGTGCCGCCAATCGGTGTGACGACAGACGGCGAGGGGTCCCCGTCGGACTCCGACCCCGCTTCGGACTTTTCACCGGACTGCGGCTCCCCGCCGCCAGCCTTTTCACCGGACACGGAACTGACGTCGTCTTCGTCGCCCGGTTCGGAATTACCGCTTGATTCGCTTTCTTCACCATCCTCGGAAGACGCGGACTCCTCGCCCGATCCCCCCGGAATGCTAATCTTGTACTCGTCGTCCCCGTCGCCGCTGGAAGACTGATCCGCTTGCTGGTGCAGCATCTCCAAGAACTCGACGGCGATGTCGTGCGTCTCCTCGACCGTATTCGCGTTGAGCGACTTGTGAACGAACGGAAGCCACGACCGAACCAGCGCGAGCATCCCCTTCGAGGCGCGCGGAATCACATAGTCCTTGAACAGCCTCGGAAACCGTGTCAGTGCAAGAGCGGTAACGGCTTCATCCGCCGAATCCTGCATCGGAGTCTTCATCCTGTCCGCAACCGGATCGCGCTGGAACATGTAGCGGCGCACCGCTTCGAAGTATTTCATCGAACCGGGAAAACGCTCGTAGACGTTCTGCTCGATCCGCATGTCCTCGAAGACGTTCCAGACGACGGGTCCGAACATCCCGTAGTTTTTCGCCAAACGCTTCTTCATGTTGACGACATCCGGCGAGTTCGTTCGCGATCCGCGCACAAGGTCCACGTGACCCGCCTCGTGGTCGATCGCCCCGATAATCGCCGCCTCGACATCCGCCGGAATCTCGTCCGGAAGCGCGAACACGCGGATCGTGTCGCCGTCGGTCATCGGCTGATCACCCGAAAACACGATGGAAACGCCCATGTTCTTCGACAGCATGCGCGCCCACTTCCGCAGAACCGTTTTGAATATGCTCTTCGTCTTTTTCATGGAGTCCTCACGGGTACGCAACGCGAACAGCGACGATCCGACAGTCGCTCAACGCCTCGATGGCCACCGATCCGTCCAACCTCTGAGCGGTTCCGCCCTCGATCTGCGCCTTCAACATCCGGAACCAATTCCGCATCGCGTCGGCGCGCTCTTTAGCTTCCATCCCGACCATCTCCCCGATCCGAAGGGAGAGAACAAGATTAACGCCGTCCTTCGGGAGTACGGATACGGCGCGGACGTCGTTCTTTCGATGCTGGATCGTAGTAAGCCAATACGCGACATGGCTATGCACGTTTGCGCGCATCGGCTCGGAAACCTTAACGGATCGCTTCCTTCGCGTTCCGGATTTGACTTTTTTGATCTTCAAGTGAACACTGACCGGACGGTCGTCGTCAGTCGGCGGATTCAAAAACTCATTGGAGAACGCGATAAAGTCCTTTTCCTCCGGCCAGTCCGGCATGGAAACGTCAAGCATCGCCGCGCTTCCAATTTGAAACTCGCCGTCCGCTGGCATAGGAGCGTCCCCGGCGGAATCATGCACGACGCGGACAGGCGAGGAAAAATCCTCTCCCTTCGGATCGTCTCCCGGCGCGATGTCTATGATATCGCCGGAAACCGGGTTCACGGAAACTTCCTGAACACGTTCCAATACGGACGACAAGCGCGCAGCCTTGTCGTCCAGCATCAGGCACCGGGCCTCGCACAGGATAGACTGCTCGGTAAAACCGGACCAATCGGGCCGCATGCGCTTGATGTACCGCAACGCCTCGTGGTTGTCGTCGGTACGGATGCGAGAGTCTCCGACCGAAACGTCCATGACCTTGCAAGACGGGTCGAGGGACTCGCTGTAAAACACGATCCGAACGCCGTTCAAAACGACCGGCTGTCCGTTGTCGGCGACGCTGACGAGTCCGTACGGACACCCCGTGAAAACCGTGGGCTTCAAGTGCCGGAGGTTCCCACTCGAATCGTACTGGTAGCCCCAGTAGATCATGAACTTCGAAACCTCGTCCTTCTTGATGACATACGCGGGTTTCCCGGGAGTCCGCCGGTCGACGCCCGGCGCGGACACCAAGCCGAGAGACTCGTAATCCGACCCCGACAATTCGGCCATCGCATTGTAAAGATCAGACATCCAACCGTACCTCCGGGAACTTATGGTCGAAGAGCATTCGGAGAACCCCCGCCGACTCCTCGCTAACCTTGTTGAGAACAGCGTATTTCCACCCGACGCCGATCGACCGGTGCTGAACAGCGAGTTCCGCCCAATCCATCAACATGCGGAACGTGAGCGGTTCAGCCATTTCCTCGTCGCGCGACTTCACCCGGCTCTCGTCGGCGATCGCCGTCATCTTCAACGCGACGGCGTCCGGAAGACCGGGCGTCTTCGAAACAAGAACGCTCGCCTCGGTCTTCTTGTCCATATAGCCGACGTTCACCTGCGTAGTCCACCGGTCCATGAACGCGGCGTTCAACGGTTTCGTACCGTGGAAACGCCCCGTCATGTCCCCTTGCATCCCGACGTTGTCCGTGCCAAACACGCGGAAATCCTTGTGCGGCCGGATCACTTCGCCGCCGTTTTCCAGCAACGTGAGACAGCCGCCCTTTTCCAACGGCTCGTGGAGACTCGCGGCCATGTCGGAGTCGATGAACGAAACCTCGTCCAAAAGAAGGCACTCGCCGTTCAGCATCGCCTGCGGAAGCGCGCCGTACTGGAAATACGTGTTTCCATTCGCGGCGCGCGGACTCCCGATAAACGTGCGGGGAGTCGCCGCCCCGTTGAAGTTCACGCGGCGGTACCCCCATCCGAGAAGCGCGCACATGTTGCGAACCATCTCGGACTTTCCGGTTCCGGGAGGACCTGCGAGAAGAAGCCGTTGGTTGGCCTCGAACGCGAGGTACACGAGCTTCGTCACCATCGGGTCGAAGCGGTACTTTTTGTCCAGCGACGGCGTGGCCGGGTGATTAAACAACCGGCCGAAACCTTGGAATCCCATCTCCTCAAAGCGCGGAATCGCGCGCCACGGGTTTCCCTCGGCGTCCAGCACTATCGTGCAGTCGCGCAGGTACTCGTCGACTTCAACGTGAAGCACCGGCGCGAGCGGGAACTTGTCCTTGGACCGGTAGTCCGCAACGGACATCTCGTGCGCTTCCCGAAGATGCGTGACGATCTGCCACGGGAAGCTCTTGCCGCAAACTTCGCACTTGACGTTTTTGTAATTCTCGGACATTTCGCGTAAACTCCACTCCAGCGTCCACCCGTTTTATCGGCGGGAAACCGGAATTTCTAAAAGGCTTCTTGATAATTTCGGAATATTTGCCATGAAAAACGCCAGAGAGTCCATCCGGGAAATGCTGTTCGAACAACAAATGGACAAAGCGTACATCTTGGACAAGGCCAAAGCCGAGAACCTTGAAATTCAGGACCTCCGGCAGGCGGGACTCACCATCACGATCCAATTGGCGGAACCCGCCGGAGAAAACGCGATCCGAAGATTCAAAACGCAACTTCGAATCCGGAACCCTAGGCTGGAAAGAATCGAGGTCCGCCAACCCAAGGAAAACGCGGCCGCCGACGCGCTGCAGCCGGACGAAGAAGACGCGGAGAAACCCCGGGAAGACCCGTACGTCTCGTGGCGAAACAGCATGCTGCGAAAGCTCGGCGCGCTGGCGAAAGAATCGGGATGGGACTTTTACACCGCGCCGCACGCCGGAAAGCGCACGGAATACTTCCTGTTCACGACCGGGTCCGGAAAAGGAAAACGGGTGTTCCGCGTTCGACTGTCGGAACACCCGTCTTGGCGCGAAGACGCCGACGTGTCCATCGACATGACCGACCAAGAGGCCGACGTCGAGGACCTCGAAGTCATGCTTCGGAACGCGAGGACTTGACCAGTTCCACAACCGTTCCAATCCCGTCGGGCGACGGCTTGATCTCAAAGTTCGCGAAAGCCTCGCCGTATCGCGAGGCCCACAACGCCTCGATCACCGATTCCTTCTCGCGCGAGTAGATTTCACGGATTTCCGCGTCCGCGAACCGCGACGCCCGCTGTCCGATCATCCAAGCCCACTGCGCCGCCGACGCCGAAAAGATCATCTCCGTCGTCAACGCGTTGCCGAGGAATCCCCGGGCCGCGCCCCGGCCCTGCTTGCGCGCGCCGAGCTTCGTGATCCCCTCGATGTTTTCAAGACACCACGGCTGAAGCCGCGCGACGATTTCATCGTACGTCTTGCCGCAATGCTCGATGGTGTCATCTAAAACCTGCACGAAGTCCTGTTCGGTCTGCTCGTCCAGCGTGTCGATATACTTCGCAAGCAACGGATGCCGAACCCACGGAGAGCCGCTCTCGTCCACGTAGCGCGTCGATCGCTGCGAGATGGCCGTCCAGTCGCCGTGACGCACTTGCTCGTGCGAATTTCCCGACCACACAGGACGCCCATTCCGCCGAACATATAAAGTTCCATTCGGAACCGTTACACAATAAATCATCCCATCGTAATCCTCCCACGAATCATGCGACTTCCCATTATGATTCACGAGGGGTTCGTTTCGCTTTCCGCAAAACGATACGACGTAAATGACGCGCCTGTGTTTAATTGGCGTATCTTCATCGCGACGGTCCACTTCTCGGATAGTCGCGGACATTCCAGCCTTGAGTGCGGACTCCTGAAGATCGTCTGCCAGTCTACGGGAGACCGTGTGACCCTCCCCCGTTCCACGACGGGGGGAAGATCCATCACCTGCCAAATACGCGTCAATCAACGTTCTTTGGTAAGATGGTCCCCACCCCTTAATCTCCGTCGGCACTGCCTTGTTCGCAGCACCGCTGTACGGCTTCAAGTAGTCATACAGTGGTTTGGAACACACGTAAGGTTGCACACACCCACCGGGCGATGGTTTCGGAACCTGTACTTTTCCAAATGCCTCAAGCGCGTGAAGCATGTCTTTGTACGCTGGGCTGTTCGGGTTCTGAGTGATTACCACACGGTACGAACTTCCCGGTGTGTGGGCGAGGTGACCCTCTGCAAGCCAGTACCCGAGAAATTCGGCAAACGTGACCGCTGCTACAGTCGTACCCGTGTAAGTTTTGATCGCACCAAAACTCGAAGACTGGTTCGCGCCAACGTACTCGGTGCTTGACGAAGGAATCGTGAACGTCTTGGGGGACTCACCGACCCACTTCGCCCACCGGCGGTAATGCATCCGTTTTCCGAAAGAGTCTTCCGCTGTCGCGATCCCCCACGGTTCTTCACCACGCCGTGCCGCTCTCGTATCGTGCTTCTTTACAACCATTCTGTGATTCGGGGTTACGAGAAGATCAACCATCTTTGATTTCAACCGGTACATCCGACCGCTGTACCTCTCCCGGATCACGTCCGTTGCTTGCTGGTACTCCAGTTCATCGGAATCCATGTTAAGCGTTGCGAAATTCTCATCGCCTCGAACATCGACCCACGGCTTCCAACCCTCATCGGTTAGAACTTCTGTTTTTTCATCGTAACAGAAGCCCCTGCTGCCCTTCATGTAGAGCGTGATCCATTTCTCCTGAAGGAAATGCGGATCGACAATCTGCGTTCCGGTTAGAAACGGCTCCTGCACGATCGGCATGATCTGCGGCGCGACCTGCTTCACATGACGGGCCAGCGTATTGCCAAGCTGAACCTGAATGTCGTGTCCGTACCCGGACGGCATCGGATTCATCCGCTTGTGCCATTCGACGATCGCCCGGAAATTCGCAGTGACCCGGAGCATGTGGCCTCCGATCTCCGGAACACTTCCGGGTCGAATCCACCAAACACCGGGACGGTTGGCCAACGCGATCGCAAAGTACATCAGGGACGAATCGTCCCGGACCGGGATCGCGACGGTGATCGGCGTGTGTTCGTACACGCTGAAATGTCCCACCTCGTGGATGTGCTTGTGGTACTCCTGCGACGAGCGTCCTTGTCCAAGTGAATCATAGCACACGCGCCCGGCCAACTCGGCGGTCTGCTCGCGCGGCGTTCCCTGAAATTGATCGCCCTTCGGAGTTCCCATCTCCTCCGGTATCATCGGAGGGGCGTTCCCTCCGTCGTAAACCAGCTTCGCCTTCATTTCGTGTCGTCCTCCATTGCCTTGTATTCCACGCCCTTGTCCCGGTTGAGCGCGTCGTGTTCGGTGAAACGTTCCGGGAAACGCGCTTTGAGTTTCGCGATGTTCGCCGCGAGAACGTCCTTCTCAAAATCGAACGGACCCGCGAACGAAAGGATTCCGCGCAAGACACTCCGAAGCCCGTCTCGGACTTTCCCGGCCTGAAATTCTTTTCCGTAGAACACGTGCTTCTTTACGTGTTCCGCGATCTTGCCCGCACCCTGCGTCATCCAACTAAGCGGGACCTCGACTTCGCTGAAAAGAACATCCTCCAGCGGAGCCGACGCCCGAACCATGTTCGCGAAATCAAACCCGAACACGTCGCAAACCATGGCGAGATACCAACACATGTCCCCAAGTTCTTCCCGGGACTTCAACGCGGCGTCGGGACCCGGTTCCTGTTCGTAGCATAGCTCCTCGAACTCCCCGAGTTCGTTGTTGATGCCGAGCGACGCGTGGATCATCCGGATTCCAGCTACCGCGAAATTACTTTGAACAACCGGATCGCCGGCCGGCCGGTTCGTTGTCCCCATGGAGAGACGGCCGAGCACGACATCGTTGTCACACTCGGTCCGCATCGCGTTCTCCACGTAATTTTCGAGTGTCACTCTTCCAATTGAAACCATTCCGGGTACTCCCTGTTGAGACGCGTCAACGCCTTGTAATAATCCTCGGACAAGTGGCTGTCCGCGTACTCGTGCCCCAACTCGTGAAGCATCAAGCAGTCGACGTCTTCGAGATTGTTCGGAAACCGGTGAAAAAACGCGCCGCCGACAGCGGGGACGTTGATCGTAAACACCCGGTCTCCGTACCACGCGCCGAACTTCCCGTTGTGCGCACTGCACGTGTTGACGTACTGAACATGAATCGTGTTTCTAATCAACTTCGAACCAACATGCTCAACGTACTGCGCGATCATTCGCATCGCGTCGTCCCACCGGTCGCGCGAGATCGTAATGTCTTTCCCCGTGTCTGAGAACTGCGGAGATTTCGTCGGGAACCTGCGCCCGGCCGGTTCCCTCAACGTGTGCTTCCGCACGGTTTCCCACGTTCTCTTTGACAGGCTCCCGCCGGAGATCACATAGACCCCGTTGGCGGCCGCCGTGGCATTGGCTTCCCGGTCGTTCGGGTCGTACACCACGGAATCCGGACCGAACCGCGCGTCGAGTACGGAGTTGACAGCCTGCGGGTCAGCGTCCGCGTCATCGATCGCGTCGCTCACGGCCGAACCGCGAAGCTGCGACGGGTTCATATCTCGGTGCATCTCGTTCAAAACCGCAACGCGAATCTTGTGGAGGTACCCGGGAGTCACCGCGTCCCGGTCGCGGCCGAGAGGAACCTTCTGCTGAATATCAACGTGATACGGGTCTTCACACCCGATCATGCAAACCGGAACACCCATCTCGTAAATCCACGGCTGTTCTCCGGACGCCGTTTCAAACAAATCAACGCGCGCCTTTCGCACGGTTTTCCGGAGATTCCCTTCTTCGTCGGCCAACTCCGTGGGAAGCGGAATCTCAAAAGACCCCGCCGAATCGGGACGATCGACCTTGACCGCGTTCACGGTCATCGTGATCCCCTCCGGAACAATGATTTTGTCCAAGCCTTCGACGGCCTGCGCGTACTCTTCCCGCGTCATCCGCAACTGAAGGAAAACCTCGGTTCCGACAACCCGGTCGGACTTGATTCGCCGCCGGGTTCCATCGGCACTGAACCTGACGCCTCCGCCCACGCTGGTGATGACGGCGTACTTGCACAGGGACAAAACTTCTTTTTCCCCGAGCGTGAACCGTCCGCGCTTGCCGGGGTCCGACCGCCGGTCCGTGCTGGCGTACAGGGTGTACGCGAGGCTCATGTCCTCGAAACCTCCGGGAGCGTTGTCCACGACGGTTACGTTCACCAGCGGCTGCCCGGGAACCGGAGAGTGCGTGACGTTGACAATCGTGGAACCGGCGTCCCACGCGTTCGCGATCAATTCGTAAAAAACAAAAGCGGGATTCCGCCTCTTGACCAGAGCCGCGAATCCCGCCTTGTCAATCGTAAACCAGTTTTTCGCCATGATTTCGTCCTCCAGTACAATGGCCCTCTGTAACGGCATCGTACCGCAGGTCCGAGGATCGTCAAGAGAAATATCGGGGAGTTTCAAATTTATTCTTCCGGAGTTTCACCGATCAGTGCGCCCGAACTTCCCATATCACCGTGCGCCAGTTCAACGATCCGAACCTTCGCGTGAACGTCGAAAACTCGATCACGTGCCCGTCGAACATTTCAAGGACTTCCTCGATCGCGGAAAGACCTTGCGGACATACGAGCGTTCGCATTACCTCCAGCGCGACAAGACCGTGAACGCTGCAAACGTCCGGGTGCTTCAAGGCGGGGCGCATCGGAAGGTCAACCGTGTTGTAAGTCAGCTCAAGCCCGCGATGCGTCCGCATGCACTCGCCGTTGATCACTACCGGATTGTCCGGATGGTTCACCTGTTCGTTGAAGTAATTCACGGAAGGGTCGAACGGAACCTTGGCGGCCGCGTTCACGGTCAAATCGTACACGGCCCTTCCGCCGCCCAGCGCACCGCGCGCGGTGCGAAGCACAAGAAGTCCGTCGTACCCTTCCCGACGAACCGCGTCGATCGATTCCCACGTTCGAATGTTGTTCCCGAAAACGCCGCGCGCGAAAAGACGAGCCGACTGCCGCTTAGTTCGTACCGGGGCGCAAGCGTTCCCGAAGTCGCGCGATCGCATTGTCGACGCCCTCCTCAATCGATTCCTCGGACTCGCCGAGAACCAAGGATATCTGACGCGGCGTCATTCCTCTCATGTACTTCATCCGGAGGATCACCTGATCCCGCCGGACAAGTCTTGACAACTCGGTTTCAACCGCTTCGAACGGCATCCGCGCCGCTCCGTTCAATTCGGCGAGCAACGCCGTGCGATAATTCGCGACCATTACAGCGTCCCCCTGCCCCGTATATCGGCAAACAGGAGGTATTCCAATCAGCGTTTTTTTAATTATTTCCGGAGGATACGGGGATCGCGTGCTTCTTCACGTCGCGAACAGAAAGAGCGCGCAACGAGAAAACGGAGCGAATCCAGTCGGCGACGACGCTTCGGACGCTGACCGCCAATTCGTCGACCACGTCGTCCTTCACGCCCATGTCGAACCACTCGCCAGCGAACTCGCCGTACATCTCGTGCAGGTGCGTGGATACCTCGCCGACAACGGACCTGCCGACGTGTTCCGGGACGCAGGAATCAGGGGAAATCGGAACGATCTTTCCAGTGAAAACCGATTTCGGCGCGTCTTCGGAAATACCCGAAACAACTTCAATCGCATTGTTCAGCGCGTCCTCGCGCGTATCGAAAACCTTGTTGCTCCACGGCTCGTTCGGATCGTACGTCCACGAATACTTCCCCGGAGGTTCAGCGCACGCGCCCGCTGCCGCACGGGCTTCGGCTTTCTTCCGTATCAACTGGAAAACGGCTTCGTCAGTTCGAACTCCGTGAAAGTCACGGTCGATCTGATTCAGCACGGCCTCGGCGCACGCGTTTGAGCATACATGCGATTTTCCAACCGGAAAACCAAAACTCGGATTGAACGGCTTTCCGCACTGGAAACACATGAGTTGGTTCGTCATCGAATGTTCCTCGGGCTACCGGACTCGAACAAAATGCGGCGAATAACGGAACGGCGGCTTTCAGTCTTCGGTTCGTCGTCGTCGTCGTCGTCGTCGTCGGATTCCGCGTCGTCGTCGGAACCCCTGTCCTTGAACCACCTCGGATCGGTTCCCCAACCCGCGCCAAGCGGGGGAGAACCCAAACTTCCGAGGCCCACGGAAGTCATGGAAGCCGTCCCTCCGACCGCGCCGTCTTCAACAAGTTCGAATCGCACCATTTCAAAAACCTCCGAACGCAATCATACGATCATGTTCGGTCAACCGCAACCTTATTCGCCCGGTACCACTCCACGGTCGCTTTCAACCCGGAATCAAAGGAAGTGGTGGCTTCCCACCCGAAAAGTCGAAGCGCGCGCCGCGTGTCCAGACATCTCCGAGGCTGGCCGTTCGGACGCGAATCATCCCAAACGATCTTGCCGGAATACCCGCACAACGCTGCGATCTTGACCGCGAGATCGACAATCGAAATCGACATGCCGGACCCGATGTTCACGGGGTCCGGGCCATCGTATTTTCCGGACGCCGCGACAATCGCTCTAGCAGCGTCGGCGACGTACAAGAACTCCCGGGTCGGCGACCCGTCTCCCCAAAGAACAACGCAGTCGTGGCCGCGCTCAACAGCTTCCGTGAACTTCCGAATCATCGCCGGGATCACGTGACTATTTTCGAGATCAAAGTGATCTCCGGGACCGTATAGGTTCGCCGGAAGAAGATAGATCGCGTTGAAACCGTACTGAGCGCGGTACGCCTGCGCCTGTACCAGAAGCATCTTTTTGGCGAGTCCGTACGGCGCGTTGGTTTCCTCCGGGTAACCGTCCCACATTTCACTTTCCGAGAACGGCACGCCCGCGTACTTCGGATACGCGCAAATCGTCCCGAGCGCGACGAACTTGTCCACGTCGTTGCGACGGCACGCTTCCATCAGCGGAACGCCCATCATCAGGTTGGCATGAAACATCTCGGCCGGTCGCGCGCGATTCATCCCGATGCCGCCGCACAACGCGGCGGCGTGGATCACCACGTTCGGTTTGAACGAACGCAGAAAATGCTCGACCGCTTCCCGATCCAGCAAATTCACGTCTCGGCCGGTCGCTTTCAGATTCTCTTCGTCGACGCCGACAGACAGAAGCTCGCGCTTCAAATGCCTCCCGAGGAATCCGCGCCCGCCGGTAACCCAAATTCTGGACCTTCTAAGCCTTTCCATGTCGCCTCCTTTCGCGCGAGTTCCATATCGTGGCTCAGCATGACGCGCACAAGCTGTTCCGTGTGAGTTTCAGCCTGCCATTTAAGAGACCCCTGCGCCTTCGCCGGGTTCCCGCAGAGGTGGCAGGTCTCTGAAGGACGGACGTAACGCATGTCCACCTCGACGTGATCCTCGTAGGCCAACCCTGCCATCTCGAACGCGGTTTCGATGAACCGGCGAACAGTCCACGGCACCCCGGTGGCGATAACGTAGTCGTCCGGAGAATCCTGCTGAAGCATCATCCACATGGCTTCCACGTATTCGGGAGCGTAGCCCCAGTCCCGGACCGCGTCGGTGTTCCCGACGTACAGCTTTTTCTGAAGACCGTGCTTGATGCGCCCGACGGCGCGCGTCACCTTTCGCGTGAGAAACGTCTCCCCGCGTCGCGGAGATTCGTGGTTGAACAGGATTCCGCAGGATATGTGCATCCCGTGCGCCTCGCGGTAAAGCCCGGCGTACCGGTGCGCGGCCAGCTTGGCCACGGCGTACGGATTCGCCGGAAGCATCGGCGTCGCCTCCGACTGGGGAGCGGGCGTGTTCCCGTACATTTCAGACGTCGACGCCTGATAGTACCGGGCGTACGGACAAACATTCTTGACCGCTTCCAACAGGCGAAGCGTTCCCAACGCGACTACGTTGTCCGTGTATATCGGCTGCTCGAACGAAACGCCGACGTGGGACTGCGCGGCCAAATGATATATTTGAACAGGACGGATCAACTCCAAGAGGGACTGCAGCGCGGAACCGTCCGTCATGTCCCCGTAGTGCAGAAACAACCGTCTGTCGCGCACATGCGGGTCTTGGTAGATATGATCGATCCGTTCGGTGCCGAACGTCGACTGTCGGCGAATGATCCCGTGGACCTCGTACCCCTTTTCGAGCAGAAGCTCCGCGAGGTACGATCCGTCCTGCCCCGTGATCCCGGTTATGAGTGCGCGCATGCGAAAACTCCAAAAGGGTCCCTACACCCGGGGTATCGAGAGCAGACCGGTAAACCGGCAAGCAAAAACGGAATTTTTTTTATACTTCGGTAGGATCGATCATTTCCGACCCCGAGTACCTCGGCTCGTACCCGGTGAAATAATCGGGGTACTTCGACGCCAACATGCCCGTAAACTCGCGGAGAGCTTCGAGGTCGTACAACCCTTCTGGATACAAGTAAAACGCGTTCCCCGTGTCATGGAACTCGAAATCCGTGCCGCGCGCCAGACGCTTCACGTAACGCCCGTACACGCGACTGCGTTTTGTCGGGTCGCCTCCGAGTTCCTCGCCGCCCGCGACGTCCGGAGTGCCTCCGAAAAACAGCGCGGCGTCGAACTCCGGATACATGGCGTACCGCTCCTCGATCCAACTCCGCACGATTTCTTCCACCGTGGCCAAGACGTTGAACACGTCGTAACGTCCTGTCATTTCCTCGCTGCTGTGCGTTTGGGCGCGAGAAAACCCGACCACGACCATGATGTCCCGGTCTTCAATGCTGGTAAGATCGCCGCTGTGCATATCGATCGGCGTCAGGATCACGTGGAACTCGTCGCCTTCACTGTCGAAGAACCGCCACATCGGGATGAATCCAAGCAGCGTTCCGCCGTACTCGTACGGGTACGGCGTCCCTCGCGCTTCGGTCAAAACGGTCGCCGCGTAGGGAACCCCGATCCGGTAACCGGCCGGAAGAAGCCAGCTTTCCGGAGTCCGAATGTCTTCCAAGAGCCTCCGAACGAAATTTCTACCGGAATGTTCCCTTCCGACCACGACAGACTCTTTGTAGCGACCTGAATCCGGGTTCGAGTAAAACGGGAGAAGCGGCTGGTAATAGCGAGGTTCCGAGTCGTCCTGTTTCTTCGGCTCGGGCTTCAACTCGGGTCGCGGCTTCCTTCGCTTTTCAGCCGAACGACGCTGAAGCTCCATCCGCACATTGCGCGGGTCCGCCCCGTACATGTCGGCCGCGTCCTGCGTCGCGTCGTAAAAATGAACGCCCTTCCGCAAAAGCCGGGCCGCTTCGTCCGCCGCTTTTTTCGTCTTCATTCTCCAGCACCCAATTCTTGCGCCGTTTCCGGAATCGCCGTGAACGGCCACCCCAAATTCATCTTCAACGTGTACGCCGCCCTGCGGTATTCTTCGAGGAGATTAACAGACATCTCGGAAAGCGCGGAATTGTCAATCGTGAAGTCTCCGGAATAGAACCCGGGAACGGCTTCGAGTATTTTATTCCTGTCGGACGCCATGGACTTTCCAAGCAGCTTGACAAGCAGGGACCGCACGGCCCCCTCCGGAGTCGACAAGGAAACTTCCGGCGCGTTCAAACTGTGATGATGAATCGCGTCGGCGACCGCCGAACCGCCCGACGGCGTATCGTACAATTCGCGAAACTCTTCCAAGGTTCGTGCGCTCCACCCGGCGATGTGTTCGATGTTCTCCGCGAACCTTTCAATCGTTTCGGCCTTCGATTCCTTCTGCGCTTTCTTCGCATTTTCCATTTGATTGATAACAGTCGCGCGAACCGAATCGACAGTATTGCCGAACGTGTCGGGAGAGTCTTCTGTCGCGCGCCACATGACAATGTTTCCGGTGGGATGTCGCATCGGAATCTTAACGAATCCTTCCGCGTAGTTGACTTCCTTCGGGTGCATGTCGTCCGGCTCCGGAAACGTCAACGCGAAGTCCGGGTAAACCTCGTTCGCAGCAGCCACGCCGGGCTTGAACACGTTCTCAATCCACGCGTCGACCGCGTTCAAACGATCGACTACTTCGCCCCCGCGCACCCGGTGATACAAGTTCGCAATCTTCTGCCCTGCACGATGATCAACCAATTTCTGAATCTGGTCGGATGACGTCGCGTAGTCCCCCCGGTAACCCGTTAAACGAAGAACACGGACGGGCACGCCGGAGCCTTGAAGAAGCCCCGGGGAACGGACGTACTGCATTGATTCTACGTACCGTTCGACGTCGGCAGGAAGCTCAAAGTCGACATCGTCCGGAAGCACGACGCCATACCCGTCAAGCCGAGAAGCCTCGCGCTTGAACAAATTGTACGAAAGCGGGAAACACGTCGCGGGCGATTCCATTTCGATCTGCGCGATTGAAAAACCGCCGTCGCCCTCGCTACGCGGATACATGTACCCGACAACGTAATCAACAGGTTCGTCTTTGTTCTCGAAAAACGCGTCGCTGTACGGAACGAGTTCGTTCAGCGCGGAATCCAACATCTCGGTAAGAAGCACGTCTTCCGTTGCATCGGGGTCCGCGACATAATAAACGTCTTCGGGGTCAAACGGATTAGCCACCTCGTCAACATGTTCCAACGAAGCCAAATCGATGATGTCAACCCACCGGGCAAGGGGGGTGAACACGCCAAGGTCCCGAAACGGGTAGTCCCAACCGCCGGGATGCGCCGCGAACGGCCATTCTTCGGCGTCCTCAAGACCGTCATCCCGCGAAAACACGTACTCACGCCCCCACAAATCCGTAACAGTCTCCGTGGCGTCCTCCGTGCTCTCGTCTTCCAGCGGAGTAAAATCAGCACGCGCGTCCCGGGATGCTTCCTCCAACGCGATGAGAAAGGGTTTCATCAACATTTCCGTGAGAACCTCGACGCCCATGGTCCTGTCCTCGACATCCATGACCATCTCGTCCCACCGGCTGGCCGGGACCCTGCGCCAGAACGCCTGCGCGATCTTCTTGATGCCGTACTCTTCGACTCCGTGATCGGTTCCGGCGTCGACGCCGGACGGCGGTTGAAGGGATTCGTTGCAAAAAATAATGAACACCGGCGCGTCGCGCAGGTAGTCCAGCGTGTGTTCGCCCTCTTCGCCGAAACGCGTGCACCATTGCGTGTCTTCCCCGTGCGTCTTGCAACCCGCGTGCGACGCGGCCATCACGGCGAAATACCTCGGACGCGTCGCTTCCGCGTACTGACGCGCCCCTTCTTCCTCGCCGAACGTCTCGTAGTACGGCTTCACGTCGATGTATTCCGCAAGCTGCTCGCTGTCGATGAAGAACGCCTCGTCCGTGACCGGGTCGCCCATGTCGGCGATCGTATCAATGTCCGACTCGGAAAGATCGGGAAGCGGCGGCAGGTTCTCCTCAACGTAAACCTGCATATGGTACACGTTGACACTGGTGACCAACTCGTCAAGCGAACCGATCCGGTTTACGTCGAACCCCGGAATGCTCTGCGCGGCGGACAGCGCGTGGTATACGTCCCGGTACCCCTTCACGGTTTCCTTCGGACGCATCATGACGTCGCCGAGAATCTCGTTCGCTTCGATCGTCGCGTTGGCCGCGTCCAATTGGTCTTGCGAAGGGTCCGGTTGGGAATCGAGCCACCGGCGGGAAGCCAACGCCTTCAAGTATTCCGCCATCCGCTTGAACGTCCACGTGGTGTACTTCGCATTGGCGACGGCGTCCTGAACCGACTGCATGTCCAACTCGTCGGGATTCCGAAAGCTCGGGTCCATTTGCCCCAGCTTATACAGAATACGCACGACGTCCCGCTCGTCGGAAAACCCGGACTTCCGAAGCAGCTTGGCGACCTTGTTGAACTGCGCCTCGGTCGCGCCCTCGGCGATCAGTTGGAATCCGGCGCGTTCACAAAGAAGCCTGCGGGCAACACGATATCGATTCATGCTTCACCTCCGCCGCATATGATAAAGCCCCGCGTTTCGCAGGGCAAGAGGGAGCCGAGTTCGCTAAATTGTCGAAACAACGAGCATCATTACGTTTCGAGTTTAAGCCGTTCCGCGTTGCAATGCCGCGCGTACTCCAAACACTGCGTGTCGAAGTGGACAAGACAGTGTTCCACCTCGATCTGCTGTTCCCGCACGGGAGACAGCAGGGAAAGCCCCGAATACGTCGCCGCGCGGGAAAGCGCGACGTACGTCTGGCCGGGCGCGAACACCCCGAACGGCTCGAAGCTCGCATACTGCAACGTCATCCCTTGGCTGTTGTGATTCACAAAACCGTTGCCAACGAAGTTATTCCCGTCGGGAACATACAAGTCGAAAAGTTCGGCCTCTCCTGAGTCCACGGATTGTACTCTGTCGAAAAAGCACCCGGCGGAAGCCAATCGGGCGACTTCAAACAGTCGGGTTTCCGCGATAACATCCTCCAGCTCGGGACACCTGCGAAGAACTTCGGATAATTGCTCCAAAGACATCACGTCCGTCGTCCTCAACCAAGCGGAAAAAGGTTTTCCTCCGGACAAGTGAAGCCGTTTTCTTTCCCCGTGTGGAGTCCCGATTTTCTCAAGAGCGGCCGCGTAAATTCTTTTCGGTATGTCTGTCGGAACAACACCGACGCTGAACTTCGGTATGTTTTTCGGACCCCTCGGAAGATGCTGTTTTCTGGACACCGAAAAGCCGACGACTTCGAAAAACTTAGTGGCGTACCAGCCGAGGATTTCGATACGCCACGCTCGGGAGTTCATCCGATACCTGCGGCACACGACTCCGACCGCGAGAAGCATCTGTTGGACGTCTGAAGCCAGCTCCTCGGACGAAGTCGTGAAATGGACGTTTCGGTCGCTTCGGGAGCCGCCGTCGGCGTCAAAAAGCCCCCGAAGGAAGTCAGCGTAAAACTGCGGGTACCGCCAAAGCGCGTCAGGGATTCTCTTATCCGGAGCCTTCGCGTAATCGACGCCAAAGTCCCGCATAAACGTCCGAGCGAATTTTCCGTGCCAGTACACGCGTATCCCGGAAATAACCGGGCGCACGCCGAACAGGTGGTCGACAACGGAAGACACGCGGCGAAGAACATCAGGGTCGCCCGACGTCACTTCCACCCGGTAGTCTTTGGAATCGGTGCAGTTCCCGTCTCCAACCACAATTCCGCACAACCACGCGAAGTCCGAAGTGACCCGGCTGGGAGTCAGCGTGAACTTAACCCTCCCGTTGTAATCGTCCGGCTTCGTCGCCCAGTCCGTTTTGAACCCCTGTACGCCGCGTTCCCATCCACCCGCGCGCAGGACCACGCAATCTCCGACGACAACTTCGGGAGCGGGAACCCAAACGGTTTTCCCGTCGCGGAAAACCAACAGTGGATGCCGCAAAGACGTTTCGATCTCGTACCCTCGTTCCGTGACAAACTTTCGGGTCTCCTCGATTCCCGTGCAAGATACCTGCGTCGCCTCGGACACGCCATCCTTCGAAACGACATGCACGGAGGTTTCCCGTATATTCCCTTCCTCGACGGATTCCGCGTACAATTCCCGTATACGCGGCATTCCCCGGTCGGCTGTAAGAATCCGGGTATCCCCGCTGACACACTTATGTATTGTGATCGCCCACGCCAGCTTGACCGGAATCTGGATCATCTTGGCGAGGACTTCGCCCTTCGTCCCCGTGACGCTCCACTCCTCGGGCGACACCTCGATGATATCGCCGTCGTCGGTTTCAACGACGACGGACTCTTCAAGACACTCCTCGACGACGCCGCGCATGCCGTTGTAATACCCGAGATTCCGGTTGTTCTTCAAGAACAAGACGGGCGCGCCGGGCTTCAACCTCAATTCATCCATCGCGATGCAGTTCTTTTGAAGCGCGGCGACGAATTGCTGTTTCCCCTCGTACTCCGCGTCGTACGTGACGTCGGAACCGGGGAGGTCCCGAAGATTTCGGTTGTTGACCTCTTCGACCTGCTTGTTCTTCGGAAACATCTGCGTCGGCTCCGGACCCGGCATCGCGCCGACGCGGCGGTTGAAGTATTCGAGCGCGGGAAACACGTTCTCGTTCCGACGGATCGCCGCGAGGTGCCGCTGCATCTCGTTGTCGGCTTGTCGGTACATCTTGGTCAGATAGTGGATTCTGAAGTTCCCCGAGACCCACGCGTCCGCCATGTACACGTACGGCTTTTCACAGACGCCGTGGATCACGGGAGGAAGCTGAAGAAGGTCGCCCACGAGAATCAACTGAAGGTCTCCGAACGGCGCGTCCCCGGACCGGTACACGGCCTTGAGCCACCAGTCCATCATGTCGATGTAACTTCCGGTGAGCATCGACACTTCATCGACGATGAGCGTGTCAACGCCTTTCATGCGCCAACGGGCGCGCTCCATCATGTCCTTCTTGCGCTTTGACTTCAGCTCGTCAATCGACCCGTTAATCCCGGTTCCCAGCGCGGAGTGTATCGTGACGCCCCCGACGTTCACGGCCGCGACGCCGGTAGACGCCGCGACGGCGACCGTGTTTCCGGCGCGGGTCAACCGGCGGACGATCTCGCGCAGAAGAACCGACTTGCCGACGCCGCCCCCGCCGGTGATAAACATGTTGTACCCCGCTTCGGCGTCCTGCAGGGCGATCTTCTGTTCAGGTCCGAGAACGAACGGTTTTATCTTTCTCATATCCGATCCTTGTCGTTGAAAACCGAAAGACCGGGGTCGTCGTCAAACACGGAATGCTTGAAAACGAACATCCCTTTGTATTGAGGATTCTGCTTCACGAACATCCTCGCGTACCCCGGCGTGTAACTGTTGCTTATCTTGTATTCGTCGTCGCCCGATGTTTGAAGGTCCTGCTCGAACCGCATCACGCAGATAATCGTCCTCGCGGAATACTTCGAATGCCCGGCCCGGATCAACTGGAATACGTATTCCTTGAACCGGCGGTACACGTGCGGATTCGAAAAGTGGAAACTCCAGAAATCATGCACGATCTTGGAAACGGTCGTCACGACGATCCTCCTGTTCGAACGCGCAAAGGACTTCCGTGAGGACGTTCACGACCTCTCCGTGGACGTACGCCTTTATGGAACGGTCGGCCGTATCATCGGCAAAACGCGCGTGGATCGCCGTCCGCGCGTAGCGGTCCCGCAACTTTCGCTGTTTCTCGATTATCGACCGCATCGCGTCCAGCATAAAAACGTCCTCCACCCGGTATATCGGATAAAAGACGGTTGTTCGACAAGCTAAAATGAATATTTTTCTCGGAAACCTGAAAGAGGATGTCAGCCGTCGCCGTCCACATCCAGGTAATACGCGAGAACGTCGGCGACGCCCGCGATCTCGTGCGCCAGCAACCGGTGCCCGCCGTCCAACGGGTGCCCCCACGGAAGGTCCCCGTGTTCGGCCGGAACAACCACGATCGGCGGCATGTTATCGACGCCCTCGTCCGCGTACGTTTCAGCCGTATCGTAATCGGCGCATTCGTTCTCAACGTCGCTGACCGGGATTCTCCCGAGCTTCCACCTCGGGTACTCCCGGACGTGTTCCACGAGGTCTTCGACCCATTCTTCGTCTCCGGTTCCGTCGTTCTCCCGCAGGTTGTCGATCACTTCCTCGATAGGAACCGATCGCTCTTCCTCGCCGACGGAGCCGGACTCCGACAGCACCCGCCGAATGACTTTTCTTGCCGTCTCTCTCAAGTCTTCCTCGGACACGCGGTCTTCCACTTCGTCTTCGTCGAAAAGACGGACAAACCGGGCTTGCTCCGGCGAGAACACGGCCCACGAATAACCGGCATACGTGTCCGGCTCGGCCACGGTCGTTCCATCGTATCCGAGTTCCGCCATACGCTTCACGCATTCCGCGTTATCGAGAACGTCCCAATTCAACCCTTCATTCTCGACGGCGGCGTACACCCAGCTTTCCTCCGGCTCGTCCCATTTCAGAGCCTGCTCTTTCAACGCTTCGATGTAATGCCTCCCGACGCCGAGATCGATGTACTTTTCACCTTCATCTTCCTCGACCATCGGTTCGAGAATATACGCCATGTCCCGTGCAAAATCCTCGTCGAAATCGACAGCGGCGTATTGCTGCTCGGGATAGTTGATCAAAGGGTTCCGGACCGAAATGTTCCACTCGGAAACATTGCGGCCGAACTCGGTCGCGTCCGTTACGTTCACTGCAAAGAAAAACGCCGGGGACTCGACGTCGAACTCGCTGAACAAAACGTATCGTTTCGACGGCATCCGCTTGAACTCTTGGAATTTCACATCCGACCCGTGGTATACCGGATTCGGCACCACGGTTTCTCCAACGTCTTCGCGGAGTTCGACGCCAGCCTTGTACAAACGCTTCAGGACTTTCCTGCGCCACGCTTCATCCCGGTGTCCGGCCGTGTGAAGCGGATCGATCAAACCGAACAGGTCGTCAAGGGTTTCGGGTTTCGGGTCCGCGCGCTGGTACGCGCGAACGAGAGCCGCGATATTGGCGTCCCACTCCATGGGTATCTGCGTGTATTCCGGGTCGTGCGGTGATATCGCCTTTCGGAACTTGCGGCCAATACCGTGCCGAGGCGCGGTTTCTCCCGTGCGATTGAGGTAGTCGTTTACAACACCTCTCCGGCGTTCCGGGTCTTTCTCCGCAATCGTTCGTTGCAAATGCGCGACTTCGTGGTTGATAACAAACTCAACATCGTTCACTTCGTTTTCAAAGTCTTCGACTGCGGTATCGAGATTCCGCGTGTAAACGTCGATTTCAAACAACATCGGTTCGCCCGTCTTAGCGTCGACCTTCGCTCTTCCGTTTACGACAATGTTGCTATCCGAATTTGGATCGTAGCCCTTCGCGACTTTTACCGTGTACGTCATCTCGATCGGGTCGCCGCCGTCCGGATCGGGAATCTTGAACACGACCTTTTTCTTTCCACGCATCGGGATCGTCTTGCGTTTGGAAGTCTTAACCTGAACCGGGATGCTGCGGCGTTTTCTGCGAAATTTTAACGGCGGCGCGTTCGGCCCGAACTTCTTTTCCAGCTTCTCAAGCTGCGCCTTGATCAAATTCAACATGGCGTCCATGGTCTCATCGTCAAGACCGGGCATCGCGGCTTCGGACAAAACCGACTCGTTCAGCATGTTCCGTATAACGGCTCTTGCGTCGGGCATCACTGGCTTCCCATTGAAACCTCGGTCGGGTTTTCGCCCCCGGCCGCGTACGCGGCTTTCACCGCGTCGTAGACGAGATCGAAAATATCGCGCGCCGGATCGGTCACGTTGAAATGCGGCGAGGACGGAGACGGAACCTCGGTCATCACGGCGCGAACCAGCGCGTCGAAATCGAAGTACACGTCAAGGCTTTCGTTGTTCGCCGATATGCTGAAAAACCGTTTGAGGTCTTCGTCGTCCAGCAATGAAAGCAGGTTCTCGAATACCGCCGCGCCGCGTCGCTGAACGACATTCTTGTTCACGACGAAATTAAACACGTCCCGCAGACGTCTCGGAACTCTGTGGTCCTCCGAGACAAGCGCGTTCACGAAACGGTTCCAGCCTTCGTCCGTCGAAATGTACTTGACGGACCCGTGGATCGGAACCGCTCTTTTCAAAATCGCGGCGCAATCACGGCTAATCGAGTAAATCGCGTTATTCCACCGGTTCATGGCGGCGTTCACGTAACCCGCGAGCGACTGCGTCGCGTCCCGCAGATACCGTGGGTCCGCCGTGTTCGCCACGGAGAACGACTGCGTATGCTCCGCGAACTCCTTGCTGTTCTGCGGATTAAGCGAATCGTTTCGTTTCGACCGCTCAAGGACGCGGCCGTTGAGCCGGAGTTCCACGCCCGGAACTTCCACGCGGTCGCCGTCGACGTCCGCCGACTCCAGAGGAAAACGGAACTCGACGTCGCGCTCAACGGTTATATCGGTCATCGCGTACGTGATATTCCACTGGTCGCCGCCTTTGACGAACGGACGCTCGACTTTGGCATGGTACGGGTTCGCCCGCAATTGCACGACCATGGCTTGCATCGCCGGGAGGTACTCGTCGCGAAGCCAGTTAATGACTTGTTCGGAAAGCGTTCCCGAGTCCGCGCGCAACAGGTTTTCATACACCTCCTTGATCCGTTCCCCGGTGTTCCCCGACGCGTACATCGACCGGGAACCCGGGGCGACGATTTCAACCGTGTACACGAAGACGTCCCCGTCCTCGTCGATATCGTAGTCGAAATCCTCGCGGAAATTCGGAAACTTCGTCTTCAATTCTTCGAGCCATTCTTCCGGGTACTCCGCGTACTCCGTTTCGATCCCGTTGGATTTCGCCCAGTCGTAAAACATGCGCGGCACGACAGCCAGCAGATTGTCGGGGTAAAGCCCCCCGTCCGCAACGTGTTCGAGATTCGTTACCTCCGCTCCGTCGGTGATCACGCGCGGGTCCGTCAACTCGAAATCCTCGAAGGCTTCCGGCGCGAATATGGAAAGCCCCGCGCAGGCTTCCCTTACGATACCTTCCAGAAGGTCTTCCAAAGACGTGCTGTCAAGCAAGTAGTAATACGTGTAATCAACGTCGTTCGGATGCGACATCTCGCCGATTCCTTTAATGTCCGGAAGGTCGCCGATCGCCTCCACCAGCGGCATCAAGTCTTCGATTTCGCTGTCGTATGACATTCCCGAATACGGTCCGCCCTGCGCGACGATCTCGGAACCCTCGGAGATAAGCTCGCCGTCCTCAACGTCCCACGTCCATGTGTTTCCGTTTTCATCAATCTCGGTTATTTCAGTGGGCTTTCCGTCGTCCGGCGGTTCATGCGCCGCGCGCGCGGCATCCGTCGCGTCGTACAGCGCGAACAGGAAAGGCCAAAGCTGCATGGCCTGCATGTCCGCCTTGGAAATCCTGTCGTTGGACACGTCGTTGATTTCACCGTCTTCCGGAGCATCGTTCGGACTCCAGAACATCTGCGCGATTTTCCGGTAACCACCGGGGGCGTCGTTCCCGTCGGACACGCCGGGAGGCATCTCCGCGTCTTCCTCGGCGTAGATCACGAACAACGGGGCTTTTTCAATGTAAGTCGCCGTGTGTTCCCCGTCGGCACCGAAACGGGTACACCAGTTCGTGTCCTCTCCCTGCGAAGCGCAGCCTTCAAAGTTGAAAACCGCCACGGCGAAGTAACGCGGCGCGACAAGGTCCGGATACATCCCGTCGCCGAACAGCGGACCGTAGCGTTCCTTGGGAAGGTACGGGGCGATGTCATCGGCGGAAAGCGTCCACACTTCCATTTCGCCGTCCGTCAACACGTCGTGCGGGTTGCCGGATTCGTACAACTCCGGAATCCTCTCGGACAACGCGTCGATGTACGTGTGCGCGAGGTCGCGGACGGCCTTGTACTCGTTCACGTCGACGCCCTCGCCGGTCAACTCGACGATCCACCCGATGACTTCCTGAACAACCGTGGATTCTCGGATGTCCGGCGACGCGATCGCATTGGCAAGCACCTCGTTGGACTCCAACACGCTCAACGCGGCGTTCAACTGCGCGGCGTACTGCGGAGAGGACGTGTCCTGACTCTGAAGCCAATCCCGGGACTTCATCGCGTTGGCAACCTTCTGCGCCTGCGAAAAGACCCACACGCCCCGGTCGGACGCCATCGCGACGTTCCTGACTTCCTCCGGGTCGTCGAAGTCGATGTCCTTCATTTCGGACGGGCCGACCGCCGCAGCGGTGAGCGCGGCTACGATGTTGTTCACGACAAAATCGACTTCCCCGGCGTCCGCCGGGTCGATCCCGTACGCTTCGGCCTTCGACTTGACGTACTTCCGCAAGACCTTGAACGTCTTGGCGTACTGCTGCTCGGTCATCTTCTCAAGAAGAATCCGCTCATTGCGGCTTTCCGCGAAAATCCCTCGAACAACGTTTCTCAAATTCATCTCGGTTTCCCCGCCTGCTACGGAAAATCTTGCGCGCGTTCCGGATTAAGCGTATCTCCGGGCGGCGAAACTGTCAATTCATACCGTCAGGGGCGGGGGCGAACCGTACAAAACCCCGGACAAAATAAAAACCCCCGGGTTTCCCCGGGGGCTGCGTGTGAAAATTCCCGCTTCGTCGAGCACGGTTGCGATCAGGTCAAGCCGTCACACAGAGCCAAACTCTCCACGGGCGTCAGTTTCCGCCGGTTTGGCGGTACTTTCACCTCTTATATCGGCCAACATTCCGGAAGACTTTAGAGAAAAACGAGTAAATTCGGAAAATAATCCGGCCCGGAGCAGTCAACCCCGCCCCCCGGACACGCACGGGGTCGACCGGGTGTGAGCCAGCCGGTGCCCCCGAACTCCCAACCTTCCTCACACGCAGAAACTCGACAGGTGCATCGCGTGTTTCCGCTTGATCCCGCCCCAACCTTCCTCACACGCAGGGACTCGACGCGACCTTTCCGCGCCGTGGTTGACTCGAACTCCAACCTTCCTCACACGCAGGGACTCGACAACCACCACCCGGGGCGGAACAACGGCTGACACCAACCTTCCTCACACGCAGGGACTCGACTCTCCGTAGGCCGACTGGATTTCGAACGCCCGCCAACCTTCCTCACACGCAGGGACTCGACCGCAACCCGCTGTGGATTCCGAAGCGCGACCGCCAACCTTCCTCACACGCAGGGACTCGACAGAACCTGTCGGTACGCCTGCTTGTACGCCGACCAACCTTCCTCACACGCAGGGACTCGACACCAAAATGTTGGTATATCAGTTGTCAAAGACCACAAGATGCGCTCTCGCGCGGCTTCGGAATCAGTAATCCCGAAGATTATACGAAGAATTTTCATCCCGGTCCGCCTTGTACCCGCAGTGCGGGCACCGGAAAACGGATTGGACCGTCAGTTTTTGCGAACCGCGAAGCACGTAACCGCAAGAAGAACAGGTTTGCGTCGACTCGAAAAACTTGTCGGCGATCACGACATTGATCCCCTCGCGTTCGGCCTTGTATTTCAGCATTTCCCGAAGCTGTCCCATCGCGGAATCCGCGACGCGCCGGGCCAACCGGTTGCGAAGTTTCTTGTTCTTCGCCATGTCCCGGTCAAGCATGCCGATGTAGCTGGAACCGCGCAACACGATTTCAGCCGGACGCTTCGACGGGTCCTCCTCGTGAACGCCGAGGATCGCCGAGGACGTCTTGTGCGCCGCGTCGCGGCGTACGCACGCGATCCGGTAGTGAAGCCGGGCGAGCGCGTCCTTGGCCTTGTGATAGCGATTGCTTTGCTGCTTCGCGCCCTTTACCAAACGACGGGAAACAACGCGTTGCAACCGGCGTAATCGCTTCAGCATGCGTTGCAGCGGTTCGGGGTTCTCGTACACGCGGCCGTCGGAACAATACGCGTGGACTCGCACGCCGAGTTCCACGCCGATCCGCTTCCCTTCCGACGGCGCGCGGTTTTTCTTTTCGACGTCGCACAGCAGCGCGACGAACCATCGACCGGCGCGCTGCGAGACCGTGACCTTCATGTACCGGTGCAGCGTCGGGTCGGCCTTGTCGCGGTCTTTTCCTCCGGGGAACCATCCGTCTTGCGGAAGGAAATCGCGCTGCTTGATCTTGATCCACGATCCGATGTTCGGAATCTTGATCCGGTCTTCGGAAACGTGGATCGCGCCGCGCAACGTGAACGAACGCCGATGTCCTTTCTTTTTGAACCTCGGGAACCCGGCCTTCCGGCCTTTCTTCCCCTCGCGCAACCTGCGAAAGGCGTGCCCGAAAGCGGCCACCAGCGCGCGGGCCGTTTCCTCGGCGATCCGTCTCGAAATCTTCTCGTCCCGCCACCACGGGGCCTCAGCCGGAACGATCCGGTTCATGAAAACACTGACGAGCTTCGGAGGGTCCGGGTAGTCGAACTTCGGGATTTTCTTCCCGGCCTTCTTGGCGGCGTCCCGCTTCTTCTTGAACTCCTCGTACTGGTCGTTCCACCAGCCGAGCATCCTGTTCCAGCAGTATTTGGCCGCGCCGGAAAAGTTGAAGAACCGCTGAAGCTGTTCTTGGTTCGGGGCGAGTTCGACCTTCCCGGCCCAGCACTCCCCTTTCATCTTCGTCTTCATGAACTCGCTCGGCTTTTTCTTGCCGGTCTTTTTCTTTTCATCGGCCGTCATTCCAAAACCTCGCTTTCATTTCTCGTCGGAATCGTCAAACAAAATCAGGATGATGAACAGAACGAAAACCGCCGTGATCGGCTTCCAGCCGGAGAGCAACAAGACGGCAAACAGCGCGATGTTTCGCAGGGTCATTTCTTCGAACGCCTCGTCTTCTTTTTCTTCGAGAACCGGACGTACGCGCACTCCCGCTGTTTTGCGGACCGGTTGTCGAAATCGTCCATCGACAGCTTGTGGTCCTGCTTGTCCGGAACCGGGATCGGCCCGGCGACTTCGAAGAAGAACGACGCCGACCGCCGCAGGTCCGTCTTCTTGCCGCGCGTCGAAAAGTCCCGCGTGGACGAACCGCGACGGCAAAACGATTCCGGCTTGAAGTCGAAACCGATCCGCTTCAACACGCGCGCCGCGAACGGCGATTTCGCGTCCGGATCGGCGACGACGATTTCAGCCGGGTCGTCGTCGTCGTCGTCGAACACGACGAAGTACGCGACGTCCTCGAACGTCCCCTCGAAGACCGGCTCCTTGTACATCAAGCCGTCGACGGCTTCCATCCAGATCGGAACTTGACTCATGTCGGTCTCCTCGGCGCGGTTCCCGCTTCTACTCTTTTTATCGGACAATCCGGAAAAACTCTTGAACGATTTCCGGGATTATTTACCCGGCGATTGCGAACCGTCGCGTCCCGGTTTTCCCTCGCGTTCGATGCGTTCGACGATCGTTTTCCGGAGAACCCGACGCGCACCTTGAACGTAATTACCGAACGCGTCATTGCTCGACCTCCGTCTTCACGCCGTCGGCGCGGTTTTCAATGATGATCCTGACGGTCTTGTCGGCGGGCTTTCGTTCGTCCGTCGAGTTTTGATGCGCGAGGAGCAAGCCCGCGACAACGAAAAAGACGCCCGTCGCGGCGAACAGGAACCGTCCGACCGGTTTCAGTTCCGCTCCCCGGTTGCACGCGTACGCAATCATGCTGAAACCGACAAACGCCAAAATAACGAGGAACAGCCAGAACAGCGAGGTCAGGATGAAATCCATGTCAACCGTCTTCCTTTTCCGCGACCGCGTCGATCCCGGGAGTCCGCGCGGCCGTCGTCTCGGCGTCCTGAAAACTCTCGACGATTTGCTTGTACGCGTCGGAGTCCTCGCCGAGCGTTTCCTTCAACGCGATCATGGCCAGCATCGCGGTCCGCTTGTACTTCTCGGAAGCGATCAACGCGTTCTTCCATCGAAGGAGAAGCAGCAGCGTCGCCGTGAACGCCATTTCAGGAACCCGGGACGCCAAGCGCAGCCCGGCGATCTCCCGATCCGCTTCCTCGATGATCTCGCAACGTTCGCAAAACGGTTTCCCGTCCCCGTTCGCGCGCCGCTTGGCGCACTCCAAACAGTCTTTTTCGTCTTTCATCATTCTTCCGCCTTTTCCATCTTGACACTGACCTTGTAGACGAGTTTCGGCAGTTCGATCGACGGAACAACGGAAAACCCCGCGATCTCGCCGACCATGTTTCGCGCGGCCGGGAGCATCCCCTCCGTCCCCGCCTTGACGGCGGATTTGCGCGTAATGTACCGCGTGTTCCCCGTGCGCCAAACGTTCACGCAGTCGCGAACGACCGCGTCGACTTCAACGGGCGTTTTCGCTTCCGCGAGCCGCTGAATGAAAACATCGTAATCCTTCTTTTCCATCTTCGAATCCTTTTCATAACTCGTACAACGGGGGTTTTCCGAGCCGGACGTTTTCCGACTCGAACATGCACACGCAATCCATCGCATGGTCCAGAATCTCGATCTCGCGAGGCGTTCGTCCGGCCTTCAGCCGGTGCAGCACCTCGCATGCCTCGCGACGGAACCGAAACATGTCGTCCGCTTCACGCGCGTCGCGCTGATGTCGGACGCGATCCCGCGCAAGCTGTTCGTCGGTCTTGTCCGGGTATTTCCCGCAAGCCGGGCACCGATGAATCCCCGGCCCGATCTCGAAAAAGATCGGCTCGCCGCAGTGAACACAATGCAAATCGGCTCCGTCGTAATCCATTCCAAACGGCATTTTCAACTTTCCTCGTCCAGCTCGACGAACAACTCCGCGGGTTTGATCCTCGGGCAATGCCAGCTATCGCAACCGGCTTGCCGCATTACCAAACAACGATCCGGCAGGTTCGGCACCAAACCCAAAAACAGATAGACGTGTCCATTGAAATCCTTCACCAGCGATAACGGACGCGGCGGGTCTTCCCTCGGTCCTTGAATTTCATGTTCTTGGACCGGTTCTTCCGCAAGGCACTGAATCCTGCTGCACGACAACTTGCCGTTCGCGAACGCCCACGCGTCGTGCAACATGCAGGGACTCTCGACGAGTTCTCCGTTGTCGCCGACCGGCCAAGCAAGCAAGTCGCGCTGGCAGCCGGTCTCGTTCTCCAACTCGTCCTCGGACGGGATCGTCTTCGGGAGATCGACCGAATCGACCCACACGAAGGTTGGTTCAGGACACGAGATAATCTCAACTTTGACTTTCATAGCATGCCTTTCGTTTTCAAACGGAATCTCGCTCAACATTCATTCAGATATTTCCGACTTGGAATCTCGAAACCAGCCGCATCGCCCGCTTCATGTCACCCGTCGTGACCGAGAACGGCACGTGGCCGGGTCGTTTCGGCCCGTAACAATTCACTTCGCCTTCGGCTCGATCGTAAACCAAGCGACAATCTCCGAGACCGCTGTTGATATGCGGTACCTTGACAATGAGCGTTTTGCCGCTGATTTCGTAGTCCAGTCCCATCTTTCGATCCTCATCTTGAAGCGTTTGGTTCAGAGTCTTTCATCGACTCGTAGTCCCGCTTCATCTCGTCCATGAATTTCCATACCGCGTACCGCGGCACTTCAATTCCACGGCCTTTGTGAATGATTTTCAGCGTTCGGACGCCCGCCGGAATATTATCATTCCACTTGAAATTAACGTCGCACACTTCGTACTTCGCCTTTCAGCAAAGAACCGACATGTTTCTGATGTCCACGTCGGCGACTTCTTCGTACGCCGGAACGTCGTCCGGTAGAATTTCGTCAACCCGGTCCGCACGGACCACGAGAAATTTTCGCGGCGGGCGTGTCGAAAAAACGTGAATCACCGCAGGCGGGTACGCCGCGACGATGAAATCATACGCCGCCCCGACCCTTCCAGCCGCGCCAAACGCAGACAAGCCCTTGGCAATTACCGTTACGTCGCCGCTGACGAACAGCTTGCCAAAACCGCCCCTCTTGTACCCGCTATTCGTGTTGATCCGCATCAACCAGCCATCGCTGGATTCGGATCGGACGATCTTCGGATTCCCCGTCCGCGTCCGGCCGACCGATACGTACGGCATGTCAGGCGTCCCCTCCCACGGCACGGGAGTATATTTTCTTCCCCGCCCGCGTTCGCCCAGCGGGACTACCAGCATGTCGCCCCACGAAAAGGTTTCTTTGACCGGTTCGAGGTTGTATCGTCGCATGTTCGGCCCTTCTGTTTGCAAATCATTAAAAAATCCCCGCCCGGTCCACCTGCAAAAGACCCCGAGTCCTCGGAATTTTCTTCGGTTCACTCATCGTCTTCGCCCTTTCCCAAGTATTTCCGCACGGCCGCCTCGGCGGCTTCCACGGTATTCCATTTCGCTTGTCCGCCGATCATCACGTCAACGCCGTCGACCCGCGCGTAGTAGTGCTTGCCTCCGATCCACCGGGTGATCTTGACGTCCGGCTCCGAACCGGGGAAGTCCGTCGCGCGGACGGGTTCGCCGATTTCGGACAGGCCGACACACCAACCTCCGTTTTGGTTGACGTACACCGGCATTCCCTTCAGGATGATCTTGCGCATCTTCTCGTATTTGTTCCGCTTGACCGAGACAAACGCTTCGACCTCGGAAATCCCGCGATTCGCCGCGTAAACGTCGTACAGGAACTCCGACGGGAGCTTCCCGCTTAAAACATCGATCACGCCGCGCGGCATGTCCCACGAAGCGTACGCGTCCACGTCCTCCACGGTCGACAGCTTCAGCTTCCACCCGCGGTACGTCGGTTCGGGGAACCGCGCGTCGTCTTCGCAGCGGACGAACGTCCATCGTGTTTTCAGTCCGAGCGCGTCTTGCATTACGGTGTTCCTTTCAGCCGTCAAGGACGCGTCGGCGATTAAAGTCTCGAAAATTTCGACGTTCTTTTCATCGGCTTCGCGCCGAAGAACTTGCCTGCGGAAACGGGAGCACGCGCGGCGAAATCTCCACCGCGTGAAAAACCCGACTCCGGTCAGGTCCACGGGATTCCGGTCAACCATGACGCTCACGCGCCTTTCAAGATCGAACCGGATTGTGATCGCGGTCGATGCGCCGCGTTTCAGCGTGTTCGCCATATTGCCGTTTCGCTCGGACTGAGACCACCCTTCGGGTCCGATAGCCATCAGATCGAGGATGTAGCGCAGGATGGCGTCGGCGGTCATCGCGGTGTTCCCTTCCAACCGGTATATCGGATCGCGAACGGAAATGCTGAAACGAAATTTCAAATAAAAAGCCCGGAGGTTTCCCTCCGGGCCGACAACCAAGCTCCCCATGCGAGCTTAGATCGTCTTGAGTTTTCACCGCATTGCTCCATCCTCCGTCGGATTTGACGAGTTCCGGGTCGTCCTGTCTTCCCCCGGCTACCGGCCGGGTCTTCGCAGCCTTACACCTGTATTATCGGCGGGAAAGCCCGGCCGACTTGAACAAAAATCAAAAATTTTCCGGCGGACCGGCGGGGCTTGTCAATATGACATACTCAAAAAGATCGCGGTCCGTTTTCAACCAAAATAAAAAAATTTTCCGCGCGCGGTGCTGGGGGCATGGGGGAGGGGGGGTACCGGTATAGAAAACACCCCCCGCTAGTGTCCGGATATAGAAAATCACGGGGGTTTTCTATACCCGGAGGGGGTGCTGGCAGGACCCTCGGCGAACCCCGCCCTCCCCCGTGCGCGTACGCGAGGATCGTTTCAGCAGCCTGTGAGAAGCGTTCAGTCCCTGACCCGATGCATGAACCGGACAACAGCCAAGTCGATTTAGAGGAGCTGGAAACGGGTCGGAGCGATCCGGTCCAAGATAAAACCCCCGGTGGACCGCCGGGGGTTCGAGGACCGGCCCTCCGCTTGGAGGACTGGAGGACGCCGGGGCGAACCCCGGTTCGTTGAGGACTGAATCATACCCTGCCCGAGTCGCACCTGTCAACGGGATTTTCCTCGCGCGTACGCGCGGCTCACGTTAAGTGAGCCACGGTAAAACTTTTTCACAACAACATCAATTCTGGCACGGCATGTTCTCTTACGCGCGCGCCCCGCCCGAGCGCGACTAGGACTTAATGTCCTAGTAAGGACTTGATTTTAACTATTTTCGCGTGTCAGCCTCCCCACCTGTCCCTCCCCCTTTAGGGGGGCAGGCGGGGAAGGGAGGCGGCTGAACGCAAACAGGGGGACCCCGCGCCAGCCCTCTTTCCAGTCACCCAAGATATACCAGTCACGCCCGCGACGGCGCGCAGCGAGGCTCACAGCAGCTCTCTCACAAGACTTCTCACCCCGACACGGGTCACCAGTCGGCCAGACCCGAACTCCACGCACAGGGCTTCTATCAGCTTCTCATGAAATCCACAGGAAAGGCGTGTCAGTCGTCTTCGGAAAGGTCCGGTTCGGACAGCAGAATCACGGGGAGGATGTCTTTCAGGCGCGACCAGACGCGCCTTACTTCGGCGTCCGGCCATCCAAGCTCGGCGGCGACGGCTTTAATGTCCAGTCCGGACCGGCTGGGACGGACGGCTCGACGGCACCACTCTCCGGTCAGGGTTTCCTTGTCCAGACGGATCAGCGCGCCCGGGCCGAACAACACCCACTCGGTTCCGTAGTCGCGGCAGGTCAGCAGGCTCTCGTCGGAGACCGGCGTGTTGTCCTTGAAGACTGCAAGCGGGTAGACGACCGGTTCCTTTTCCAGCGCGTCGCGGTCGCAGACGATCGTACGAACGTCGTCGACGGGATCGTGTTCCACGCGCGCCGGGCCGGACTCGACCTTGATCCGTTTGCGCTGGAACGTTTGCACAATCGTCTCCGGCGGGTCCAGCAGGAGGTCGAGCAGCTGCTGTTGGTAGAAAGTCAGGTGCAGGTCGACGGCGGCCAAGCGCGCGTCGGTCGAGGCGTCGGCGACCCGGTTGTCGATCAGGCTGTTGCTCCCCGTGCTGTCCGAGGAGGTCGCCGAGGCGGCGTTGATCGTCTTCCTCCGGTCCCGGCACTCCGCGCGTTCGCAGTCGGCCGCGTCGTTGCACCAGTTGCGCGCCATCGTGGTGAACCACTTGACGGCGTCGTTCCCTTCGGAAGAGAGGAGGTCGAGGGCTTCGTGCAGATTGCGATCCGCTTGAAGCCACTCGACCAGCTTGGAATGAATCAGCGAGGTCAGGTCGTCCTTTTGGAGGACGGGCGAGTTGGCCCGTTTTTCATAGCTTCCGGCGACGCGGCCGAACGGGACGGCGCATCGCGTGATGATTTCCGTGAAGGTCTTGTTCGCCTTGCTGCTGTCGTCCGCCATTGTGAATGTCTCCCGCGAAATGTCATGCGAGGTCTGCGTTCCGTGTTCTGATCACTGTGTTTTGTGTTTTGTGTTCTGTGTTCTGTGCGCTGTGCGCTGTGGCCTTGGCCGATTGAAATTCTCCGAGTCGCCAGTACGCGCGGCAAGGAAAATCAAGGAATATTTGCAAATTATTTTCCGGGGAGTTCCCGAACGCAAAAGTTCTCATTCCATACCTTTGAAATAGGGCAATACCGGAAAAGCATAGAACAAGAACTTTTGGAAACCGCCGAGAATTTCGTGAAAACGGAACGAATTTTCGCGCGCAGCCCTGAGCTTTTGGGGGTTGGACGTTTTACAAACGTCTGTTGGTTTTTGGGTAGTCTTCCATGTTTCCTTGAGCTTTTGGGGGTTGGACGTTTTACAAACGTCTGTTGGTTTTTGGGGGTTGGACGTTTTACAAACGTCTGTTGGTTTTTGGGGGTTGGACGTTTTACAAACGTCTGTTGGTTTTTGGGGGTTGGACGTTTTACAAACGTCTGTTGGTTTTTGGGGGTTGGACGTTT
>CAZLBC010000001.1:173849-198081 GCA_964557575.1 uncultured Planctomycetaceae bacterium
TTTTGGGGGTTGGACGTTTTACAAACGTGAGTGGTTTTCATAAACGTCTTCCGTGTTTCCTTGAGCTTTTGGGGGTTGGACGTTTTACAAACGTGAGCGGGTTATTTACAAACGCAGGTGGTTTTCACAAACGTTAGCGAGGTTGGACGTTTTTACAATCGTGAGTTGCGTAGACGCCGTCTTCACTGAAAGTCCCGATGCTCGTTGCCGTCTCCCGGATTCATCGGCCGTCCCGCGGTCACGTCGAGCGGCGTCCGTATCTCCGGCGGCGAGGTTCCGAAGAAATCCGTGATGTCTTTCAACCGGTAGCGTTCCGGAATCATGAACCGTACCTGAAACGTGACGGTGGCAGGCTCTCCGGCGTACTCTTGAACATGTTCGATGGTAAACCCGACGTCCCGGTACGGCTGCGGAGGAAGGCGCGTGTAGCCGTCGCGGGCGACGATGTACAGCGACCGTTCCTCGATCGGGACGCGGCACCACTCCTTGTACGTCTTTTCGTAGGTTTCCAACGGGATCGACGCGCTGGCGAGAACGTTGTGCGACGTCACGGCGGCGTCAACGTTGAAGATCGTTGGCTGATCGTATTCGGATTTCCGCGCGAATATCCAGTATATGCTCACGTCCGGCGCGCCTTCTTTCCGTTGCGCGGCCCCGTTGTAGAGTTGTCTTCACGCGGCGTCGCGCTTCCCGCTCGACAGTCGCGGCACCGGGTGATCCATTCTTCCGTGTCGGACGCCCAATAGCTTTCCGTGTCCCGCGATCCGCAAAACAAACATCGTTCCGATTCCGTGTTCATTGTTTGCCTCGTTCCTTGTTCCCGTACCGTTGTGTTTCCGGACGAACCGGGATGACGTGTTTCTCGACGTCCGTTCCCTCGGCGTCGCGCACGATGGCGGAGACGTGCATTCCGGGAACCGACGGCCAAAAGTGCTTGTCATCCTCTTCCTGCTCCGTCAGAACGACGTATCCGTTCGCCCATGCTCCCGGCGTCTTCGCTTGGAACGGTCCGCACCGCGCTCGGCGTTGATCGTCGGTCTTTTCCTCTTGCGTGGCGATCGGCCGGTCCGGGTCGGCTTCCGCGTCGTGGCTTGTTCCGGCGACAATCATGAACAGCTTCCACCCGTTTTGCTTCGTCCGGATGACGTCTCCGACGCGAAATTCGACGTGCGGCTCGTAGACGAAACGCCCGACGCCGAGCAGGTCGGCTTTCTCTTGGTCCATGATTTGAATCGTGTAAGGGCGCGCTTTCATCGCATGTCCTCCGGGTTGACCGGCCGTCCCGCGACCGGCATGTTCTTTAATTGTTCGTTTCGGCGTTTCCGCTGCCGTTCCCCGGCGGCGCGAATAACGTCGGGAACGGCGTCCCGCTTGCTCTTGACGGTCATTCCCGCTTCCCACCGCGTCACGGGGGCTTCGGATCGCTCAAGCGTTTCCCGGTAATCGCTCGCGGTCAGGCCGCTTTGGAGGCCGAAGGCGGCGACGGGAACGTTATCGACGTACAAGTCTCCGACGCATTCGACCTGTTCGCGATCCCCGAACAAGACGCTCCACGCGTATCGGACGTCGTCCGATAACACGCCGAGCAGTTCGAACCCTTCGACGGGGTCGTAGCTGACCGCGTTTAACGTAACGCTCGGGACGTATGCTTCGGGATCGGCGCATCCCAGCGTGAACGTCCATCCTTTTCCGATCAGTTCGATCATGCCTTCAGACCTCCCGTGAACCGTCCCTTGCCGTCGCGCTTCTGCATCGCCGCGATTTCCTTCATGCTTTCGATGTCGCGCGCGGTCGGCTTGTACGCGTTGCTCACGGGATCGGGATCGTCTTCCAGCGGTTCGCGCCATCCGTCGACGGGGACTTTCACGGGATTCATGGTCGGTTGCCACGCGACCATGACGCAGGGAACCGTGTCGGTCGTCAGCCGCTCCGCGGGATCGTCCCATCCGTTGTGGACGACCTTGCCGTTCTGCGCGTGACGGAAGCCGACGATCCATCCTCCGCGCGGCTCGGGCAGCTCCTCGGGAACCCGCTCGACGACGTTGTCCGACCTCGGTTTCCGGTATCTTCGTTTCAGGACATGCGTCGCCGTGACGCGCTTGCCCATGAGTCGGTTCTGCAATTTGTTCACAGCGGGTACTCCCGTTGAAGCCGAAGGGTATCGTCCAACCCGGCGAGGATCGTCGGGATCGCGTCGCTTGCCGGCTCGTAGTAAAGACAGTGCTTTATCTGGAACTCGATGTACCGGATTCCGACCTTGAGGACTTCTTTCGCCTCCGGGGTCAAGCCCTCGATGCGGACGGCCGTCCGGCTTGCCTCGACTCGGAAGTCGTCGTTGCTCGCGTCGATCATTCCAACACGCCTTCCTGTCCGGCGCGCCGCGAAATCCATCGTTGACGCTCCGAGTCCGCAGCGTACGTGTCTTCAGCGTCGGCGCGGAACCGTTGAGCCGTATCGCGGAGCGTGCGCGCTTCCGAGTCGGCTCCCCGTTCAAACGCTTCCGCGGCCTTGTCCATCAACGCCTTGGCCGCTTCGTTCAACCCGGCGGCGCGTCCCGATAAGCGCGTTTGCGCCAATCTGGTTTCCAGTTCCTCTTCACTCATTTCGATCATGATTCTCGGTTTCCTCGTTGTTGCGGTGCGTCGTAGTCGGTCACGCTCATTCTCCTTTGAACGTTTCGGGACCGATCGGCGATCCCGCGATGTCCGGCGCGTGTTTGACCGGGGGCAGCCGGTTCGCGCGCCGCTTGCCGGATATCCGCAAGAGCGTTTTACCTTTCGCGGACGACATGCCTTGGATTCGCGCGTCGTCGATCGCGGCGACGTGTTCACTCGTTCGCCCCCGAAGGGCTTTCAGCGAACGGATCGACGCGAACCGTTTCAACGACCTTGATGTCGATGTCCTTGGTCGGCACGTGCGGAAAACGCTGTCGCAGGAGCTTTCTGCAACGTTTAGCCGCCCGGCGGGCGTCGTACCGGGAATCGAACCACGCGGCGTGACGCGCTTCGAAGACCACGGGGAGCGGCCAGTCCGTGTCGTGCTCGGCGCGCTCGACGAACACGTACGACGTTTCGTCGGCTTCCTTGATGTTCACCACGCCGATGAACACGGGGTTCTCCGCGCTCTCCGGTTGCGCCGAGAAACGGTCGCGCGCCCACTGGTCCAGCGATTCCAAATGCTTGCCGTACTTTTCCTTGTCGAGCATTGTCAGTCTTCCTTCTCGTCCGTGATATCCTCGATGATCTCCGACATATCGGAGATCGGAATACGCGTGCCGTCGCGCGCCACCGCCACGCGCTGTGGTACGTGATCGGCAAAGATGTTTATGTCGAACTCGTGAGCGACAAAGATGAACTCTTTGTCGTTGTTCAGCACGTTGACGACCCTTGTTAGCTTCGCGCGGTCGTTCAGCTTGTTCCATTCGTAATCCGGGTGATTGACGATGGCGCGCCGTTTTTCTCCGCGTTTCCGGGCAGCCGGGTCGTCCCACAGCCACTGGAACGGCTTCCAACGAGATTCTCCGATGAGAACCGTCACGACAACCGCCGAGACCGCGAAAACAACGAGGAGCACGTACATCACGATCGTCCAGTCGATTTCAACAGCAGCGAAACAGGTCATCCGTCAAACACCTTCATGGACAACGGGACGTCGTTCTTTTTCTTGCCGCACCGCGCGCAGCACGTGACGGTTTCCGAGCCTTCCAGCCAACCGTGCGGAACGCGTATCCTCCGCGCCTCTTCGATTGTTGAAGACCAGTCGTGATTCCCGAAAAAGCATTTGATTCGATCAAACATGTTAAAGTCCTCCGCTTGTATTATCGGCAAAAGGACGGGATAACATGAGGGAAACCCGGAGTTTTCAGTGTTTGCGAACGTGCGGATCAGCGATCTGGAACAGCGGATTGACGACCATTACGCATTTGAGCGCGGCCGGGTCGACGTCTATCAGTTCGAACCGGCACGTTTCAAGAAGCAGCGGAACCATTCCTTTGTGCTCCAGTCGAACGCGGGAAAGCCGCTTGCGAGACTGCGCGTGGTCGAGAATGCGATTCGCGATGTACAAGTCGTCGTTGTCGGTAACATCGTCCGGACCGGCAATCAGGTCGAACTTGAGCACGACAACGGACGGGCCGTCCGGCGTGACGTCGGCTTCCGTTACGTACAGGGTGACGGGGCACCCGTTCGGAAGCGCACAGTCAACGTTGGAAAGGTCGATCCACGCGCGGCACTTCACAAGGACGTCCTTCCGATCGATTCGTCCAGCATGTTACGGATGACGACGCGGGACTCTTCCATGTCTTCGTCTTCGTCGGCGTAGAAGTCGGGGTCCGGGTTGTAAAACCCGCGAATGAACTGGATCGCGCGCCCGGCGTTTTCGAAGTTTCCACTGTCCTTTCGGCCGCGCTCCCGGTCGAACACGTCGACGTAAATCTCCCCGAACCAGTCGACGACGTCGCGAATGGTCTTTTCCTGCGCGTACGTCGGCGGCACTTCAAGGTCGATACCGGGAGCCTCGGGAGATAACCGAATCGGCCCCAGTTGTTGGAACTGAACCATCGTTTCGCTTCCGCCCGGTCCGTAGTCGATCTGCCGGTGGTCCGCCACGCGGTACCCCTGTCCCTGCGATCCGTCGAGAACACGGCCGTCGGGAAGAATGTAGAACCCGCAAGACAGGTCGTGCGTCGTTCCGAATTGAGCGACGGCGCGTTCGATGGGGTCGATGTCGTCGTCGATTTCCTGATAGTCTGAAGGGACTTCTCCGAGGATCAGGTCTTCCCGGGTCTCTTCGTCGAACGCGGGCAGAACGGATCGCCAGCCGCCTTCGTCGCCCAGCACGCGGGCGTACCGCATTTCCATCTCTTCCGGGTGGTCGTCGACGTACCGGCTCAATTCATCCCAGTCGAACCGGTCCCACTTCCCCCAGTCGGAATAAAACAGATCGTACAGCGTGTTGTTGATATACTCGTTTCCGTAGACGTACTCCGCGAACAGCGCGGGGATCACGCCCTTGGCGATTTCCAGCGCGTCGCGCCACTCTTCGTATTCCTCCTTCTGGTCGTCGAACGTCTCGGCGTCGTCCGGGTCCGCGTCCGGCGGAGGCGCGTCCGCTTCCAGTTGTTCCTGCGTGAAGTCCCAATCGCTTGGCGAATACGCCGTCAGCGGGTCTAGGATGTCTTCGATCTCGTCGGTTTCCTCGAACGCGATTTGTTCGAGACCTTTTCCGACGGACAGTCTGAACGGTTCGTCTTCCCGCAGGGATTCCAACACGGCGGACTCGGGGGACACGTCCCCTCCGAGTTCCGAAGCGATCGCGCGAACGCATCCGGATTCGCCGGGTTCGACCCACGCCCCGGTCACGGTGAACTTCGCTTTCGGGTAGTCGTCGAGCACGCGTCGCGCCGCGTCGCGGAGATTGTCGTCAAACAGGTCTGAATCGTACTGTTGGTCGGCATGGTCGTGAATGAACCGAACGTCCGGGTACTCTTCGGCTTCGTTCTCCCATTCCGGGTCGGCGACGGTGACGACAGGACCGTCCCATTCGTCCACCTGATCCGCGATACGTTCCCGAATGCGAATCGCGCGTTCTCCGACAAGGAAGTCCGCCGACCCCGCGAGGCTGTCGGGGTGTACAACCACGAGAACGTTTTCCTCCGCCTCCTCGGACAGCATGTCGAACACGATGCGCCGGATTTCCTCGACGCCGCCTTCGGGAATGTCCGGGATCATGGGTTGGCGTTTCGAGATGGATTCGCCGAGGTCGATGACGACGTACTTCTCGTAATCGTTTTTCCGGATGTTGCCCTCGTGTACGTCGGAGTATTCGACGCCGATCTCGTACAGGTTCGACAAGCCGCGAAGGACGTCGGTGATCATTCGGTCCAAGGACGGTTCCCCGGCGACTTCCGAGTACGCGGTCCCGCGAATGTATTCCCGGAAGTATTCGACGAATCCCGAGACGTTCGTGATCTGCGGCCACGCGATGTAGTAACCGTTCTTCTCGATGTCTTCGCCGCGCGCGTTCACGTGGTTCACGTAGGACCGGGCCACGCGCGGGAAGAACGTCGCGACACGTTCTTCGCTCAACGTCAGTTCCCCGGGAATGTATTCGTATACGATCGCGAACTCGTCGACGTCGATCTGCCCGACCTTGTTCACGCCGACGACGTTCAGGAGCTTGCCGCCGGATTCCAGAACGGCGGCGGACGCTTCGGCTTCCCTTTCGTCGTCGGTGATCTTCAGGACCTGTCCGTTGAAATGGTACGCCGTGCCGTGGTACCCGCTTCCGATATTCTCGACCTCTCCGTCGACCCCGGCCCAGCGGCGGACGTCTTGCGGCGTAGCGGTTTCATTCAAGATTCTGCGGATTGCTCTTCTCGTGGTTGTCACGTGGTTTCCTCCAATGTCCGCTGGAGGATTATACGTCCGGCTTGTCATCGTTGTCAAAGGTCGCCGGGTCGACCGGCGTTCCGGTCACGATCGGAGGCGTGACGTTTCGCAGGATCGCTTGCACGCGGAAGGAATTGGCGTTCACGGATTCCGGGTCGGGAAACATCCGAGCGTCTTCGAGACGGACGCGCGGCCAAAAACGCGTGGTCCCGTTAAACAGTATGAAGGCTGCGTTCATGGCGAAGTCCGGGTTGTTCTGCTGGTTTACAATAACGGCCTTCAGTCGCACTGCGCACGATTCGTGCAGGATCGCGTCGTCGATCACGGCGATCTCGAACGACGGGTCGCCGAACCTCCCGCTGAGCGCAACGTCGTTCACCATGACCAAGAACTCGGGATTTTCGTCCATTGCTTACAGGTCTCCGGGGTTGACGGGCCTGCCGACTATCGGCGGCGGCGGCGGGCACTCTTCGGCGGGACTCCTTTGCAGTTCTTCGAGCGCGTCTTCAATGGCCCGCCGCTCCCGGCCGACGACTTTGAATGACATCTCGTTCGAAAACGCGTTGTTCGCCATTTCGTAAACGAGGACCGGAAACCATTCAACCGGACCGCGCTTTTTGTACGGCTCCGCTTGGTTCACGATACAGCGGAACACGTCGCTCCGGGTGTTTTGCCGCTGCATGCAGTCCAAGAACCGCTTGGCAAAATCCTCATCGATACGCCCTTGACAGTAAAATCCTTCCTCCGCGCTGTACGAATCGGACGGGACGGAGAAGACATCCTTGCCCATTTTCAGTCGGACTTCCCACAAGGTTACTCCCATGGGTAACACCGTCCTTTTAATCGACGGGAGAAACCAAGCGGTAGCCGAATGCGTGAACGTTGTCCGTGTACATGCGCGCGGCGGACCTGCACTGAGTATCCGGACTTGCGTGGCTCCCGCCGCGCGTAACGCGGGCTTCCGTCCCGGGGTTCGTCGGACCCTGCGGGTCGTCGACGATCAGCAGGCTTAGGCATTCGGCGTAATACGCGGCGTAATGATAGTCGGAACACGCCTCGCGCACGTTGCCGTGCATGTCGTACAGTCCCCACGGATTCGGCAGCTTTTGTCCGGGCTGATGCGTGCTTCCCATGCTGTTGGCTTGGTACCAAAAGTGCGCAACGTATTGGAACGCGACCCCTTCGGTGTCTCCGCAGGAAAACATGGTTGTCGTACCGGCTCGACAGGCGTATTCCCATTCCGCTTCGGTCGGCAGCCTGAACGCGTCCCCCGTGTTGCTGGACAAGTCCGATATAGCCGATTGTACGGCGTCCCAATGAACGAGTCTCCTATACGTCACGGGTTTCTTGTCTTCGTCGGGAAGAAACGTCGTCCCGTCGATTTCGAAAAGCTGGTTGTGTGTTACCTCGAAAACGCCCATGTAAAACGGACGCGTGATGTTGACGGGATGAACCGGGGACTCGGAATAATGGTGTCCGCCCGCGAGGTCCCCCATTTGAAACGAACCGGCTTCGATCAGCTTGAAAACCATCTTGGTCTCGACGTACGTGTCGCTTGTCGTCAGGTCGGCCGGGGCCTGCGCGGCGTACGATACCGTGTTGTTCGCGAGATCGACGATCTTGTACGGCGCGGGGCGCACCGCGACTTCAAAGGTTTGCACGGCGTCGGGCGGCACGCCGTTGGAAGCCGTTATCGTGATCGTCGACGACGTTTCAACGTGCCGGGGACCCGGCGTGCCGTGCAGCGTTCGCGATTCGTTGAAGATCATCCACGCCGGATTCCCTGAGACGGAGAACGTCGGTTCGGGGTCGCCCGCGGCGGACATGACGTAATGGAACTGCGAGGAAACGCGGACGAAGGTCGCCGACGGGGAACTCGTGATCGACGGCGCGGCGACCACGTCTTGAACCGTGATCGAAAAATCTTGCGTGTCCGCGCCGATTCCGTTGTCCGCTACGAAATGGATCGGTCCGTACGTTCCCGGCGCGAGCGGAGCGGTTCCGGACAGCGTGTCTCCGTCGAACGAAAGCCACGCGGGAAGCGTCCCGACGGAAACGTCCGGTTCCGGATTCCCCTCGGCCGTCACGGAATACGAGTACGTTCCGCCTTCCGGCACGACGGTCACCGGCGCGCTGGTGAACGCGGCCGGAACTTCAGCGGGGACCGGATCGCCGGAACCTCTCGACCCTCCGGAGTCCTCGCACCCGGTACCGCACAACAGAACTTGGATCAGCACAATCGCGATGACAAAACGTTTCACGTCGTTTTCCTTTCGATGTTCTCCCGCCGGGCGCGCTCCGCGTACAGGAAGCGGCGAAGACCCGGGTGTTTATCGTACACGTTGGAAGACGCCCGAGCCAACAACGGCAGGCGTATTTCGTACGCGCGGTTCAGCGTTTCAACCTTGTCCATGTCGTCCTCCTGTTTGTTGTATCGGCGCGCATAGCGTAAAATTTGAGGGGTTTTCACAAATAAAAAGGGCGCGTCCGGAAACGCGCCCGAGAGACGGGGTCAGGTCGGGTCAGCCGCAATTATTTCAACCCCGCCTTCATCTGTTGCAACTCCGTCAAAAGCGCGTCGATCCTGTCGACCACGATTTTTCGCCGGGCCTTGTCGATCTTCTTCACGACGTCGTTGTCGAATTGTGAACCGTCGAGCAGTCCGCACGCGCGGGCGTTGGCCAGCCCGTACGCGACGACGATCCCTTCCACCGGGTCGATTTTCAGAACCCTGCAGCATTCCAAAAGCAGCTTGATCGGGAACGCCGCGCGAGCGGTCATGTACGACGACAACGTCGACGGCGTGATCCCGATCGCGACGGCCACCTCTTTCTTCTTCATCTCGTGTTCGGCGATCTTCGCCTCGACGAGGTTGACGAAAGCCGGACCGGCCTTCATCCCTTTGACGTCGATGGTCGACAGGTTCGGCATGAGTTTCTTCGGCATTACGCTTCTCCTTGTTCTTCCAAGTCTTCCGGGTTCACGGGACGTCCCACGATTTCCGGAATCTTCGAAATGATTGTTTGGTCGATTGATTGTTCTTTTTCGTTTTCTTCGTCCGGGGCGTCCGGCGAATCAACCTCGGGACGGGGCGTCAAACACTCTCCCGGGTAGACGCGGTCCGCGACTATTTTGAACTCTACTGTCAACATCCCCGGAACCGCGCGTTGTTCCGCGCTCACGCGGGAAACCCAGCAACCGGTCAAAAGCCACGTCTTCGAGCCGCCCGCGTTGTTAAACACCGACAGTTGCGCGCTGAACTTGAATGCCCCGTTCGCGGGGTTCGACGCCGCGTTGTGAAGTGCCGAGATTTCGATCGCGACGGCGTCGGGCAGGATGTCCTTGACTGTCAAGGACGTCACGTCATCCGGCACCCGTATTCCCGACGGAGTCGTATTAACAATGTTCGCGGAAGACACCGCGCAATTTATCCGGTTTCCGTTCGGATGGTCGATCGTCAGGACCGATTGCGCTTTACGTTGCGGCGTGGACAAGTCACAGGTCCTCCGGGTTCATTGGTTTTCCGGTCGGAGTTTCCTCGGCTTTACCCGATTCGGGTTCCGCGTCGATTTCAACGCCGAGGGCCGGTCCGCTGTACCTGTGTATACCGTCCCACGGAACCACGATCTCGACAGTCAGTTCGAAACCCTTCTCGGCCGCTTCTTCCATGAGCTTGTTATCCGTTTTCCGGATGTGACTTTCCAGCCAGCAAGCGTCGGCGGAATTGAAGTGCAGCGCGTCTCCGGGATCGCTGTCGAACGCGTATTCGACGACGCCCGTGCGCGGATAGTAGTCGCACGCGGAAACGGCCACAGGGTCGAAGGCTAAAACGGAGTTCGGTGAAAGCTGCCGAAGTTTGACGGTGTAATTCCGTTCGTCGCGTTTCTTAAAGCCGTCGGCGATGTACGGAGTCAACGTCGTGATCCGTTTTTTGTCGACCAGCCCGAAGTCTTCGACATGCCACTCAACTTCGTTTCCGAAGCGTTGAATGAACGCCAGCGCGGTGTGCGCGTTCGGGAACAACGTCGGGGGCGACGTGATTTCCTGTTCAAAAGACCAGACCCACGGAGCGTCGCGAATCCCCGTGTACGCGAGACCGCACATTCTCAACGTCGAGTCGTTCGACTGGACGATCGCGAACGACGGTTCTTTCGGGTTTTTGCTTTCCATGTCGGTTTCCTTTATCTTCCAATTTGCATCCCGAGGACCAACCCGAGAATGAACGCGAAAACGGCCGCAAAAAAGCTCGCTGTAATTGATTCTTTCCCGAGGAATTTCAAAATCGAGCGCACCGAATCGCTTGTGATGAAACGTTCGAATGCTCCGAACGCCGGGCGGTGCGGCGAGAGTCCCGAAGACTGTTCGGGAGGAACCGGCGCATTGCCTTCAACAAGCTGGCCGTATTCGTCCAGTACAAGTCCGTTTTCCAACCGCTGACGCGCGTTCGACACTAACGAGACCGTGCTGTTAAAACAACCGGCCGCCTGTATCAGGGCTTGGCGGTAAACGCGTGCGGGAGCGTCTCCGGGAAGCACGCGCTGCAGGTCCGGTTCTCTCCCCTCTACAATCGAGTTGTGAATTTCACGCGTGATACGGTCCGCGAACTCGCGCTGAAGCGCGGCTTCTTGATTTTGCCGGGCGTCAGGCATGTAATCGGTTTCCTTCCGTCCGGTCGAACTCGAACGTTTCGTTGACCTTCCCGTCTTTCATCTTGACCCGGACGGGGTTCATCCGGAACAGGCCGCCTCCGGCGTAGTTGCAAGGACCGCCGGACTTGCCGTCGTGCAACATGGCGTCTTTGCTATCCGGAAGCCAGCGACCGACACAGGAGAACCCTGCGGCCGTCGACGGCGCGCCCGCATCCTTGTAATCCCGAACCGCTGCGACATGTCCGCAGACAGGGCAGACGAAACGCCACTGCATCGGGTCTTTGCCGAACAGTTCCTCGGCTTCAGCCAACCACTCGGCGTGCGCTACTTCCCGTGTTTCACTCAACCTCGCCATGGCTTATTTATCCTTCAAACAATCCCCGTCGGTGTTGTACGGATCATCGACAAACTCGCAGGCATCCCGATCCGGGCAGTCGGTGCAGGTCAACTGGGAAGGGTCGAGGTCGTACCGGCCGTCGTCTTCCAGACAGAAAAACTTTCGAGCGATACCCCGGTCGCTGTCCTTCTCCGACTCGGACAGGTCGGGATAGTCTGTCGCCATTTGACGCGTCCACCGCTCGACTTTGTCCTTCGGCATCGTCCATGTTCCGTCGTCGTTCATCACGCCCTGCGTGAACATGTAGTTCATCCAATGCGCCCACACGGCGTGAATCCGGTACGCGGTGGTTTCCACGGCGAGATTCCCGACCCGCGCGTCTTCGACGACTTCTGCGACAGCTTTTCGGATTGCGTCGTTTCGCGCTTTCTCGTCGTATTCGGACGCGTCAGCCAAACACCCGCAATCGTTGGGTTCGGCGCACCGGGTCCGTCCTGTTTCCGTCCCTTGAATCTCAACATGCCGGACGTTGTCATGTTGCGGGAGCGTTGAGAAGTAGTCCGGGTTGACTGTTTTTTCGGCGTACGCCTTGGCGAGCTTTGAGGGCATTTGTTGCATGTTCGGGATGAGCGAGCATCCGTGTCCCCGCACCGGGCGTTCCGGCTCCTCGACGACTTCCGGCGGATCGCCGAAAAGCTCCCGGCGTCGCGCCGCGTACATGGTCGGGTCGGGGTCGTCGACGGACAAGGTATGTCCGCCGTGTTCCTTCTCCGCGCGACGGATCGCGTCCCTGTAGTCGTCGCCGACTTCCCCCGCCGAGTACGTGATGGCTTCCGTCGACGGCGGCCGATTTTCCGGGTCGAACGGTCCGTCCGCGCGCCAGTACGCGACCTCGAAGTCGTCGTCCGTGACCAAATTCATGTGGTACAGAAAGTTGTCTGGAGCCTTGCCCCAGCAAAAAACGGTACGTCTTGGCAGGCTTCGGAGGTTGAGCGATGTGACCGCGAATCCGCTTTCGCTAGGCTTGCCTTCGCGGCGGAACCCTGCTTGGATGTTCCGTAGTTGACCCGCGCGCTGGGGTCCGGGCAGGAGGTGTTTCGGGCAGCATACGGTGCAATACCGCGCTTCGTACTTTTCACGAGGGATTCGCGGATCGTGAACGATGCCGACGCCGGGCGCGATCTCCATGACCTGAATCGGCCACCAGACGGCGCGCGCTTTCACCAGTTCTTCCAGCGGTTCCAGATGAAAATTGACGATCCGCAGTTGCTTCGGCTCGTCGCCTTCGTTCTCCGGTTTGACCGCCACTGAGAAGTAGTTGTTGGTCCCCAGCAACGTCATCATGGTGACCTGCGCCGCCATGTGAACCGGGTTGTCGTCGTATGGATGCTTCATGACGGTTCTTCGTCTCCCTAAAGGTCTTCGGGCCTTCCCGCGACGAGCGTCTTTTCTTCTTGTTCGGTCAACCTGTCAACTGGAAAAAGCGGACGTCTGATTTGCTTCTTCATCGGTTTCTTCTTAGTCTTCCTTTTCGTACGGCAGAACGGTGATGAACGGAGTTTCACCCGCATTTTTCGGGAATATGCTTCGTATCACCTCGGCGGCCCTGTCTGCGTGTTCCCACGTGTCGAACGCCAGCGCGTTTTCCGGGTTGACCTCTGTGGGGACTTCCGGTGTGCCGGAGACGTACCGCGCGATGCTGTGCATGATCTGGTACTTGACGCTTTCCCCGTGCTTTACCATATGCAGGCGAAGCACGAACTTCTTTCCGGACTTCACTGGTTCGGGTTCCGGCTCTTCCTCCGGTTCCGGCTCTTCCTCCGGTTCCGGTTCCACCGGCTTCGGATTCGACTTTACCGGCTTCGGATTCGACTTCGGCTTCACCGGCTCCGGCAGCGTTACGCTGGGCACGGGGCGCGGCGAGTATTCCACCGGGTACTGCGCCAAGATGGCGTGAAAATCCTGCGGATTCAGGAAATTCTGGTACATGAGAGCGAGTTCGCCAAGGCTCTTGGTCTGCGGACGAACCGACTTCGCCTCGGTGTTGATTTCGAACGGACCGCACACGTCCCTTCCCTGCGAATCGGCGGCGACATACCGTATTTCGAATCGTCGTTGGAGGATTTCGAAGGGAGTATCCGAAGCGGGCAGTGCATCGGCGTTCACCACTCGGTTATCGGCGTCGAACCGGACCGGGTATACGCGGACGTTCTTCGTCCGCGCGCCCTTCGTTCGGAATACCACGACTTGCACAAGAGCCGGGGCGATCTCTGAAACATACTGCCTTCCGTGGTCCGCGTAGTTGGAAAGCATCGAATACAATTTCGTCTGCTTTTCCACGAACAACGCTTTCGCCGCATGGTCCACGTTAGCGGCTTTCGAGATTTCCAGCCGAAGCTTCACTATCTTTTTAGATACGTCCGAATCATTTTGCTTGTTGTGTTCGAAACAGTGTGTTTGGCGTCTGGACTCCGGGTGAATCACGCGCCCGCACGCCCTGCAGCGGAAGTCTCGCATGTTTCGCATTCCGTACCGGCTTCGCCGCGTGAGGATCGCGGTTTCGCGCTCGGGGTAGACGTAGCGTTTTTTGGCCGTGTTGCGATGGTACGGCAGCGGGAGAAAATATGCGCAAATCCACGAATCGTAAAAGACGCCCGAAGGCGGCTTGTCCGGGTCGACGTCCACGTGTCGACCGCAGTATTTACGGTTCCCGTCTCCGATGAACGTTTGGTTGCATCCGATTACCGCGCACGTTTCGATTTCGTGGTCCATTCGATTTCTCCTCTAAACGTCGTCAGGGTTCAACGGGCGTCCGACGATTGGAACGCTCCGGCTTTTTTCGGTTTCCGAATCCGGAATGGTTCGGACGTAATTCGGGATTGTCGCGACGGTGAACTCGCCGAACACGCCGTCGGGGTTCACGTCGCCGGTCCAGTCTTTCAGAACCCGCGCAGCGTACTCCGCAGCGTGTCTCTTGAGCGTAAACGGGATCGCTTCCTTGAAATTTCCGGTGTGCGTAATCGCGCCGTCGACGTCGAACCCGGAAACCCACCGGTCCGCTTGCGTGTTGTAAATCGCGCAGGACGGCGGAACACCGAAAAGCCAAGGCGACACCGACCACGCCGCGCCGCCGTCCAGAATGCGGAATTTCGCATTTCTTGCGGTTTTTTCCCCGAGGAACACCGCAGCGAACTCGGGGTCTCGATCCAACGCACGGTTCCCCGGGTTGCGAAGTACAACGCCGGGCGGGGCGCAGCATTTCACGACGCAGTGCAGCGTCACACGTCCTCCGGGTTCACCGGACGACCCAGCGTGTCAGGGTCTCGTTCGAAGTCCGCGTCGAACGACTTCGGCTTCTCGACGGAATCCTCGGATATCAGTGTCACTCCGGCCTCCGTGCTCTTCGCAAATTTCTCCGCCTTTTCAACATCAGCGCGAAGCGCGTCGATAATCATCTCGGCGGTGACCGCGTTGCCGTCGGCCTTGTCCATCTTGTAGACTTCGGACATGTGGGTGTTCATCCACGCTTGCGCGCCGCAGGGTTTTTCGGATCGCGCACGTATAATTGGAGCAGCGTGTTGACCACGCGGACCAAGGCGATGTTTCTGTACTCGTATAATTCCTTGGCGGTTTCGGCGCGCTTGTCGGCTTGCTTAATTCGCCTGTCGGCTTGTTCGCGTACGGTTCCCATTTGGAGTACCATTCCACGCCACAGGATAACGTACACGCCGAGGATGACCGGGACGGACAACATGTAGACGTCCGGATGCAGGTATTCCAAAGATAAATGACACCCGATTGACACAAGCGCGATCAGGAATGTATCGCGGATCATTTGCGGTAGTTTTTTCAGGCTGTCCAAAACCTCGGTCCTCCACCCGGTATATCGGATGAAGGCCCTTGATTAGACAAGCCTTTTTTGAATTTTATTACGAATATTCGAGGGTATAGTCGTCGTAGTCTATTTCGTCAGCCAATTCGACGAGGTTTTCGCTCGGGAAGAAGGTGAGACCGTCGTTTTGCATTTCGAATGCGAAATGCAGTAAATTGTTTTTGTAGTACGCGTAGACGACGGGGAATTGAACAAGGTCTTGCGGGAATCCCTCGGGGAGGTCGTCAGGGTCCCACCGTTTCCCCTCTTCGACAAGGTGTTCCAGCATGCGCGCGGCGATGTCGTCGTACTCTTCCTTGAACACGTTGCTAAACCCGCGAAGCTCGTACCGGTCGTAGATTTCACCCCAGTCTTCAAAATCGTCTTCATCCGGGTACGCGGCTTTGAACTCGTGCGCCTTTTTCAACATCTCCAAGTCGCGCGGCGTCGCTTGCGCCAGCCTGACCGTCAGCGTTCCGCTATCGTCGTCACGCTTGCCGATGGCTTCGGAACCGTACTCGTACATGTATTCCTTGTTGACGTCGTTAATAATCCCGATGCCGTTCAGGTGAATCAGCTTCAGCGTGAAATCGTCGGCCGGGTCGAGCCGACCCAGCACTTCGCTCCCGTAGTATTCGTCGACGAACTCCCGCTGTTCTCCGGACAGAACAACCTCGTCGTATTCGTAGGAATCGATGAAGTCTTGCTGGTCATCGTACAGCGCGTGAAGGAACGCTTCAAACGCCGTTCGGAGTCTCGTTGATTCCGAAATCGGGTCGTCGTCGGAATCCATGATCTCGTCCGGAATCGGGTCAGACGCGCCTACTTCCCAAAAGACCTGCGCGACGCGGCGAAGCCCCAACTGCTCGGGTACAAGTTGTCCGGTCGTGTTCCACCCGGGAGGGAATTGCGCTTCGGCGTTGGCGTAGACGACGTACAGGACGCCTCGCTGCAGGTACTTGGAGGCCGTCGACTTGTGCGACGTACACCAGCCTGTTCCGGTTCCGTGGAGCTTCGGTTCCCCCTCGTTCTTTCCGCCGCAGGCGTCGTCGGAATTGACGATTCGAACGGCGACGTATCGGGGAGCGGAGGCGAGCACCCGCAGTTCCTCGTACTGTTCTTCGCTTATGTTCTCCGGAAGAAATTTGTCCATGTAACCGTCGGCGTACCCCGCCAGCGTTTCCTTGTCCGGCATAACGACGGTCGTGTTGTCGCTGGTCAGCTCAGGATGCCCCAACGTTCGAAGAAGCTCGGAGTCGAACTGCGGCAGCGGCGGGATGCTTTCCAACGTGGCTTCGGTCAACTGCGGCGCGGCGATGTCAAGGAAATCGCGGATCGTCCGGTACTGTTCGATTTGCGGAAGCCCGAGGCGCGATTGCATTTCGGAATAATCCGCCAACGAGGACCTGAGTGTTTCGTAGGTTTTTTCCGTGTCGCTCAACGGAGCCGGAACCGCCACAGACCATTGATTGGGGTCGATCAGCCACCTCTGCGCGTCGTAGACCCGGCGCGCCGCGTCTTGCTGGGGCTGAAGCTCGCGCAGCCTTTCGGGGTTTCCTTGCGTTTCGTCCCTGATCCAGTCGAGCGTTTTCTTGGCCTTGGCCGCTTTTTTGGCCTGTGACAGAATCCATGGAGCGTACTGGCCCGGCTGGACCACGCGTTCCACGTCTTCGACGCTGTCGATGCTTGCGTATTCTTGGACCACTTCCGTCCGGTTAGCCCCGGCGGTCGGGTCGATCGCGAGGATCGCAGCGATGTGCTGGAACGGGTTCGGCGGTTCCGCGCTGAAGGACGCCTTTTCCCTGCGGTACGCGTCGAACACACGCAAAAGGGCTTTGGCTAGGCTCATTATCTGCTGAGGCTGCACGCCTTCGTACAGCCTTGTTCCGTTCATGATATGTCGCATCGTTTCGTGAAGCATCGAGGTTTCCTCCACATGTCCGGCCTCATGATACACAGAGGAAACCCCGACGTCAAAGATTACAGGGAACCGTCCCGGGTCCGCTCCGTCCAGAACCACGCGTCCTGCGGCGTAAGCTCCGTGACGATCTTCCGGAGAATCGCGGCGTCGTGCACGACGGATTTACCGCCTTCGGTCCGCCCCCAAAACACGCCGTAGTCGTTCTCCAAGACCACCGCGTTCGCCTCGCGCAAAAGGACTCCGGCTTGCTTCTTGACCATGTACCACTCGACGACCTCGCGCGCCTGCTCGTGATGCTTCGCCGCCGACAAGTCGTCCATGCAGCTTTCGATCAGGTCGTCGAGCCACTCGTCGGCGTTGGCGTACTCGTCGAGGCTCTCAACGCCGCGATGCGACGGCTCCAAGTCGTACTTGTCGAAGAACTTTTGAACGGCCGCCCACGTTTTCGCGGGATTCCAGTCTTCAACGCGCGCCTCGACGGCGACGTTTTCACAGAAATCATCGTCGACGTTGGACAGCGCGTACAAGTTTTCAATCCTTTCGAGGCTTCACTGCTTCGCGGCTTCCGCAGGCATCTGCGGGGAATAGCGGAGCATGTCGCCGACCCACGATGTCACGCGGGAAAGCACGATGCCGCCCCAATACTTTTTGACTGCGTCCGTTATTTCCGTTTCCTTGCGTTTCATGTCGTCCTCCAACAGTAAAAATGGCGCGGCTTTTTCGCCGCGCCGGTGAATGGTTCGTCCTGTTCAGTCGACCCGTTGCCAGCCGCATGGGAGGCAGCGGTACGTGGTCCCGTCGATTTCGACGTCGTCACCGACCATCATCGAGCGCACGCCGAGTCCGGAGACGTACTCGGTGCCGTCGACGTGGTTGAACTGCCGCCAGACGATCCCGAGGATCACGTCGGGAGCGGTGACCGCGTCGACCCCTTCGACCGCGACGGTCACCTTGTGCTCGAAATCGCTGCCGTTGTTGTACCGCACGACCACGTTGTACAGGTCGCCGCCGCAGTCCCCGATGACTTTTCTAGCTTTGATCTTCGGGGGCGTCGCGAGTGTCGTGGAAGGGTCGCAGTCGTCGATGAAGCGTTCGACGGCCGCGAACAACTCCGGGTCGCCGACCAGAACGCAGCGCATGTTGAAACCGTAGTAGACTTCGGTCATCATGCGGTTCTCCGCGTAGGACACGACGCTGGCGACATTGCGGTCTTCCGACAGCTTGTCGGCATCGAAGTCGTCGGCGTTCCGTCCTTCGGCGCAGCGTGTCAGCAGTTCGCGCACTGCGGCGCGGTGCGCCGGGAACTTCCTCAGCGCGAACGCGGCGCGGTACTCGTACACGATGGAAGTCAGCTCATCGAATAGACGGCGGGCTTCAGTCGCATCGATGTTTTTGGTCGTCGAATTTGTCATGGTCTTTTCCTCCAGTAAAAGTTTTCGGTCCCGTCGGCCCCGAGCCGACAAGTAAAATATAGCGGCGATCGTTCCGGTCGTCAATAAATTTATCGGGGAGTTTACAAATTTTTTACTGTAGAGTTTCTACCGGAAATCCGATTGTACCTGCAGGAGGACGAATGAATGACATACAAAGACCACCCGCCGATCCCGCCAGAGTGTCCGAGGTTTTCAGAAGTCGAGGGGTTGTGGCGGTTCGACGAAACCCCGTGCCGGATGCTCGTCATTGTACTGACGTTCGGCGAAGAAGACTTCCAGCGAAAAGCCGAGGACATGGTCGCCTACGCGATCGCGTACTGGACCAAGCTGGGGTTGAACGCCACCGTCGGAAAGATGCAGACCAAAAGCGGATTCGAAGTCACGCCGAAAGAATGCTGGGAAGCGATCGCAGAATGGGCGAAGCTGCTTTAGTCGACCGCAGGTATGCGCGCGCTTTCCACAACGGGTATCGACGGCTCGATGACCGAACGCGAACGCCCGAGGTCGATCAGCACGTAGTTCCCGCCGTCGTCCTTCCGGACGTTGCCCGAATGGATGTCCATGTACCCGATGCCGACCGAACCGAGTTCGAGAAGCCCGCGCTTCATGTCTTCCCAAACGGACCAGAATAAATCCGGATCGTACCCCTGCAGGTTTATCGACGGCTCCAGCATCAGTTCCTCGAATACGTCGATGTGCCGTTCCTGCGCCGGACCTCCCCGCGCCCAGTCCACGTTCATGTTGATCTGTTCGTCGGGATTCGCGTATTGCATCTTGGAGTAGTTCACGTACGCGTGGAAGACCTTCATCACGATTTCGGCTTCGGCCTCGTCGAGGTCCCCGGGAACGAACTCCGTGATCACGCCGTACACCGGCATTTCGCGATCGAAGTACCGGTGCATGTGCGCGGCGTCCCGGACGAGGAACACGTCGAATATTTCCACGACGTTCGGCATGTCCCTGCCGATGAGAACGGAAGACGTGATCGCTTCGCGCTCGTCGCTTGTCATCTTCAAAACGCGGCCGTCGGGCAGCAGGAACGCGTATCCCATCATACCGCCGCCAAGCAGTTCGAGGTCGGCCGGAGACGAGTACCCGGCGCGAGCCTTGACGCCGTCGCGCTCCAACGCGGAGTAAAACGAACGGGGAATCTTGCTGACCCACGAAGCCTTGTCGGCCACGGAGGGCAAGGTTCCCCGTGTTTCATCGTCGTGTTCCGAGCCGTCGGGCGGCGGCGCGTAATCCGTCGGCTCCAGTTCAGGCTCGTCGGCTTCGGCGAGAATCTTGCGGACAATTCGTCGGCTTGAATCCATGGGGCGAACTCCTCCTTGTCCGCCGCATGATATCCGCCGCGCGTTTGCCAGTCAATCGCCGGGCGTTCACAGGTTCTTCGGTTTGAAAGGCAACTCCTTGGCGGAAAACCCGGCGGCGTCCGCGTGTCCGCCCCCGCCGAAATGCGCAGCCACGGTCAGCGCGACGCCGGTTCCATTGGCTGATCGAAGCTGGAAGACCCACTTGTCGCCGAAGTGCCGGTACAGCACGCAGACGTCGTAGGTGTTGATTTCGCCGCCCGGCTCCCACGTCAGACTGCTTCCCGCGCTGTTCAGGCAGATCGCGGAGAAAACCCGGTTATCAATCTCGATGTCCGTTTCCCACGACATGTTCATGATCGACCGGTGCGCGGACTCGCGCAAAAACCTCTTGACCGTCTCACCGTCTCTCATAATCCGGTGCGGCGTCGGTTGAACGTCGGAGCTTTCCAGCCGACTCCAGAAATCCAAACGCGGATCGGTGTCCCGCGCCATCAAACCGTAGCGAAACGCTTCCGCTTGCGCGGCCTTGGCCTTCGGGTATCCCGGGGACTTCCACCGCCAGCAATCGTAGTCGCCGACCATCTCGACGTGGAAGGGCAGACGCGGAAGATCGGAGAAGTCCGACGCCGCTATTTTTTCGAGAGACGCGTTGACGTACCAGTACGTCAACTGACAAGCGGCTCGCTCGGTGTTGCGCCAGCCGGGGAGGTGCGCGAGGTGCGCGAGTTTCTTGATCGCGCTGACATGGTGATCGATCCAAACGAAGTTCCCGCCCTTCTCGGCGAGCCGTTCCATCTCTCCGGGCTTCTCGGCCAGCGAGAAATCGACCATCCAGACTATGTCCGAATCGGCCAAGAACAATTCCCGGGGGGTCTCGTCGCTGTACTGCATCGGGTACAGCCGGATCGATGCGTCGGGATGCTTCTCGTGCAGGTGTTTCCGCGCGATGTGACAGGAAAGATGCCCGTCCGGGTCGTTATGGTAAGCGATCGCGATTTTTATTTTAGTTTTCTTCTTCGGCATCGGTGTCTTTCCCTTTCGGCGAGAAGGCGAACAATTCGATCTTGACGGTCACCGGGACGCTCTTGTCGTAACTAAACTCCTCGGGACAAAAGCGCACCGACCGAACGGCCAGCGGGTTGATCCCCGGCGCGTCGACCATGAACAGGTCGGAGCGTACCGCGTTGCCGTCTCCCGGAACAACGGGAAACCCTTGCGGGGAGAGAAAAAGAACGCGAATGTCGCCTGCGGAAAACTCCACGGTCTCGATCAACGGATCGCCGTTTTCGTCGCGTCGCGGGTCGCACGCGAGCAGCGGGTTCTCATTCCGCCAAACCTTTCGGATCATGATCGGGAGGGGAAAGTCCCCGATCTCCGCCCAGTCCGTCTTCAGCCGGAGGACCGGGGTCTCCTCCGTCCCCGCCCGCTTCGCCTCCATGTAAAACGTCGTCGCCGACATCGCTCCGAACAGCGTCACGCGACGGATCAGCTTCTTCGCGATGCTCCGCAGGTCCTCCGGAATCGGCGCGCGCAACGTCGACGCCGAGGGATCGTACATTGTTTTCCGCCGCTCCCGGTACTCCCGCTCCAGCATCGTCCAGTCGACCGCTTCCAGCGTCTGTTCCACGAATTGCTCGGTCATCCGCATTTTCGGTTTTCTTCTTTTTGCTCTCGGCCAATCGCTTTTGATCGGCCCGGTGCCGCTTCTTGATGTCGTCGATCGTCTCGTTAAGGTCGTCGATGACGCCGCGCCACTTGACGCGCTGGTCGAGGTTGAACACGACGTTGTACATCGCTAAAGCGCGATCGCGTTCCCGCTCCAACACGCGGACCTCCGCGAGCTTGGAAGCCGGGATGCCGTCGCAGGGGCGGTGCGCGACGCCGACCTTCCCGTTGCGCCACATGAGGTTGTAGTGCTTTCGGCAATAGCCCCGCGCGTACACCTTGCCCCGGCAGCCTTCGAACTTGCACCTCGGCTTTTCAACGTCTTTCGCAAATCGTTTCTTCTTGCTCATGACTTGACATCAACCCCGGCGGCCGCGCGAACATACGTTTCCATGATCGACCGGTGCGCTTCCTCCTCGCTGAACGCGCGGCCGTTCCCGGCGACGCGAACCAGCGACGCGTCCAACGCGCGGATGCACGCGGTTCCCGATTCGAACATGACGAGTCGACCGACCCCGGCTTCCTCGATTCGACTTCCGATCGAGAATTGGAAGTCCGTCGCGACGGACTTGACGAATGATTGGTACGCCCTGCGATTCGGGAACACCCACACGTTCGACATGGCGTCCCAACGACAGTCCGAAAAAGCGTCCAACGCTTCAAGGAGCCGATCGCGCGGAATCAGGTCGTGCCCGAACGTGCCGGACACGCGTTTGAACTCGTTTAGCACGGCGACCACCGGCGCGGCGGACCCGGCTTCAATCAGAATTTTGCAGACCGAACACGCCGCCACGGCTTCGGCGACAAACGCGAGGGCTTCATCGGTCTTTTCCACTGTTCTCGGTACGTTGTCATCGGTCATGGTGGTTCCTCCAGCCAGTTCGTTCACTTTTTATATCGGACAAGTATCCGGATTTACTTAAATGTTTTTCCAATTTTTTCCGATATACCATACGGAGGGAGGAATCAATGGACGACACCTACGTCGACGGATACTGGGCGCAGGGCCAAAACTCAGCGTGTTTCGTCATCGCGGCGGCGAACTGGTCGGCCGACCTTGGAAACCCGATCGGGCGCAAACGGTTGCGCCTGCTGAAACGCAAGGCCCGCTGCGACACGGGGAACGCCATTCAAGGCGCACAGGTCCTCGACGCGCTGGGAATACCGCGGGAGCCGACCGAAGACGCGGCGTCCGTGTACGATAGCGGGGGCATCATCAAGGTGATGCCCCCGATATGGAACTTGCACGCCGTTTACGTCAGGCCGGGCGGGGAAACGGTGAACTCGTGGCTGGGCGCGCTGGTCCACCGAATCAGTCTGGAAGACATTCGATCAGTCGAACCAAGCGTCCCGAACAGGGAATATTATGTTCAATCACCGGAATCTCGACATCCTGACGCGTGAACGACACGCCGAGGTCGAAGACCTTCAACGTTCCGCCCGCGTCGCGCCGGACGTTCCCGGCGTGCATGTCCGCGTACCCGACTCCGGCGCGCGCGAGGGCTTTCAACGCCGTGACAATGTCCACGAGGATTTCTTCGGCCAACTCGTTCCCGAGAAACCATCTGTTGTGTCGCTCGACGTACGCTCCGAACTCGATGAGCGTTTGCCGGTCGCGCCAGTTCAACAGGTACGGCATCGCGCCGCGCGCCTTGGCGTAACCGTGGACAGCGATCGCGATGGTGTTGACGATGCGCGCCTCTTCCCCTGTCAAGTCCGTCGGAAGGTACTCCTGAAGGACCGCCCACTGCTGCGTCATGCCTCCCCGGATCGCTCCGACGCGGTACATCATCGCGACGTTTCGAAGACGGCGTCCCTTGATCGCGAAACACGCTTCGGCTTCCTGCCGGTCGTCGGTGATCTTCAGGACCTTGGGACCGATCTTGTACGCGGTCCCGTGCTCGCCCTGCCCGAGGACCTCGATTTGGTTCAGGTCGTAGTATCCGCCGAAATCCATCATGGACCGGCGCATCAGGATGTGTGCGTCGGGGATCGACGCTTCCTGCTGCTGACTCTTCAGGTCTCGGATAACGTCTCGCGCGCGCCGGGGTGTCGATTCCATCTTGCATTCCTTTCGCACCGATGTACTCTTGGGAATTATAGGAGAACCCGCCATGGATGAACAGAAATACCGGAAGTTAGTCAGTGAAGTCACCGCCAAGGTCCAACTGCGCCGCGACGCGCTGAAGGCCGCCACGGAGGAAATCCGAACCGTTTTCGACCTCGTGTTGACCGCCGTGGAAAACATCCCGCCGGGCGTGGGACTGCTGCAGGCGGCCAACCGAATCATGATCGCGGAAACCGACGGCGTCAAAATGTTGACCGATCCGTTCGCCGTCGCTTGGGCGGAATGGGTCGAAGACCCGGTGACCGAGACGTTCGGCGTGGTCTACCGGCTTTCCCTTCGGAACCGTCCCGAGGACATGAAAGGCGAGTTCTACTCGCTGGACAATCTCGTCTCCGAGATGTTGGAACCGTTCATCGAGGACGTGTTCATCTTCAACGAGGCGGCCGACATCGTATCGAACAAACCGCTCCCGGCGGTCACCGAAGCGGCGGCTCCGCCTGATGAACCGGCGCGCCGGTTGTTCCGCGCCGTCGTCATCGACGAGGAGCGCGGCGAACGTCCCGTTCAAATCGAAGCCTTGTCAAAG
>CAZLBC010000002.1:0-21604 GCA_964557575.1 uncultured Planctomycetaceae bacterium
CATTATACCGTGCCGGGCGCGTGTTTCAACGCGTGGACCCCGGTGATTCGACGTCGCGCGCGTTCCCGGCGGAGTAGGTCGCCCGGAAGCTGCCGGTGCCGGGGGACGAATCACGGTGCAATAATTGCCCGATGGTGCTGATTGATGGCCCGATCGTGCATGAAAATAGTGGTCGATGCGCCGGATAATAATTCTTCGATGCATTGAACATAAACCCCTCCCCCCGGCGAAAGGACGAAACAATGAATCATCTGCACGCGGTTGTATATTGGGTATTCATACTTACCGGCACCCTCCGGGCCGCGGGGCCCCTCGACGCCGCCGGCGAAGCGGCGGCGCGGGGCGGGTTCGCCGCCTGCATCGAGTGCGTCGACCCGCGGATCCTGGTCGCGCTTGGACAGAAGGGCACTTTCCTGGTCGACGCCCTGTATGCCGACCCGGCGCAGGCGGCCGCCGCGCGGAAGCTGGTCGCGGAGAAGGGCCTGCGCTCCCGGGTGTCGGTCAACCCGTTGCCGGCCCCCGGCCTGCCGTACGCCGACGACATGGTCAACCTGCTGGTGCTCGGGACGGCCGGTGCGGTCCCCGCCGGCGAGATCGACCGGGTCCTGGCACCGCTCGGGACCGTCCTGACCGCCGGGGAAGGCAGGTGGAATAAAAAGGTCGCGCCGTGGCCGGAGAAGATGGACCGGTGGACCCACTACCTCCGCGACGCGTCGGGAAACCCGGTGTCGTCCGACGAACTGGTCGCGCCGCCCCTGAATCAACTGCGGTGGCGGTGCGGGCCGCGGTGGAGCCGGAGTCATGAGACGGACATGTCACTCAGCGCGCTGGTTTCCGACGCCGGCCGTATATTCTACATACTCGACGAGGGACCCGCGGGCATCTACGACACCCGCGGCGGGGAGGAATACCGGTTCTCGGAAAAGTGGTCCCTGGCCGGCCGCGACGCCTTCAGCGGCGTTCTGTTGTGGAAGCGACCCATGGGCAGGTGGGGCAGCGGGGCCTGGGACCGGGACCGCTGGCGGTTCGACAAGTTCAACCAGCTCTGGTCCTCGCCGTACACGCTGCCGCGGCGGCTGGTGGCTGCCGGTGACCGCCTGTACGTCACGCTCGATTACCGCGGCCCGCTGTCGGAGATCGACGCGGCGACCGGAGAGACGCTGCGCGAAATCCCGGGGACCGGCAATACCGAGGAGATCGTCTTTCACGACGGTATTCTCCTCCTGCGGTTGCGGGGCGTCGCGACCGGCGCGGGGAAGGGCGACGCGGTCGCGGCGATCGAGGCCGCGTCCGGGAAGCTGCTGTGGAAGATAGACCGTCCGGCGATCGCCGCCCTGACGCTGGCCGCCGCCGGCGACCTGGTGTGTTTCCACGACACGGCGGCACTGGTCGGCGTCGCGCTGCGGACGGGCGAGCAGCGCTGGCGGACGGCGTGCAAGCCGGATATGGCGTGGAAGAAGCCGTCCGGTTCGCTGTCGATATGCGGAGATACCGTCCTGCTCGCCGGGCGGGGGCAGGTGAGGGCCTTTTCCGCCGCGGACGGCCGGCAGCGCTGGCAGAGCCGGGTGCGGAACAGTTTCCGCGGTCTGCCGGACGTGATCGCGATCAACGGCGCGGTCTGGCTGGATCACCGCTTCACCGGGCTGGATATCAAGACCGGGAAACCCGCCCGGGAGATAACGCCCGGCCACCTGTTTACCGGCGGCCACCACTTCCGCTGTTACCGGTCAAAAGCCACCGAGCGGTACCTGCTGTTCTCCAAGCGGGGGATCGAGTTTTTGGACCTGGCGGGCGACCGCCACGCGCAACACGACTGGGTCCGGGGCACCTGCCGGTACGGCATCATGCCGGCCAACGGCATGGTGTACGCGCCGCCCGACCCCTGTTTCTGCTACCCGGGGGTCAAGCTGGACGGTTTCAACGCCCTGGCGAGCGGGCAGGAGACGACCCGCGCGGTTGCGGAGAATACGGCCGGCCGCCTGGAGAAGGGGCCGGCGTTCGCATCAGCCGGGGAGCTCGTCGCGGCCGGGGAACTGTCGTGGCCGACGTACCGCGGCGATCCGGCCCGCAGCGGCGCGACGGACACGCCGGTACCGGCGCGGCTGAAAGAGGCCTGGACGGTGAAAACAGCCGATGGATTGACGCCCCCGGTCGTCGCGGGGGGGCGGCTGCTGGTCGCTGCGCCCGACTCGCGCCTGGTCTATTGCCTGGACGCCGCCGACGGAAACCCGGTCTGGACCTTCGAGGCCGGCGGGCCGGTCGATTCGCCGCCGACCATCTTCCGGGCGGGCGACGGGGCCGACGGCCGGCTGCTTTGCGTCTTCGGCTGCTGCGACGGCACCGTTTACTGTCTCCGCCTTGCCGACGGCGCGCTCGCATGGCGGTTCCGGGCCGCGCCACGCGAGCGAACGATCGTCTCCTTCGGCCGTCTCGAGTCGAGCTGGCCCGTGCGGGGCAGCGTCCTGGTCACGGGCGGCGTCGCCTACCTCGCCGCCGGGCGGAGTTCATTTCTCGACGGGGGGATCGGCCTCTACGGCCTGGACGCGGCAACCGGCGCGGTCCTGCACCGGGCCCGGCTGGCGGGTCCCCGGCCCGACCTGCAAAACCCGAGCGCGCGGGCCCACGAGATGGACGGCTCGAAGAACGATATTCTTGTCGCGGAGGGGGGATACCTTTTTCTCTACCAGAACGTCTTCGATATGAAGCTGAATCGCGTCGCCGCGCCGAAGACGGCGAAGCACGGCGCCAGAAAGACGCCGCTGCATCTGGTTGCATCCGGGGGATTTCTTGACGACACCTGGTTCGACCGGACCTACTGGCTCTACGCGCGGCGCTGGCCGGGGCAGTACGTGGCGGTGAATGCCTCCAAGGCCGGGCAGATACTGGTCTTCGACGAGGAGACCACCTACGGCCTGCACGTGTTCAACACCAAGTTCAGCCGCAGCCCGCGGTTCGAACCCGGCGGCGGCTACGAGCTGTTCGCCGACGATAACGACAACGAGCCGTTTCTGGAAAAAAAACAGGCCAACCATGAGCGGGGGGTCATGTCGCGGTCGAAGCCCGCGAAATGGACGGTCAATGTCCCGGTGCGGGCCCGGGCCATGGTCCTCGCGGGCCCGACGCTTTTTTTCGCCGGTCCCCCCGACGAAGTGAAGACCGACGATCCGCTCGCGACCTTTGCGGGCAGGGGGGAGGCGGCGTTGTGGGCGGTCGCGGCCGCGGACGGTAAGAAGCTCGCCGAACAGCGGCTGGCATCGGTGCCCGTCTTCGACGGAATGATCGCCGCCGGCGGGCGGCTCTACATCTGCACGACCGAAGGATCGATCACCTGCCTGGCGGGCGAGTGAAAAAGATCGGTTTCCCGCCGGTTACACCACCTGTTTCCCCCGCCAGAATACTGCCGTGGTCTTTGAAAAGTTTCGCGAGAAGACGGCGATATCCGCGTCTTTTCCCGGTTCCAGGCTCCCGGTCCGGCGGCCGAGGCCGAGCATTGCCGCCGGATTTCGCGCCGCCGCGGCGACGGCCGCGTGGAGCGGGGCCCCGGTCTGCCGGATGAACCGCCTGAGCCCCTCGTTCAACAGGATGCTGCTGCCGACGAGCGTGCCGTCTTCCCGGTAGTAGACGCCCTCTTTCGTGCTCCTGACCGCCATGTTCATGTACCGGTAGATACCCGGCCGTTTTCCCGCCGACACCACCGCGTCCGAGACCAGGACGATCCGGTCGGGCCGCTTGGCCTTCAGGGTCAGCTTCAGCAGTGCCGGGGCCACGTGGGTGCCGTCGGGGTTCAACTCGGTGTAGACCCGGTCGCTGTCCAGGGCGAATGCCGCCGCGCCGGGATTGCGGTGATCCAGCCCGCTCATGGCGTTGTAGAGATGGGTGCAGTTGAATGTTCCGCGACAACACACGGCAGCCGCCCGCGCGGCCGGCGCGGCGGTGTGGCCGATGCAGGGAAGGATGCCCAGCCGCCGCATGGCCGCCGGCAGTTTTTCCGCCCTGTCGAGTTCCGGTGCAAACGTCATCATCCTGATCGTGCCGCCGGCGATCCGCTGGAGCTTTTCGAGGTAGCGGAGGTCGACGGGGCGGATGAACCGTGGCTGTATCCCTCCCCGTTTTTTGTCGCTGACGAAGGGGCCCTCGACGTATATCCCGGGGATCCGGGCCGATGCGGACGACGCCGCGATGAACGCGGCCGTCCGCTCGATGACGGACTCGTCGGCCATCATGGTCGGCAGGAACCGAACGATGCCGGCGCGGAGGAGTCGCCGGGCGACCGCTTCGAATCCCTCCCGGCTGCAGGTCTCCCAGCCGACCAGGCCCGCCCCGTGAACGTGCACGTCCGTCAGGCCGGGACAGACCCGGCCGCCGGCCGCGTCGATCTCCGCGGTTCCCCGCGGCGTCTTTTTGTGTTTGCCGGCGTAGGTGATCCGGCCGGCACCGATGACCACGGTCCCGCCCGGCACGGAGGAGCCGGGGAGGACGACGCGGCCGTTCTGGATACAGTATGTCGGTTTCATCGGGTTACCCTTTTCCGGAATGCTGTTTGGTTATCCGGGCGTGCTCCCGGCGGCAGAAACGGTCGGTCATCCCCGCCACGTAGTCGCACACGATTCGCCGGCGTCCCTCGATCCGCCCGTGTTCCCCCGGGCGATCGATCCGTTCGCGGTATCGTGCGGGAAGAAGTGAGGGGTTGTCGACGAAGGCCCCGAACAGTTCTCGCAGCACGGTCTCGGACCGCCCGTCCTCGGCAACGTTTTTCGGATGAAAGTAGAGATTCTCCAGCAGGAACGCCTTGAGTTCATCGAATATACCGGCCATCTCCGGTGACATCACGGCGCACCGCCCGGCCCGCCGGACGTCCGCGGGACTGCCGAGGCCGCGGTCGGCAATGGTCCGCCGCGTGGTCGCGACCAGGTCGTCGACGAGCAGGCGCATGACGTTCCGGGTGGCCGCAATCCGGATGTGAATATCCCGCGCGTCCGGATAGTCCCGCCGGCCCAGTTCGCGGGCGGCGCGCCAGAGATTCAACGAGGAAACCTGCCGCTCTGAAATCCATCCGGAAGCCAGGCCGTCTTCGAGATCGGCCGACGAGTAGGCGATCTCGTCGGCGCGGTCGCAGACCTGCCCCTCCAGCGGCGGTCGCAGGGACGGATCGAGCTCCCCGCAGGCGGGCGCGTCGTAGGCGGTCTCGTGTCCGGCGATGCATTCCCTGGTCGGTTCGGTCAGGTTGAGCCCCCGGAAACCGGGGTACGGATGCTCGAGGTAGTCGACGATCCGCAGCGACTGGCGATTGTGTTCGAACCGGCCGTGATCGGCCATGAGTTCGTCGAGCACCCGCTCGCCGGTGTGCCCGAACGGGGGATGCCCGAGATCGTGGGCGAGCGCGGCCGCCTCGGCGAGATCCTCGTTGAGATCGAGTGCGCGGGCGACGTTCCGGGCGATCTGGGCGACCTCGAGCGTGTGGGTCATACGGGTCCTGAACATGTCGTGCTCGTGGGGCACGAACACCTGCGTCTTGTAGTCCAGCCGCCGGAATGCCGAGCACCGGAGTATGCGTTCCCGGTCCGCCTGGAAAGCCGGGATACGGGGATCGTGCGGTTCGGGGTGTTTTCGCCGGCCTGCCGCATCGGGTGTCGCGCAGGGATGCATCGCCGCCTGCCTACCGGCTCCCGCCGCTGTTCCAGGCGTTGAGTATCCTCTCTCTGGTCTGCTGCAGAAACTCGGGTATCACGTGCACGTCGCCGAGGACGGGCATGAAATTCGTGTCCCCCGACCACCGGGGCACGATATGGGCATGCAGATGGCCCGGGATGCCCGCCCCTGCGCAGCGGCCGAGGTTGAAACCGATGTTGAAGCCGTCCGGGTAGATCGCCCGGGCGATCGTTGCCTGGAGCCGCCTGACCATTGTCATCAGTTCGCCGTAGGTCTCGTCGTCGATGTCTTCGAGGCCGCCGACGTGTTCGTAGGGGGCGACCAGCGCGTGCCCGCCGGTGTAGGGAAAGAGGTTGAGCATCGAAAAGACCTTCTGCCCTCTGACCAGCACGCAATTTTTTTCGTCGTGTTCCGGCTCGTCGCGGTAGTCGCAGAAAAAGCATTCCGACTGGGATTCCCTGAGGGCGTCAAGGTATACCATCCGCCAGGGCGCCCAGATATTACGGTTGTCTCTTTTCGTATTGTTGTCGTTGTCGGCGTTCTGCATGGTGAAATGATAGCAGATCGCCGGGCCCCGCGAAAGAAAAAGAGCCGGACCGGGCCGTTACCGCCCCGTTGCGCGTCGAAAATTACGATTGACAGCTTCGGAGGTTGTATATAGTATCTTCGCCTCAATGCACCCTGATTTCATGATCCGTCGCCGTGCACACCGGAGACGCGATCCGAACGGCTTATCGACCTAGATGGAGTATTGATCTTGAGTTACAACATAGTTGTATGCGCCAAGCAGGTGCCGGACACGAAGCGCATCACCGGCGAGGCCATGAACGAGGACGGGACGGTGAACCGCGGCGAGCTTCCCGCGATTTTCAATCCCGAGGACCACAACGCCCTCGAGACCGCCCTCCAGGTGCGGGACACGTACGGGGGAACGGTCACGCTGATCACCATGGGACCGCCTGCGGCGGCCGAGATTTTGCGGGAATCGCTGTTCATGGGCGCCGACCGGGTCGTGTTGATCACCGACATCAGGGCCGCCGCGAGCGACACGCTGGCAACGAGCTATATCCTGAGCCGCGCCGTGCGGAAACTCGGGGCCGACCTGGTGTTTTGCGGGCGGCAGGCCATCGACGGGGACACTGCGCAAGTCGGGCCGCAGCTCGCCGAGAAGCTCGGTTTTACGCTGGTCACCTACCTGGAGGAACTGATCGGCATCGAGGACGGCTCGATCCGGGTGAAACGCAATATCGGCAACGGCTGGGAAGAGGTCTCGGCCGCACTGCCGGCCCTCCTGACGGTCATGGACACGGCCAATGTTCCCCGGCCCCCCGCGACCCGAAAGATCATGAAGCACAAAAAGGCGCGGACGGCGGGCGAGATCACCCGGGAGCTGGGGGGGAAGGAGGCGGACCCGTCCGCGGTGGATTCCCGTGCGAAGGCCCTGGACGCGAAAGGATTGCTTATCGAATCGTGGAACCTCGACGATATCGAGGCGGACCTCGACTGGGTCGGCATGACCGGCAGTCCGACGAAAGTGCACCGGATACAGGCCGTGGTGCTGTCGGGAGGCGAGTACCACGAATATCCGCCCACCCAGGAAGGCGCAGACGAACTCATGAAAGCGCTGATAGCAGATCACACGATCGGCTGATCGCCGGTTTTCAATCAAACAGAAGGAATTGAGATGGTAGAAGTCAACAAGCAAGGTGAAGTATGGGTCTTTGCCGAGCAGGAAAACGGAGAGCTTTCCGAAGTGCCGCTCGAACTGTTGAGCAAGGCGCGGGAGCTCGCAGACACGCTGAACGTTCCGGTGGCCGCCATGATGCTCGGCGAAGGCGTCGGTGATCTTTGCCGGCCCCTGATTGAACACGGCGCCGACAAGGTGTATCTCGTCGATGACGCCCGGCTCAGGCACTACCAGACGACGCCCTACGCCCACGCGATCTGCCGGTTGATCGAGGATCGGCAGCCGCAGATCTGCCTGTACGGCGCCACGCCGCTGGGCAGGGATCTCGCTCCCACGGTTGCATCGAAACTCCGCTGCGGGCTGACCGCGGACTGCACCGATCTGCAGATCGGCGACCACGAGGTCAAGAAGACCGGGAAAACCTATACCGACCTGATGTACCAGATCAGGCCCGCCTTCGGCGGCAACATCATCGCCACCATTGTGAACGTCGACTGGTGGCCGCAGATGGCGACCGTCCGCGAGGGCGTCATGCCGCTGAGCGAAAAGCACGAGGGCCGACAGGGGGAGATCATCCGGTTTGACCCGGTATTTCCCGATCTGCCCGGCACCCTCGTGATCCACGACGGGCATCGCGAGGAAAAGAAGATCGACCTGAAGGGCGCCCGGATCATCGTCGCCGGCGGCGCGGGGGTGGGCAGCCGGGAGAATTTTCAGCAGATCTGGGACTTGGCGCACTGTCTCGGGGCGACCGTCGGCGGCAGCCGCGCGGCCGTGGACCTCGGCTACGTCGACAAGGATCACCAGGTCGGCCAGACCGGGACCACCGTCCGCCCGGCCCTGTACATCGCCGTCGGTATATCCGGGGCGGTGCAGCACATGGCGGGGATGAGCGAGTCGGCGAAGATACTCGCCGTCAACAACAATCCCGACGTCGACATGTTCAACATCGCGCACTACGGCATCGTCGGTGATCTCAACGACGTGGTTCCCATGCTGATCAAGGCAGTCCGGGGGGGGCTGAATATCAAAACGAGTCACTGATTTTTCACCGCACCGGGAAACAATACCATGGCAAATTTCTATACGGATAACGATGACATACGGTTTCTGTTCAGGCATTTCGACCTGGAAAAACTGGCGGAACTCCAGGAAGACGGCTTCCGGTTCCACGATGAATTCGATTTCGCCCCCGAAAACCCGCCGGACGCGGTGGACAACTACGATCGGATACTCGAGTCCCTCGGCAGGATCTGCGCCGAGGAAATCGAGCCGACCGCGGAGGAGACCGACCGGACGGGGGCCGTGCTCAACGAGGACGGCAGCGTGTCGTATACCCCGGGCATCGCCAACGCGCTGAAGCTTCTCGGGCAGGCGGAACTGATGGGATTCACCCTCCCCTACCGGTACGGCGGCATCAACTGCCCCCAGTTCGTCTATACCATCAGCAATGACATGGTGTCCCGGGCCGATGCGTCCCTGATGAACCTGTACGGCCTGCAGGGCATCGCGGAGACCATCAACGCCTTCGCCGCGGAGGAAATCAAGGAGCAGTACCTGCCGCCGATGGCGTCCGGCGAGCACACCGGCGCGATGGTCCTGACCGAGCCGGACGCGGGAAGCGATCTGCAGGCCGTCAAGACCCGCGCCTACCAGGACGAGGACGGCAACTGGTTCATCCACGGCGTCAAGCGCTTCATCACCAACGGCTGCGGCGAGGTACTGCTGGTGCTCTGCCGCACCGAGCCGGAGATAACCGACGGCCGCGGGCTGAGCCTGCTGGTCTGCGACCGGGGCCCGAATGTCAAGATCCGCCGCCTCGAGGACAAGCTGGGGATACACGGCAGCCCCACCTGCGAGATATACTTCGACCACGTTCCCGCCCAGCTCATCGGCGAGCGCCAGCGCGGACTCATCAAGTATGTGATGAGCCTCATGAACGGGGCGCGGATCGGTATCGCCGCCCAGAGTTTGGGCATCGGGGAGGCGGCGTACCGCGTGGCCCGCAGCTACGCCCGCGACAGGAAACAGTTCGATGTCTCCATCGACGGCTTCCCGGCGGTTCGCGAAATCCTCGCCGACGCCCAGGTCGACATCCAGGCGGCCCGAAGCCTGACCTACTATGCCACCTACTGCGTCGACCGGGAGATCGCCGCGACCAAGAAGCAGGAGTACGGCGATCTCGCGGGAGACGAGAAGAAGGCGAACAAGAAATTCTTGCGCAAGGTCAGCCGCTTCAACAAGCTCTTGACGCCGATGGCCAAGTACTACGCCTCCGAGATGTGCATGCGGGTGGCCAACGACGCCATCGCGGTCCTCGGCGGCAGCGGTTTCATGCGGGACTATCCCCTCGAGCGCCACCTGCGGGACAGCCGGATCACCACCATTTACGAGGGCACCAGCCAGCTCCAGGTGGTCGCCGCGGTGGCCGGGATTGCGTCGGGGACCTGCAACACCGTCCTGGAGTCCCTGGTTGAATCGCCGACCCGCCGGGAGAAGTGGAGCGAAGAGACCGCGCCCCTCGTCGAGCAGATTCGCGGCGGGATGGCGGCACTGCAGGAATGCGTCGACTTCGTCAAGACCCAGGCGACCACCTATCGTGACCTGTACGCCCGCAAACTGGTGGACATGGGTATCAATCTTATCGTCGCCGCCCTGTTCTGCGACCAGGCCGACAGTTCCGTCGACGAGGTGATGGCCGCGCGGAAGGCGGCCGTCGCCCGCCGGTGGATGGCGATCAAGATGCCCGAGAACGACATGCACCGCGAGAAGATCCTCTCGGGCGATTCGCTGGTGAATGACGAGTTCGAGGCGATCGCGGGACCGGTTCCGGTTGTCGAATAGTGCCGCCACCGCAGGAAGATGATGACGATTGCCTGAAGCATACAGTGAAAAGCCGTCCTTCCCGGTTCCCTTTGCCAACGGGTTCGTGTTGCTTGTCGTCGCCCTGCTCGCCGCTCTCCTCGTGCCCGGCTGGGTGTCGTCGGGCTCCTTCGCCTACCCCGAGTGCGTCGATTTCCTCCTCCCCGTGGCACTGCCGGCAATGACCGGGTTTCTGATCGTTCTCTCCGCCGGCGCGGTGGACCTCAGCGTGTGGCCGGTCATGTGCCTGGGCGGCATCGCGGCAGCGCTGTGTGTGGCATCCGGTGTCTCGCCGCTCCTCACAATCCTTGCCGCGTGCGCCGCCGGCGGGGCCGCCGGCGCGGCGTCCGCCGGGGTTACCGCGGCCGTCCCGGCGGGAAGGCGGTCTTCCGCGACCGTTGCGACCGCGGTCGTGGGTATCTGCATCATGGCCGCCCTGTGGCTGCTGCGGCCCGTGACTCCCGGCGACGATGCGTATCCCTTTTCAGGCGTCGCGGAGGCGATTCACGGTTTCATGTACGGCGCCGCTGCCGAGGATGAAAGCCCGGCCATCCCGCCCCTTATGCTTCTGCGGGTGTTTTCGAGTTTTCTCTCCTGGTCGCTTGTTTTGGTGGTGCTCATGGAGAGCCGGGGGCGGGCCGGCCGCGCGATGACGCTGCCCTGGCCGCCGCTGATACTGGCGGGAGTCCTCGGCGGGATCGCGGGTTTCTGCATGATACTGGAACAGTCCTCGGCGGTGGTTCCCGCGCGACTGCTGGACGACCTGCGGATACCGGCGGCCGCCGTTCTCAGCGGCGCCCTGCTGACGGGAGGGCGGGAGCGGCTGATTTTGCCGATCATGCTGTTGCCGGCGTGCGCGCTGGTGGTATCGCTGTGGGAGTTGCAGGTCTGGCCGGGCATGTTTTTCGGGTACTCGCTTTCCCTGGCGGCCTTGCTGGTGTTCGTCCTGGGAGCCCAGCTCTCGTTCCGGGCCCTGGCCCGTTATCGGGGAAGAAAGCGTATTCCGCGCCTGGTTTCGCTGCTGCTGTGCCTGGGGGGTATGGCGGCGCCCGTGCTGCCGTCGGCGTTCGGGCGGTTCGCAGACCGGGGAGCGTTTATTGCGGGGGCCGCGATCGGGACCGCGGGCCTGCTGGTCTTCGGCGCCGCGAAGTTCCTGGAGCGGAAGGGCGCTTCGAATTCATAAACGCTGCGCCGGCCCCCGCCATTTCCCGCCTGCTACTGAAGCCCGTGCTGGTAAAAGACGAGCACGTCACCCTCGGAGACCGCCTCGTTAAAGCCCACCACCTCGCCGATCCTGCCGATAAAGCCGTTTTCGGGCCCCGTGCCGCTGTCGGAGCCGTGGTACGTGGCCCCGATCGTTATGGGCGAATTGGACCCGAACTGTAATCGTCGTTCCCCGCGATCGACGAAATCGGAACTGAACCGCTGATCGTTGACCCCCACTTGGTGTACCGGGCCTGCGCGATGGCCTCGTAGAGGACCGGAATCAGGAAGGTGATCAAAATGGCGATAATGGTCAGGACCACCATCAGCTCGATAAGGGTGAAGCCGCCGCCGTCCTTTCGCCGCGTAGTATCACTCCGGTGTCGTTGGCGCATGGTCGTGCTCCTGACAAAAGAGCGGCGTATCGACTATCTCCCGCCTCGGCCCTTTTCGGCGGCGATCTTCTCGATCCATGTTCCGGCGTCGCCGGGTGTGAGGACGAGATAGTTTTTCTCCACCAGATCGGCCGGATCGGTATCCCGTTTTCTCTTGGGATTCAGCTTCACGCCCGGTTTTCGCGCTATCATCGCCGCAATGTGCCCGTCATTCAGGAGTTGGAGATTTGCGCGGCTCAGGCGGGCGAAGGTCACTATGTTCACGTCCGCGTCTTTCGGCTTGCACTGAACGACGTAGGGCACGACCTCGTACAGGCAGATCCAGCCCGCCGCGTCGGGAAAAGCGTCGAGCGATCTCTTCAGGTCGGTCACCCGCCATTCTTCGCTCTCCTCGGTGGCGTTCTCCGGCGGCTGGGCGGGAGGGATCACGCCGGCGACCTCGATGTCCTTTTCCGCCAGGGCCTCTTTGAGGGCCTCCAACCGGGCCTGCGGGAGGGGTTGTTTGAGTCCTTCCTCGGTGAACTCCGAAAGCACCACCACCGTGCTTCCCTCCGGCAGGATCGATCCGGCGGTTTCCCCGAGCTTCCGCGCGAGTCGGGCCTGGACGCTCTTTGAGTACTTTGACATACCGCCCCCGCCCCCGCCCCCGAAGAGACCGAGAATGATGTTGAAGAGGATGAGTACGCCGCAGGCGCCCAGGCATATCCAGACGGGCATCCAGTTCTGGTTGCGCCGGGCCTTGATCGTGAAAAAGATAAGCGCGGCACCGGCAAGGATGAGAAGGATATACAGCAGGGTGGTCATGTCGGGGTCCTTTCGTATAGAGACGGCTGATTACGGATTACCGATATGGTAGAAATCCATGATCTCGTTGTCCGGAACGGCCTCGCTGATGACGACGACCTCGTCCATTCTCCCGGTGTAGGGCACCTCGGGCCCGTCGCCGCCGCCGCCGTGGTAGGTGGCGGCGACGCTCAGGGGCGATCCCTCGGCCTCATCCATTTCCGTCGCGCTCAGCCAGGCCTCCGAGCGGATCTTCTCGTCATTGATCCAGCAGTCCACCACCCCGTGATCGTAGCGGACACAGACAAAGTACCACCCGTTGTTCTCCTCGACTTTTTTCTCCGCATCGGGGGGGGTGAGAGTGGCGCTGGTGTCGGGGCCGTTGTTGCTGTCGTTTCCGCAGTCGATGTAGACGTCCAGACCCCCGCCGCTGTCGATGCCGAACTCGAAGTTGTCGTTGTGGTCGTCTGACGCGCGGGCCACCAGGCAGTTGTTCACGCCGTGGTTGGAACTGCTGCCCTTCAGCGCCGTCGGGTAGACCCAGGCGTAGACGGTGAATTCCTTGTCGCCCCGCTTGAAACAGGAGGGCAGTTCCTCCTCCATCCATATAGCGTGAGGCCCCCCGCTCTCGTTGAAGATCATGGTTCCCTTGTAGACATACCGGGCGGCCATCTCGCCGTCGTCGAGCGTCATGCGGTGCTCGGGATTATTGACGAGTTCCCCAAATCGGGGAGCGGTTCTCATCTCGTCCCTGCTGACGTCACGCGGATCGAGCACCTTCGCGAGGTTGTATATCCGGCCGGTGCGGTCATTGCTTTTCTCCCGGTCGTACGTCGCGATTTCATCCCGCTGAAAGGTGTAGAGTACCCGGCAGGCGGCCCGGGCCTGGAGATCGTGGCGGAGCCCCATCCACCGGGTGTAGGCGGCTTGGCGGAGCGCCTTGTTGAGCGTGGGAATAAGGATGGTCATCAGGATGGCGATGATCGTGACGACTACCATCAACTCGATAATCGTGAACCCGCGGGAGGTTTCGGCAGTATATCGCCGGCGGGTCCCGTCTATGTTTTCGCGTTTCATATTCATCTCCTTCTCCGCCCGTCGCGATTGCTTACTTTCGCCGCGCCGGGACGGCCCGCCTGTCGGCTACTGGAGGCCGTGCTGGTAGAAGACCATGACATCGCCTTCCGATACGGCTTCGTTGAAACCAACCACCTCGCCGATCCTGCCGATAAACCCGTTTTCGGGCCCCTTGCCGTTGTCGGAGCCGTGGTAGGTCGCGCCGATGGTTATGGGCGAATTGGCCGCGAACTGCAGTTTTCTGTCTCCCCGGTCCACGAAGTCGGAGCTGAACCGCTGATCGTTGACCCAGACGTCGACCAGGCCGTGATTGTACCGGACGCACACGAAGTGCCAGGCGTCGGTGGTGATCTGCCCGCTGGAACCCGGTATCGCGTCCACCTGCCACTTGTCGCCTTTGCCGTCGGCCTTCACGGCGTGGATGTAGACTTCGACCGACCCGTTGGGATTGACGCCGACCTCGAAGTTGTCGTTGTTGCTGTCGGAGCCGTGGGCCATGAAGATGTTGTGCCCGCCGTGGTTGGTCGCGCTGCCGCTCAGGGCTGTCGGGTAGATCCAGGCGTACACGGTGAACTCCTCGGCGAAGGTCTTGAAGATCGACGGGTAGGCCTCGTCGAAGGCAACGGTCTGGACGCCCGTGGCGTCGTCCTCGTTGAAGATCATGGCCCCCTTGTACTTGAAGCGGCCGACCTGTTCGCCCTCCGCGGTGGTTCTCATGTAAAGCGGGCCGTTTATCAGTTCCCCGTAATCCGGCGTCGGCGCCGTCAGGTTCAGGTTCACCGCGCTCTTGGGGTCCTCGGCCTTGGAGGCGTTGTACAGCCGGCCGGTGACGACATCGTCCACGGAGTCGTCTATTTCGTCCTCGTCGTATTCCCAGATCTCGCTCTCGTGGAAGGTAAACAGCAGCCGGCAGGAGGTCCGGGTCTGGAGGTTGCGCCGCAGCCCCATCCACTTGGTGAATCGGGCCTGCGCGATGGCCTCGTAGAGTACCGGAATCAGGAACGTGATCAAAATGGCGATAATGGTCAGGACCACCATCAGCTCGATAAGGGTGAAGCCGCCGCCGTCCGTTCGCCGCATGATGTTGTTCCGGTGCCGTTGGCGCATGGTCATTCTCCTGACAAAAGCGCGCCGGGATAACCCGGGTATCTTACTCGCCCTCAACTTAATAGTAGACAAGAGTTTGAATGGTGTCAACCTCCGGATCAAAGTAATATACGCATGCATTCGAACACTACTGTATTTCCGGGATTACAAGCATCATCTTTCTTTTATAACATATTTATAAAAAGCGAATTAAATGTTGTCCGGTTACATTTGCCTCATTCTTGTATTCCCTCTCCCGACACCGCGTGACGATGAAGATTTTTGCCTGTTCAGTCCGGTGTTCTTCTTTGTACTCAATGCTGTCCACCGCGTCAGGCAGTCCATAGGGCATTTCGCAGCGCCTGGTCGGGTAATTCCCGATGTCGTGTTTGTCCGGGACGGCATATGCTGCACTCAACAGTCGACTGCGCGTCTTGATGACAGCCCCCCGTGTCTACGGAGCTGATTCGACGGCGCGCCGGCGATGAAGGTAGACAGGATCGTTGATGATGAAACCGATCGGATTGCTGATGATCGAACACCGGCTCATCGAGCGAATGGTTGATCCCATTCGAAAGAAAGTACGCCTCATGAACGAGGCGGAGGCGGTCGACCCGCTCTTCGTGGACACCATGGTCGATTTCATCCGGACCTGCGCCGACCGGTGCCACCACGGCAAGGAGGAAAACATCCTCTTCCGCGACCTGGTGGCCCACCGGCAGATGGAGACGGTGGCCGGGTTGTCAAAAGACGCGAAGTACCTGTGTCGCATCTGCGGCCGGGCGGCCACCGACGCGGACAATCTCTGCGAACCCGTCGATATCGGCTGACCGCTGCCGGGCCTCGCGGGCCGGGAGGTGATACTCGTCGACGACGGGATCGCCATGGGCTCGACCATGCGGGCGGCGATTCAATGCTGCCGCAACCGGGGGGCATCCGAAATCACTGTTGCGGCCCCGGTGGCCTCGCCGCGGGTGGCCGCCGAGATGGAAACCGTCGCCGAGCGGGTGGTCGTCCTCCTGGCCCCGCCGCATTTCCGGGCGGTGGCCGAAGCCTACCGGCACTGGCACGACGTCACCGACGAGGAGGCCGTCGCGCTGCTGGAGAAGGTCCGGACCGCGGCGAAACGGACATGACACGCGACGACCCGGTGCCGTGTTCGGGCCCGGTAACAGTCAACACGGCCGGAGAGTACGATGAAACGTGTCGAAGCACGGTATATCGTAATGAACCAAACGGGGCTGCACGCCCGCCCTGCGACCATCCTCGCGCAGACGGCGGCCCGGTTCGACGCCGACATACAGGTACGCAACGGCGGTGGGTTCGTGGACGGCACGAGTATCCTCGACCTGCTGAAACTCGGAGCCTTGCGGGGAACCATACTGACCGTGCGGGCCGCGGGCGACGACGCCCGCGAGGCAATCGAAGAGATCGGGGCCCTTTTCGGATCCCGGTTCGGTGAGGGAAATAGAGAGTGAGGGGATTTATGAAGAGGGGCCGGAGTTATTGTATCTACCTTTTATACAATGGCTTGAATTAGCCCTGCACCCTTCTTGCGCCAGGCCCAGGACCGCCGCGAGGTCCTTCGGTTCCAGGCGGTACCGCGAGCCGCGTCCCTGGTAGAACCCGTGCTCCGCAATCAGGTGCACCGAGAGGGGCGAGAACAGGAGCGTCCGCCCGGCCTCGTCGGACAGCTCCACCTCTCCCTTGGGGGCCAGGGTGCAGTGGGGCCAGGGGCAGGGGATCCGGCCCATCGCCTCCCGGTAGACCGCGGTCAGGCCCTCCCCGACGTCGGCCGGGTTGCCGTACCGGGCCATCGCCCGTTCCAGTATGTCCCTGAGTCGGTCGGCGATCCGCCCGTGGGTGAGGCCGAGACGGCTGACCGCGGCGTTGTCGGCGGCGACGATCTCCCAGACCTCCCGGTGGTCGGTGCCCAGGAAGCCGTCCCGGCAGAGCGCACCCCGGGCGAGGTTGGCGGCGAGCTGCTTGTCGTAGGGCGTCTGTTTCATGGCCGTGCCCGATCAGTTGAACTTATCGTAATATATCTTCGATTCCGGGATGTCTTTCTGCTTCAGCACCGCGACCGAGGCGTCGATCATCCCCGCGCTGCCGCAGAGATATCCTTCCAGTTGCGCATCGTCGTCTATGTGTCGGTCGACCACCTCGGTGATCAGCCCCGTTTCGCCGTCCCACCCGTCCTCGTCGGCCGGGTCGGACAGGGCGGGGATGAACTGAAACCAGTCCATCTCGTCGGCCAGGGCGGTCAGCTCGTCGACCAGGAACAGGTCCCGGCCGGCCACCGCCCCGAAGAAGTACCGGCAGGGCCGGGCGATATCGTTGTGTTTCATGTGGCGGACGATCGACCAGAATGGTGCCATGCCCGACCCGCCGGCGATCCAGACCATGTCGCTGTCGGTGTCGCTGAGCCCGAAGTCGCCGTAGGGGCCGTTGAACAGGACCTCCTGGCCCTCCGCGAGATACTCGAAGACCCAGGTGGTGCAGATGCCCTCCGGCACCAGGCGTATGATCAACTCGATCGCCCCCCCGTCTTCCGGAGGCGAGGAGATGCTGTAGGCCCGGTACACCGGTTCGGGATTCGAACCGTAGGCCGGGGCCTGCAACTGGATGTACTGGCCCGGGACAAAGTCGATGGTCTCCGGTTCGATCAGGGCGATGCGGAGCTGCTTTATGTCGTGGGTGAGGTCGTCGATCGATTCCACCCGCCCCCGGAACTCGCGGATGGCGAACAGCTCCTCGGGGACCTCGATCTTCATGTCGTTGCGGACCTTGACCTGGCAGGAGATCCGCACGTTGTCCTCGATCTCGTCCGCCGTCAGCAGCGGCTGCTCGGTGGGCATCAGGGGCCCGCCCCCCTCGTGGATCTTCACCGTGCAGAATGCGCAAGTCCCCCGCCCGCCGCAGGCGGAAGGGATGAAGAGCCCCTGCGCGGTCAGGGAGGCCAGCAGGGTTCCCCCGCCGTCGACGGTCATCTCCTTGGCGCCCTCGTTGACATCGATCCGGCAGGTCCCGTAGTTCGCGAGGTACCGCTCGGCGACCAGGAGGACGGCGGCCAGGATCGTCATCAGGACGCAGGCGATGCCCGCGGCGATCAGTACTATGGTCAGCGGACTCATGCGGCGCACCTACATCTTTATCATTCCCTGGAATATGACGAAGGCCAGTGCCATGATACCCGCAATGATGAGGGTGATGCCCGGCCCCTCAAGCCCGGCGGGAATCCTGGCCTTCCGGAGCCGGTGGCGTATGCCGCCCATCAGGACGATCGCGATAAACCAGCCGGCCCCGGTGCCGAAGCCGTACAGGATCGCTTCGACGAGCCCGAAACCTTCCTCCCGCACGTTGTTCATCAGGAACAGGGAGGAGCCGAGTATCGCGCAGTTGACCGTTATCAGCGGAAGGAAAATACCCAGGGTGTGGTAGAGCTTCATGCTGACCCGCTCGATGAACATCTCCATGAACTGGACGAACGAGGCGATCACCACGATGAACAGGATGAGCTTGAGGCTCTCGACGGGCAGCCCCCAGGGCTCCAGCGGCAGCAGGACGTACCGGTAGATCAGGTAGTTGATCAGGCAGGTCCCCGTGGTGGTGAAGACGACCGCCAGGCCCATGCCGACCGCGCTGCGGAGCTGCTTGCTGACCGACAGGAAGGGGCACATGCCCAGGAAGCGGGTCAGGAGGATGTTCTCGGTGAAGGCCGCCGAGAGGAGTATCAGCACCATCCGGACGACGCCGGCCGGCTCGATCTGCTGTGCGGCGGCAATCATGTCCCGGCCTCCTCTTCTTCGGTGCGCAAGGCCCAGGACCGCGCGATCCAGACGAAGATCGCCAGGACGAAAAAGGCCCCCGGCGGCATCACCATGATCGTCCAGTGACGCCAGAACGTCTCGGTGGTTGCCGGCAGGAGGGTGAGTTCCCAGGCAGTATTCTTGAGGACGGTCCCGAACCCCAGGATCTCGCGCACCACCGCCACGCACAGCAGCAGCAGGGAGTATCCGATACCCGCTCCCAGGCCGTCGGCCATCGAGGGTATCAGCGGGTTCTTGTTGGCGAATGCCTCCAGCCGCCCCAGGACGATGCAGTTGGTGATGATCAGGCCCACGTAGGCGGCGATCTGCTGGTGCGTCTCGTAGAAGAAGACCCGGAAGACGATATCGACCACGATGACGTAGACCGCGATGATCAGGACCTCCACCATGATCCGCACCCGCGCGGGCGTGTACTTCCGCAGCAGGCTGACCGTCAGGCCGCTCATGGTGGTGGTCCAGATGAGCCCCGCGCACATCAGCAGCGTGTTGAAGATCAGGTTGGTCACCGCCAGGGCCGAACAGATCCCCAGGACCTGGCGGAAGATGGGGTTCTCCTCCCAGACCTGTTTCCACAGCGCCTGCCGCGAACCGAGGCTGCCTTCCATGCCCGGCATATCAGCCTTCCTCCTTCTTGCCGCTTGCATAGTGCGCCGCCAGCGCGCGCTTGAAACGGGCGATGTTGGTGTTGAGCATTCGCCGGACGGCCGTCGATGTTCCCGTAGCCCCGGTGATGGCGTCGACGTGACGGTCGCGGGCCGGATTCCCGGCCGCCGGTTCCGTTTTGCCGATAGAGATGAAGGCGCCGTTCGGGGACGGGGAATCGATGTCGATACCCGCGAACTGCTCACGCCATTCGCGTTCGGTAATGCGTCCTCCCAGGCCGGGCGTCTCCTGGTGGGAGAGGAATACGAGCCCCCGTATGTCCATGGTGCCCGGCGGGTTCCCGACCGCCCCGCCGGCCGTGACGCCCAGCAGGCCGTCGATCCGGGCCCAGAACCCGGTTCCCGTCACCGGGACGATATACCCGATTCGCCGGCCGGGATCCTGACGGCCGCGGGCGAGGATCAGTTCGAACGCGATACCCGTTTCCGGGTCGGTGAGCGTCGGGCCGGTCTCGAGTTTCGCGTCCGGGAACAGCTCCCGGCGGGCGTTGCGCACTTTCTCCTGCTCGTTCAACTCGAGGGCCGGTCCGGCCGCCGCCTGGAGCCCCATGATCAGGGCGGTGAAGACCAGCCCGGTAACGGCGGCAAACGCCAGGACGAACAGCGGCCTGTCGATGTCCGCGGTCATTGTCCGTCCTCCGCCGTTTTGCCTTTGTTCTTGCGGTCGGCCCAGGCCGTGGCCGCGATATCCAGCCAGGGGCCGATCAGGTTGCCCAGGAGTACCGAGAAGGTGGCCGCGGCCACGAAGACCCCCCGCCATCGCAGAAAGACGATCATGAACCCGATCAGGAGGCCGTAGGCGATCATGGCCGGCCGCTTCTTGGGCGCGCTGACCGGGTCGGTGACCATGAACACCCCCACGTACATGGTGGTGCCCGCCAGCAGGTTGAGGTAGAGGGGCGGCACGCCCCCGGTCCCGGAGAAGCCCATCACGTTCCGCAGCAGCAGGTTGGCGGCGACCACCCCCGCGAAGGCCCCCAGCATCAGCCGCCAGTTGGCCGTTTTGGTGACCAGGAGGAAGATGCCCGCGGCGGCGATCAAGAGGGCGCAGCCCTCCCCGGCGCTGCCCGCCGCCAGGATCTGCGTGTTGTCGCCGGCGGTCCAGGTGCCCCCGATATTCCCCAGCAGCAACTCGTGCCACTGAACCGCCCGCTCGGTCACCGCGGCGCCGTGTTCGCGCTGTACCCACATCGGGGAGGCCTGGCTGACGGCGTCGGCCACGGTCTGCCCGGCGTCCCGCAGCGCCGCCGGCAGCCGGTCGAGGCTCGCGAACGACCAGCGGGCGAACCCGCCGGGAAAACCCTCGAAGACGGGCACGAAGCGGGCGGTCATGTCAACCGGAAAACTCACGTAGACGAAGGCCCGGCCCAGGATCGCCGGGTTGACGAAGTTTCTGCCGAATCCCCCGAAGACCTCCTTGCCGAAGAGGATGCCCACCACCACGCCGACGGCGGCGATCCAGAAGGGAATGGTGGGGGGCAGCGACAGGCCGTACAGGGTGCAGGTGACCAGGCAGGCCGACGATACGGGGGCGTTGCGGGCCCGGGCGGTGAGGTACTCGGTGGCCAGGCCCGCGGCCGTGCAGACGCACCAGACCGCGACCACCCGCCACCCGAAGAAGTAGACGGCCGACAAGCCCACCGGCAGGAGCGCGAGAAGCACCCTGAACATGACGGGCTGTTTCATGAACAGCTTTCGGGGTTTCGCGGCGGAAGAACCGTTTTTCTTCGCTGATGATTCGGCCACTGTTCGGGTGTCCCGTTGTCGCGGGTGTTGCCGGGGGACGGGTGGGCGGTGTTATGCGCCGATGGCGTCCACCTTGGCGGCGAAAATGAAATCGCTTTCGGTCAGGCCGTCGATCTTGTGGGTCCAGACACGCAGCGTCACCGTGCCCCAGGAGAGGTAGATGTCCGGGTGGTGCCCCTGCTCCTCGGCGATGTCGCCGACCGCGTTGGTGAACGCGAGGGCCGCGCGGAAGTTCTTGAACGAAAACGTCTTCTCGAGGTGGTGCTCGTCGATCACCTCCCACCCGCCGTCGATCCGCTCTGCCAGGCTGCACAGTGCCGATCCCGCCAGGGGCGGGACGCCCCCTTCGCAGGGCACGCACTTCTTCGCCGCCAGGTCTTCTTCCGCCATGGCCGTGTCCTTTCGGTTTGTCGTTGTTTGCTAACTCGTGGGACGGCACGTGTTGCGCGTCGTGCCGCAGCGGCACGCGGCGTACAGCATACCGTCGGGGCCGCCCGCGTGAAAGGGATTTATTCCCCATCGGTCAACCGGTCTCTTCCGCGGATAGATGTTTACTTGTGTCCGTGATCGTGTTCGTGCCCGTGCCCGTGTCCGTGTTCGTGTTTCCCGGCGGCCGCCTTGCCG
>CAZLBC010000002.1:21704-190851 GCA_964557575.1 uncultured Planctomycetaceae bacterium
GTGTTCGTGCCCGTGCCCGTGTCCGTGTTCGTGTTTCCCGGCGGCCGCCTTGCCGAGGTAGGATGCCTCGAACGTGTCCACGAGTTTCCGGAGTTCCGTGACGTGCTCAAGGTCGGTGGTCTGCTTGGCCTTCATCGCCCGGTACACCATGCGGTGCAGCAGGACCAGTTGCCCGGTGTACTTCGCGTACGCCTTTTCGTCTTCCGGTTTTGCCGGCGTGACCCGCTGGGCCATGAAGTAGTAAGTCACGATTTCGGTCAACTTGTCGGCGTGCTGTTCCTTGTTGTTGACCCACCGGACGATCTGGTTGTAGTTTTTCTCCGATGCCGTACCCAGTTCGACGATTTTCTTCATGGACTTTTCGATCGTCCTGATATGTTCCCTCATTTCCACGAAGCGGGCCGGGTCGTTGTAAATCCCGCAGGGTATCTGGCAGTGTGCGGACCCGCGGGTGGCCAGGGACATGACCGCCAGTGCGCTCAGCAGCAATACGTTTCTTCTCATGGTGACATTCTCCTGTAAGGGGGTTATCGGACAGGTCAGTATAGTGGACGGCGGCGCCGGTTTCATCGACAATATCTTACCGGGCGTATTCCGGCTCGTTTCCCGGCTTCCACTTGATGTTGCACCCCATGCTGGGTTTCTGCTCGGAGTTCACCGGCCGGTCGTTCAGCACCGAAAAGATGGCGTCCCGCAGGTCGTTGCCGGTCACCGGCACGCCGCTGCCGGGCCGGCTGTCGTCGAGCTGGCCGCGGTAGACCAGTTTCCGGTCCTGGTCGAACAGGAAGAAATCCGGGGTGCAGGCCGCGGTGTACGCCGTGGCCGTCTCCTGCGACTCGTCGTAGCAGACCGGGAACGGGAATCCCAGTTCCTCGGCCGTTTCGGCCAGCTTGCCGGGGGCGTCGTCGGGATAGTTCTCCGCGTCATTGGCGCTGATCGCCACGATCCCGAGATCTCTCCCGCTGTAATTCCTGCCGATCTCCGCCAGTTCGTCGCGGACGTGCTTGACGTAGGGGCAGTGATTGCAGATGAACATGACCAGCAGGGCCTTGTCGTCCGTGAATTTATCCAGACCGACCTGCTCGCCGGTCCTGACGTCGGGCAGCGAGAAATCCGGCGCCTTCGTTCCCAGCGGCAGCATGGTTGACGGTGTCTCTGACACGGTGATCTCCTTTCCGGGCGGCTTGATTCTATCGCGATCCGCGCGGGTCTGGCAACGAATAATCGCGGTATCGCTTGTGCCGAAAATAACGACCCGGTAGGCCGGTTCCCGTATTGGGCCCGGTTCAGCCCACGGGGCAGTGAAACGTGCAATCGGTGTTACAGCTTCAGTTCGGCCGAACCCGACCACAGGCCGTGCACGTTGCAGTACGACGCCGCGTGCAGGGTGCCGCTCTTCTCGGTCTTCAGGCAGAAGCAGGCGCAGGGCTCGGCGTAGACGGTGCCGGTGTCCGGTCCGTCCGCAGAGGCCCCGTGGGCGGAGAACGTGGCGCGGCCGGCCAGGCAGGGTCACTCTCGCGCTGCGGCGGCGAGTATCTCCAGGAATTCGCGCACCTCCCCCGGGTCGCGCAGCCGGTAGCGGGCGTCGGTGGGGCGGTCCCCCGCGGCGACCACCACCGTCACGCCGCGGTCGCGCAGGGCGCGAAAGGCGTCCTCGTCGGTCGTGTCGTCGCCGAGGTAGAACGGCAGCACGTCCGGTTCGTCGAGCCCCAGGCGCTCCAGCATCCACGTCACCGCCTTTCCCTTGTGCCAGTCCACGGCGGGCTGCACCTCGAAAATCTTCTTCCCCGACCGTTTCCTGAGCGACTCCCGGTTCTGCAGCGCCCGGTCGGCCGCCGCCGCGACCGTTGCGGCCGCGCCCGGGTCAGCGTTGCGGTAGTGTACGGCGACAGCGAACTTCTTCCGCTCCAGCCGGACCCCGGTGATTGCTGCGAGGGCGCCGGACAGTTCCCGTTCGGCCTCGTCCAGGAGAGGCAGGAACCGCGTTCCCTCCTCGCGGGCGATGTGCATGCCGGCCGGGCCGGCGATTTCGAACCCGTGGCTGCCGGCGTAGATGAGTTCATCGAGGCCGATCATGCCGCGCACGTCGTCGAGATCACGGCCGCTGATGACGGCGACGGTGCAGGAACGGGCGAGGCCGGCCAGGGTCCGTTTCATGCCGGCCGACAGGGTCGCCGCTTCCGGCTGGGACACGATCGGGGTCAGGGTGCCGTCGTAATCGGTGAAGATCGCCGTGCGGCGATGTTCCATGGACCCCGTAATCTGCTCGGCCGCCGCCAGGGCGTGGGGGAGTGCGTCGGTCGTGTTCGTTCCAGAGCCGATAGTCTTATTCCGATGATGTCGGCGGTTGCGCGTGGGCCGGGACCGGCTGCCGTGGTGTGGTCTGCGGGGGTTGGCCGGGGGCGGGGGGCGCGGCGGGGGATTCTCCGGGCTGTGTGATCCCGCGGTCGATAGCCTCGCCGATACGGTCGACGAAGTGAAACCGCATCGACTCGCGGGTTTCCGGAGGGATATCCTCGATGTCGCGCTGGTTGCGCTGCGGCAGTATCACATCCGTCAAACCGGCGCGGTGGGCCGCCAGGACCTTCATCTTGATGCCGCCGACGGGCAGCACCCGCCCGCGGAGCGTGATTTCCCCGGTCATCCCCGCGCAGCCGCGCACCGGGCGCCGGCAGAAGAGACTGGCGATCGCCAGCACCATGGCGACGCCCGCGGACGGACCGTCCTTGGGTATCGCGCCCGCCGGCACGTGGAGGTGAACGTCGGTGACGTTGAAGATTTCCGGCTTGATGTTCATAGCCTTGGCCTGGGATCGCACGTAGCTGCGGGCGATTTTCGCGCTTTCCGTCATGACCTCGCCGAGCTGGCCGGTCAGGGTCAGTTCTCCCTTTCCGGGCATGCCCGTGGCCTCCACGAACAGGATCTCACCGCCGTGGGCGGTGACGGACAGGGCGGTAGCGATGCCGGGCATCTCGATGGTTTCCGACCGTTCCGATTCGAACCGCTCCCGCCGCAGCAGGTCGTGCACCGTATCGGGGGTCACCACGCAGGGGGGCTGACGTCCCTCCGTTATGCCCACCAGGCCCTTGCGGCACACGGCGCCGATCTGCCGCTCGAGGTTCCGGACCCCCGATTCGCGGGTATAGTTCCGCACCGTGGCCCGAAGCGCCTCGTCGGTGAACTCGACCTCGTCTTCCCGCAGGCCGTTGGCCGCGATCTGCCGGGGGACCAGGTACCGGCGGGCGATGCAGATTTTCTCGTTTTCCGTGTATCCCTGGAGCGTGAGTATCTCCATCCGGTCACGGAGGGGCGCGGTGATGGGCTCGAGCTGGTTGGCGGTGGTGATGAACATGACGTCGCTGAGATCGAAATCGACGTCGAGGTAGTTGTCGCGAAAGGCCCGGTTCTGGGCCGGGTCGAGTATCTCCAGCAGGGCGCTGCTCGGGTCCCCCCGCCAGTCGGCCCCGACCTTGTCTATTTCGTCCAGCATGAACACGGGGTTCCGGGTGCCGACCCGCTTGACGGCCTGGATGATCCGTCCCGGCATGGCCCCGATGTAGGTCCGCCGGTGGCCGCGGAGTTCCGCCTCGTCCCGCAGGCCCCCCAGGCTCATCCGGGTGAATTCCCGCCCGATCGCCCGGGCGATGCTGCGGCCGAGGCTGGTCTTTCCGGTCCCGGGCGGACCGGCGAAACACAGTATGGTGGCGGGGTACCCGCCGCCGTCCCCGGATTCCGCGCCCCGCTCTTTCAGGCGGCTCCGGACGGCCAGGAATTCCAGGATGCGCTCCTTGATGTCGTCGAGGTCGTAGTGGTCCTCGTCCAGAATTGTTCGCGCGGACGGTATGTCCAGGTGGTCCTCGCTGAGGGTGTTCCAGGGCAGGTCGGCCATCCAGTCCAGGTAGTTCCTGATCAGGGCGTGCTCGGGCGACTGCGGCGGCACGTTTTCCAGGCGTTTCAACTCCCGCTCGGCCTCCGCGCGGGCCTCTTTGGGCAGGCCGGCGTCCTTCAGCCGTTTTTCGTATTCCTCCCGGGTCGACTCGAATTCCTGGTCCTCCCCCAGTTCTTTCTTGATCGCCTTCAACTGCTCCCGCAGCATGTACTCCCGCTGCTGTTTGCTGATGTTCTTGCTGGCGTCGGTGCGGATCTTCTTGCCCAGGGTGAGGATCTCCCGTTCCCGGGTCAGGTGAGATACCAGCGCCCGCATCTTCTCCTTGATGCTGTCCATTGCCAGGACCCGCTGGCCGTCTTCGGGATCCATGTGGGCGATGGCGGCGGTCATGTAGACCAGGTAGAGGGGGTCGTCGGACTGCCTGATGAGTTTCCCGGCCTCTTCGGGGACGTCGGACATGAAGGAGAGAATATCCTCGAGGAGTTCCCGGAGGTTGCGGGTCAGGGCTTCAAGTTCCAGCCCGTCCTCCACCGTCTCGGGGGCGGTTTCCACCCGCGCCCGGAGGTAGGGTTCCGTGGTAAGCCAGTGGTCGACGCGAAATCGCTCCCGGCCTTCCAGTATCACCTGCAGCTTGTCTTCGGGCATCTGTATGACGCTCCGGACACGGCACACCGTGCCGGTTTCGTGAATCTGGCCGGGCAGGGGATTCTCGACGGCGGGGTCCCTGGCGGTGCAGACGGCCAGCATCCCGCTGTCGTTGATCGTCTCCCGGATCAGTTTCACCGAGCGTGGTTTCCCTACCACCAGGGGGGCGATCGACCGGGGAAAGAGGACCATGTTTCGCAGCGGCAGCACCGGCAGTTCCGCGGGGATATCCTGCTGTTCGGGGGTATCGTTTTCGTGATCCGCGAATCCTACGACCATTCAAGTGTTCCTTTCGGGCTGAGGGGTTATTCACGTTATATCGACACATGGTAAGCGTTGTGAACACGGCGTGGAATCAGGTGTTGTCCTGATATCGGGTTGCGAAAAACCTTACCGCAACAGGGCCGAAAAACCGCGAGATCCTTCATGAAATGTGCGGGCTAAGGCATTTCGAGGCGGGATATCGGGCATGGACCGATGCCCTCTGCCGGGACTGCAGGCATAATCGCTATCAATGGGTAAAAACAAGTGATCGAGGGTCCTGCCGGTCCGCGGAGCCGAACATATTCACCACGGCGGGAATAGGCATCTTTATTTTCAGCCGGTACGGTGTGTTTGCGGTGTTGTTTCCCGCCCTTTGCCCGAGTTTTAAGTGGAGAAATTACGGCGGCACGGGTCATGGTGGCCGAAAGATTCGGTATCCGGCTCCGCGGGGAGACCGGGTTACCGTATAATAGCTATATTCAGTACATGTTTACAGAATCAGACAAACACCGACAGATACGCGGCGCGGTGGTGTCGGACTTGCACCTGTTCACCAACCGGACCACCGTCCATGAGCATATCGACGATATCCGCCGGGCCGCCGACGAGTGCGATCTCTTCGTGTTCAACGGGGACATATTCGATTTCAAGTGGTCCCGCCACGGGGGGTTTGCATTGTCTGTGGACGCCGCCGAGGACTGGATACGGCGGCTGGTCGCCGCCCACCCGGACACGGCATTCGTGTTCCTGCTGGGCAACCACGACAGCGTGCCCGCCTACCGCGAAACGCTCGACGGGCTCGCCCGGGAGTTTCCCAACCTCGACTGGCGGGCCGACTGGTACCGCCGCGACGGGCGGCTGTTCCTGCACGGCGACGTCTCCCACCCCCTCGCGTCGCGGCGGGGCCTCCAGGTCTACCGGGACCGGTGCAACCGGATCCTTCGGCGAAGCCGGTTCCACCACGCCTGCTACTGGCTGTTCGCCCGTTCAGGCCTGCCCGCGTTCTTTCTGCGGTTCGTCAGCCGGGAGAAGTGTGCGAAACGGATCCTCGCGTACCTGCGGCGGGAGCCGGACGCCGCCCTCGACGAGATCAGCGATATCTACTTCGGGCACGTCCACACCCCTTTCAAGGATTTCACCTGCCGCGGCTTCTCGTTTCACAATACCGGCTCGGCGACCAGGGGGTTTCGCCTCAGCGTCATCCGGTTCGGTGAAGGGGAGGATCGCTAGGTGAGCGGCTACCAGGACTATTTCGTGTGGATTGCCCTGCTGGTCGTGTTTTATCTGCTCGGCATGATCACCGCGGTCCGCGCCCTGTGGACCGCCCGCACCAGCCAGAGCGCGATCGCCTGGATGATATCGTGTATCACGCTGCCCTGGCTGGCCGTGCCCCTGTACTGGATATTCGGCAGGAACCGGTTTCACGGATACCGGCTTGCGCGCCGTTCCAGCGACGCCCGGTTCCGCGACATGATCGGCGGCATCCGCGAATTCGGGCTGCGGGGAAAGGAATTGCCGGAGGCGTTCCGCCGCCGGTACGGCGTCTTCGAGCGGTTGGCGTCGCTGTCGTTTACCGGCGGCAACGACCTGGAACTGCTGATCGACGGCGCGGCGGCGTTCGCGGCCATATTCCGCGAGATCGAGCGGGCCGAGGAATACATCCTCATGCAGTTCTACATCATCCGGTCCGACGCCCTGGGGCGGCGGATGCGGGACGTCCTGGCCCGGAAGGCCGCGGCGGGCGTCAGGGTCTATTTCCTCTACGACTGGATCGGGTGTTACGCCCTTTCGGCGGCGTATATCGAGTCGCTGAAGGAGGCGGGCATCGATGTCCGGGCTTTCCGGACCGGGAAATGGACACATCAATACCAGGTCAATTTCCGCAACCACCGCAAGGCGGTCGTGGTCGACGGGCGCTGGGCCGTCACCGGGGGGGTGAACCTCGGTGAGGAATACTGCGGACGCAGCGAGCAGTTCGGCTGCTGGCGCGACACCATGGTCGGGGTGCGGGGACCCGCGGTCCAGGAGATCCAGCTCTCTTTCGTGGAAGACTGGTTTTTCATCACGGGGAAGATGCCCGAACTGAACTGGCAGCCGCTTGTCTCCCCGGCGGGGAACCAGAACGCGCTGGTGTTGCCCACCGGCCCGGCCGACGAACTCCACACCTGCAGCATGATGTTCACCCAGGCGATCCACGCGGCCGAGGAGCGGCTGTGGATCACCAGTCCCTACTTCGTCCCCGACAACGAGATCATCCGGGCCCTGCAACTGGCCGCCCTGCGGGGCGTCGACGTCCGGGTGCTGATACCCGACCGCCCCGATCAACGCCTGGTCTACTGGGCGTCTTTCACCTACCTGGAGGAGCTTGAGCGGACCGGGGTGAAGTTCTTCCGCTACACCCGGGGGCTCCTGCACCAGAAGGTCCTGCTGGTCGACCGCGACCTGGCCCTGGTGGGATCGGCGAACATGGACAACCGTTCCTTCTACCTCAGCTTCGAGCTGACCATGCTGGTGGTCGACGAGGCATTCGGGGCGGAAGTCGAATCGATGCTGGCGGAGGATTTCTCCTTCGCCCGTTCCGCCGGCGCCGCGGACTACCGGGCGAAGGGGCTCGCCTTCCATCTGGCGGCCCGCCTCTCCCGGCTGCTCTCACCGCTGCTGTAGGGGCGAAAGGGCGCGGAGGGAATCGTCCTGCCGGAGAGACCGGGTCAGCGGGAGTAGGTGCCCTTTAACACGGCGGAATCGAGCACGTGGCCTTCCATGGCGGCCTCGAGGGCCGATCTGTCGGAACCGGCGGGCAGGTCCGGCTTCGCGTCGAGGGCATAGAGCGTGAACCGGTAGGTGTGCGTGCCGGCGGGCGGGGCGGGACCGCCGTACTCGAGGGTGCCGAAATCGTTTTTGCCCGCCACGCCGTCCGGGGTTTTTCCTTCCCCGACCGCCCCGGTATCCGACGGGATGTTCCACAGCAGCCAGTGGTCCCAGACGCCGGCGGGGGCGTCGGGGTCGTCGACTACCAGGGCCAGCGATGCGGCGTCCCCCGGCACGTCCTCGAACGCCAGCGGCGGCGAGATGTCCTTGCCGTCCGCGGTGTAGAGCGACGGTATCGCGCCGCCGTTTTCGAATGCCGAACTCGTGATGTTCATGGCTTCTCCTTTCCGTTCGTGTTGGTGGGTGTATTCGCTGTTAAAAGGTCGATCTCCCGGCGGCCGCCGGGAGACAGCGTTCATTTCTGTCCCGGGGCCGGCGGCGTTTTCCCTTTCGGTGCATCGCCCGGCGCTTCCCGGGTCAGCCGGTCCAGGATCTCCCCGAGCCGCTCGAGTTTCGCCGCGGCCTCCGCGAAGCGTTTCTCCCCGTTCAGCCGCAGGTAGCCCGCGAAGGCCTCGTCGGCCTCGCGGAGGAGCCGTAGCTGCTCGCCGGCGAGCGGCGGCCCGGCCGCCGGGGCGGCCGCCGGCCGCTGTGTCGCGCCCTCGATGAGCCCCTTCATGGCCTTCGAAAAGCTCTCGGCGTAGCTCATGTTGTCGCCCTCCATGAGGACCACCAGCCGCAGTTCCGGGTAGGCGGCGGCGTCCGCCTGGATGTAGATCGGCTCGACGTACAGGATGGTCTCCGCGACGGGAATGGCCAGCACGTTGCCCCGGATCACCGTGGAACCCCGCTGGTCCCACAGGGTCAGCCGTTCCGACAGGTAGCGGTCCTGGTCGATCTTGGTCTCCACCTGCTGGGGGCCGATCAGCCGTTTTTCCTTGGGAAACTTGTAGGCCAGGAACCGCCCGTAGTTGTCCCCGTCGCACATGCCGGCGATCCAGCCGATCAGCACCTGCTTGTTCTTGGGGTTAAACGGGAGCATCTGGATGTATTCCTGCGCGGCGGTGGCGGGGGGTTTCCACATCATGTAGTAGGGCTGGATGGGCTGGACGCCCTGGTAGTACTTCTCGGTGGCCCGCACCCAGAGGTCCTCCTGGTTGTAGAACACCTCCGGGTCGGTCATGTGGTACTTGGAAAAGATCGCCCCCTGGACCAGCAGCAGGTCGGCGGGGTAGCGGACGTGGGCGAAGAGATCCGGCCCCATCCGGTCGATGTCCTTGAACACCCCCGGGAAGATGTTCCGCCAGGCCCGGATCAGGGGGTCGTCCGCGTCGATGACGTAGAGGTCCACCGCGCCGTTGTAGGCGTCCACCACCACCTTCACCGCGTTGCGCATGTAGTTGACCCCCCCCATCTCCGGCGGCAGGTCGCCGGCGGCGAGGCGGCCGGTCTGCCCGTCGCCGGCGCGGGGGCCCCGCCCGGAGCGGAAGGGCTCGCTGTAGGGGTAGTTTTCGGAGGTGGTGTAGGCGTCAATGATCCAGTACAGACGCCCGCCGGCCAGGACGATGTAGGGGTCTCGGTCGAGGCGAAGGAAGGGGGCTATCCGCTTGACCCGGTCGCGGATCGTGCGGTGGAACATGATCCGGCTGCCCGCGCGGGGGTAGCCGGACAGCAGCAACCGGGTCCCGCCGTACCGCCAGCCGAACAGGAACCGCCGCCACAGCGAGCCGATCGAAACGCCGCCGGTCCCGTCGTAGTGGTTGTAGACGTTTGTATCTCCGCGGGGATAGTCGAACTCGCCCTCCGCGCTGTTGGCGATGCAGAACGTGTCCGTCAGCTCCCCGTAGTAAATACGGGGCTGGTCGATCGCCAGATCCGAATGGGAGGCGACGGGGGGGATGTCCTTGACCAGCAGTTTCGGGAGCCCCTCGGGGGTGAAGTCGCTGACCGTGGTGAGGGTGATCCCGTTGCCGTGGGTGTACTTGAAGTGCCGGTTGACGAAGGTCTTGCTGCCCGCCGGCAGGTTCCCGATATCCATCTCCCGCGCGGAGACCATCACCTGGCGGTAGTTGTCGCCGATGGTGTACCGGTCGATATCCACGTCGGCGAACCGGTAGTAGAGCCGGATCTCCTGGAACTGCTCGTATACCTGCCCGAGGGCCCGGTAGTCCCACAGCCGGATATTTTCGAACAGTTTCTTGTTTTCCTCCAGGGCCGTGGTGGTGATGCCGTCGGCGGCGGGGTACTGCCGCTCCTCGACCCGGTCGAGCCGGAACCCTTTCCGGGTGAAATGGATGTTATGCTCGATGTAGGGTTTCTCCAGGGTGATTTCGTTCGGCTCCACCTTCAGCCACTGCACCAGGGCCGGGGCGAGGCCCAGCAGAACGATCCACAGGCCGAGCACCGCCGCGCCGGTTGCCGCCAGGACCGCGGGAACGCCGTACCGCCGGGAGACCGACCACCGGCCCAGGAGGCCTTCCAGGGGGCCGGAGAGCAGGCGCCGCCTGACCGGGCCGGCCAGCAGCACGATGCCGAAAACGGCGGTGACCGCCGCGACGATCCGGTAGGCCGGCAGCCGGACGTGGACGTCGGTCCACCCGGCGCCGGCGACCGTTCCCCAGCGGGAGTACAGCAGGTCGAAGCAATCCAGCCAGGTGCCGAACGCCAGCACCAGGAGCAGGGCGCCGGCGGCGGCGAAAGGGGAGATCGCGGCGTGCGCGCGATCGCCCTTTGCCGGGACTGCCACCCGCAGGCTGTTGTCGTCGTACCGCAGGAAGAGCGTCCCCGCGCAGAGCAGGAATGCCAGCAGGACCGGGGCGAAGAGCAGGTCGTACACGGCTTTCATGAAGGGGAGGGTGAAAAAGTAGAAACCCGTGTCCATGCCCAGGATCGGGTCGACGGTCGCCGTGGTCCCCCCGTGGACGAACAGCAGCACGGTCTCCCAGTGGCGAAAGCCCCAGCCCAGGCCGATCAGGCCCGCCACCGCGGCGGCCCCCCACCGCAAAGCGTTCCAGTCCCGCTTCAGGGACCGCGCGGCCAGGAAGACCGCCGCGCCGGCGATCACCGCCCCGGCCGCCGCCAGGGCCACCTGGGCGATCACCACCGTCCACAGCCGGCGGGCGTAGCCGAGGGCCTCGAACCACAGGACCTCCGACCAGAATCCCAGGAACCAGAAGAACACCAGGGTGAACATCCCCACCAGGATGCCCGCGAAGGCCCACGGCTTCTTCCGCCGGGCTATTCCCACGCCCGCCAGGAGTCCCGCCGAAACAAGCAGCAGCAGAATGATGGCCGTGTACATGTCGATCCTTTCCGTAGTCGGGAAGCGATTGCGATGCCGGCCCCGCGGGCGGGGCCTCCGGTAGAGGATAGGCGTCCCGGCCGGCGGCAGCTATCGGGAAATCCCCCACCCCGCGGCTCTAAAATCCTTAACCCCCGTATGCTACGCTGGATCGTGCGGACACCGCGGGTCAGTTGTCCCGGCCGCCGCCGTCCCCCGCTTTGCCGATGGTGTCCCGGGCCCGGTCCACCACCCGCCGCTTGAGGTCCCAGAGGGCCGGGGTGATCGAGACGTGGTAGACGTGGGGATTGATCGGCCGCTTGACGCCCGCGTCGAGCCGCTCGAGGTCCTCGTCCCGCCGGGTGCGGATCTCGTCGATCGACGGCGGCTCGCGGACGGGTTTCCCGTCCCGCATGACCTCGACGAGGAGGGGTTCGATACCGGTGATCTCGTCGCCGGAGAGCGAGCGGCTCTTGTTGGCGTCGGCGGGGTGCCGGAGGACCAGGGGGTCCGCCGACGCGGGGTCCTCGCCGTCCGTGCCCACCAGGTCGGCGGTCGCCCGCCCCGCCGCGTCGTAGACCCGCCAGGCGTTTTTCGGGCCCGGGTTCGGGGTCTTGCTCACCGACTCGGATATCTTGAGGGACGGAACCCATTCACCGTTTTCCCGGACGCCCACCAGCTTATAGGCGGCGGCGAGGGCGGGGCTGCCCCACGAGGTGATCAGCCGGGTGCCCACCCCGTAGACCAGGCGGCCGATAACCGCGTCCGGATCGGCCCCGGCGCCGGGGGCCTCCTCCCGGATCTGATGGATGATCTGCCAGATGACCAGCTCGTCGAGGTCGCCGGAGAGGATGATCCGCACCTCTTCGAACCCCGCCGCGTCGAGCCGTAGCGCGGTCTGCACGGCCAGGTGCGCCAGGTCCCCCGAATCGAGCCTGACGCCGCGGGGCTCGTGCCCCTTTCGGCGCAGTTCTTCGAAGACGGTGACGGCGTTGGGGACCCCGCTTCTGAGCGTGTCGACCGTGTCCAGCAGGAGAATGCAGTTGTCCGGGTACCGGTCGGCGTACGCCCGGAAGGCGTCCAGTTCGCTCATCCCGAGGGCCATGAACAACTGGACCATGCTGTGGGCGTGGGTGCCCTTGGGGGGGAAACCGAGTGCGTGGGAGGCGCCGACGTTCGAGGTGAAGTCGGCGCCCCCGATCAGGGCCGCCCGGGCCCCGGCGATCCCGCCGTCGCCCTGTGCCCGGCGGATGCCGAACTCCAGGACCGCCCCGCCGGCCCCGCTCCGCCGGATCCGGGCCGCCTTGGTGGCCACCAGGACCGGGTAGTTCAGGCGGTTCAGCAAGGCCGTTTCGAGTATCTGGCACATCGCCAGGGGGCCGCGGACCACGGTCAGGGGAACGTTCGGGTGGACCACCCGTCCCTCCGGTATCGCGCGGATATCCACGCCGCTGAAGTCGCCGTTCTCGGCCAGCCAGCCGAGAAAGTCGTCGTCGAAAACCCGCTTTCCGTCGGGCCCGCGGTGGTCCCTCAGGCAGGCGAGGTCCTCTTCCCGGAACCGCGCCGCGGCCATCCAGTCCAGCAGGTCGGCCAGGCCGGCGTTGATGCAGTAGCCGGCCCGGTGTTCGCCGTAGTCCGGGTAGCGGCGAAAGAAGTGATCGAACTGGACCCGCTTTTCGTGGACGCCGAGGCGCACGTAGAGTTGGGCCATGGTCAACTGGTACTGGTCGGTCAGCAGGATGCCCGCGGCGCGCTGTTTCTGTTCGCTGTTCATGGGGTGGGGGCGAGTGATGCGGCGGTGACGATGCGGACCCCGCGGGATGCGAGTTCCTCCCGGACCGCCGCGTCGCCGTCGGGATCGACCGGCTTGGCCAGGTCCCAGGCCAGCCGGGTATCGAACCCGGCGTCGACGGCGTCCCGGGCGGTCCAGCGGACGCAGACGTCCCGGGCGAGGCCCGCCAAAACCACCGACGTGATCCCGCGGTCCCGCAGGTATCCCGCCAGGCCGGTCGACGGCCGTTCGTTGTGCCTGTCCAGATTGTTACGGAAGCCGCTGTAGGAATCGCTGTCGGGCCGGGTGCCCTTCCGCAGGATCGCGTGGGCCCGGTTCCAAGGCAGGTCGGGGTGGAGGCTGGCGCCGGCGGTCCCCTGCACGCAGTGGTCGGGCCAGAGGAACTGCTCGTGGCCGTGGCAGGTGACGGTGGTCATCGGTTCGGCATCCGGGTGGTTGCTCGCGAAGGAGACGTGGTCGGGGGGGTGCCAGTCCTGCGTGGCCACGACGCAGCCGAACCGGTCCGACGCCATCAGCCGCCGGATGCCGGGCAGTATGGCGTCGGCCCCGGCGACCCCCAGGGGCCCGCCGGGCATGAAGTCCGGCTGTACGTCTATGACCAGCAGGGCGGTCTGCGCGGCTTCGAACAAATCGGTATCACCCATCTCGTTTTCCTTCCCGACGGTACGGTATCGTTGCGACGGTGTCTCGTGCCGGGAAACACACAATAGACACAACAATGCAGTGTACTTCTGCCCTGGGAATACAGGTATCGGGGAATGGATGAATTATACGGACAAAATCCCCGAAAGGAAAGCGGGGGACAGTCATTAACCCCATAAAGGTAAGGTATTTCAACCGTCGAAATACCTTGTTTACCCGATACCGCGGGCCGCAGCCGGAGTGTATGATTTCTGTAAGAAATGCAGCTTTCAAAAGACCTACGCGGTCATGGAAGAGGAATAACCGATGCTTGACCTGCCCGGTCTTCGGGGAGCGGATGCGGTTGATTCACGTGGCCGGGAAGACCTGCCGCGCCTGCGTCAACTGCCAGAAACTGAAGGCCTGAAGCGACCGGCCGCCGTTCGAGTAACAGGGTAGACTCATGGAAAATGCACAGGTAGCCGCGCTATTCGAGAAGATCGCCGACCTCCTGGAGCTCCGGGGCGGCAACGAGTACCGGGTGCGGTCATACCGCAACGCCGCCCGGACGGTCAAAGACCACTCCGCCCGGGTGGAGGACATGGTCCGGGACGGGGAGGACCTCGAGTCGCTGCCCAACATCGGCAAGAGCACCGCGGACAAGATCGCCGAGATCGTCGAGCGGGGCACCTGCGCGCGCCTGGAGGAACTGAAAAAGACCGTCCCCGCGCAGCTCACGGCGATCATGGATATACCGGGGCTGGGAGCGAAGAAAGCGCAGGCCCTGCACGAGGGGCTGGGAATCGAGACGGTGGATCAGCTCGAAAACGCGTGCCGGGAACACCGGGTCCGCGGCCTTGAGGGCATGGGGGCGAAGACCGAGGAGAATATACTCGCGGGCATCGCCACCCGCAGCGCTGCCGGCGGCCGGACCCTCCTGCGGGACGCCGACGAACAGGTCGCCGCCGTGGCGCGGCTCCTTGAGGACCGCGACGAGGTCGACCGGTGGCGGGTGGCGGGCAGTTGCCGCCGCCGGAAGGAGACCGTGGGCGACCTGGATATTCTGGTGGTCTCCGCGGACCGGGACGCCACCACGGCGGGGGTGCTGGAGGGGGGGATCGTCAGCGAGGTGATCGGCCGGGGTGAGGAGAAGGTCTCGGTGCGGCTGGAAAACGGGCTGCAGGTTGATTTCCGCTACTTCGAAGACGATTCCTTCGGGGCCGCCCTCCTCTATTTCACCGGTTCCAGGGACCACAATATCGCCGTGCGCCGCCGGGCGGTGGACCGCGACTGGAAACTCAACGAGTACGGGCTGTTCGAGGAAGACGACACCCGGGTCGCCGGGAAGACCGAGGAGGAGGTCTACGACGCCCTGTCCATGAACTGGATCCCCCCAGAGCTTCGCGAAGACCGCGGCGAGGTGGAGGCCGCCGAGGAGGGCCGGCTGCCCGCCCTCGTGGATCGCGACGACATCAGGGGTGACCTCCACTGCCATACCACGGCGACCGACGGGCAGAACACCATCGCGGAGATGGCGGCGGCGGGCCGGGAGCGCGGCTACGACTACCTGGCGATATCCGACCACTCCCGGGCGGTCGGCGTGGCGGGGGGGCTGGACGAGGACGCGCTGCGGAAGCACGCCGACGCGATCAGGGACGTCGACGCCGACAGCGACGATATACGCATACTGGCCGGCGTGGAGGTCGACATACTGAAAGACGGCAGCCTCGATATCGCCGAGGACGTACTCGCCGGCCTGGACTGGGTGACGGCCAGCATCCATTACCACTTCACCCTGTCCGAAAAGAAGATGACCGAGCGGCTGGTGGCCGCCGTGCAAAGCGGGGTGGTCCACTGCCTCGGCCACCCCTTCGCCCGGGAGATCGGCAAGCGGGACCCCCTGCGGTTCGACGTGGACCGGGTGTTCGCGGAATGCGGGCAAAACGGGGTCAGCCTGGAGATCAACGCCCGTCCCGAACGGCTTGATACCCCCGCTATCTACTGCCGGCGGGGGACGGAGGCGGGAGTTTCGTTCGTGATAGATACCGACGCTCACCGCGCGGGCGACCTGGATCTCATGCGGTTCGGGGTGGACGTCGCCCGCCGGGGGTGGCTGGAAAAGAAGAACATACTCAATACGCGGACGCTCAAACAGGTTGAAAAGCAATTCGGCAGGTAACCGGGATAACCGCATGACGAAACAATCCTCACAACAGGCGGCACCGGGAAAAAAAGCGGCCGCCCGGCGTGCCGAGGAACTCCGCGACACCATCGAGGAGCACAACTACCGGTACTACGTCCTGAACGATCCGGCCGTATCCGACGCTGAATACGACGACCTCGTGGCGGAACTGGAGGACATTGAGTCCCGCTATCCCGACCTGGCGACGCCCGACAGCCCCACCCGGCGGGTCGGCGCGCCGCCGGCCGACGAATTCGAAACCATGAAACACGATCCCCCCATGCTCAGCCTGCAGGCGGTGCGGCGCGAGGATGAATTCCGGCGTTTTTACGATACCTGCCGCGAGGAACTCGGCACCCGGCGGGTGGCCCTGGTGGGAGAACCCAAGTACGACGGGCTGAGCGTGGAGCTGGTGTACGAGGACGGCAGCCTGGTGCGGGCCGGCACCCGGGGCGACGGCACCGTCGGCGAGGACGTGACCGACAACGTCAGGACCATCAGGGAGGTGCTGCTGCGCCTGCGGACGGGCGGGGCCGACGTTCCCCCGCGGCTGGTGGTCAGGGGGGAGGTCTACCTGTCCCGGGCGGATTTCGAAGAACTGAACCGCCGCCGGGAAGAGGCGGGCGAAAAGACGTTCGCCAATCCCCGGAACGCCGCGGCCGGCAGTCTCCGCCAGCTCGACTCCGCGATCACCGCCCGGCGGCCGCTGCGTGTCTTTTTCTGGGAGATATCCCCGGCCTCCGACGGCCGGCCCGCGACCCAGTGGGAATGCCTGCAGTTGATGAAGAAACTCGGTTTGAAGACCAACGACCTCCCGGCGCGACTCGACGGCTTGAAGCCGGCGGCCGCGTGGTACCGGGAGATGGAACAGCGCCGCGAGGAACTGCCCTGCGAGATCGACGGCTGCGTGTTCAAGCTGGACGATCTGGACGCCCACGCGACGATGGGGACCCGGGCCGCCACGCCCCGCTGGGCGGCCGCGTGGAAATTCCCTCCCGGCCGGAAGATCACCCGGATCAGAGATATAACGGCCCAGGTGGGCCGGACGGGGGCCCTGACCCCCGTGGCCGCGCTCGAACCGGTTTGCATCGGCGGGGTGAAGGTCGCCCGCGTCAGCCTGCACAACCAGGACGAGGTGGACCGCAAGGATATCCGTATCGGCGACCACGTGGTCGTCGAGCGGGCGGGGGACGTGATCCCCCACGTGGCGTCGGTCGTCTGCGACAGGCGGTCGGGGAACGAGAAAAAGTACCGTCTCCCGAAACGGTGCCCGGTGTGCGGGGGCACGACCGTCAAGCCGGCGGGGGAGGCCGCGACCCGGTGCGTGAACTCCTCATGCCCCGCCCGCCTGAAGCAGGAGATCATCCACTTCGCCGAAAAGAAGGCCATGGACATCGACGGCCTCGGCGAGAAGATCGTCGACCGGCTCGTCGACGGCGGGCTGGTCGAAAACGTCGCCGACCTGTACCGGCTGGCGCCCGGCGACCTGGAGAAACTCGAACGGATGGCCCGCCGGAGTGCCGAAAAGCTGGTCGACGCGATCCGCGGCAGCGCCGCGCGGGCCACGCTTCCCGGGGTCATCTATGCCCTGGGGATACCGCACGTCGGCCGCGCCATGGCGGAGGACCTGGCGGCCGCGTTCGGCTCTCTCGATGCCCTGCGGGACGCCGGCCGGGAGGACCTGCAGGCACTGGAGGGCGTCGGGGAGATTGCCGGCGCCGCCATATACGAGTGGTTCCGGGACGAGAAAAACGCGGCCCTCATCGACGACCTGAAGGCGCAGGGTATCGATCCGGCGGCCGCGCGGCGGTCGGACCGGCTCCGGGGAACGACGCTGGTCTTCACGGGGCGCCTCGATGCCATGTCCCGCGACGAGGCCGCCGCGGCGGTCCGGCAACGGGGGGGGCGGGTCAGCGGGAGCGTGTCGGGGAACACCGATTACCTGGTGGTCGGCGACGATCCCGGCGCGACGAAACGGCGGGAGGCCGCGCAGCACGACGTCGCGTGCATCGGTGAAGAGGAATTCCTGAAACTCGTGGACGGCGCATAACCGGACCGGTATGCGGCGCTGTCGTGGGCTGTGAAAATGCGACGCCTTTGCGATACAATGATAACGGGAGGATACGATGAATATACCGGTGGAAATAACGTACCGCGACGTGGAAAAGACCGATGAACTGGAAACCCTCATCCACGAAAAAGCTGCCAAGCTGGACCGCCTGGCCTCGGGCCTGTCCGGTTGCCGGGTGAGCGTCGAAAAGGAACAGAAGCACCGGCACACCGGCAATCCCTACCGGGTCGGCATCGACGTCACCCTGCCCCCGGGCCACGAGGTCCCGGTGGAGGAGAAGCCCCGCCCCGACGACGTGAACGTGACCCTGTCGACAATGGTCATTCGCGCGTTCCACACCGCCGAGCGCCGTATCAAGGAGGCCGTGGAGAAGCGCCGCGGGGAGGTCAAAAAGCACCCCCACCAGGAGCCGCACGGTTTCGTGACCAAGCTGTTCCCGGAAGAAGGATACGGCTTTATCAAAACCCTGGAGCGGGGGGAGATCTACTTCCACCGCAACAGCGTGGTCAACGGGGAATTCGACCGCATGCGCCGGGGTACCGGGGTGCGCTACGTGGTGGCGGAAGGGGAGAAGGGCCTCCAGGCCTCCACGGTGAAGGTGGTCCAGAAGTGAGACGCCGCCGGCCGGTGCGGCACCCCGTTATGCCGGCGACCCCTTTTTCTTCAGCAACCGGCGCAGCACGGGCGGCAGGGCGATGCAGGTCGCGGCGCAGACCAGCACCATCCCGGCGTACGGTGCCGGGGGGACGGCCCAGTCCCCGAGTTCCCGTCCCTTCCGCATGATGAGCATCGTGATCTCCGCCCGGGGGACCATGCTGACGCCGATGGCGGCCGCCCCGAGACCGTCGGTATACCGCAGGGCGGGCGCCGTCGTCCCGGCCATCTTGCCCACGACCGCGGCCGCCAGGAGCACCGCCCCCGCGCCGGCGGCCGCCCCGAGAGAGCCGGGCGCGACCTGCAGGCCGATGCCGATAAAGAAGAAGGGGGTGAACAGGTCGTGTACGGGCGTAAACGAGGCGTCGACCCTGACGCTCTGCGGGTCGCGGCTGAAGGCGAGGCCCGCGAGGAGCGCCCCGATGGCCAGCGACAGGCCCAGAAGGCCGGCGAGTGCCGCGATACCCACCGCCGTCCCGGTGACCACCAGCATCAGGGCGGGCCGGGAGACGAATCGCCGGAAAAAACCGGTGAACCGCTTCTCGACGTACCGGGCGAACAGAAAACAGCCCGCCGCGAAGGCGGCGAACGTGCCGAGAAACACCCCCAGTTCGGTCGCGACGGTCTTCCCGACGTCGGCCTCACCCGCGCGGTGTATCACGGCGAGCGCGGAAAACAGGATGGCCATGAACATCACCCCCGATATGTCGTCCAACTCGGCCGTGTCCAGGAACAATTCTCCGTCCCCGCGGTCCAGGCGACCGGATTCCCGCCATATCGCGGCCGGGATCCCCACGCTGGTGGCCGTCATGGCGGTGGCGACGACCAGGCTCGGCACCATTTCCAGCCCCAGCAGGTACCGCGCCGCGGCGTATCCCGCCGCCGCGCCGATCGTGACGTTTCCGATCCATATCGTGCTGGCGGCGCGGAGCCTGCCCAGCAGTTCGTGCGGCTTGCTTTCCAGGCCGATCCTGAACAGGAGGGTGATAATGCCGATCGTCGCCAGGAAGTCGACCACCTCCGTGCCCTGGCGGCCGAGGGCGCCGGTCCGGTCGTCGAGCAGGCGCAAGGACAGCCCGATCGCCAGGTACCCGACGAGGGCGGGGATCCCGGCCCGGTCCAGGGCGGCCCTGACCAGTATCGTCAGGACCACCAGGGCGCCGAACAGCAGGGCCAGCCACGATGTATGCACCGAAAACACCTCCTCGCACGGGCCGGTCGGCCGGAAACACGACCGTCAGCCGGTCTTCCACGGCCCTGACGCCCCGGACCTTCATGACGTCGCTCAGGGCCGCCCGCCGCACCGTGTACTCGGGGACCGTTCCCGCCAGGTGGACTTTTCCGTCATTGACGGTCACCGTGATCCCGGCGGCGTCAACGCCGTCGTCCCACTGCAGTCGCGAAACCACGTCCAGCTTGATGTCTTCGTCTGTGCGCTGCGCCATATCCGTGTCTCCTTCTGCCTTTCCGTTACCTGATCAACAGCGTGTCGTGTCATTCCGGCATGGCCCTGTTTACCAGTTGCTCGGTGTGCTCGTCACCCTCGATGTCGAGCTTCAGGGTGACGAACTCCAGCAGGTCCTTCAGGGTGACGATCCCCCGGAGGTTCCCGTCTTCCACCACCAGCAGCCGGCTGTTGCCGCTCTTGTTCATTTTGGCCAGGGCCCGCCGGGCGTCGAAATCGGGCGGAATCGCATTCTCCTCGTCCTGTTCGCGGGCGATGTCCGCCACCGTGCGGGACGGCCATTCCTCGTCGGGGACGGTCTTCAGTTCCCGGGTCCGCACCAACCCGATCAGCCGGCCGTCGTCCACCACGGGAAAGGTCTTGAAGTGGTGGCGGTACACGTAGTCGTTGACCAGCCGGTCGAGGGTGGCCGACGGGGGAACGGTGACCGGGTCTTCGCGCATGAAGCGGGAGACCGGTTCACCGGAGAGGATCTGCTTGATGATCACCTGCCGGTAGGAGGACTGGGAGACGCCGCGCAGAAAAAAGCCCAGCAGGCACCACCACAACCCGCCCACGATACGGCCGCCGAGGAGCGAGAGGATTCCCAGGACGATCAGGGCGACCCCGAATCCGGACCCGAGGCCGGCGGCGATGCGGGTCGCCCACCGGAGGTCCTTCTTGACGCCCCACAGGATCGAGCGGAGGATCCGGCCGCCGTCCAGCGGAAAGGCGGGCAGCAGGTTGAAGCAGGCCAGGACCACGTTGATCCAGGCCAGGTAGTATACGACGCCCCGTACCGTCACCGGCGCCCCCGCGGTTTCGACGCCCAGGAAGACCAGGTAACACAGCCCGCCGAGTATGAAACTCGCGATCGGGCCGGCGACCGCCATCATGAACTCGCCTTTCGGCGTGCTGGATTCGTCCTCCATGTGGGCCACCCCGCCGAACATGAACAGGGAGATGCCCTTCATGGGGATGCCGTACCGGCGGGCCACCAGGGAGTGGCACAGTTCGTGGATGATGACCGACGCGAACAGGCCGATTGCCCCGATGATGCCCATCCAGACGTAGGCCGCCGTACCGAGGTCCTCGTAGCGGAAGGGGAAGTAGCCGGTGGAGAGCACCAGTATGATCAGGACCGCGAGGATCAGCCAACTCGCGTCCACCCGTACTTCGAATCCGAACAGCTTGAATATCTTGACGCCTTTTCCGAACATGCGTTTCGTCCTTTCCCGCCGGGGGCGGCGCGGTGCCGCCGGGCGGATACGTATCCTGCCTGTCCATGGTAAGCCATGCGGGCAGACGGCGTTAATCGGCGTTATCCTGAAAACCACCCGCGAAAAACCTTAACCTGTCGGCGTGGAGGGCCGTCGGGCGGATGCGGGGTAGGGAAAAACGAGGCCGGAAGTACGCCGGTCCCCGATTGTCCCCGCGCCGCCGGAGGGGTATCACCGAACAAACGTCGATCCCGGTTTCTTCTCGTCGCCTGTGCATCGTGCTTGGATTAAGCGTCCTGAAGGCTACCGGATTACGGCTGCTGAGGGGGGGCTGCGACCATAGAAAACCACCGGTGAGGAGACAACAGTGTCCGTGAAGATCCAAAAGAAGAAAGACGGCAGGATCGTGATCGTGAGTGCGACCGGGAAACTGGCCGCCGATGACTACCGGCGGTTCGTGCCCGATGTCGAGGAGGCGGTCCGGCGGTTCGGGAAGATACGCATCATGTTCGTGATGCAGGATTTCCACGGCTGGGACGCCGGGGCCCTGTGGGAAGACATCACGTTCGACGCAAAGCACTTTTCCGATATTGAGCGCCTGGCCCTCGTCGGCGACAGGCAGTGGGAAAAGGGCATGAGCGTCTTCTGCCGTCCGTTCACCACCGCCGATATCAACTATTTCGATCTCGCGGAGATGCAACGGGCGGCGGCGTGGATACAGGAGGGGATGGAGGCCGCCGCCGGTAGCGAGGGAGGGTAAGCGAAGTCCTTCCGGTCGGGCGGGGGTGTTCAGGGGCGGTCAGTCAGCGCGTGAATCATCCCGTTCGGCTTTCGGGTAGCGGGACCTTATGGCCGCCAGGACCGCGCGGGGCGGTCCCGACTTGGTGATGTACGTCTCGGCGCCGGCCGCCAGCATCTGCTGCTCGAATTCCCTGTTCCGGTGCATCGAGATGCCGATGATACGGGTATCGGGGAGGTCCCGCTTGATCCGCCGGGTCGCCTCCACCCCGTTCATCTCCGGCATGGTGACGTCCATCAGCACCACGTCGGGCCTGAGTTCGCGGGCCAGGCGGACCGCCCGTGTTCCGTTTTCCGCCTCGCCGACCACCGCTATCTCCGGGTCCCCGGAAATCACCCCCGCCAGGCCGCTGCGCAGGAGCGTGTGGTCGTCGGCCAGGAGGACCCGGTAGGCCGCGGTGTCCCCGTCGGCCGCCGCCGTGTCGCCGCCGACCGGGACGACCGGTTCGAGAACATCGGCGTCCCCCTCGGTCTCCGCGATCTCCAGGCTCGCGGGCAGTGTCAACGTGAAACGGCTGCCGTCTCCCGGCGCGCTCTCGACCAGCAGTTCCCCGCCCATGGCCGCCGCCCGCTCCCGCATGCTGAAGATGCCGAATCCGCTCAGGTGGTCGTCCTCCAGTGCGGCGGGATCGAAACCGTCGCCCTCGTCGGAGACCTCCAGCGTCACCTCCCTGTCGTCCCGCCGCAGGAAAAGGCGGGCGGTGTCCGTCCCGGCGTGCTTCGAGGCGTTGAAGACCAGTTCCTGGGTCGACCGGAACAGGAAGACACGGAGCGGTTCGCTGAGCCGTTCGGTTCCGGCGGGCACGTCGTGCTCAAAGACGATCGTGAAGCGGTAATTGTCCCGGTAGTGCTCGACGAGCCACTCCAGGGCCGAGACCAGCGTGCTGTAGTAGATGGGGGCCGGGCTGATCTCGTGCGAGAGGTGGCGGGAGAGTTCGATGCTGTGGGCGAGCGTCTCGCGCACCTTTTCCATCCCGGCGGCCAGATCCTCGTTATCGCGGCACGTCCCGGCGAGCATCTCCGCCTGGAGCTTGGCGGAGGCGAGCATCTGCTGGAGGTCGTCGTGGAGGACGTCGGCGATCCGGCGGCGCTCGCTCTCCTCGGACCGTGTCAGCTCCAGGACCAGGCGCTGGAGCTGGCGGGCTCGCTTTTGTATCTCCTCGTCCTTCCTGGTCAGTTCCCGCTTCGCCGCGCGGATCTCCTGCAAATTCGCGCCGGCCTTTTTTTCCAGTTTGGCCCGTGCCGTTACCTGCTCGGTGACCTCCTCGCAGAAGACGAGGATGCCCGCGACCTCTCCCGCCGGACCGTGGAGGGGGTGCAGGTTCTCCTCCCAGTGCCGCTTTTTTCCGGGCCGTGCGGGAGTTTTACCGGACAGGGCAACGTTCAAGACCGGCTTGCCGGTCTCCAGGACCTGCCGCATCAGCGGCTCCGCCTCGTCGGCGAGGGCGGGGACGACCTCCCGGATGGTTTTGCCGATGTGCTCCGCGGGGGGCAGGCCGTTGATCGCGGCGAGCTTCCGGTTGACCTGCACGAACCGCAGGCCGGTATCCAGCAGGCAGAACCCCATGGGAATCCGTTCGTAGGGTGAACCGTCGCCGGGGACCTTGTATTCTTCGACGGCCCCGACAGCCGTCCCGTCGATGTATTGTTCATTTGCCATGGGCGTGTTCCCTCGCCGGTCGAATGCCGGCACGAAGAATACGCATGCTATACGGTTTGGACCGACAATACAACCCCCCGCCGCAGCATCGCCGAAAAAGGGGTGAAAGCCGAGGCGTGGGTGGATCTTTCCGGGGAGCACGCGACGGTGCGCCTGAATCCTCACTGCTACGGCGAACCGCCCAAGGATACCCTTATCGAGGAGGCCGAACGGGTCCTGCGGGAGTGGGTCATCAACGCCCGCAGCGAACTCGGTCTTCCCCAGCAGGGTCCCGAAGGCACGGGCATATAACCCGCGGGGATTTTTCTGCGGTTTATTTCCATACTCCTTCTATGTCGCAGCCGCATCGTCCGCAGGTCATTTCGCCGGCGGGAAAGCCGTCGACGGGCATCCGCCGTCGGTCCATGACCGGGTTCCCGCAGGAGGGGCACCGGGTCTCCAGCGCCCCGTCGAGCCGGCTGTTGCCCGGGTACACGTATTTCACTCCGGCCGCCATACCGATGTCGACCGCCCGCTTCAGTGTCGCCGGCGGCGTTCCCGGCGTGTCGGTCATCTCGTGGGCGGGGCGGAATGCCGTCACGTGCCAGGGGATGTGCGTCCCCAGGGCGGCGATGAACGCGGCGATCCGGGCAAGTTCCTCATCGGTGTCGTTGACGCCCGGGATCACCAAGGTGGTCAGTTCGATCCAGATCTCCAGGTCCCGGTACAGCCTGATCATGTCCAGGACCGGCCCCAGCCGCGCCCCGCAGATCCTGCGGTAGGAATCGTCGTCGAAGAATTTCAGGTCGATGTTCGCCGCGTCCAGGTACGGATTGACGGTCAGCAGGGCGCGCGGGGTGATGTAGCCGTTGGTGACGAAGACGTTCTTGATCCCCCGGTCGGCGGCACGCCGGGCGGTTTCCAGGGCATATTCGAAAAAGATCGTGGGCTCGGTGTAGGTGTAGGCGATACTCCGGCACCCGAGGTTCTCGGCGAGGGATACCGTCCGCCCGGGGGACAGTATGTCGTCCCGGTCAAAGACCGTGTGTTCGTCGATCCGGGCGATGTCGCAGTTCTGGCAATGCCGGCAGCGAAAATTACATCCGCGGGCGGCCACCGACAGGGAGCGGGAGCCGGGCAGGAAGTGGTAGAGGGGCTTCTTTTCGATCGGGTCGACCCCGCGGGCGGCGACGCGAGCGTAGTTGAGGGTGTACAGGACACCCCCGCGGTTTTCCCGCACCATGCAGAGACCGCGCTGCCCGGGCCGTATCCCGCACCCGTGGTGGCACAAATGGCACGTGACATCACCGGCGCCGGTGTCTTCCCAGAACAGGGCTTTTTTTGCTGGCTCCGTCATAATAGCTCGCTTCCGTGGCATCCTTCGGTGCCGGCGCATCCTCCGCGGAACGGGAGGACGGGCGGCTCCAGCCGGTTCCCGTCCCCCCGCCCGAAGGACGCCGCGTTGTTACGTCACTTGACCTCGATCTGCTTCGCCTTGCTCTCCTCGGTCTTGGGGATCTCCATGTGGAGCACCCCGTTGTCGAGCTTCGCCTCGACCTTGGATTCGTCCACGGCCGTCGGCAGGGTGAATCGCCGGTCCACGCGGGTGTACCGCCGCTCGGAGAGGTGCGAACTGCCGGCGGTTTCCTCCGGCGTCCGCTCCGCGGTGATGCTGAGCACGCCGTTCTCGATGTTGACGTTCACGTATTCGCGGTTGAAGCCGGGCATCTCGGCGTCCACCACCAGCGTGCCGTCTTCCTCGCGGATATCCACCGGGTACGCCCCGGTCAGATCCTCGGCGGTCGCCGCCAGGTCCGACCAGCCGGGACCGAAGAACCGGTTCGCGAACCAGTCGAGGTCGGTTGACGGTGTCATCAAGTTTCTCCTTCTGCGCAGTGTCGGTAACATGGTTTCTCCTCTCTCCGGCCGGGTTACAGGGGGACGCCGGGCGGCCGGACGCGCACCGGCGTCTCGTGACACGAACGCGTATTCTTCGTGTTATGGCATACTATGAACGAAGCGGGGGGAGGCACCATCGTGGTATGCCTGATTATCCCCTTCGAAATGCCCTGCCGGAAACGGGCGGCGGCGCTGTCCTACAGCTCGGTCAATCCCTCGCGTATGGCGTACTTGGTCAGCTCCGCGACGCTGTGGAGATCGAGTTTCTCCATGATCTGCCGCCGGTGGGTTTCGATGGTCTTGACGCTCACGGAGAGGTTGGCCGCCGTCTCCTTGGTGGAATTGCCCTCGGCGATCTGCTGAAGGACCTCCCGCTCCCGGTCGGTCAGGGTCGAGAATGCCGTGCCGTCGTCGTCTTCCTTGAGCGATATCCGCCGGAACTCGTCGACCACGCAGTCGGTAATGTCCGGGCTGAGGTAAGTCTTGCCCTTCCTGACGGCCGTGATCCCGCCCACGAGCTGATCGAAGGCGTCGTCCTTGTGTATGTAGCCGGCCGCCCCGGCTTTGAGCATCTGGATGATAAACCGCCGGTCGGTGTGCATGGAGAGGCCGATCACCGCCACGTTCTTCTGCTCCCGCATGATCCGGCGGGTGGCATCGATGCCGTTGAGGTCGGGCATCCCGATGTCCATGACCACCACGTCGGGGGTCAGTTCCGCCGTCATCCGCACCACGTCTTCCCCGCTTTCGGCCTCGCCGACGACTTCCATGCCCTTCTGTTTGTCTATGAGGGTGCGAAGTCCCTTCCGCATCATGTTGTGATCGTCGGCCAGCAGCACTCGCACGCGCATGTGATGTCTCCTGTGTTCTGTTCTGCGTATCGCGGCAGTCCCGGTACGCGGTCGCCGCTCAATCCGCATTGTACCCGCCGGAAAGAGCGGTGTCACCGCATAATCGTCGTGCCGGGTCGTCCCCCGCGGGGGTTTCGTTGCCATCATAGGCGGCTCGCCCGGCCCCGCCGTATAAGGGATACCCCGATACGAGGTCGCGAAATACATTAGCCGGCGGGGCACCCTCCCCCGATAATTATTATCCTCAACAATCACGAAGGACGCGCAACCAATTTTCAGAAACAACGGGTAGTGTAACCCGTCGCCCTGCCTGTCGAGCATGATGGTTGTTGTGTTAATCTTCGCGTCGCGGCCGGTTGCTGAAAAAGGTACCTGACCCCAATCTCTGACCCCTTCTCCCGGCTACACGGTCTCGCACGCGCCGCCCTCGCAGAAGGCGGCCTCCGGCCGGTGTTCGTGCGGGGGCCGGCCCCGAATGGGTTTCAGCCCGGCGACGAGACGTTCGTACTCTTCGCGGTCGATCTCCTCGTAGGGGGGCTGGGGGTACCCGTGTGCGGCGGCCGGGAGGAACGAGACGGTCTTGAGGCGGCGGTCGAAGGCGGCGAGCAGTGCGGGGATCCGGTCGGCCTCGGTCTCCGGATCGAATGCCGCCGTGCAACTGACCTGGTTGTCGGACCAGCGAGCCTGCATATCGGCAGCGAGCGTGAGCTTCTCCCGCAGCGGCACGTCGGCCTTTCGGCGCCGCTGGTGGCGGACCGCGACCGGGAAGCCGATCACGACCGTGTTTTCGGCGCGGCGATCCGCCTCCACCGGGTAGCCGGCGTCACGGCACATGGCCTCCAGTGGGTGGCCGGCCGGGACCCGGATGCGCCTGAGATAACAGGGGGCGTGGTCCCAGTGGACGCCGGGCGTCGCCCCGGCCAGGAGGCTGACCGTGCCGGAGGGCTTCACGGAGGTGAGCTTGACGGAGGCGGGGATGCCGAGTTCTGCCGCGTAGTGCGCGTCGAGGGCCTTCATGTAGGCGAATCCCCGGTCGCACCAGGAGAAAAACCGCCGCCGGCCGAGCTTCGCGACGGCCTGGGTGATGCCGGTCATCGAGCATCCCATCCGGCGGTTGTTCGCCATGACTTCGTCGGTCCGCGGCTCGCCGGTGGCGATCATTGTGACCGTCTTGGCGTAGAGGTAGGCGATGCGGAGGGTGGCCCGGTAGTCGGCGAAATCGGCGTGGTGAGCGGGGTAGGTTTCCACCAGGCAGCAGAGTTCGTGGTCCCACAGCGTCTGTTCGGCGCAGGGGTTGGTGCCGAGGGCCGGTTCGTCGCCCCGGTCCGGCGGATCGGCCATCCGGCCGTAGCGCCGGGCGTTTTCGAGCCACAGGTATCCCGGCTCCCCGTTGCGGCGGGTGTGGGCGGCCGGGGGGCCGTAATCCATGCCGGTTTCCGCCAGGACGGAGTGGTTGGCCACCCACCGGTACGCCGCGTTTTTCTCCTCATCGGCCTTGAGGGCCAGGAACTGCGCGTCGCCGGGATCGCCCAGGGCGATCTGGGCGGCGTGGCGGATGCCGCCGGCCACCACGCACCGGCCGACGAGATTCATGGTGTCCACGATCAGGCGGGCGTCGACGGTCTTTCCCCGGCAGGCGTCGAACAGCGCGGTGACGCTCTCGATCATCCGCTTCAGCGGCCCCGGCCCGCCGGCGGTGCCGCCGAAGCTGCGCAGGGGTTTGCCGGCGGGCCGCACCCGGGAATAGTCCCACCGCGCGGGCAGGGCGCCCCGCCCGGTGTAGGCGTTCAGCAGCCGGGTCAGGGCCGCGGCCCAGCCTTCCCGGCTGTCGCCGACCGCGTGGGTGTCCGCAAACCGGGCCGGCCGGCCGATCCCGACCCTGCCGGCGCCCCGGGTGTCGAACCCCACCCCGACGCCGAGCATGGCCATCCGGAACATCCACGCGAAGGGGGCGGCGAAATCGGTATCGAGCCGGCGGGTCGACACGAAGCCGCAGTTGTTGAGCGCGGCCCCGCCCCGCTCGTAGACATGCCGGGTCCCCATGGCCCAGAGTCCCCGTCCCGGCGGCGTCCATTTGAATCGCCACAGGCGGTCGTAGGCTTCCCGGGCCAGGTGTTCCTCGTGGGCCGGGTCCCAGTGGATCTTTCCGGCCAGGCAGCCGGCCTTCCGGAACGTGAACATGCCCTCGATCACCCGCCGGCAGGTCTGCCACCAGTCCTCGCCCCCCCGGCTGTAGGTCCGCTTGAAGGTTACCCAGGAGAGGGGGCCGAATCCCCAGCGGGGCGCGCGGCGGCGGTAGGGTTCGAGAAAGTCCTCCGGGAGGGTGAAATAACCGCATCGTTCGATGTCGTCGTTAGCCAGCATGGTATGCGTAACCGCGGCGCACCCCGCATGCGCGGGGGTGTTAGGGGCATGAAGGACTTCACGGTGCACGACGAGACGCGCACCCCGCATGCGCGGGGGTGTTAGACCAGTTTTCTGCCCCGCTTCCCCGGGTGGCCCATCAGGTCGAGAAACCGGCGGGTTATCAGCCGGCCGGCCTTCCGGGCGGCGGTTTCGGAGCCGGTCTTCAGGGGTATCTGGCCCGCGGCCAGTTCGCGGTGTCCCCCACCGGCGCCGATGGTGCCGGCGATCCGCCGCGCAATGTCGCCGGCGTCGGCGTCCGATTCGAAGGTCCGCACCGAGAAGACCGCTTGCCGGTCGTGCCGTCCGTGGGACAAGACCCAGGTGGTCTGTTCGTTGCGGAGCAGCAGATCGGCCACTTCCGACACCATGTCGGGATGTTCGACCGCGCCGAGATCGGTGACGATGCAGGTGCCGCATATTCGGGCGTTTTTCAGCCCCTCCGCAAGGACCCGGTAGTAGCCCTCCGATACGCCGCCCCATTCAATCTCGTAGAGCCGGCGCTTGTTGGCGAGGGGATAGAGGTAGGTCAGGGCCCGGATGTCCGGGGGGCCGATCTCGCCGCCCCTGTCGTGGGTGTCGGCGCGGATACCGTAGAGCAGCGCGGTGGCCAGCCGGGCGTCGGGTTCGAGCCCGAGTTCCACGAGGTACTCGGTGAGGATGGTGGCGGTCGCCCCGTAGCCGCTGCGTATGTCCGTGAAGGCGGCGCCGCGGGTGGCCGCGGTCAGGGGGTGGTGGTCGATCACGATGGCGGGCACGTCGTCGTCGGGGAGCAGGTTGTTGCCCATGCCGGGCTGGGTGTCAACCGCCGCCGCCAGTTCGTGCTGCCCCATGTCGACCGTTTCCACGGCGTGGAAGCTCAGTCCCAGGTACGCCGCCATAGCGCGGTTCTCGACCCGGCCGATGTTACCCCCGTGGACCATGCGGCACTGGGTCTCGCAGACCCGGTTGGCGATGAGCCGCAGGGCCGCCGCCGCCGACAGGGCGTCGGGGTCCGGATGGTTCTGGAGGACGATGAGCAGGGAGGACGCGCCGTCGAGCAGTCCCGCCAGTTGCCGAATTTTCCTGTTGTTCTTCTTGTTCATGGGTACCCTCCCGGTTTCCCGGAGGCCGGCGGCGGTACGCCGACATCTTCGTTTCTTCAGGGAATACCCCTATGAGATACGCTGAGCGGGGGATGCATCAATCAGGGATTCCCTGATACGGGTATGCCGAGTACCTTACCTGCCCCGAACCCGGGGTAGGGATTAACGAGGAGCATAATAGGAAAATACCTGATTGAAGCACTATCGCTTCCGGGCAGAATAGAAGGGATACCGCCGCGATGATCGGTGGCGAAGGTCGCTGTGCGATCGCGCGGTCCTGACGACAAAACAAACTGTTATATGCCCGAACTGCCCGACGTTGAGACATTTCGACGCTACGTACAATCGACGGCCCTCCGCAAGCGGATCGCGGACGTTGCGGTCACTGACGGCCGGATTTTGTCGGGGGTCGGGGACAAGAAGCTCCGGTCGGCACTGCGGCACACTGGACGAGGGTGAGATCCGCCGCCTGTACAGGACCATGCGGCGGATTCTGCAAACGGCGGCGGACCGGGACGCCGACCCCGATAAGATGCCCCGCACGTGGCTCCTGCCGCGCCGGCGGGAGGCAGCACGCTGTCCCCGATGCGGCGCCGGCATCGTCAAGGAGACCGTCTCGGGGCGGTCGGCCTACCGGTGCCCGGTTTGCCAGCCGGCGTGATGTTCCCGGCCGGAAGCGAAGCGATGGAGAAATATGATGAATGTCAGCGACATAATGAACCGTTCCCGGATCGGTATCGAATCGAGTGCGTCACTGGTGCAGGCCGCCATCGAGATGGACCGTAACGCCGTCGGCTGGCTGCCGGTTTTCGACGACGGGAAGGTCATCGGCACGATCGCCGAGCGCGACATCGTCGTCAGGTGCGTGGCCCGGGCCAAAAACCCGGTCGAGGTCCCGGTGTCGGCGGTCATGACGCCGCACCTGATCTGCTGCGGCGAGGACGACGATGTTCGAAAGGCGGCCGATCTGATGCGTGAGTACCGGTGCGAAAGGCTGCTGGTCCTCAACCCGGAGAGATGGCTCTCCGGGTTTGTAACGGTCAAGGACCTGGCCGCGGCGGGAGAAGACCACCTGGTTGCGGAGGTGACCGCGGAACAGGACGCCGAGGTATGAGGCGCAGCGTGCCGACGACATCAGGAGAACGACAGTGACGAACGATTCCGATCGAAGCGCAACCGACGGCGACTGCAGGATTTTCCTGGTCGACGATCACCCGGTGATCCGGCGGGGTATCGCCGCGCTGATCGCGGGGCAACGGGGCATGGCCGTCTGCGGCGAGGCCGCCGGCGTACCCGATGCCGTCGCGGGCATCGCCCGCTGCGAACCCCGCGTCGCGGTGGTGGACCTCGGTTTGAAGGAGGGCAACGGCCTCGAGCTGATCAAGGATATCCGGGCCCGGTTCCCCGCCGTGAACGTGCTGGTGCTGTCGATGCGCGAAGAGGGCTTCTACGCGGAGCGGGCCCTCCGGGCCGGCGCGCTGGGCTACATCCACAAAGACGAGGATGCCGACCGTATCGTGGAGGGCATCCGGAAGCTTGCCGCCGGGCACCTCCACGTCAGCGAGTCCGTGACATCAAAGGTCATGGGCAAGATCGTTTCCGCCGCTCCCGGTGTGAAGGATTCGCCCATGGATCGGCTGACCGACCGGGAACTGGAGGTCCTGGAGATGATCGGCAACGGCATGACCACCCGGGAAATAGCGAAGGCCTTGTTTATCAGCCCCAAGACCGTCGATTCCCACCGCGAACACATCAAGGAAAAGCTTGATATCCCCGATGCCGCCGAGCTGCTCAGGCACGCGGTGCACTGGATCCAGTTCACCGCCCAGCGGTAACCCGATCGGCACCGCCCCGCGCCGCCCGGGTCCGTGACGGCTGCGTCGTGCCCTATGCCCGCACGTGTTCGACGGCCACGATGCCGTCGCGGTTGAGCACCACGCGGGCCCGCCGCGTTTCCGCGGTGCCCGTCTTTTCGTTCGAGACCCGCATCACCACCGGAACGACGTATACCTGCATCGCGGTGATGGTGCGTGGTTCGCCGCCGGCGACGCACACCAGGCGGTGAAGAGGGTCATCCATGTACCGCAGCCAGCGGTCCAGCTTCAGCCGGATGATGTCGACGATTTCCGTAAAGGGATGGGGGTCCGTGCGCAGGTTACGGGGGCGAACGGTGATCTTCTTATGGACGTACAGGATGTCGTCGGGGGGGATGTCTCTCTCGATGAGGGGATACCGGTGCAGGCGGCCGGGGCGCAGGGCGGGCGGCAGGTCTTCTTCCTCGACGTGGGTGAAGCGTGCCCGGCTGCGGCCGAGGTTGTTGCCGGTCAGCGGGTCGGTCAGGACCTCCAGCCGATCGGTGACCAGCCCGGGCGCGTGTGCGGTGAGAATCCCGCGCAGCCACACTTTAATCCGGTCTTTGAACGCGTACGCCAGCACCGCCAGAAGGACCCACGGCAACCCCCGGCCCGGGAACCATCGTTCCGACAGGAGGCTGATCACCAGGGCGACCGCCATCGCCGTCGCCGCCGACACCGCCGCCAAAACGTCGGCGATGCGGCGGGGCAGCGGCGTCTTCTCCCGGTTGAGGTAGAGCGCGCTGTGGATCCATTTTTTCAAGATCCCCAGCCGCTCGATAAAACCCCGGTTCCTGTAGTCGTCGCCGATGTCCAGGACGGCGTCGTAACCGCGGTCCCGCCGGTATCTCTCCTCCGCCGCCAGCCGTTCCAGCAGCGCGTCCCGCTGTTCGGCGAGGTCGTCGCTGCGGTCCAGCAGGGCGGTATGCAGCCGCGCCCACTCCCGTTCGGCGCTGAGGCTGAGAGACTCGTCGGTCCACCGGATCGCTTCGCGGATGTCGTTCCGGCACGCGTTGTCCGCCCGGTCCCGGTCATTGCCCCGGCCGACGGTGTCGCCGAAGGCCTCCCGCAGGCGGTCGAACCCCGCGAACAGGCCCGCCAGGCGGTCGGCGATATTTTCTGCCGGCGCGCCGCCGTCGGCGGCGTCCAGTATCGCTATTCGCTTCAGGCGCAATCGCCGCCGGCAGATGCTCGAGAACACCCGCAACTCGTATGTGATGCGGTCTCTGCATGATGCGGGATCCCCGGCTTCCTCCAGGATACGGCGGATCTGGCAGAGGGGAGACCGGCGGTCTTCCGCGTCCGCCAGTTGCTCGAAGTCCAGCCGAGGACTGACCAGGCGGGTATAGGATTTCACGTCCTGGAAAAAACGCGCGGTCGTGTACCGGCCGGGGTGCATCTCGAGTTGGGCCGGCACGCCGAAGTACAGGTCGAGAGTATTCGCGCTGCGGCGCCGATCGGTGTCCACCGCGAAGGTCCACTTGCATTCGAGCTGCAGCCGGCTGTGGGCCTTTATCCAGCATTTCAATGACATGGTACTCCCGTGGCGGGCAATAGACGCTGCCGCGGCCGGTATTACCCGTCCGCCGATTTCAGGAGAACGTAGCGGGTGCCGCCGCGGGAGTCGACGACCCTCAGGGTGATGCCGGTCGCGGCAGCGCGGTCGGCGATCGCGGCGAACTCCTCCGCGGTGTTCACCGGCCGGTCATTCGCGGACGTGATGACGTCGCCGGCCTTGAGTCCCGCCTTCGCCGCCGGGTTCCCGGCCGCGATCTTCGTGATAATGACGCCCTCGGTGTCCGCGGGGTACCCGGCCCGCCGGGCGAGCCGGTCGGTCAGCGCGGTGACCGCCAGCCCCAGTTTCTCCAGCGTCTGTTTCGGCTGCCGGCGGCGGGTCGGGCCCTCGGCGGTTTCCGCGGGCAGCGTGCCGAGGGTGACCTCGATCGTCTTTGTGTCCCCCTCGCGGTAGATCTCCAGTGCGACCGTCTCATTCGGGCTCAGGGACGCGACCTTTCGCCGCAACTGGGCCACGCTCTCGACGTCCTCTCCGTTGAGGGTGGTGATAAAATCCTTTTCCCGCAGGCCGGCCTTCGCGGCCGGGGTTTCGTCCTGGACCTTTGTCACGAGGGCGCCGTTCGCGTGCGGCAGTTTCATCGCCTTCGCCAGGTCGTCCGTGACGGGCTGGAGGTAGACCCCCAGGTAACCGCGCTGCACCGTGCCCTTCTCGATGAGCTGATGCATGATATGTTTCGCCATGTTGGAGGGTATGGCCAGCCCGACACCGGCGTTCATGCCGGTATTCGAGAGAATGGCGGTATTGATACCCACGATCTCACCGTCCAGGTTGGTCAGGGGCCCGCCGGAATTGCCCCGGTTGATGGCCGCGTCGGTCTGGAGGAAGTTCTGGTACATACGCGGGTCGGTCATCCTGCCCTTGGCGGAGATGATCCCGGCGGTCACCGTCTGGGGCAGGCCGAGGGGGGCGCCCACGGCGATCACCCACTGCCCGGTTTCCACCGCGTCGCTGTCCCCGAGTGTCGTTGCCGCCAGGTTCTCGCCCTCGATCTTGACCACGGCCAGGTCGGTCTTGGCATCTCCCCGTACCCACTCGGCCTCGAACGTCCGGTCGTCGGCGGTGATGATGTCCACCTCGTCCGCCGTGCCGACCACGTGATAGTTCGTCAGGACATAGCCGTTCTTCGCGTCGACAATGACGCCGCTGCCCTGTCCCCGGATCATGCGGAAGCCGTTTTGCTCTTCTTTCTCGGGTGATTTGAACCGGTCGCCGAAGAATCGCTTGAAAAAGGGATCGCTGAATATGCCCGGCGAACGCATGCGCACCTTCTGCTTTACCCGCACGACCACGACCGATGGTTTGACGGCTTTGGATGCGCGGGCGAAGAGGGCGGAGAGCCGGACGCCTGTTCCGTCGCGGTCGGTGGGTTTTCCGTCCGGTTCGGCGCGTTCCCGGGTCACGGCGCAGGTGCACTCCTCGGCGAGCCGGGGGGCGGCGGTGATGCCGACCGCCGCGAGGGCGGCCGCCAGCAGCAGGGCCAACGATGTCTTTCGTGATTTCGCTTCCATGGTGACTACTCCCGACTTGAATGTTCTCGTACCTGTTCTTTCGCTTGGATTATCGGCGATTGCGCCTTCGTATCTACCGGGGGAATCCTGAAACCGGGATGCGAAATCCCCGAGGCGGCGCGCGATCGCCTGTCGTCAGAGGCGCATAAAAACCGGGCGAATGCCCTGCCGTCCCGCACCCGCCGCGGGGCGTGTACGGAACGGCAGCGGCAGTCGTTCGCCCGGCCGCGCTCGAACCGAATCGAGTGAGTCCATCTCAGCGATCGGTCATCCCGATTCGCCGGTTTGTACCTCCAGGTCGTTGTCGACCAGTATGGCGCCGCCCTGGTAGGCGTTTTCCGTCGCCGCTTCGCGCTCGGAATAGCTGTCGACGGTGCCGGTCAGGGTGGCGACGCCGTCCTCGACCGTGACGTCTACCTCGTCGCCGTCGACGAAGGGACTCCAGAAATACTGGTCTTCGATGTCGTCCTCTATCTCATCGTCGTCCTTGTACGGGTAGTCAGTGTCGTAGTCGTACCAATCGTAGTCGTGCGGATTGTAATCGTCGAGATAGGGGTCGTAGGTGAACGGCGTGTCGGGGTAGACGACCTCGAGGTTATTCCGGACCGTTACGACGCCACTTCCTCGGCTTCCGCCTTTTGGTAATAGGAATCGACCTCGCCCGTCAGGGTCACGATCCCGTCGATGGTGCTCACGGTCACCGCGTCGGACGGGACGGCGGCGTGAAACAGGAATTCATCCTCGATGGCATCGGTGATCGACTGGTCGTCGATCGCCTCCTTTTTGGTTTCACTCTCGGCGGCACACGCGGTGACGCCGGAGATGCCCGCGATGACGAGCATCGCGCACAAAATATGCAGCACTGTTCTCGCATGGTATTTCATATCTGCTCTCCTTCTGTAGGTATCGTTCGGTATTCGATATACTCACAATTACGGCGGTTCAATCGAGAATGTTCGTCGTTGACAATCAGGGCATGGCACGCTCCTTTTACGCATGATGTTCGATTCGATTTCGATCGTCCGGCTGTCGCTCGTTTACCGTCGAGTGATGCCGGTTTACTCAATCCTAGTAATCCGCCCGGCCGGGAACAATCGGGATCACCCACCGCTTGCCGGTGGACCGTTTCGCCACGTGCAGTGGGAGAGTCCCCCACGCGTCTTCGACGGAAAGTTTTTTCATAAGAAAAGAAAATAAAATTTTTTATGGCTATGTGCACGGGGGATACTCCCATGCCTCGTGGTAGGTTTCACCAGCAGTGAACGGGTTGTCGTCGCTATTGAACCGACACTGCGGCGGGCGATAATCGAAGGGAACACGATTGATCTATCCAACACCTGGTGACAGAGAGGAAAGGAATTGCACCGTGTCGACGGCAGAAATGACTGAAACAGGAACCGCGAAGAATCGGTCGAGGAATACGGGCGACGAGTCGTGTCGCCCCGCGAAACTGCAGTATGTGTTTCACCCCTGTTTCGAGGAAGACGGGATCGAACGCGCGTTGTGGGCGGGGGCGCCGGACATCCCGCGGGTCCGCCGGTTTACGTTCAACCGGGATTGCCACGGGGACGGTGACGCGGCTGAGGTACGGCGAACGCTCAGCGAATCGGAAGAACGGATGCTCTTCCTCCGCTACAATTACGCCAAGTATCGCCGCACGGCGGCCCGGGATGACACCGGCGCTGAAAACGGCGGCGGCGATGCGGAACGATGGTTCCGACGGGCCATCCGGGCCCATCGGCAGATCATACACGCCAACCTGCCCCTGGTGCCCGCCATGGCCCGGCAGAAAAAGGTGGAGGGTTTCGATTTCCAGGAGCAGTTGTCCGAGGGATACATGGCGCTGCTGCGATGCATTGAAAAATTTGATGTCTCCCGGGGGTTCAAGTTCTCCACCTACGCCTGCAAGTCCATATACGCGTCTTTCTGCCGCATGGGGACGAAGCTGATGACCTATCGCAAGCACGTCCCGGCCCGGCTGGACGACGAAGCCGTGCGCGGCGTACCGGCCGGCGACCGGGGCGATCGGCGGCGCACGGAAAAGATCGCCTCTATCCGGACCGTCCTCGACGATAACCTCGCCGGGCTGAAGGACCCGGAGCGGGAGGTGATACGGCAGCGGTACCCGGTCGGGACGAACCGTCGTTCCCGGGCCCGGTGGCGGATCGGGCGCGAGCTGGGGGTCTCGCCCGAGCGGGTCCGGCAGATCGAACGGAAGGCCCTGGATAAGATCAGACAACGCCTGGTCGCGAGGGATGCCGGGCGGCGCCCGGCGCAGTAGTGTTACTCGCTGGTGTCGCCATCGGAGACGGCGTCGGTAAATGCGCCCAGCCGCGCCGACCAGAGGGACCATTCCTTGTGTATGAGGTCCAGGAGCGTTTTCCACTCGCCATGATCGACGCTCCGGGCCTTCTTTTCGCCGGCGAGGGTTGTTCGGTACAGCGCCTCGAGGCGGTCGGCGCACCGTTCGGCGTCGAACCGCTCGGCGGTGGCCGCGGCGTTATCGCAGAGGGTGTTGTACGCCTCCCGGTCGCTGTCCATGATTGAACACAGGGCGTCCGCGAAGGCGTCCGGGTCCTGCCGGGAAAGCAGCCTGCCGTTTTCCCCGTCGGTTACCACTTCGCGGATCCCCGGGGCGTCGAGGGCCACGACCGGGATCCCGGCCGCCATGGCTTCGGCCACCACCATGCCCTGCGTTTCCGACAGGGAGGAGAATGCGAAGACGTCCATCATGCGGTAGGCGTCCGCCAGTTCGCCGCCGGTCAGTTTCCCGGCGGCGATGAAGCGGTCCGCCACTCCCTCGTCGCGCATGATCGCAGCCATGGCGGCCCCGGCCGGCCCCTTGCCGACAACGACAAAGCGGGCGGCGTCCCGTTCCTGCAGGACGGCGGCGACGGCCTCGGCAAGAAAGGCGAGATTCTTTTCGGGGGCGAGCCGCCCCACGTGGCCTATGACGAACGCTTCGTCCGGTATCCCGAACCGGTCGCGCGCGCGGGCCGGATCGCCGCCGGCGAACCGGTCGCGGTCCACGCCGGTCGGCAGGACGTCCACGGGTGTCGTCACCCCCCGGTCCCGGATGATGTCCCGGACGCTCTCGCTCGGCGCGATCACCCGGTCGCACAGGTTGGCGTACACCGTGGCCTGCCGCTTGACGAACTTCCGTATGCCCGGCATCTCCAGGGGCACGTAGTGGGTGAAATGCTCGTACATCGTGTGATGGGTAAACACGAGGGGAATGGCCCAAGCGGTCGCCAGGCGGAGGGCGGTGTCGCCGACCAGGTAGGGGTGGTGGGAATGCAGCAGGTCGGGGCGGAACTGCTGCAGGCGGCTCCTGAGCCCCACGGAGGCGGGCACGGCCATGGAAAAATCGCTCCCGTTGAAACGCTGTATGGCCGCTATCCGCACCACCTCCGGGGTGTCGGCGGTCTCGCCGGCGTACTCCGGGGCCGCCACCAGGACCCGGTGGCCGCGCGCCCGCATCGCCGCGGCGAAGCCGTGGACCGAGTTCGCCACCCCGCCCACCTGGGGCAGGTAGGTGTTGGTGAACATGGCGATATTCATTGCGGCCTTCATGTCCATGATCCGGGTACGGGGATGTCGATACGCGATACGCCGGGGTCGACCGTCACCGGATCGGCGCCCGGTATGCCGATACGCAGCGGGGGGGCGGCGCCGTGCCAGTCCGCCTCCCAGGATACCGCGATTTTAGCGGCATTCCTGGATATGTGGAGGGTCATTTTTCCGTGTTTCGTCCACGCGGGGCCGAAGGCGATGTCCCCGCCGGCCGGCAGCCACCCCGGCGTGAGGCCGGAACAGAGCAGCAGGCAATCGCCCTCCGTGCGCATAAGCATATTCGCGGTGATCAGGACCCATTCGGCGGACGCCCACATGTGCTGGCCGTCTCCCATGCACCCGCCGCCCGTGGCGGGGTGGACGGCTTCCGGCCACTGTCCCGTGGGACTCGCCAGGGCGGCCGCGGCGCCGAGGGGTTCTTCGAAACCGGCTAGCCCCTCCCTGAGCATGGCCTGGGCGATCTGCAGGGTGAGGTAGGCATTGAGCCCGGAGTGAATCATGTCCTGGAAGAATGCGCCGTCGATGCAGCACTGTTCGCGCAGCCGGCGGATAGTGCACACGAGATCGTCTCTGCCGGGAGGGTACAGCCCCAGGGGGTAGGACGCCGCGATCGAGCCGATCGCGCCCGCGTCCATCCGGCGGTAGGGGGAGGCGGGGATGCAGCCCGTCTTTCGGTAACAGGCGGATCCCCGAATGCTCCGCTCGATGCGCTCCCGCATCTCCGCGGCCCCCGCGGCGAACAACTGCTCGTGTTCGCCGTCGCCCCAGGCGCGGCAGGTCGCCGCCGCCGCCTCCAGGCCCGCCACGGCCCAGAAGTCGTCCCAGTAGTAGAAGTCGTTGTTGCCGAGGTGCTCCGCGCTGAACCCCGCGGGCAGCAGGCCGTGATGCAGCGTTTTCGGCGCCCGGCACCGTTTCCTGAGTATCCACGTGCCCCCCTTGATCACGGCGGTCCTGAATCCGTCGGGCAGCCCGGCGCCGGTGATCAGGCGATACTGGTTCAGCAGCCAGAGGACCTGGCCGTTGGAGTCCCACTCACCTTCCTGGGAGTGAAAGTACCCGTCGATGTTCTGCCGCCCGGGAAACCGCGCCACCGCCGCCCCGACCCGCTCGTGGAGGCCGATCCTGAGCATGGCGTACAGGATGTACGCGGCGTCGCGAAACCAGAACCGCTTGTAGGTGTAGGGCCCGGGGTACACGTCCCGGGGGCAGTGGAGTATCAGCGACCGCACCGCGGCCCGGTAGAGGAACCCGAGCTGTTCGTCGGCGATATCCAGCGTGCAGCCGCCCGCCGCGGCGGACTCCCAGGTGCCGGGGCGGCCGGCGGGCAGGAGCGGTTTGGCGGACCGGTCGCCGCGGAGGGGGACGGCGAGGCGCACCCGCGCGGGTTCGCCGCGCGGGATCCGGAACAGGGCCAGGGCCGTGGCCATGCCCGCCCGGCAGCGGGTCCGGTCCGCGGGCGGGCGGGACTGCCATTCCGTGACCGCGTCCCCGTCCTCGTACGCCGCGGCGACGTGCCGGTCGGGGAGCCGGTCGAAAAGCACCCTTCCCGCCCCGTCCACCACCCAGCAGCGCCGATCACGGTCCAGCTCGATCGCGTGGACGAAACTCACCCCTTCCGGGTTGAACGGCCGCAGGGATACCGCCAGCCAGCAGTCCCCGGGTCCCGACGCCTCGCAGGAGAGGATGCAGCGGGGCCGGCCACCGTCGCTTACCACCCAGGCCTCCGCCGTCAGTCCGGTGTCGCCGCCGTCGGTTTCGGTCCGTACCGCCAGGCGGCCGGGTTCGATCAGCAGCGATTGGCGCGACCGGTCCGACCGGGAGGGGAGCAGTGATTCGCCCTGCTCGGCGAGGACCATCGCGTCGAGCGACCAGGCGTCCCAGAAGGGCGTCAGCAGGCCCCGCGGATCGACGATGGGCAGGGCGGTGCAGCCGGGGATCCCCACCGCGGTCCAGTTCCGGTTGGTGAGGTTGACGTGCGTTATGGAAAAGGCCCGCGGGAGGAAAGCGGTATCCGCGGGATCGAACTGCCGCCGGACCCAGTAGGGCCAGATCCAGTCGAGGTTGCCCTGGATGACCTTGCGGTTTATCAGGCCCCGGGCGTGAAAGAGCGCCCCGGCCCGCAGCAGTTCCATCGGTTCGGTCACCTCCGAAGGCTTGGCGAACCGCTTCAGGGCTCCCAGGATCGCGATGGGATCCAGAAACCCGTGCGACCGGGCGAGGTAGCGAATCAGCGCCTTCCAGGGAAACCAGGAGGCGATCAGGCTTCGTCCGCGTTTCTGCGCCACTGCCGTCCGTCCTTTCCGCGGCGGTACGTGTTGCCGCGCCGACATCGCGGTACCGTGCGTGTATAGTATTCTATGCGGATCACCCTTGATTCCCGGTTCTTTTTCGAAATCGGCCGGTACGGCGGCGAGGATTTCCGCCGCGCGGCGCCTGCGACACCCCGTCATTCTCGACGGAAACGCCGGACGCGACGGGCACGTATCCCACGGGCCGTGGTAATCTGTCCCAGCTCAGAAGGGGCTGAGTGCCCGATTGATACTGCGGCGCGGCGCGGTACAAGAAAACGATCATGAATGCAACACGCACAAGCGGGAAAAAAAGGTCAGGTTCACGTTCCCCGCGCCGCCGGAGCGGGACGTCGGCGTTGCGGGGACCTTCAACGATTGGCAGCCGGAAACGGCCGCCATGGCCTACCGGTCGGAAGAGGACGTTCACGAGGTGCGTCTGCCGCTCGATCGCGGCGGCCGGTACGAGTACACGTTCGTGGTGGACGGCCGGTGGTGCATCGACCCGGAGTGCGACGAGGTGTCCGCCAACGCCTTCGGGTCCCTCAACGGCGTGATCCGCACCTGAGCGGGATGTCGCCGCCGCGGCCGGTCGCCCGTTCCCGGCGCCTGCGGTTACCGCTTTTATTCGGGGTGGGATCGTCCTATCATAGGGGACAACGAGGGGGGACGAGGAGAAGGACATGCACACCGCCACTGCCGGAATCGTCGCTGTGTTTTCCGCCCCTCCGCGAATGCGGTGCATCGCCCTGTGTGCGCTCATCGCCGCCGCGGCCGCCTGTCCCGCCGGGGACGGGCCCCGGACGAAAAAACTCATAGCCACCGGCTGGGACCATCCCGACAGCGCCCGGCTGCGGGAGCACCGCGCGGCGATGGAGAAGCGGCCCTTCGACGGCGTGGTGATCCAGTTGACCGGCGACGCCGGGGACGGGAAGCGGTGCCGGCTGCGGGCCGCCTTCGCGGACCGGCGGTGGGAGCAGGAGTGGTTTCGCCCCTGTGTCGAGAATCTCAGAAAGTGCCGGTTCGAGCAATTCACGGACAACTTCGTGACCGTCGGCGCAAATCCCGGAAACGTCGACTGGTTCGACGAAGACGGGTGGGCCAACATCGTCGAGCACTGGCGGATCGCCGCGTGGATCGCCAGCGCGGCCGGCTGCCGGGGGATCCTCTTCGACCCCGAGCCCTACACCCCGCCCCACGCGCAGTTCAGGTACGGGGCCCAGCCCGGCCGCGCGACGCGCGACTTCGCGGCGTACCGCCGGCAGGCCCGGCGGCGGGGCCGCGCGGTCATGCGGGCCGTCGCCGGGGAATATCCCGGGATGACGCTCTTCTGCTACTTCATGAACAGCGTCAACGCCCGGGCCGCCGGGCGCGACGATCCCGTCCCCGTCCTCAGGGCCGCCGGGTATGGTCTGCTGCCGGCGTTTATCGACGGGTGGCTCGACGAGTTGCCGGCGAAGATGACGCTGGTCGACGGTTGCGAGAGCGCCTACCGGTACAATTCGGCCACCGAGTACCTCGAGGCCTTCGCCCTGATCAAGGGCGCGTGCCGGCGGCTGGTCTCGCCGGAGAACCGGTCGAAATACGGGGCGCAGGTCCAGGCGGCCTACGGGATCTACCTGGACGCCTACTGGAACCCGAAGGACTCGGAGTGGGGCACCTGGTACATCGACGGGAAGGGGGAATCGCGGGTGACGCGGCTGCGAAAGAATCTCGCCACCGCCCTCCGGCTCGCCGACGAGTACGTCTGGGTATACGGCGAGAAGTACCGGTGGTGGCCGACCCCCAACGGCCGGGTGCGGAAAGAAACCTGGCCGGAGGCCCTGCCGGGCTGCGAGAAGGTGCTGCGTTTCTGCGTCGACCCCGACGGCAGCGCCCGCGCGGCCGTCGCGGCGGGCGCGGAGAACCTGGCGCGTAACGGCAGTTTCGACGACGCGGCTGACGGAAAGGCGCCGGCCGCGTGGAGCACGTGGCAGGACCGCTCGTCGAAGGGGACGCTGCGGCACGATCCGGATGTCGGCAGGACGAACAGCGGCGCGGCGCGGGCGGCGGGCGTCTCGCGGGGCTGCTTTCTCCAGGCGTGCGAGGCGGCGCCCGGCGAACTGTACGCGGTGCGGGCCTGGCTGCGATCGGCGGGACGGGGAGACCCCCACGTGCGGGTCCGGTGGCAGACGGTGGACGGCGCGTGGACCGCCTCCCCGCGGGACCGGCTCTTTTTCCCGGCCGAAACCGACGGCGCCTGGCGGGAGATCTTCGGGACCGCGGCGGTCCCCGCGGGCGCGGGTAAGATCGTGATACTGCTCAACGGCGACGGGCAGGAGACAGCCAAAGACGCCGCCTGGTACGACGACGTCGGCCTGTATCGCATCCGGCTGAAGAAATAGCATGCCGTTCGAGTAAGGGGGGAAAGGGTACTTCTCACCGCCCGTTCTTTTCCATCGCAATCCGCAGGTTGCGCATAGACCAGCCGAGCGCGGCGGGGGCGGTCTCGTAGGTGATCTCGGCGTTGAGGTGAAAGGCCGCGAGCCGGTAGTCGCCGGGGTCCGTCGACATCGTCACCCCGGGCTCCTGCTCGTGCATGGCCGTCAGTGCCGCCGCCGCGTGGGCGCGGTCGATCGCCCAGGAGAAGCGCCGCCAGCCGCGCCAGGACGCGGTCTGGTAGGGCGCCGAATCCGGCGCGAGTGCCAGCCACGCGGCCCCGCGCACCAGGCTCTCCCTGATCATCCAGCTATGCGAGGGTTTATCGTAGGCGATGCGCCCCGCGGGTTTCGTCGGGTCTCCCCGGCTGCGCTTTGAGAACAGCCGGGGCCCCCACGACAGCTTCACGTTCCTCTTGAAGTCGATGAGCGTGAGGAGGGGGTTGGCGTAGGCCAGGCTCCCTTTCTTCTCCGCGCAGACCGCGGTGGGGACCTGCAGGTCCAGCGCCACCCGCAGGCGGCCGTTTTTCTCGCGCCAGGGATAGACCGTGGTTCCCCCGCGGGCGGTGCGCCCGGTTCGCCGCTTGGGGGCGAATTGAATGGACGGCGTGATCATCATCTTGTAGCCGCCCGATCCGGGAAGCGGACGCCCCTTCGCGTCGACCCCCTTTCCCGAAAGGTCGGCGGAATTCAGGTAGGCGCCGACCGTGCCGCCGTACATCTGGCCGACGGTGGCGCCGGCCGCGTTCCGCATGCCGCGCTGGTACGCCGCCCGGTCGCCCGGGATCGAGAGGCCGGTCTTCCGGCCGGGGTCCGGGTCGACCGGGACGAACGTCCCCTTCGGGGTGTACGGGCTTTTCTGCCAACTGATCAGGTACCATGTTCCGATCGGCTGTCGTTCCCTGACGTAGAAGCGGCCGCCGATGCCCTGCACGTCCGGCTGTGAAAAGATGATTTCGGCGTCACCGTCGGCGTTGCCGGCTCGCGCCGCCGGGGGCCGCGTGACCGGCATCGCCAGCAGTATGACGGCGAGGACACATCCCGTATTTCGAGTGGCCATGTGCGTGTCTCCAGCGGGTGAGGCGCGTCGTCGGCGTCCGGGTTACTTCAGCGGCCTGATCGTGATCTTGCGGTAGGCGACCGGGCCGTGATTGCCCTGGAACATCAGCGGCCCGAGCGGCTTTTCCTTCCCGTCCACCCCGCCGGGCGTCGGGCCCTTCAACTCGATATCCTTCTGGATCACCTTTCCGTTCAGGAGGATCCTGTCGATCCGGGCGGTGGCGGTCTTCTTGCCCGCCGCGTCGAACTGCGGGGCCCGGAAGTGGATCTCGTACTGCTGCCACGCGCCGGGTTTCTTGCAGGCGTTGACCAGGGGCGGCCGGGCCCCGTAGATGGCCCCCATGTCGCCCATGCCGAGCTTTTTCCTGCCGTAGCTGTCGAGGACCTGTACCTCGTACTCGCCCTGGAGGTAGATCCCGGAGTTCGATCCCTTCGGGACCATCACCTCAAGTTCGATGATCCCGCTGCCGTGTTTCATGCCGCTGTATATATCGAGGCTCTTGCCGTGGCCGGGTGTGACGTTGACCATCGCCGACCCGCCCTTCTCGGCGACCAGGAGTCGCTCGTTGTCGGGATCGAGTTTCGGTGTGCCCACCGTCCAGAGGTTCTTTTTCTTTTTGTGCTTTTTGACCGTCCAGTTGTCCAGGTCCTTTCCGTTGAAGAAGGCCTTGCGCTGCAGGTTGTCCGTTTCGGTCTTTGCCGCGGCGGCCGGTGCGGCCTTCGCCGTTTTTTCCCTCTCGGCGTCGGGTTTCTGCGGGGAACAGCCGATAATCGCCGCCGTGCAGCATGCCGTGATCAGGATGCTCGTCTTCATGGTGTCATACTCCTTTCGCTGTCATGGGGCCGGATGTCGCATGTTGCCGTGGACAATTCACTTCTTTCCGCCCCCCAGGGACATCAGGGCGGTGTTGGTTCGCAGGTACATGACCTCGCCGGCGACGGCCGGGGTGTTGTAGGTCATCTCGCCCAGCGCGGTTTGCCCGAGGACCTTCAGTTCCTTCGCGGCGGCGGTGACGGTCACCGTGCCCTTCTTCGTGATCCAGTAGATGCGGTCGCCGATGCACAGCGGGGAACTGTAAAAACCCTCCCGCTCCGGGCGGCGCCAGAGCCGCTTGCCCGTCGCGGCGTCGAGGCAGTACATCTCCGTCCGGTCGGTGCAGCAGAACAGCAGCCCGTGCCGGGCGACGGGCGTGGCGGTGTAGAACATCGGCGTGCCGAGCGCGTAGGCCAGCTTCGGGGGCCGTGCGCCGTCCGGGGATCCCGGCCTGACCGCCGCGCCGTGCCGTCCGCGCCCGCCCTTGCCGGTGGCGGCGAAGACCAGTCCGCCGGCGACGACCGGGGAGGCGACGAACCGCTCGGAAGAGGGGTAGTCCCAGCGGATTTTCCAGTTGATCCTCCCGGTTTCCGGGTCGACGCCGGTCATGCCCGCGGCGGTGCTGGTGAATATAAGCTGCGGTTTCTCCCCCTCTCCGCGGTACACGCAGGGCGTGCAGTAGGAGGCCCGTCCGCTCGGGCGGGGGGTCTTCCAGCGGGTCTTTCCGGTCGCGGCGTCGACGGCGATCAGGAAGCTGGTCCCGAGATGGTCGTTGCCGAGGATGACCGCGTCGCCCCAGACGATCGGGGACGCGCCGCTGCCGTGGGGGCCCTCGAAGGGGCCGAGGTCGCGGTCCCAGACGTCCGCCCCGTCATGGGTCAGCGCCCGGAGCGTGATCTTCTCCGGGACCGTCCACCGGGCGTACACCCGTTCGGCGTCGGCGGCGGGCGAGGCGCTGGCGTAGCTGTTGTCCTTGTGGAAGCGGTACGTCTTCGAAGGGTACTCCCGCCGCCAGAGCAGTTTCCCGTCGCCGGCCGCCGCGCAGCAGACGATCCGCGCGCCGGTCTTCTCTATCCCGCAGGTCAGGAAAATCCGGTCGCCCCATACCGCCGGCGATGAGTGGCCGGTGCCGGGCAGGGTTACTTTCCAGTTGTAATCGCTGTCGGCCCACGTCATCGGGATCGACGGCGCCGTTGCAGTGGCCGCGCCCCCGGGGCCGCGGAACCGCGGCCAGTGCTGCGGGCCGCCGTCCGCCGCGAGACGGGCGGACGCCGCGGCGAGGAGGATGGAGAAGACGACGACGGGATATCTGTGACGTAATGTCATGTGACCTCGTTCTCCTTGGAGTGAACCGTAATCATACTATCCCGTTCACTTGAATGAAAGCCGGCTTTTCTTCAGCGTCAGCGAGCCGACGACCTCGTTGTCGATGGTGACGATGTCGTACGTGACCGTCGGGTCGGCGGCGGCGGTGTCGAACGTCAGGAGCCCGAACGAGCACGTCCGGTTGTGGCCGAAGAGGTAGTTGGGGTTCTTTTCGATCAGCTTGTGCGTGTGGACGTTCGTCAGCCTGGAACTCTCGAACTCGTAGATGTCGCAGGCGTTTTTCCGCCGGGTGACCCGGGCGTCGGAGCGGTGCCGGTCGGCCGTGATGACGAAGAATCCCTCGATGCGGTTTTCCGCGATGAACGAGAAGATCTCCTCCCGCTCACCGGCGAACCCGTCCCAGGTATCCGTGCTGCCGGGCTTGACGTTCGCGGAGACGGGCACGTTGCTGCAGAGTATTTTGAACGTGCCGCGGGAGTCCTTCAGCGCCGCCAGCAGCCACTTTTTCTGGACCGGCCCGAGCATCGTCCCGCCCTTCCGGTCGCGGTAGTACCGCCCGTCGATGAAGAAGAAGTCGACGTCCCCGACCGACCAGGTGAACCAGCACCCCGGCTGCCGGCGGCCGCCGCCGTAGGCGGGGTTGTTCCAGTTGTTCCGGAACGTCTCCCAGACCGGGATCTTCCACGCGGGCTCGTCGATTTCGGGTCCGCCCTGGCAATCGTTGGTGCCGAATTCGTGGTCGTCCCAGATCGCGTAACTCGGCACCGCGGCGGTCAGCCGCCGGTACTCCGGGCGGCTCTGGCGGCGGTAGTAGCAGTACTGCTGGGTGGCCCGGACCGTCGGCGTGTCGATGTAGACGTTGTCCCCGAGGGCCATGAAGGCGACCGGCCGGCGGCCGGCCATCACGTCCCACATGCGCTCGTTCCACGGCGTGTAGCCTCCGCCTCCGCCGAAGATGACCGTGAACCGCGCCGGCTTCCCCCGTTGCGGCGCCGTCCTGAAGGCGTATTCTTTCCCGGTCTCCGTGCCGTCGACGGCGATCCGGTAGGCATATGCCGTGTCCGGTTGCAGGCCGTCGACCGCCATGACGGCGGTGAAATCGGTCTCCGCGGCGGTCGCGGCGGTCCCGCTGACCGGTTTCCCGCCGCCGCCCTGTGCGGTGACGGCGACGGAGACCCGTGATTCATCCGCGGTCCGCACCCAGAACCGCGCGGCGGACCCGGAAACGCACCCGAGGAGGGGGCCGTGGACGAGGCGGATGTCGTGTTGTCCGACCCACTCTTTGAAGGCGTCGCTCGCCGTCAGTTTCGCCGTGATCGTGCGCGGCCCGGCGAGGTACCGCCCGGGGGGAAGCCCCTTGCGGACCGATTCCTTCACATACGCCATCGCGCCGTCGATGTCTCCCGCCGCCGCCCGGCAGGCGGCGAGGCCGAAGAGCGACTCGAGGTCGTCGGGGTGCTTCTCCAGGTATTTCCGGAATCCCTTCTCGGCCGCCGCGGCGTTGCCCTTCGCCAGGGCGGTCACGAGCTGGCGGTTCGATTTCTTGTACTGTTTGCGACTGCCTTTCCTGCCGGAAAAGGCGGACGGGGCGGTGGCAAGAACAAGCACTGCGGCGACGGCGGCGATGGTATGGGTTTTCTTCATGTCCGTGCTCCTCGGGGGACGTTTCTGTGTGAAGAATGTACTACACATCCACGGGCCGGGTAAATGAGTTTTTGCATCTGTGTCGCTCGGACATTGCGTTCACCGTGAGAAAACGCGTTCGAAAACCGGCGAGCGGATTTGACACGGGCCTCGATGCGGCGGTACGATGCCCCTCTCCACGCTGGGTACATACATCGGGTTGAATAAAAAGGACAGTGTTATGACACTACGGAAAGAATCGCCACTGTTGTCGCAACCGTTTCTGTATGCCCTGGTGACGGTCACCGGTATCCTTGTTGCGGCCGGCGGCGCGGTCGGAGCCGATGACGGCGCGCAAGCGGGGAAAACCGAAAGCGGTGATACGGCGGCGCATAACGACTCCCGGGACAACGCATCGAAGGAAGAACGCGGCACTCTCCCGTGGAACGATCGATTCAAGAGCTGGTGGACGCGGGTCATGTTTTCGCACACCCGCAACAACGTGGCCTACACCGACGACGTGCCGCTTACACAGAGCCGACTGACGATCGGTGCCACGGTCAAGATCCTGGATGCGAAAACAATAGTCGGTATCTCGCGGGACCCGGTGCTGCTGAGCGTACGTGACGAGGAAAACAACGATCAGCGGGCGCTGTTTCCGGATGAGTATCAGTCCGAGCGCGAAAAAGTGTCTTTCGGTAATCTGAACTACGGCCATGAATATGACCACCTGCAGAGGACCTTGGTCAAGGTCATTCGCCCGCTGAATTTCAATCTCGCTTTTGATGAATTCGCGCAGGTTCCCGATGTGCTGAAGCGCATCGAGGGCTACCTCCCGGCGCTGGTCGCGAAGCGGCAGGAAGAGGTCGACATTCCCTTTGTTCCCGCCGACGGGTGGACCGAAATCATCCCGGGCCGGCGTATTCGACTCTCCCAGGCAACGTGGGACGACCGCAGTTACCGGTATACCGTCGAGCAGCACCCGGACGACTCTTCGCACCGCGGCGGGCTGTACATTCGGGTGTCGCCGGATACACCGCTGCCCGACAAGATCGTGCTCAAGCGGCAACTGGTGAACGCGAAGGGGAAGGTCATCACCGAATCCCGTTTGCGGGGAATAGGGGGACTGGCGGGCAGTTCCAGCGGCTCGGGCAGCATGATGCAGAAGACCGAAAAGATTTCCAAGTTGCGATTCGTGCTCGGTTCGGATCTCCAGGTGCAGCGGGTTCCGTTCACCCTGACGGACATCGAGTTGCCGACGACCGGCCCCGCCTCCACGTTGATGAATATCGCGCGGTCGGACGCGCGGGACCTTTCACCGGTCATGCGCGTGGAACGGGAACTGCTGCGGAAATTGAAGGAATGCCGCCGCCGATCCGAACGCTACGACTGGACGGATGCAAAGGACAAGCGCATACGCGATGCGTGGAAAGCGTTCACGCGGGCGCACGAACGGGGGATTGCCGGCAAGCCCGAGCCGGTGGCGATCGACGGCGTGTTGCCGGACGTGTCGGATTACGGCGACTACCTGGGTGTCTACCGGATCGAGGGGCCTGACACCGACGGCGAGCATACCGTCACTGTCCGCAAAGACGATGAGGGGCGGTTCCTGGTGGATCTGCCCGAGGGTACGCTGCCTGCCGTGGCGCGCGACGGCGTGGTTGTCTTCGTGTTCGACGATATCATGATCCGCCCGTCGGATCACCTGGATCCGAAATCCTCCCCGACACTGTACACCATTACCATTGCCCGCCTGAAGGGGACCATGGTGATGATCATGAAGCGACGGGTGATCACGAGGAGGTACACACTGGTTCGGGTAGACAAGCCATAACAAAGGGGTCAGAACTGTTTTACAATTAGATCACTTACAAGATCCGTCCCGGCCTGTTCATTGCTTGTAGCGTGCCGGAAGGACGAAGATGAAGACAGACATCGGTCACACGGGGCCCCATTATTCAGATGCTGCGGACATACGGCCATAACTGTCGGCCCGAACGGCGGCACTACCGGGCCGGTCGTTTTTCGTTTTGCCTATTGAAACCCTATTGTTACCAACGGCGAGAGGTTTCTCGCGCGCCGCCGGGCGCCATCCACTGCAGCAGCATCGTCAACCGCTGTCCGGCGGGGGTGGCGTGCAACTGCTCGGCGCGGCCGAGACACTCCCGTGCAGCGGCCGTGTCGCCGCGGCGGATCGCCGCGCGTGTCCGTTCCCTGAGGTCGCGGGCGGCCACCGAGAGCTTCATGAGGACCGCCAGGTCCGCCCCGCACCGCGAGCAGATCGCCTGCGATCGAAAGGCGGCCTTGCAGACCGGGCAGCGCTGCGGTCCGGCGGGATCCATCAGGCGCCCTCCACGAAAAACAGCAATTCCTTCAATGCGGCGGCGGCCTTCGCTGCGCCGGCGGCGTCTTCGTCGGCAAGCGCCTTCTCAAGTTGTTCGTTCAGATCGATCATCTCCTCGCGATCATCTTCGTGTATCTTATCGAGCAGGCGGCGCGACCGTTCGAGCAGCGCAGCGGCCTTCTCGTCGCCGGTATCGTCGCGCGCGTATTCCCCCTCGCTGCCGGCCCGGGCCCCGCCACCACCTGCGGTGCCGGCCGTGATAGGCAATACGTCCGCCCGGGACTCGCCGTCACCGGCCCGGCCGGGATCGTCGATGCCGTCGAAGACGTCGGCCGCATCGATCGCACTCGCGCGGTCTCGATACAGTTGTTCCATCTTCTCCCGCGACGCGGCAATTTGCTCATCGGTCATCCGGGTCGTTGCGTTGGTGATGGTGATACGTTTTTCCAGGCCGGTCTTTTTCTCTATGGCGGAGACCTTGAGTATACCGTCGATATCCAGTTCCATCCGGCAGAGGATCTCATTGCATTCTTCGCCGGTATCCAATCCCTCCACGTGAAAGTCCCCGACGAGTATGTTATTCATCGCATCGGGATCCTCCCCCTGGTAGATATCGATATGGACCGCCTCCTGGTACGGCGTTGCGGTGTAGTAAGACTTGGTGCAGCGAACCGGCAGCGGGCTGTTCCGGCGGATCAGCGGCGTGTAGCAATGGGGATAGTGCATCCCGTTCAGTTCGCCGAGATACGACGGGCCGAAGGAATAGGGGGTGACGTCGACCAGGACGCGGTCGATGTCGTGGCCGGCCGTGCGGGAGGCCATGACGCCGGCGCCGAGGGCGACACACAGGTCCGGGTGCACGTCGCGCCGCGGTTCGATACCGGTTCGCTCCCGGAGTTGCTCATGGATCATCGGCGTCCGCGTGGAACCGCCGGCGAGCAGTACCTCGTCGATGTCATCGGGCGCCATGCCGGCATCCGACAACGCGGTCGAAACGCTTTCGAGCGTCTTCTCGATCAGGGGCCGTATCATCTCCTCGTATTCCTCGCGGGAAAGCTCCATCTCCAGGTGACGGGGAACCCCGTCGACGGTAATGACGGCCTCTTCGGCGATCGTCGCGTAGGGTGATTGCGACAGTTCCTTCTTGGCCGCTTCGGCGGCGCCGCGGAGGCGGGATGCGGCGCGCGGATCGTCGCGGAGATCAATGTCATGGTCGGCCTTGAATACGTCCGCGGCACGATCGATGATCAACCGGTCGAAGTCATCTCCGCCGAGGTGATTGTTACCATGGCTGGCGACGACTTCGGTGACGGAACCTTCTATATTCACGATCGAGACGTCGAAGGTGCCGCCGCCGAGATCGTAGACCATGACGGTATGATGCGCGTCGTCTTCGACGCCGTAGGCGAGGCTCGCCGCCGTCGGTTCATTGAGTATGCGGAGGACATCGAGGCCCGCCATCGCCCCCGCCTCGCGCGTCGCTTGGCGCTGGGCGTCGGAAAAATACGCCGGGACGGTGATGACGGCCTTCGTTACCGGGGCACCGGTCGCGGCGGCGGCCCAACTGACAAGCTCCTTCAGTATGACGGCCGAGATCTCCGGGGGGGAATAGTCCTTCTCACCGAGGGTGAATGTCTCTGTGCCGCCCATCGACCGCTTTACGGCCCGCACGGTACGATCGGGATACAACAGCAACTGGTTCAGCGCCGGCTCACCGACCAGCAGCCGGCCGTCCGGATTTACCCCGACGCAGGACGGGAGCATTTTTCTGCCGGCGGCCCCCACGATCCGTATCCGCCCGTCCACCAACAGGGCAATCTCTGAATTCGTTGTGCCGAGATCTATCCCGGCGATAACATCGTCACGCATGGTCACTCCTCTTCTCATTCTCCGTGGTGTCTTCCCGGCAATTCGCCCGGTCCCGCTCGGCGGTTTCATTCTTGGCGACCTTCACTTCCGCCGGACGATATACTTCCCCGTTCCGGCGATACCCGGTGCGGTATACGGCGAGGACCGTCCCGTCATCGACGCCGGCGACGTGTTCGACATCCACGGCCTTCATGCAGGCCGGATCGAATAAGCGGCCGCTGCATTCGATCTCCGTTACGGCGTGTTGTGCCAAGGCGGCGTCCACGCGGTCGAGACATAATCGTGCGCCGTCGCGGAGGGCGGCGGCCGCGTCCCGCGCGGCGGTATCACTTGATCGCCCGAGAAGGCGGGAGAGCCACCCGCGTTTTCCGCTGCGGTCGCCCGCGGAGAGGACCGCGTCGGCCGTGCGGCAGCCGCGCGCGAAACGGTCGCGCAGGTCGAGGAGAAGATCGATAACCTCGCCCCAGGCGGCGGTACGCGCGGCGTCGTCTGCCGCGGTGTTGTTCCGCTCGACGTCGCCGGCGATACGTCCCAGCAATTCGGTGATCCGCCGGTGGGATTCGACGGTTTCGTTGAGCGGGTCGACCATCGCGGCAATCGATGCGAGATCTTCGCGGAGCTGTTTAAACTCGCGGCCCTGGAGCCGGGTTTCCTGCGCCTGTGAAACCATCGAGGACCAGAGCGAGTACAGGTCCACGCCGTCGTACGATCGCGAGGAAATGCCCTCCCCGGCCGTATGCGCCGGTGCCGCGGCGGTCGACGAACGGGCATCGTCGGGACCGGCCAGGGTCGGGTCGACGCCCGGGAGGGGCGGCTCGCTGGCGAGGACGTCGTCGATCCACGCCGCAAAGCGGGAGAGCATCTCGCGCTTCACGTAATCCCGGGGGTGTTCCGTATCGAGAGAACCGGTCATACCCGCCGCACGCTGTTCGCCTGTGCCCTGCCCGTCCGTTACCACCCGGTCTTCGTCAATCATGTCGTCACCTCCCTGAGGGCCGCCAGCCAGGGACCGGGGCCGACGAAGTGGCGCCGGTCGGATTCCTTCTCCAGTATATCGGTCAGCGGGGCGCCGGGGTCCACCGCGATGACGCGGGCGGCCCGGTGCCGGGGTTCGTTGAGATACTCGTAGGCGGCTCGTATCCGCCGAAACGCCTCGCCGTTGCGATCGGGCGGAAACTGGGAAACCCTGCGCATATACGCGGCACGGACGGCGTCGGGGCCGTCGTCCTTTTCGACACCGAGCACCTCCCACGGGTCATCGCCGGTGGGCAGTACTGCCTGATCAAATGTTTCGCCCATCGTGCTGTCACCTCCTCGCGGGGATACGGCGTACCCCCCTATCGTCTTCTGTTTCCGCGCTGCCGTTTCCCGCGGCCGCCCCTGCTGCGCGGGGGTGGGCCGGCGGGAACATCGGGCAAACCGGCTCCCTCACCGCCCAACGCCCGGGCAAGCAGGGGAAGGTACTCGGGGTGTCGGTAACAAAAACGTTTGAATTCCTGCTCAGTGGGTTCATCGCCGGCCTCATCATGCAGCGCGGCGAGCATTTCAATGTACGCACGGACGACGCCCATTCCGCTGCGCGCAATGCCCGGCGGTATGCCGGGTATCGACTCGCCGAGGTCCGGCATATCCTCGTCCCAATCTTCTTCCCAGTCCTCCTCCTCGTCCCAGTCATCGAACAACGTCCCGGCGAACGGATTCGAACGCGATGACGGGGGGGCGGCACACGCGTCCGAAGGGTCCGGTGCCGGTGCCGGCGGTGCCAGGGCCGTCGTATCGCCGTCCGGCCACGCGGGAAAGGCGATCAAACGCCGCTCGTTTTCGATGATCGACGCCACGGCGTCGTCATCGATGGCGGGCGGGCCGCCGGCCATGAAGGTGCGGATTAATCGATGCCGTCCCCGGGCATCCCTGATAGCCGGAATCATGTCGTTGTCCCCGCGCCGACGGGCAATCGTCTCGGCAGCATCGAGACATTCCAATCGCCGGCCGCGGCAATGCGGCGGCATGGTGCGGGCTCGCAGCAGGAGAACATGGTTGTCGAGGCGACCGCCGCGGCGCAGTCCTGCGCCGGCGGCATAGTAGGCCGCATGGTTAAAGCCATCGTCGATCGCCGCCTCGCCGATCGCCAGCAGCGCGGACTGACCGACGGCGGCGACATCATGGTCGTCGTTCATAAGGCCCTCGTTCAGGGTATCGATCCAGCCGCGCGGTATGTGGAGGCGCAGCCCGACGCGTTTGAAGAGGACGGCCGTCCTGCCGAGTGCGGCGGAAAGCCGGTCCGGCGCGGTAACGGGAGGTGCGGTTCTGCGGGCGGAGTCCCCCCGGGCCTTGTGCGCGTCGGGCAGCAGGTGTTTGACCAGCGTCACCACGGCCCGGTCACCGTTGTCGTCCCGTGACGGCATTTCAGGCCCGTCCCCGCCGCCGTCGGCCGGCTCGTCGGCATACTCACGCAGCGCGACCAGCAGCAGGGGAAGGTCCCCGTCACGGGATTCGGCCATGGCCTCTATGTTGGCGATATCCTTTTTGAGCAGGTGCGGCTTGCGCCGGCCGATATGCCGAACGGCCTCGGCGATGTAGAGCCGGAGACTCGCCTTCCTGAGATCGGGATTGAGGGGGTCTATTTCTTCGGCCGTGCGGATATGGCCGCGCGCCTTGCGGTAGGCCCTCCGCTTCTCCGCCGATTCCGCGAGAACGAGAATCGGCCGTATGTCGGACGGCAGCGTTTCGTGCCACTGCTTGGCCACCGCATCGATCCGCTTGGGGGCCGCGCCGTACTTTTTTTCCCATTCTATCCATCGTGCATAGACATCCGCGGCCGGATCATACCGGCATATCTTTTCGCACACACTTCGGGGGTCGAAGTAATCGTAGTCGGGTTTCTCACCCGGGGCCGCCCGGCGGACGTCCGCCGGCTGATCGCGATCGTAAAATGTTCGGATATGATCCGCGATCCGGCGGTGGCGATCACGGGCCGACGTAAGCTGCCAGAGGGGGATGCGCTCCAGGATGTCAACGATGTGCAGCAATACGGCCGTGTTTTCGAGCGATGCGGTGTCAAACCAGCCGAAATGGACGGCGGTACGGCGGAATTCCTCCCAAGCGGCGCAGGCCATGAAGGGGCAATCGCCGATTTCCATCGCCGTGGCATACAATCGCCAGAACGAGGGATCGTGTCGCGAGGGGCCGTCGAGCATCTCGATGACGTCCTCGACGGGGAGTTTCTTCAGGCAACACTTGATGGAAAACCGCTGTCGAAGGAGTTCGGTCTTTTCCGGGCAGGCCTTTTTGCAGGCGGTAATCGCACGGCGGACGGCCGCCCGTATATCTTCGAAGAATACATCGCTCTCCAGGGATTCGTCGAGTTCTTCGAGCGCCGTGTACAGTTGACCGCCGGTGACGCCGAGAATCGCGCCGGCCAGCGACGCCATGGGCGACGACAGTTCGGCGGCAACCCGGCCGGCGAGCAGTGAACGAACCATCGGAATATACGGGGCCGGCGCGGCATCGGGGTCAATCGCCGCGAGTGTCTTGCGACAGGCCGTCTCCTCGCGGCGATAGCACTGGGAGACGGCCCGGATCAGCAATTTCCACGGCGCGAGGGGACTGCGTCGGGAGACCTCGGGCAGGGCCACTTCTTCGGCGTCCGTTACCCGTCGTGTCACTACGTCGAATGCATCGGCGACCGCCACGGCCGCCCGCCGGAGCGGATGGTGTTCCGGCACTGTCTCGCAGGTGGCCAGGAGCTTCGGATCCTTTAATTCCCGTCGGATGGCGTCCTCCGCGTCTGAACGCCGGGCCGGGGAGGCGTTGTCGTCGGCGATTACCGCTACCGCCGCGGCGAGCGGTTTCGGCAACAGGGCCGCAGTATCGCTGTCACCGGCGAGTATCGGGGGAGCGGATGAATAACGATCGCGAACCATCGCCTCGAGGGCATCGGCCTCCGTCTCGAGACCATTGCCGCGCAGTTCATCGATCCGCTTGGCGTACACCCCCACCAGCAGCGACTCCGACGCCGCCGAGCCGACCTTTTTGTGCAGGGCCTTGGCTTTTTTTATCGCCGCCTTGAGCTTTCCGTCGGCCACGTTGCGGCGGACCTTCGCGACGGTTTCCCGCGGCAGTGAGCCGGTATCGAGCCCGGCGATGTCCGGTGCCGTCACCGGTCCCCCGGGCGCGGAACCACCGTCAATGGCGTGGCTCGCCGTCGTGCCGGATGTGTTGTTTTTTCGCTTCTTTCCTGCCATTGCCGGAACCTGCGCGTATTCCGCCGATTCTAACGGGATTTAACCGCGATTCAATGCCAAAGGTGATGTATTGGATTATCGCGCCGCCCGAGTCGCGAAAAAAGGGGCAGTTAAAAAGGGGTCAGAACTATTTTATAATCTTTTTATTAAGATACTTGTGAAAGCAAAAAAGAGTTCTGACCCTTTTTTGCCCTGACCCTTTTTTGCACACGGCGCGGTTACTTTACGCAATCCGGCGATTCCGGAGGGATGGTGCTGATCGTGTTGTTCTTGCCGTGATCCTCTACCGGCCCGATTGATTGAATAGTGCAGTTGCGCACCCGCTTGGTGAGCACCAGCGTGGCCGGCGTGTGATTGATAACCCGGGAGTTTACCAGCGGCTTCTTGTCGCCGAGGCGGGCCCGACTCACCTTCTCGGGCAGGGGGCCGCCATGGTGAAAGATGAAGGTGCAGTTGTTGCCGGCGATCCGCCCGAGGTCGGTCGGCCGGCCAAGGTTGGTTCCGTCGGTGGGCTCAATCCCTTTGCGCGGCGGTAAGACGGTCACCTCGAAAATGCTGTTGTGCGGTACCGTGCCGCGTGTCAGGTTGAAAAGCGGGCTGTAGACCACATCCCCCGCGCAGTCGCGCATCACCACGCGCCCGTTGTCGCCGGCGCTCACGTCGAAGCCGAAATAGCCCGGCTCGCGCACGGTAACGCGGCGCAGCTCGATGTCGCCGTCACTTAAAATCTGCGCGCCGCAGCGGAAGCGTTCAATGGTGGTGTTTATGACGCGAATGTTTTTATCCCCGTTGTACGTGCGCACGCCGTCTTCGGTCAGGGGAATCACCTGGTCCCGCGGGATCGGCCGTTTTCCGCGGTACATGATATTAAAGTCGTGTTTCTTTGCCGGACCGACCTTTTCCTTGAAAATGTCGTTGGTGGGTCGCAGCGCGCCGGTGAGGAAACAGTCCTTGATGAGTGCGCCGTCCACGCCCCCGTGAAAGTGCACGCCGTGGCCGAATGACCGCTGAAAGACTTTACAGCCGATGAGCTGATTGCCGTTGCCGCTGATGGACATGAACGAGTGTTTGTTCAGCCCGGTCCAGCGATTCCCGCCTTTGCCATAGAAGTCGGAATAGCCGTACGGGAACGAACCTTTGATGACAAACGTGCAATTGATGAACGCGTTGTCGCTGCCGAGAACCTCGAACTCGTTTTCCGTTACGCGGTATCTGCGAAATGGCCTGTCCACAACGTTCCTGAAGTAACCGCCTTCGAACGTGTTGCCGTTGCCGTTGATGTGCCAGGAATCGGCGACGTGGGCCTTTCGACTGAGCCTGCTTTGCACGGACACGGGGGTCTCAATGACCACGCCGCGCAGGTCGAAGTGGTTGTTCGAGCCGTTGACCGCGAAAATATGCTCCTGGTTCAGTGCGGGGTTCGGCTCATCGACCTTCTCGGCGGTGTAGACGCCGGGCTTCATGCGAATCTTCCGGCCGTCCTTCTTCAGTGCGGCGCGCAGCGCATCAAGCGAGTCGATGACCGTAAACCCGTCGCGCACCTCGAACTTGACCGGGTTCACCGCCGGTGTCGGCGGTGTGCGTGCGATGATCTCCATGGGGGGATTGTCTTCGTATTGCATCCCCGGATATTTCTCCTGTCCCGGGGCCTCGGCACGGGCCGGCACTGCTACCGTAAGAGCGACAAACACCAGGCAACGCCTGTTCATGGTTGGATTCCTTTCTGAATGGGTGACCGTCTGGAAAAAAAAACAATTTATTCTGATGCCGTCACCTTTGTGACGCGCCGCACCGTGAGAGTGGCGTAATCACCGATCAGTCCGCGCATTTGCCGGAAACCGATCTTGCCACCTCGTAATACCGTGTCCTCATCACCGGTGTCGATCCAGTCTATGATGATAAAGTCATTAATGGAGAACCGGAAGTGCCGCCCGTGTTTGATGACCTGCATCCGGTACGGCTCGATGGCATCTCTGGCGCAGGGTATCGGGTCGGCGGCGCGCTTCATGACCGGACCATTGTCGTTGATCGTGGTTTTGCGGAGACTGCAGATTTGAAAATTGATTTCGCCCATCGGCCCGCGGCCGGGGGGCGCAGCGTTACGGCGGAAGTAGGCGACATGCAGGGCGTTGATATCGCCTTTGCGGTAGTCGCTGTAATCCCCATCGCGTTTCTGCAGCGAGGGATCGAACAGGTCTTTGCCGTTTGCTCCCGTTACCGCGGTCCAGAACATCGCGAGACCCTTGTCGTTGCGCGGTTGGAATTCCCAGGACACCGCGATGTTGTCGGGAAAATCCTTCGGGCACCACAGCAGGAAGTGGCAATCCGATTCCATTTGCATGCGGCCATGGGGGAAGGTGATTGCCGGATGCCCTTTTATTTTTGATTCGATCACCCAGTCCTTGATGTCGTCGGGGCAGGAGAGCGGATTTTCGTACAACACGTCGCCCGGTTCGAATCGTACGGGCTCGGATTGCGTGGCCCAATCGACTTGAGCGTATGCGCGGTCAGTGGCGTTGGCCATGACGATGCTTCCAATGGCACACAGTGTTTTCAGCGTGAATGGATGGTTGATGACTTTCATGTGTCCGGTTCTCCTTTCCTGAACGTGTGTTGTCTGAAGAAATGTAACCATACGCGCACGGCACTCGGCTCGCGGTTGGCCCAGGCGTAGTACGGGATGGCGGTTATCTCGGCAGGATGCACGCCGTCCCGCCCCTGAACAGCGGCCGTGCCGCTGAGCGTTACCACCCCTCCCGGCAGTTCAGGCCTGTACCGCGCCTTCATGCTCGTATCGGCCGATACGGCGATGCGCTCCGGCGGGGCTTCATTGTCCGCGCCCTCCAGGCAATAAACCATCGGCCCTCGCATTATGGCCGCTTTCCCCTGCTCATTGTCCGCGCCTTCCTTTACGGTGGGGATGAACGGCGGAAAGTCATACAGCGCCGCCTCGGCGATCGCCAGCCAGGTTCCCTTCCCCGTATCGACCAGGACGGGCAACTTCAACTCGCCGCTCGACGAGCCGAGTTGAATCGGTCCCTTCGGCCGATGTTCTCGGTTGTGGAACAGGTGATCTCAGGGGGGCCGGCGTCATCGTCTCCTGTCTTTTCTCATGGTTTTTCATTCAGTAATTTCTCAAGCCTGCGAACGCCGGTCTGAGTACATGTTACCGTTCCTCTTTGACTTTCAGGACAATCACAAAGCAGGGTTTCACCGTCACCGTCTCCCCGGTGACCCTCTCGCCGGTGGCGACGTTCTCGACGGCCCCCCGGAGACGTCCATCCGGTACTCCTGTAATGCCAGGGTCATTTCCGGGGGGCGGTCTTTTCGTCGCCCAGGTAGAGAATGATTGTCGACCGCGGGCCGAGCGCGATCGGCCGGCCGACGTCGACCAGCCGGCCGCTGATCAGGTCCGGCGCCCGGCGGCGGCCCCGCGGCACGTCGATGTCAAAGGTCTGTTCGCGATAGGTGCCTTTAATCGTCGTGTTCATCGCGATCAGGTAGTCGCCGAACCGGACCCGGTACAGGTCGGCCATAACGGCCCGTTCGTCGCCGTCTTTCCATTGCTCCCCGCCCGCTTCGTCAATCGCCTTGACCAGCCCCGGCGGCGGCGGCTGGATCGGGTACTGTTGGCCGCCGAGGGCGCTTGTGCGTTTGCCCGGCAGCTTCCCGGGCATGGTGAACGTCCCGCCCGCGGGACTGACGACCGTATCGACCTTCACCGTCGCGAGGCGTTCGATGCGCGGCGTGGTGAAGTGGATTCTCCCCAAGGGGAACACGGCGTCGCGCGACAGGAAGAAGGAACCGTTGATTCGCGTGTCGCGGTGCTTGACGGCGAACACGGCGACGTCCTCATCGGCCCAGCCGAAATCCTCGTGGTCCGGCTCCATCGGCAGCCGGGCGTCGGTCGGCAGCAGTTCCTTGACTTTCCGGCAGGCTTCGACGCGCGGGATGATCTGGTTGATCCGCGGCACGCCTTCGGAAAGAAGCGAAAGGGCAATCGTGGCAGTGAAACAACGGTTCCAACGGTGGATGGTTTACGTGCCGGCGTGCCTGTCCGCGGCAGTCCCGGCGGCGGGCGGTGGGCCGCGTTCATCCCGCCCTGGACGTAGCGCGACCCCAATGATTTTGACGGTGTTACGGGCCGCCCGGTTTTCAGAACAGTGACGCGTCCCGGATGATGATATCGTAGAGGGCCGCGCCGCAGCGGTGCTTGAGGTCTTTCTTTCGTCGCGCGGCGATCTCCCCGGTACGGGCGGTCCGGCCGTCCGGCAGCGCCGCCCATCCCGAGCCCCGGAACACCGGGTTGTGCGATGCGCCCTCCGCGTTCACGTCGAAACCGTAATCGACGATGACCCCGTCCTGGCGGAAGCGGTTCAGGTCGCCCAGCCGGTTGGGCGACCCGCCGCCCGTTTCGCCGCCGTCTTCTCCGGGCGGCGGGGCCAGGTCGTCCAGGCGGGGGTCTTCCAGCAAGGCGGCCGCCGCGGCATGTTCGGCGACCTTCCGCCTGGGCGCCGAGAACCAGGCCGATCGAATAGACGTATCTCCGCGGCCCAGGCGGCAGCGGACCGCCGTCCCCTCCGGCGACGGCGCCGTCTCGAATGCGGGGGGATCGAGCCGCCGCGCGGAAACCACTTCCAGCAGTGCCCCCTTCGGGTTGTCCCGCTTGTGGCGGCCGGCGGCGGATTCGTCGACGATGGTCCTCTCGCCGACGGCGGTTTCGAAGTGATCGGCGATGACCCGCTCGGCGGCGAGGTGCTCGGCGGTTTTCCGGTCCGGGGCATCCGCTATGTCGACCGCCATGGCCGCGCCGTCGACGGTCATGCTCAGGCGGCATGCGGCGCGGTTGCCGCGGGCGACGGTGTCGAAGATGGGGTGGTCCAGGCCGCTGGCGTTGCAGATCTCCAGAAGCCGCCCCTTCGGGTTTTCGCGGCCCAAGCGTTCGATCAATGCCGCCTCCCCCGCGCGGCCGGGCAGTTCTATCCACAGCAGCCCCCGCCGGTCGTCGTCGCGGGCGGCGAGGCCCAGTTCGACGATGCGCCCGGCGAGGCGCCCGGCGACCGCCGCCGGTACCTTCCGGCCGAAGAAGGCGCGGGACAGCGGGCCCGCGGCGATGTGTTCGCGCTCGATCGTCGACAGGACCGCCGTCGCCTGTTCGGCCGTTATCGTTGCGGCGATGTGTTCGTCCCGCGAGGGCGGGGCCGGTGACCGCGGCCGGCAGGATCGCTCGATCCGCGTCCCGTCGCGGCCGACGACCGTGTCGGGGCAACTCAGCACGCCGGCCAGCGCGTCCCGCGATTCGTCGTCGCCGTGGACGAGCACGACGGTCCGCGGTGAGAGCGATTCGAGCAGCGCGGTGATCTGCGTCCGGTCGGCGTGGGCCGAGAGGGAGTAGGTCGCGAAGGTGCAGTCGACCGGGACGGTGTCGCCGCCGAGTGTCACCGCGCGGTCCTCGTCCCTGCCGGCGAGGTCGAGCAGTGCCCGGCCGGGGGACTCCTCGTCCTGGTAGCCGGTAATGAATATCGCGTCCCGGCGTTCCGGCCCGATGTGGCGGGCATAGTATGCCGACGCGCCGCCGGCGAGCATCCCGCTCGAGGCCACGATCACGCCGGGGGCGGTAGCGAGGACCGTCTGCCGCGCGTCCGGGCCGCGGACCGGCTCGATGCCGCCGCCGTAGAAGGGGTGGCGGTCGCGGCGGGCCTCGTGGCGGAGTGAGCGTGTTATCCAGTCGGGATGGTCGGCGTAGACGTTGCAGACCCGTCTGACCATGCCGTCCACGGCGACGGGTATCGCCGGCAGGTGCCCGGCGCGCCGGGCCCGTTTCAGCACCAGGAGGACCTCCTGGGCGCGGCCGACGGCGAAGGCCGGAACCAGCACCCTGCCGCCGCGCTCGGCGACCGCGGCGATTTGGGAGACGAGCCGCCGGCGGGCGGCCGCGAGGTCGGCGTGCAGGCGGTTGCCGTAGGTGGATTCGCAGACGACGATATCGGGCCGGATGCGGGGGCGGTCCAGCGCCGGGACCGACTGCTGGGCGTCCACGGAGAAATCCCCGGTGAACAAAACGTTCCCCCCGGGGGTGCGGAGGTGGATCATTGCCGCCCCGAGGATGTGGGCGGCGGGAAGAAACCGGGCCTCCGTCGCGCCGATCGCGACGGATTCGCCGCGCCGCACGGTGCGGACCGAGCGCAGCATGGTCTCGACCTGCTGCCCGGTGTAGAGGGGCAGTTCATATTCCTGCTCCGCCGCCGCGGCCATGAGTTTCAGCGCGTCGGCCTGGAGGATGGTGACCAGGTCGCGCGTCGGGGGCGTCATGTATATCGGGACGCCGGGGAACGCCTGGGCGACGACGGGCAGGGCCCCCGTGTGGTCGGTGTGGGCATGGGTGACGAGAACGGCATCGAGCCGCCGGCCGCTGAGGGCGTCGAGGTCCGGCAGCCGGTCGGGACCCTTCATCCGTATTCCGCAGTCCACGAGGATTGTGGTCCCGGCGGATTCCACGATCGCCGCGGAACCGCCGATACCCGACGCCCCGCCGAGCAATTCTATTGTTACCTTCGCGTTCATGATTACCGGGTGACTCCGTAACCAATGGCCGACATCCTGCTGTCCGGCGGAGATCGGCCCGCCTGTTTCATGAAACCTTTCCTGTCAGCAACCGAAATCACCGCGCTGAAACAGTCCGTGCACCAGCGAATAACGGCAAGCTGTAGCCGTTTTTATTCGCTGGTGTAAGGACTGTATGTCATTGTGCGATTCCGCCCTTTTCTTTGATATCGGGTGTTTTTAAAACAGGTTACTGTTGCCACGCGAGATCCTTTATGAAATAGGCGGGCTCGGCAGGCCGAATGGGCCGTCCGGCAGCGCCGACTACAGGCGCCACCCCTTGCGGTATTCCCGGCGGAGGAGTTCGTTGGCGTCCGCGTCGTTGGTGATTTGCATTTTCTCCTGGTCCCACTTGATGGGTTTTCCGGCAGCCAGCGCCACATTTCCCAGTAACACCATTTCCGTCAGTGGGCCGGAATAATCGAACCCGGCACAGGCCTGCTTGCCGCCTTTACAGGCTCTCACCCAGTCGTGCTGGTGGCGGGTCGGATCGAATCGTGGACCTCGTTTCAGGCGGGGCAGTTGCTGTTTCGGCATCTTGATGGAAGTCATCAGCGATTCCGGAACAAGACGTGTCGTGTAGGTACCGGTCGCCTGGTCCGTGGTCAGGGTGTGTTTATCGCCCAGGACGAATATGCCGTTACTGCCCGGCTCTTCCCGATTCTTCGGCCATCCGTCCGGCAGCGGTGGCTTCCGTCCCCCGTCCCGCCAGGTAACCGTCACCGGCGGCATGTCGCCCCGGGCAGGGAAGTGATAGCGTACGGTCGACGCGCGCGGGTAGGCCATGGAGTTCGACTCGGTCGATTCGGCTTCGACACTGAAGAACGGAGCTTTCTCCAGTTTCAAGGCCCAGAAAACCGGATCCATGATGTGACACCCCATCGCTCCCAGTGCCCCGGTTCCGAAGTTTCGCCAGCCTTTCCAGCGACACGGATGATACGCCGGACTGTATGGCGTCATCGCGGCAGGCCCTATCCATAGATCCCAGTCCAGCGATTCCGGCGGGCGGCAGGACGGCGGCGGCGCGGCCATCCCCTGGGGCCACTGCGGTCGATTGGTCCAGCACTGCACTTCCCGTATCGGACCGAGCTTTCCACTCCACACCCACTCGCACACCTCCCGCGCCAGTGGCGCCGAATGGCTTTCATTCCCCATCTGGGTAACGACACCCGTCTGCCGCGCAATCTCCGCCAACTGCCGAGCTTCCCAGACACTGTGCGCCAAGGGCATCTCCGTGTAGACATGACAACTGCGTCGCATCGCCTCGGCCGTTATTACCGCATGGGTATGGTCGGGCGTCGCGATCATGACCGCGTCGATATCCGGCTGCTTGTCGAACATCCGGCGATAGTCGGTATAGGTCTTTGCCCGGGGAAACTGCCCGGCGACCGGAGCGGCTAATCCCCAATCGACATCGCACAGCGCCGCGATGTTTTCTGCCGTGCACTTGAGCAGGTTCCTGTAGCCCCGGTATCCCAGCCCTGCAGCGGCAATGGTGAGTTTGTCGCTCGGCGACGGCCCTCCCTTGCCGGCAAGCACAGGGGCCGGGACCACGCACACGGTTCCCAAAGCCCCGCCCGTGCTCTTGAGAAACTGGCGTCTGGAAAACGCCGTCGTACTGCGGCGCCTGTTATGCGAAGCATTCATTATTATTCATCCTTTATCTATCGAGGCCTGTTGTTCGTTACTTGGATCCCAGGCACACGATCGTGCCGTCCCGAGATGCCATAAAAAGCCGTCCAAAGGCAGCGATCAATCCGTCAAACACCGGCGCCTTCTCCAGCGCCATTTTCGACAACGTCGCTCCGTCCGACGCCGAGACGACACGGAACCGGGCTCCCTTCCGTCCCCGTATCGCGTCGGCTGCTTCCTGTCCTGAACCGCGATCCGGAGGGCCCGCCAGGTAGAGACGCTCACCCGCCAGCACCATGGCCTCCACCCGCACGGGCACTTTCTGTAACCACTTCCAGAACCGTTCGCGCGAGAACCCGCCGCCTTTCTCCTGGCCGTAGCGCGGTGGCCGCAGGACCGGTTGGCTGGTGTTTGCGTCGGCGACCAATTCATAGCCGCTGCCCAACTCGTATTCGGGACTGTGCCCGTGTCGTTTCGTGTAATAGCGCGCCGCATACGTGGTTTCTTCGTCAAACACCAGGATTTGCCCGGCTTTCGGGGCCTGATCGTAGGCGAAATAATAGCCGGGCCAACGTTTGCTGTACATCCAATACAGACGATTGAATGCCCCGTCGTAACGCTGCCGGTCCAGGAAGCCGCCCGTGGCCATGAGGTGCAACTCGCAGCTTCGGTCCCCCAGTTTCGTGATCCTCGGCATCGCCACGAAACGGAGTTCCGGGGTGAATCTCTTCTGAAGCATGTAGATGTCTTCCGGGCCTGCGACCAGAATATCCGACCGGGCTCCGTCCATGTCGTACGGCCGTCCAGGCTCCTGCGAGATATCCGGCGCAGGATCGTACATGTGCCGCTGATGCAGAACATCCCCCGTTTCCGGATCGAGGGCGTAGATCCAGATGCCGCCTTCCAGGTAGGAAGACCGGCCCGCGGTGACATACGCCGTGCCGTCCCGTACCAGCACGCTGCCATGGCACGGCCAGGCAGATTCAAGTTGGTCCCGAACAGCGATCTGGCGGAGAGCGGGCGCTGCTCGGAAACGCCACAGCAGTGCCCCGTCCGCCGCCCGCAGGCAATACACGTGGCCGTCGGTTGAACCGAACAACACGCGCCCGCGGTAAATGGTCGGCGGAGAGTCGACCCGGGCGCCTGTCGTATAGTCCCAAAGCCGCCGACCGCTTGCGGCGTCCAGGCAGGTCACAGCATGGGCGTCGATCGCCGCCACGAAAAGCTTGCCGTCCGCCGCCACCGGTGGAGAGGGCCGGCAGCCGATGTTCGTCTCCCACAGGCATTCCACCCGGGCAGGCAGTTCGAAATCCACGGCCCCGCTGCGTTCCGGGTCGTGGCGGTACGTCGGCCACCCCCGCCTTTTCGCCGATCCGCCGTCTTCAATCTTCTGTCCCCGGGCGGGCCCCTGGGCCAGTCTATTGTTTTCACTCGGAAAACTTCCGTCCAGGCTGGTCCGGGAAGTGAAGGCGTTGAACCCACTGACCTTCACGCCGGGATAGCAGAAGCAAGGGTTCGGCGGCACGTAGAGGAGCCCGTTGGCCGGCATCGCCCCGTAACCGCATCCCGGACGGAGCCAATCGTGCCGCATATGATTGTCGCCTTCGAGATCGAAAAACTCCACGCCCCGCTTGTTCAACAGGAGATAACGGCTGGTTGCCTTGGGTTTGAAACAGCGTATGTGGTGGCCGGGGGTGACGAGTTTGCCCGAGCTGACCGTCTTTTTCACCTCACCTGTTTCTATGTCGTATCCGTTGCGTACCGTCTCCATGGATTCCCACAAGAGCGTGTAGCCCTGCTTTGCCGCCGCGTTCAGCCGCGGAAAGTCCGCGCCGGAAGGCCAGGCCGACCATAACAGGCCGTTGACCACGAAAGCTCCCGGTGTGCTGCGCGCCCGCGGCGAGCCTTTCCACAGGCGTTCCCCCGTACGCGCCGAAAAGGCCTCGGCAGGCCTTCGGCCGACAAGAAGAACAACCGCATCGCACATGATGACATTGTTGTTTTTTTTGCAGGACGTCTTCCACAACGGTGTGCCGTCTTTCAAAGCCAGGCACACCAATTCGCCGCCGTTGTGGTAGCATATCCTCCCGTCCGCAGCCGCCGGCGAGGTGGACGCCACCGCGGCATCGGCGCGCCACAGCACCCGGCCGGTCTCTCCGTCTGCGGCGACGAGCCTTGCACTGCCGCTGCCGCGCCGCGTGTCTTTCGGGTTGTGGACCCGGCAGACAACGATTCCCCGGTCATAAAGAATCTCTTTCGTATCGCCGGTTTCTGCGCAGGTTGCCAGCGTTTCTCCGCTGGCCGGGTCCAGGATCGACACGGGCTTTCCGCGACCCGGTACCGCGTACACCCTGCCGCCGCCGGCGACCAGCGAGCGGGGCCCCGTTCTCGATGCGGCCCGCTTCCATAACAGCTTGCCGTTGAAGGCATTGCGGGCGATCAGCTTCCACTCGGAAGGAACCCCCGCCCGCTGGCCGGCGATTCCTTCATCCATGACGGCAAAAATCCGCCCGCCCGCCGAGATGAGCGTGTGCAAAGTTCCCCGGCTCTCATGGCTGCGCGCCCATTCCGGTTCGGACTTCCACCGGATTTGCTGCGGCGGACCTACACGGGTGTCCTCGGCCACCGGGTTGTTGGAAGCGTCGTGCAGCCAGTGCGTCCACTCGTCGATATCCTTCGGCCACGGCTTGACCGTCGTGTTCCACTTGCCCGCTTGCTTCAGGCAGGCCACCCCTCCGGGCGCCAACACCCTCATGATTTCATCCAGGGAAACCCGCGTGTCCTCCTGCGACACGACCAGATTCACGAGATTGTCGGCAAAAGGCAGCCGTGCCGACTCCCGGTGGGCGACGGAAACAGGCCCATACAATCCTCGGGACCGGAGATACTCGCGGGCGGCCGAAATCTGCTCTTTCTCCTCGTCCAGCCCGCGTACAAGATAGGCATCATCGGCACGCAGCGCCGCTGTCAGGCGCCCCCGGCCGCAGCCCAGGTGAACCACGATGCCCCCCCGCACACCGCTCGCCGCCAGTATCTCGCGGGCCTGCTCTTCTTGCTGTGTGGAGGCCGCTCCGCCCCCTGCTCGTGCGACAAGCACAACGAAGCAGACCGCGATGCCCCGTGCCGTGTATCCGTGTTCACTTTTCATGCCGACCACTCCCGGTTTGATTCCTGATTCATGCGTTGACTGCTTCGGTTCTCCTGTTTGTAGCTTTTTTTTCAGCGGAAGTACAGTTCTTATAGTCCCGCCCGCCCGTCCGTCTCGGCGACGGTCTGCTTTTTCAAAAGCCCCTTACGGCCACGGCGGCGGAAATCCCGTACAATGCACGGCGGGAGGTATGACAATACTATGGATACAGCGATGCAGCGCAACGGCAGCAGGGTCTTTTTCGCCGCCGGCGTCGTTTTACTCGCCGTGTTCCCGTCGGTTGCCGGGCGGCCCGACCCGGACGGGGTGCCGGATTTCCCGGCCGACCTGCGGCGGCAGGAGCCGGTCGAGGACATTGCCGACGCCGTGGTCTACACGATGAACGAGTTTATCCGGTCCGACTACGGACTCCGCCTGGCGGCCAAGACCGGCAGCGACGTTTTCGTCCGCGGTTGGTTCAAGTGGCGGGAGGCGCCGGACGTCGCGCAACTGGCCCACATCCCGCCCGCGGCCCGCCGCCTCGGGGCCCTGTTCGGTGGCGGGATCACCTGCAGCGCGCTCTACGACGGCGAGAACGGTCTTTCCGAGCAGCAGTGGAAGGACATGGCCACCCGCTCCCCGGCCGGAGAGCTGGTCGACGCCTGGGGCACGGCCGGCGTCCGGCATGGGACGCTCTCGAACCCCGCCTACCTGCGCTACCTGATGACGTGGTGCCGGCAACAGATCGACGCGGGGGTCGATTACCTGTTCATGGACGAGATCAACGCCGCGCACGCGAACAACGAGGGTTACGATGACTACGCGCTGAAGGACTTCCGGGAGTACCTGCTGAAGAAATACTGCGGCCGGAAGGGCTGGCAGCGGGACGACCCGCGGTGGCGCGAGCGGTTCGCGATCGACCCGGCCGACGCAGCGATATGCCCCGGCGGGACGATGGCGGATTTCAGTTACCGGGCGTACCTGCGGCGGGGCGGACATATCGACCGCCCCCGGTCCCCGAAGAATCCCCTCGCCGGCGAGTGGCATATCTTCACGCGGGTCCGCGACGAGCGGGCCTGGAAATGGCTGGTCGACCGGATTCGCGCCTACGCCCGGTCGAAGGGCCGTCGCGTGCTCATCAGCGCCAACGGCCTGGCGCCGCATGTCGATCTGCAGGTCCTGGGGGTCTGGAACCGCTGGAAGGTGCGGGGTGACCGGATCGACCTGGCACCCGACCAGATCCAGGAGTGGGCCTCGGTGGTGGCGGCCGGCCGGGCGACGGCCGAACAACGCGTCCCGGTCGTCTTTTTCCACGACTGGGGCATGGGCGGATTCCCGTGGATGCGGGTCCCGCCCGCCGAGCGGATCCTGTGGATGCGGACCCGCGGGGCGGAGATCTACGCCGCCGGCGGTTTTTTCGCCTTTCCCGTCCACGGGCCCTTCGGCAACGACGCCCTCAGGGACGGGACGATCGGCGAAGTGGCCCGGCAGTCGGCGTACTACCACCGCTGCCGCGATATCTACCGTGGCGCGGCGGTCCTGGGCTTCGAGCCGATCCGGACCGACGCACCGCGCCTGAGCACGTCCCTCTGGCGCCGGGACGATCCGGCCGCGCTGCTGCTTCACGTGGTCAACCGGATGCGCGAGGGGTCGAGGCCGAAGTCCCGGCGGGACATCGAGATCGTCCTGCCGGTCGACCGGGCGCCGCGGTCCGTGACGCTGGTCTCGCCCGATTTCGCGGGGACCCGGGAGGCCGCGGCCGCGGTGACGGGGAAAGAACTCACGGTGACGATACCGGCCCTGGAGGCCTACGCGGTGGCGGTCCTCGCGTACGAGAAACTGCCGCGGGTCGTCATGCACGGCCCGCGGGTGTACCCGCAGTTTCGCTGGACCCGCCCGCTGGTCTCTGAGTTCCCGGTGGTGAAGGGCGGCGGCGTGAAGGACTGCGACGAGTTGCTGGCCTGCGTGCAGGGGGCGCTGCATCCGCAGATGAGCAATCCGCCGGTGTTCCTGGTCGACATGCCCGCCGGGGGGCGGTTCCGGGTGAACCTCCGGGCGGTCGCCGCGCTCGGCGCGGCGTTTGTCTGCGCGGTGGACGGGGAGGTCCGCCGGAAGATTCCGCTGCCGGATCGGGACGGGAAAAACGACGCGGCGGCCGCCGAGTACGACCGGATCGTAGAAATCCCGCTCTCCCCCGGCCGCCACCGGATCGCGATCCGCAACGCGGGAAAGGACTGGTTCTCGGTCGGCTGGTACTCCTTCGCCGGATCATAAAAGGGGTCAGAACTATTTTATCTACATATTAACAATGCATTTAAGAAAGAAAAAATAGTTCTGACCCCTTTTATCAGGTGGTCGGCGCGAGCCGGTCGAGCCCGGCGCTCTGTTCCAGGAACAACTGGAGGTGCGGGAAGGGGATCTCGATGTCGGCCGCGTCGAGGGCCCGCTTGCACTTTTCGGTGTACTCCCATTCGAGGGGGAATTTCTGAATGGCGTTTTCCGTCCAGAACCGCAGTTCGATGTTGACGCTGCTGTCGCCGAGGCTGGTGACCACGACGACCGGAGCCGGGCTGTCCAGGATGCGGTCGTCGCCCCGTATCGTATCGAGCATGACCCGCCGCGCCGCGGCGGTGTCCTCCTTGTAGGCGATCCCCACCGGTACCCGCGCCCTGATTTTCGGTGTCAGGGTGTAGTTGATGATCTTTTCCTGGGACAGCGACTTGTTCGGCAGGACCAGGGTTTCGTTATCGAAGGTGGTCAGGACCGTGGACCGCAGCCGGACGTCGGTGACCGAGGCGTGCAGGTCGCCGACGCAGATCCAGTCTCCCTGCTTGAACGGCCGGTCGATGATCAGCGTCACCCCCGAGATCAGGTTCGCGATCGTGTCCTGTGCCGCGAACGAGATGGCCAGTCCGGCGATACCGACGCCGGCGATCAGGGACGTGACGTCGATACCGAGCTGGTCGGCGATCGTCAGCAGGGCGATGATCGCGATGCCGTACCTGATGAACTTGACCAGGAGGTTGCCGGCGTCGTCGGGCACCCGTGCCCTCTGCAGCGCGGCGCCGACCAGTTTCGAAACCAGCTTGGTTACGACCCAGAATACCACGAGGAGGACGATCGCGCCGACGAGGTTCGGTAGGAAATCGATAATCTTCGTGCTGATCGTTTCGAGATTGACGTGTTGCATCAGTTTCGTGAGCATGATGACCTCTCTTTCGTACAGGAATAGTCGAGACAATGCGTACGGTTTCACGTGGAGCGGCGGGTATTGTATACCCGGCCCGCCTTTTTTGTAACCCGGCGCTCAGCCGAAACTCGACACGCCGGCCGCGCCGGTGTATCCTGTCGCGAGGCCCGAGAGCCTTTCGAACAAGGAGCCGCCATGAACCAGGTCATCGCCGTCGCGTCCGCCATCGGGGGCGGGAAGACCACCCTGGCCCGCGCCCTCGCCGGACAGTTGGGCGACGCGGCCGTCATACACTTCGACAGTTACGAAAAGGTCTCCGAGCAGCCGATGCGGGACATCGCCGCGTGGATGGCCGCGGGGGCGCGGTTCGACGACTTCCACCTCCCCGGCCTGGCCGCCGCCCTCGGGGACCTGAAGGAGGGGCGCCCGGTCGTCGATCCCCTGGCCGGCCGCGAGATCCGGCCGGGGACGCATATCCTCTTCGAGACGCCGCTGGGGCGGGAACACGCCGAGACCGGCGCGTACATCGACCGGCTGATCTGGATAGACGTGCCCCTGGAGATCGCCCTGGCCCGCAAGATCGCCGAGCACACCGCCGTCTTCCTCGATAAGTACCGGCCGGAGGACCATGCCGGATGCATCCAGTGGCTGCAGCGCTACCTGAAACACTACCTCTCCCACGTCAGGGACCTGCTGGTGACCCAGCGGCGGCGGCTGGCGGCCGACGCCGATATCGTCGTCGACGGCACTGTCGCCCCGGATTCCCTCGCCCGTGAGGTGATCGACAAGCTGCATCTCGACGCGGGATGATTCATGGTTCACCCGCCTGGGGATGGCACGAAATGATCGCCGCCGGCCGCCGGATCTTGTGCCGCTTTTAATTTTGAAATAAATATGAGGAAAACGTGGCGCAACCCGTTGTTTCTCGGTCAGGGATTAAGGTAAAATCCCCAATATTCAGATAATATTATTCCCCCCTTAATCCGGAGGTTGTATTACACGCCGGTCAATGTGCGTGTGCCACGATGAGAAGCACGCCGGTGCATCGCGGTTTAGTATGTAAACTGCATCGGTTTTATACATACAACACAAACGAATACTAACCCCTTCCATTGACGGGAGAAGATCAGATGGCCTACGGATCGAGGGCTTACAAGTTACTGTGCCGGCTCTACGGCTTCGTCCTCAGGAAAATGAGGATGATGACATTCTTCCTGGAGCGCGGGCTACGCCCGGCATTTCTCTTCGGCAGACAAGAGACGAATGTGCACTCCCCTCCCGGCCCGGCGGTGCGTCCGCTGTTCAACCCGGCCCCGGCCCTCGAGAATCTCGAGCCGCGGCTGATGCTCGACGCGGACCTCAGCGGCGACCTCGCCGACGACTTCAGCGACACCGGCGCCGTCACGATCAACGGCGCCTTGGTCATAGACGACACCGGCGAATCGGATAACACCATCAGCATCGCGGGCGATACCGTCACCCTCAACGACGGCGTTTCCATCACCGGCGATACCGGCGACGGCCCGGACAACCTCGCCATCACCGCCATCGACACGATCACGATCAACGGGGCAATCGGGGGCACCGGAAATCTGAACAACGTCACGCTGACGGCGCCGACGATCGTCATCGACGGCGCGACCATCGACGTCGGCGGGACGGTCAGCATACTGGCGTACGCCAACGACGAGATATCCTGGGACGATCTCGTCCCCTTCTACGAGGAGGTGACCGCCGAGACCGACGTCGACATCATCTCATCGAGCATCACCGCGGGCGGCGACATCATCGTCACGGCCGATTCCAGCACCGTCCGCGACAGCGACCTGGAGGTGGATTTCGCGGCGCTCTCTTCGGTGGTCTCCATGACCGGGCAGTTCGCCCCGGTCGTCGACTTCACCGCGGACGCGGGCGGCGACCGGATCACCCGTGAGCACGGGAGCTGGCTGGCCGACGGATTCGCGGCCGGCCAGCAGATCGTGGTCGACGGGCAGACCCTCAACCGGGGGACGTACACCGTCGATGCGGTCACGGCCGACACGCTGACCCTGGTCGAGGCGAACGTCGTCACCGACGAGACGGACGTGATGCACCTGACGATCCGGGAGCGGCGGGCCGCGTTTCGCGAACAGGCCGTCACCCAACTGGACTTCGACGCGACGGAAACAACCATCACCCGCGACCGGGGGAGCTGGCTCGACGACGGCTTCGTCGAGGGACAGGGCATCTCCGTCGTCGGCACGGCCGACAACGACGGCGAATACGTCATCGACAGCATCTCCGGCGACGGCCTGACGCTGACGCTCTCCGCCGGCGACACGCTGACGGCCGAAAGCGACCTGACGGGGGCGGACATACATGGCGACCCGATCTACCTCGACGACGTGGGCGGCTCGGTGACCCTGGACTTCGTCCACGACGAGGCGAATCCCGACACCATAACGCGGTCGTCGGGAAGCTGGATCACGGACGGATTCCAGGCGGGCCAGCGGATCGTCATCACCGGGGCCACGGCCGACGGGCAGCCCATCGAGGCCACGATCGATTCCCTGACGGTCGACACGCTCACGCTGACCGCCGATGACTCGGTCGTGCGGAGCCGTGAGCAGGTGTCCGGGGTCTCCGTCGACGGGGTGGCGGCGGCATTCGCCGAGCCGGCCGACACCACGATTACGTTCACGCACGACGACGACAATCCCGACACGATCTCGCGCGACGCGGGGAGCTGGGTCGACGACGGGTTCGCCGCGGGCATGATGGTTTATGTCTCCGATACCCCCGACGGTGGTGACGACGACGCGGCGCCGGATAACGACGGTCTGTACCTGATCGATACCGTCTCCGGCGACGGGTTCACGCTCATTCTGGCCGCGTCCGAGGAGGTGACCGACCAGGCCGCGACCGGGATCTCCGTCGAACAGCTCGCCACGTCGTCCGACGCCGTTATCGCCGGCCGCTGCACGCTCGATTTCGCCGACGGCGGCGACACGATCACGCGCGACAACGGGTCGTGGATCGACGACGGGTTCCTCGCCGGCCAGTCCATCGATATCTCGGGTTCCGCGAGCAACGACGGTTCGTACACCGTCGATGCCGTGACCGAGAAGGTCCTGACCCTCGACGCCGCCGCGCTGACGGCCGAGACGACGACCGACGCCGAGATCAGCGAACCCGACGACGCCGCGGGCCTGGACACCATGCGGCCGGTCGAGCCGACGCTGACCGTCACCGCCGCCGGCGCGACGCTGGCCCGCGACGTGGGGATCTGGGCCGACGACGGATTCGCCGCGGGGATGACGGTACACCTCGGCGGGTCCGCCGCGGGCAACGACGGCGAATACGTCATCGAGAGCATCTCCGTCGACGGCCTGACGCTGACCCTCTCCGGCGGGCCCGAGACGATGGCCGACGAGACGGGCACCGATATCACGCTCCAGGAGGACCGCGAGGACGGGCAGGCCGTCCTCAAGGCCTCCACGCCCCGGCTGACGTTCACTGACGACGGCACCGCCGACACGATCGAACGGGAGGCGGGAAGCTGGATCGACGACGGCTTTGCGGCCGGCCAGGAGATCGAGATCGCCGATTCCGACAGCAACGACGGCAATTACACGATCGCATCCGTTACCGCCGCCGTCCTCACCCTGTCCGCCGACGACGCGCTGACTGGGGAAGTCAGTGCCGCCGGCGTTTCGGTCACGGCCAAGTCGGGCGGCGCGGCGACGCTGGCGAACACGCTGCCGGACCTGGCGTTCGCCGACGCCGGATCGGCCGACACGATCACCCGGTCGCACGGGAGCTGGACCGACGACACGTTCCTCGCCGGGCAGACGATCATCGTTTCCGGTTCCGGCGTAAACGACGGCACGTACACGATCGACGTTATTTCGGCCGACGGGCTGGTTGTGACGCTCGACGCCGACGCCGAACTCGCCGACGAGACCGCGTCCGGCGTCTCCGTGACCCGCGACCCGCAGGACGCGGCCGAGCTGGGGCCGGTTGAGCCGATCCTCGACTTCGCCGACGCCGGGACCGCCGACACGATCACGCGGTCGGCGGGGAGCTGGATCGACGACGGGTTCGACGTCGGCCGGAAGATCGTCGTCGAAAACGCGTCGGACAACGACGGCGTGTACACGATCGACACCGTCACGGCTGCAGTCCTCACGCTCTCGTGGGGCGATGAACTGACCGGCGAGACGGGTGCCGAAGGCGTCGCGGTCCGGGAGGCCCCCGCGAAACTCGAGCACGGCCCCCCGGCCCTCGCCTTCGACGACGACGGGTCGGCGGATACGATCACCCGGGAGGCGGGGAGCTGGATCGACGACGGCTTCGCGGTCGGGCAGCTCGTCGAGGTATACGACTCGGTGTTCAACGACGGCATCTACACCGTCGCGGGGGTGACGGCCGACACGCTGACCCTCGCCGCCGGCGACGAACTGGTCGACGAGGCCCGGGCCGTCCTGACGGTCGCCCTGCCGACGGTCGACTTCGATCACAACGACGGGTCGGCCGACACGATCACCCGCGCGACGGGGAGCTGGCTCGACGACGGTTTCGCGGCCGGGCACCTGATCCGGGTCACCGGCTCGACGGCGAACGATACCGACCCGGACGACCTCGACGACTACTACACGATCGACGCGATCACCGCGACGACGCTGGCGCTCGCCGCCGGCGACACGCTGACCGACGAGACCGGCGCGGCGGACCTGGAGATCACCTCCGGGTACGGCGTCTTCATGGAGGGATCGCTGCCGGCATTGACGTTTACCGACGGCGGCACGGCCGACACGATCGCGCGGGCCAAGGGCAACTGGATCGACGACGGTTTCGCCCCGGGACAGGATATTCGGGTGACCGGCACGACCGGCAACGACGGGACGTACACCGTCGCCGACATCAGTGCCGACGGGACCACGCTGACGCTGTCGGCCGCCGATGCCCTGGCGGGCGAAACCGTCGCCGGCGCGGCGGTCGCGTCGGTCATCGGCGTGGGGGGCGTAACCGTCTCCGCGGTGCCCGCATGGGCCGCGATGGCCCCGGTGGACCCGACGCTGACGTTCACCGACAGCGGCGTGGCCGACACGATCGCGCGCGATATCGGGAGCTGGATCGACGAGGGATTCACCGCCGACAGCCGCATCACGATCACCGGGACCGGAGACAACGACGGTTCCTACCTCGTCGATACGGTTACGGATACGACGTTGACGCTGTCGGCCGATGATGCCCTCACCGGCGAAACGGCAACGGGGGAAATCGAGGTGACCCAGTCGCTGGCCACGCTCACCGGCGGGCCGGACCTGGATTTCATCGATGCCGCCGGCGGCGGGCGGGACCGGATCGAGCGGTCCGCCGGCAGTTGGGTCGACGACGGGTTCGCGGCGGGGATGACGATTACCGTCGCCGGCGCGGGCGATTTCGACGGGGAGTACCTCGTCGACGAGGTGGCCGCCGTCGGCGACGTGCTCTACCTCGACGGCGGCGCGTTCGATGCCGACGATACCGTCTCCGGTGCGCAGGTGTACGTCGACCTGACGGCGGACAACGTGCCCCTGGTCGCCCGGGACAGCGAGGGCAATGTCGAGCGGAGTTTCTTCGCCGGGGTGGCGAAGAACCTGCTGGAGTTCGCGGTCGACATCGTCGGCCTGGCCGAAAAGCTGGCCGGCTACCTCGGGGTGATGCCGGCCCAGGTGGTCCGGGGGCAGGCCGCCAGCGACATCGATATCCACGGGACGGCGAGCGACGGGACGAGCCTCGACGCGGGGGGGAAGGTCGACATCGCCGCCGTCTCCGAGGCGGCGGTGGAGGCGACCGGGTCGAGTATCATTCTGGGCGGCACGGTGGGGATATCCAACGCCGACGCCGCGGCCGTGATCGGCGACCACGTGACCGTGAACGCCGGGGGTAGCTTCGCCCTGAACGCGGACGTGACGAACACGCTCGCGGCAAAGACCACGGTCTCCTCCGGGGCCAAGACGTTCGGCGTCCCGCTCGGCGACAGCTACTTCGCCCCGAAGGTCCGCCTGAAGTCGACGACGATCCCGGGGCCGGTGATATCTTTCGCGGTGGGACTGGCCGCGTCCGACGCCGACGCCTCGATCGCCGGGACGGCGCAGGTGACCGCCGCCGACGTTGCCGTCGGGGCCGCCAATGCCGACGATTTTACGACTTCGACGTACTCGCTGGTCCTCAAGCCGAAGAAAAACATGGGGATGGGTGCCGCCGTGTCGTTTTCCGAGTACGACTCCGAGGCGACGGCCGTCCTGGACGGGACGATCGTGACCAATAGCGGGGACGTCGCCGTGACCGCCGGGACCACCAACGCCACCAACGCCACCAACGCCTTCACGTGGGTCAGGGACGAATTGACCCGGGGTGAAAAGTATCGAAAGAAATTCGACACGAAGCTCGGGCTGAACTTCGCGGAGAAAGGCAAGAACACCAACAGTACCCAGCAGCAGGACGCGGGGACGAAGGCCGGGGCGGGCAGCGGCGCCGGCAGCCTGTCCCTGGCCGGGGCGGTGGCCATCGCCTTCTCCGAAAGCGATACGGAGGCATCCATCGCCGACGGCGCGGTGGTGACCGCCGCCGGCGACGTCACCGTCGACGCGACGATGGAGGACAACATCCGGCTGTGGGCGTGGGGCTGGACCGAGATCGCCACCAAGTTCACCGCCAGCGGCGCCGTCCAGTACGCCGAGTACGATAACGATGCCACGGCGTTCATCGGGGAGGGCGCCGCCGTCCAGCTCGACGGGGCGCTGAGTGTCACGGCCGACGTGTCGAATCCCAATCCGTTCAGGACCGACGACGAGATCATGGCCGTGGTGGACGGCTTCAGGAACTTCGACGCCCCCGCATTCCCCCCCGACAACGACGATCCCGTGTCGTTCTTCGAGAACGTGGGCGATTACGGCTCATCGGTCATGTCGAGCGACCTGGCGTCCGCCCTCCAGGGCCTGACGCCCTACCTGGCCGCCCTCGAGGCGGACGACATCTTTGTTCCCGACAGTATGGCGACCACCAGCGTCGCCGCGATCGGCCGGGCCACCGGCAAGGGCAGCAAGGGGGCGCTGGCCTTCGGCGTCAGTATATTCTCGCTGTCCAACGCGGCGGAGGCCTTTATCGGCGCGGGCGCGCAGGTCTCCTACACCGGCGACCACGGGGACGACGAGCACGACGACCTGACGGTAGCGGCCTCCGCCCTGACCGAGACGATCAATATCGGCGGCATCGTGGGGCCGATCGACATGCTGCAGAACGCCGGCGGCGGCACGCAGTCCGGGGGGACGTCCGCCGGGGGAACCTACCTGGGCGTCGAGCAGACCAATACCGTCGCGGCGCATATCGACGACGGCGCGGTGATCGCCGATTTCGACGACGTATCCGTGGACGCCGACGCGACGAACTGGGTGATCTCCGTCGCCCAGTCCGGCGGCAAGGGCACGGCCGGCATCAACGGCGTCTTTTCGCTCAACGATATCGACAACACCGCCCGGGCGTGGATAGAGGACACGGCGCAGGTCGACGCCGCCGGGGATGTCACCGTCGACGCGGCGAGTGATTTCTTCGGCGTCAACGTCGGCGGCGTCCTGACCAGGGGCGCGAAGTTCGCCTTCGGCGTCTCCGGGGCGTACAACACCATCGACACCATTACGCAGGCGTTTATCGGCGACCGGGTCACCTCCGCGACCTACACCGAAGACGGCCACGTCACGGCGGGCGGCGACGTCACGGTCCATGCCGCGTCCGCTGAAAACCTCTGGGCCTTCACCGTCGCCGGGACGTCGGCGTCGGGCAAGCAGAGCGGCGGCGGTTCCGACAGTCCCGGCGGCGGGCAGAGCGCGTCGAACACGGTAAGTTCGAGCAGCCCCTCCCAGGGTCAGGTCAAGTCCGGCGCGGGTGTCGGGATATCCGGCGCTATCGCCATCAACACCGTCTCAGACGACACGCAGGCGTATATCAGCGACATCGCCCTGGTCGATGCCACCGGCAGCGTGTCCGTGTCGGCCGAAAACGCCGCGCTGGCCGTGGTGGGCACCGGCGGGTTCGGCCTGACCACGTCCGCCAAGGGCGGCGGGTTGGCCGGGGGGTTCTCCTGGAACGACCTGACGCGGACCACGCACGCCTACACGCAGGATACGACCATCAACGCCGCCGGCCTGAGCGTGACCGCCGACGCCGACGACCTGCTGATCAGCGTGACCGCCGGGGCGAGCGGCGGGAAGCCGTCGGGCAAGACGGTCAACCTCGCCGGGTCGGCGAATATCAACTTTGTCGACAACGACACCCGCGCCGCGATCGGCGACAACAGCATCGTGACGGTCGACGGCGATGTCGCCGCGAACGCGTCCAGCGAAACGGATATCATCGGCGTCGCGGGCGGCGTCGCGGTCGGCGGCAAGGCCGGGGTCGGCGCGGGGGTCGACTTCGCCGAGGTGGACAACGACACCGCCGCGTACATCGGGCTCGGAGCGGTGGTCACCGCCGGCGGCAACGTCCTTATCGTCGCGGAGAGCAGCGAGTGGATCGTTTCGGTGGCGGTCTGCGTCGGTATCGGCGGCAAGGGACTCGGACTCAGCGGCGCCGCCTCGGTACAGGTGGTCACCGCCGACATCGACGCGCACATCGACGGCGGCGGGTCCGTGGACGCCGGCGGGTCGGTCCTGGTCGACGGCGACGACACGGTATTCATCGTGGCAATCGGCGGCTCGGCGGCCGGGGGCAAGAAGGCCGGCGTCGGGGCCTCGGGCGTGGTGACGATCGTCACCCGCGACGAAACGGTGTACATCGGCGACGGGGCGACGGTCATCGCCGACGGCAACGGCACGGCGATCGACGATCCGCAAAATGAGTGGTCCGGCAAGCGGGGGGTGATCGTCGAGGCGGTCGCCGAGGACGACCTGTACCTGATCGCCGCCGGCGGGTCCGGGGGCGGGAAGTTCGCCTTCGCCGCCTCGGCCGTGGTCAACGTGGTCACCAGCGACACCGTCGCGTACATCGGCGACGGGGCGACGATCACCGCGGCGGAGACCGGCGGACAGGACGCGTCCGTCGCGGTCGGCGCCGCACACGACGCGAACTTCGTCCTCGTGGGCGGTTCGGTCCAGGGATCCAAGAAGGCCGGCATCGGCGCGGCCGCGGTCGTGCTCACGTTCGTCCGCGACGTGGAGGCGTATGTCGATACCGGCGCGACCATTGACGCCGACGGCAATGTTATTGTTGCGGCGGACCTCGACGAGAATCTCTGGGCGGTCGCCGCCGGGGTCGGCGGCAGCGGGAAGGTCACCGTCGAAGGCTCGGCGGTGGTGGTCGTGGTTTCCGGTTCGGTCCTGGCGGCCCTTGAAGATAATGTCATCGTCACCGCCGACGGCGACGTGACGGTCGACGCCGACGGCGACGCGTCGATCAACCTGATCGCCGGCCAGGCCGGGTTCGGGGGGAAGGTCGGGTTCGGAATCTCCGCCGCCGTCTTCGTGCACACCGACACGGTCGACGCGCACGTCGGCAGCGGGGCGGCGGTGACCGCACTGGGCGCAACCGGGCTCTCGGTGACCGCGGACTCGACCGAGGATCTCCTGACGATCGCGGCCGGCGCGTCCGGCGGCGGGAAGGTGGGGATCACCGGTTCCGCCGTCGTCAATGTACTCGCCGAGAACACGACCGCGGCAATCGGTGATAACGCGAAGATAAACGAGGTCAACGACGGCGCGGCCGCCACGCAGGGCGTGACCGTCGGCGCGAGCGACGAGACCGATATCACGTCGGTCGCGGGAGCGGTCGCCGCCGGCGGCTCGGCGGGCATCGGGGCGGGGGCCGACGTCGGCGTGATCGTCAAGAATACCGATGCCGCCATCGGCAGCGGCGCCCTGGTCAATGCCGCCGGCGACGTGGTCGTCACCGCCGGCTCGTCCGAGGAGATCGTCTCCGTCGCCGGCAACATCGGCGTCGGCGGCAAGGCGGGCATCGCCGGCTCGGCCTGCGTGTACGTCGTGCCGACCGTGACCGCGGCGACGATCGACGACAATGCCATGATCGCGGCCGGGGGCCACGTGGTGGTCGCGGCCGACGGGACGTTCGCCATAGACGCGGTGGCCGGACAGGCCTCGATCGGCGGCAAGGCCGGCGTGGGCGCCTCGGCGGTGGTGGTGGTGCACACCGATACGGTCGACGCCGGTGTCGGAAACAACGCGTCCATCACCGCCCTCGGGCAGGGAGATTCCTTCGCGGCGCCGACCGATACCTTCGACGATAACGGCAACCGGCTGACGACCGGCGCCGACGGGCTTGTGGTCGCCGCCACGTCCACCGAGGACCTGATGACCATCGCGTTCGGGCTCTCCGGCGGCGGGTCGGCGGGCGTGGCCGGCTCGGCCGTGGTCAACGTGCTGGTGGAGAATACCACCGCGGCAATCGGCGGCGGCACCGTCGTCAACGCGGACAACACCGGCGCCGACAGCGATCAGGACGTGTACGTGCTGGCGGCCGACGATACCACGATCGTCACCGCCGTCGGGACCGGCGGTCTGGGCGGCTCGGCGGGTATCGGGGCGGGGGCCGACGTGGCGGTCCTGGCCAAGGACACCACGGCGGACATCGACGGCACATTCCAGGTCGCCGACGACGTCGTCGTGCGGGCGGTTTCCCGCGAAGACGTGACGTCAGGCGTGGGCAACGTCGGCATCGGCGGCTCGGCGGGCGTGGCCGGCTCGGCGGGCGTCTACGTGGTCACCACCGATACGACGGCCTCGATCGCCGGCGGATCGACGGTGACGGCGGGCGGCGACGTCGCGGTCACCGCCGCGGGCGACTTCGACATGATCGCCGTGGCCGGCCAGATTTCCGGCGGCGGCTCGGCGGGGGTGGGCATTTCGTCCGTGGTCCTCGTCCACGTCGACACCGTCGAGGCATTCGTCGGCGGCGGTGCGCACGTCACGGCGCTCGGCGGCGGGGCGGCAGCGCAGGCGGTCACCGGCGCGCGGGACGGGGACGGGAACTGGATTACCGAGAATGCCGACGGCCTGATCGTGACGGCCGTGTCCTCCGAGGACGTCCTGGCGATCGCGGCCGGCGCGTCCGGCGGCGGCTCGGCGGGCGTGGCCGGGTCGGCGACGGTCGACGTGCTGACCGAGACTACCCGCGCGTACATCGGCGACAACGCCGTGATCAACGGCGACAACACCGGCGCCGCGGCAACCCAGGACGCGCGGGTGGTGGCCGCCGACGAAACGGCCATTATCGGCGTCGCGGGCGTCGCGGCCTTCGGCGGCAGCGCGGGGATCGGGGCGTCGGCGGACGTCGGCGTGATCGTCAAGGACACCGCGGCGCAGATCGGCGCCGGGGCAACGGTCGACGTCGAAAACGACGTGATCGTGGAGGCGATCGCCGCCGAGGACTTCGTCTCGGTCGGCGGCAACGTCGGGATCGGCGGCTCGGCGGGGATCGCCGGCGCCGCGGGCGTCTACACGATCGTCAACAACACGAAGGCCCACATCGGGAGCAATGCCGACGTGCACGCCGGGAATAACGTGGTCGTCTCGGCGGAGGACCTGACGGAAATCGATATCGCCGGCGGCTCGATCACCATCGGCGGGTCGGCCGGTATCGGCGCCGGCGTGGCGGTCACGGTCATCAACAAGACGACGGAGGCCTGGATCGGCGACGGGGCCGAAGTCGACGCGGACGCCGCCGGCGCGGGCCGCACGGTCAACACCGGCGACTTCGCGGTCGGTTATTCCGACGATTCCGGCGGTACCGACGAGGGGGAGGTGGGCTCCTGGAGTTCGGGTTCCAGCGACAATCCCTGGGACTTCAGCGATTACGACGTCGACCCGTCCGAGGATGAATCGTTCAGCGGCAACCGCGACGCGACGCCGGTCACGACGACCCTCAACGGCGTCGCGGTCGTCGCCGTCTCGCAGGAGGATATCGAGTCGTTCGGCCTCAGCGGCGCCGGCGCCGGCGCGGTCACCGTCAACGGCGGTGTCACGACCGATGTCAACATCGTGAGTACCCACGCCTCTATCGATGCCGGGGCGCAGGTCAACCGGCACGGGGCGCCGACCGACGGCCAGTCGGTCTTGGTCGCGGCCGGCAGCGATTACGGCCACATGGCCATCGCCGGGGCGCTGGGCATCTCGGGGACCGCGAGCATCGGGGCGGGCGTCGACGTCTCCGTGATCGACCGCGAGACGCTGGCGTACATCGAGGACGGGGCCGACGTCGCCGCCGAGGAGGACATCGCGGTCGTCGCCCGGGCCTACGAGGACATCCTGTCGATATCGGCGACCCTCCAGGGTTCGGCGACGGTGGCCGTTGCCGGGACCGTCTCGACGATCGTGCTCAACAGCGAAACGCAGGCCTTCATCGGGCGGGACGACGACGACGGGATCGGGGCGACGGCATTCGCCGGCGGCAATATCCTGGTCTCGGCCGGCGACGCGACCGACGTGGACATGATCTCCGGCGGGATCGCCGTCGGGTTCGCCGGCGGCGGCGTGGGGGCGGCCGTCGGGGTCAACGTCATCGAAAAGGACACCCGCGCGTACATCGGCGATTACTCCACCGTCGACGCCCGGGGCAACTCGGCTAACACGATCGACACGATCAACAGCGACACCGACATCGTCGGCCTCGCCGTTCAGGCCGCCTCCAGCGAGCAACTGCTGGTCATCGCCGCCAACGTCAGCGGCGGGCTGTACGTGGGTATCGCGGGCGCCGTAACCGTGGATTACGTGGATGCCGACACCCAGGCGTATATCGGTGCCGCCGCCGATGTCAACCTGACCGACAACAACAGCGGGGCGGCGGCCGGCCAGTCGGTCGACGTCGCCGCGGACAACGACGTGAACCTCTACGTGATCGACCTCGGCGGCGGCATCGGCGCCGTCGGCATCGCCGGCGCCGTGGACGTCGGCGTGCTGCGCAACGACACGTCCGCCCGTATCGAGAACGCGGCCACGGTCGCCGCCATGGACGACATCCGCGTCGACGCGAATGCCGAGACCGTGGTCGACGCCTGGGCCTTCAGCCTCGGCGGCGGCCTGGTGGGGGTCAACGCCTCGGTGTCGGTCTACGCAATCGGCCAGAACCTCGACCCGCAGGGTGAGGTCGATCCCAACGACAGCCTCGACAGCGAGGGCGGCGGCGACAACGTCTACGACTACTCCGACGGCCAGATGGCGGGCACGATCAACAACATCCTCTCCGGCTACGGCGGGGGCGGCAGCAGCAGCAGCGAGCGGATCACCGACCTCTCCGACGACGTGGATCGCTACACGGCCGATAATTCCGTCACGTCGGCCATAGAGAATCCCGTGGACGCCGCCGGCACAACGGCCACGATCGGCACCGGCGCCGTTATCGTTGCCGGCGGCGTCGTCGATGTCCACGCCGCCGAATCGAACCAGATCAGGCTCGTTACCGGCGGGGCGTCGTTCGGCGGCGTCGGCGTGGGCGCCTCGGTGTCGGTCGTCTCGGTCAACCGTTCGACGACGGCGCTGATCGACGGCATTGTCACCGCCGACGGGGTCGTGACCGTCCACGCCGCGTACGAAAACGGCACCGCCGACAACCAGACCGATATCAGGGCCTACGCCGGTGCCGGCGGGACCGTGGCCATCGCCGGCGCGGTCGCCGTGGTCACCGAGAACGCAGCGGTCACGGCGAAGCTCGGCTCGTCGGCCGTCGTCAACGGGGCGTCTGCGCTGGTGATCGACGCGGATACCTACCGCGACGTCTACGCCGACGCCGTGGGGGCGTCGCTCACCATCGGCACCATCGGCATCGGCGGGGCGGTGTCCATCATCAACTTCGGCGGGTATACCCGGGCCTGCGCCGAAGACGTCGAGATCGGCGTCGCGGACCCGGTCGGGTCGGTGGCGATTGCGGCGGATGCGGAGAATTACGCCGACGCGCACACCGTCGGGGCGAGCGGGGGATTCGGTATCAGTCTCGCCGGTTCCTACGCCGAGGCCGACGTAAGCGATACGGACGTCACGGCGTATCTCGACGTCCAGGACGCGACCACGGCGGTCGTCGGCGGCGACGTCTCGATCGAGGCCGATTCCCGCGGCGCCGCGACGGCCGAGGCCATGGCGGTCTCCGTCTCGCTGGCCGGCGTGGGCGTCTCCCTCGCCGTCGCGGACCTGAGCCCGACGGTGACGGCGTACCTGAATGGCGACCTCGACGCTGGCGGGGACCTGTCGATCCTGGCTTCCCATAACGTGGACGACGGCGGTTCCGCCATCAGCGACAACGAGGCATGGGCCAAGGCGTGGGCGCCCATCACCGTGGGGCTGATCGGCGCGACCGGCTGCGACGCCGACGCGACCGCCTCGGCGACGGTCAGTGCGTATATCACCGCCGATTCGGCCGTTGACGCCGACGGCGATAGTGCCGTGGCCGCGCGGGCGGCCAACGCCGCCGACGCCGGCGCGGTCGCCCTGGCGACGGTGGGCGGTGTCTCGGTCGGGGTGAGCCTGTCCGACGCGATCGCCGAGGGATCGACCGACGCGTACATCGCGGGTACGGTCGGGTCCGCGTCCGCTACCGGCGGCGACGACCTGGCGGTGTCGGCGGCGGCATGGAATTATGCCGAGGCCTACGCCGAGGCCAACGCCGGGGGTATCGTCTCCGGGACAGGGTCGGACGCGGACGCGACCGTCGACCCCGACATCTCGGCGCGGATCACCGGGGCCGTCTACGTCGACGGCGATATCGCGGTATTGACCCACTCCGCGGGCGATGCGTATGCCGAGGCCCGGGGTGTGAGTGTCGGGGGGATGGGCATCGGCGCGTCACTCGCCGAGGCGATGCTGACCCCGGACATCGACACCTACATCTCCGCCGACGTCGACGCGGGCAGGGACATTACCGTCACCAGTCGCCACAACTGCGATGAATCCGGTTCCATCATCGATGCCGGCGCCGAGGCCTATACCAACGCCTCCGGCGGCGGGGTGCTGTCGGGCAACGGGGCGGATTCCGACGCGATCGCCGCCGCGGACGTCGACACCTACATCGGGAGCGGGCTGACGGTTGCCGCCGGGCGTAACATCGCGGTCGTGTCGCGCTCCAGTAACGACGCCGACGCTACCGCCGACGGGATCACGATCGGCGTCATGGGCGTGGGCGTCACCCGCGCCGAGGCGACGGCGGGCGATGCCGATCCCGATACCGACGGCACCCAGAGCGGGACCAGGACCTACGTCGGCAATGCCACGTTCACCGCCGGCCGCGATTTCTCGGTACGGTCTGTAACCAGCAACACCGCCGACGCCGGGGGAACGGCCGCCAGCGGCGGGATCGTCAACGGGCTCGGTTGCGACATCGACGCGACGGTCGCCCCCGACATCGATACCTACGTCGCGGCCGGCGCCGTCGTCGACGTCACCGGCGACATGTACGTCACCGCCGACGCCGCGACCGCCGCCGAGGCGGTCTCCGACGGGATTGCCATCGGCCTGCTCGCCGGCGTGGGGGCGACGCTGGCGGATGCGTCGGCGACGCCCGCTATCGACACGTACCTCGGGGCTGCCGGTACGGCCACGACGATCGCTGTCGACGGGTCGCTGGTCGTCCGGTCGCGGCACAACTACGACGGCAGCGACAATGCCATTACCGCCAACAAGGCCCGCGCCGAGGCGACGGTGGCCGGCGGCGGCATCCTGTCGGGGCAGGGGGCCGATGCCGCGGCCGCGGCCGACGGCGACGTATGGACGCTGGTTACCGCCGATACCGCCGTGACGGCCGGCGGCGATGTCCTGGTCTCCACGCTGTCGTGGAATTTCGCCGAGGCGATCGCCGACGGCGACTCCTACGGGGGCGTCGCGGCCGCGGTCGTCCTGGCCGACGCTACGACCGACAGCGAGACGTGGGCGCACATCGACGAGGCTGTTTCGGCCGGCGGCGGCATAACGGTGAGGGCCGAGGATGCCGGCCGGGCCAACGCCGAGGCGGACGCCTCGGCCGGCGGGGTGATATCCGGCAGCGGTGCGGCGCCGGACGCGTCCGTGACGCAGGATGTCGAGGCGTATATCGATACCGCCGGCGACGTGACGGCCGGCGGCGCGATCCTGGTGTCCGCCGAGGCGATACCCCGCGCGGCGGCCGATGCCGACGGGGCGGGCGGCGGCGGTATCGACGTGGGCGTCTCGGAGGCCGCGGCGGACGTCTCGGTCGACGTGGACGCATATATCGACGCGGCGAACGTGACGGCGGCGGACCTCACGGTCAGCGGGCTCCAGTCGCTGCCGGCGGGAAACACCACGGCGAAGGCCGACGCGTCGGCGTCGGGCGGCGGCCTGATCAGCATCAAGGCCACCGATGCCGAGGCCGATACGACCGGGACCGTCAGCAGCTACGTGGGGGCCGGTACGAACCTTGCTGTCGACGGCGCGACCCTCGTCGGCGCGTCCGGCGACAGCAGCCAGGAGGCATACGTCACGGCGAAACACGGCGGCATCGTGGCGGCCGGCGCAAATGATGCCGACGCCACGTCCGCCATGACGGTGTCCGCCTATCTCGGCAACAACGTCACACTGACCGGCGGGGCGGGCAGTTCGCTCGCCATCAGCGCTTCCGGCGACGACGAAAACTACGCCGAGGCGGTCTCCGGCAGCGGCGGCCTGGTCTCCGGCGCGGCCGCCAACGCGAATACCGACATGGACACGTATGCAAAGGCCTGGACGGGAACGGGCGTCTCCATCGAGGTGGACGCGGTGCGGATCACGGCATCGCACGCCGCCGAGTTCAACGGCAGCGTCGACAGCGTCAACGCCTCGGCCGTCGGCGGCAGCGGGGCGTACACCGATCACCTCGTCGACGTCCGGAGCGAGGTGAATCTCGGTAACGATACCGATATCCGGACCTGCGACCTGGTGATCGCGGCGACGAACGAGGTCGACAAGCCCTGGCTCGGCGACGGGAAGCACAACGTCAACTCGGGCAGCGGCGGGGTGGTCGACGCACCGGCCGGCAGGAGCACCTCCGAGATCATCGACGTCTCCAAGGTGGTGATCGCCGATAACGCGGACCTCGACGTGATCGGGGACATCTACGACCCGGGCCGGTTCTCCATCTCGGCCTACAACGACATCTACGCCCGCGACAAGGCCAAGGTCGATTCCGGCGGGGCGATACCCGTGGCCGGGGCGACCTCCAAGATCGAGAACACGCGCAACGACGCGCTGATCACGGTGGGCAACGCCGAGCTCACCAGCGTCGGCGACATGAATATCTTCGCCTTCAGCGAGGCGGACATACGGGCGGAGGCCAAGGCCAATGCCTACGGGGCCGCCGGCGCGGCCTACGGCGACTCCCTCGCCACCACCTACGTTGAGAACGTCGTGACGATCGGCGGCGGCGCCTACCTCCGCACCGAGGGGTACCTGAACCTCCTCGCCGGCTGCGACCCGGAGGACAATCGCAACCGCTACGCGGTCGAGGCCTACACCGACCTGTGGAACAAGACGGCCACCCCCATCTCCGATGACGACGGCGAGGCCATCATCGACCAGGACAACCGGGTCGTCGTCGAGGAGTTCGCCCTCGCCGAGGTCGTCAAGGACGCCTACCTGCTGGCCAAGACCGGCTATTCCTTCGCCGAGGCCGAGTCCACCGGCAAGGACTGGGCGAACGCCCTTGCCGACGCGATCGGCGTGGACATCGACGGCGGCGAGTCGACGGACATCGAGAACGCCAGCGTCACGGTGAACGGCACAGTCAGTGTCGGCATCCAGAATTACCAGTCGCTGCTGATCGGGTACCAGGCCGACGGGCACCCGGATTCGGTGATACCGGTCAATCCCGCGCTGCTGACGATCGAGGATGTGACGGTCAAAGATGACGACGAACAGGAGATCGCCGACCTGCGGTTCGCCTCCACCGACGGCGTGGAATACTCGATCAGCGTCGGCGAGAACCTCGCCCAGAATATCTCCGACCAGATCGAGTACTACCACCGGATGATCGAGGAGTACGCCGGCGACACCGACGCGGTCAACGCCTTCGAGAATGAGATCGAGGTGCTCGAGCAGATGCTCAAGGACCTCGGCTACGGCGGCGAGGGCGGCGACGGGACCAGCGAGCCGCTCGAGCGTGACGTCCAGGCCAATTTCATTATCGTCGACGACATCTGGGCCCAGAGCGCTAACATCTGGGTCGAGGGAAATGCCCTCGCGGGCACCGGCCGGCTGATCGCCCCCGGCGACGCCCAGATCGAGGTCATCAACAACACCGGTTTCTTCCTGCGGACCATGGGGTTGACCATCCCCGAGCACGAGGGCGGGAACATACTCTTCAACTACACGAAGGTCCACAGCAACGCGGAGATCGGTCCCGGGGCGAACTTCGCCGAGGTGACCACCGCCGAGTCGTCCGACGATCCGAAGATCACCGTCCGCAACGACTACGCGCTCCCGCCCGATGACGACAGCCGCCCGCCGGACGTGGAACTCGCCGGCGACGTCAGCAACCTCGCCGGCACGGTCGCGATCTACTGCATCGAGGGCAGCGTCCTGTCCTTCGGGAATATCATCGCCAACACGATCGACATCTCCGCGGGCAGCGATTTCATGCAGAGCTACGTGCCCGGCCTGTTCCACACCGGGGGCAACCCGGGCAGCCACTGGCGGAGCGTGACGAATGCCACCGAGGTTGTGAAGGGCGACTACCCCTACCCGGCCGACAGCTTTGATGACCGGTATTACGGCGACCTGGTCCGGAACCTGATCGACGACGTCGGCGGCTGGGACAGCGCGATCATCGCCGGCAACAACGTCTACATCAGCGCCAAGTACCTGAACATCAACGGCCGGGTCCAGAGCGGCCTGCCCGACAAGACCCTGACCCTGCCTGCCGCGGGCACCCTCGCCGGGGACATCCTGGACCGCGAGATCCAGTCTTTTGAGCTGGACTACAGCCGGCAGATCATGAGCGGCGCGAATCCCGATCCCTACTACCAGTTGTCGGCCGGCGGCGCGGACGACGGCACCGGTAGCCACATCCCGGTATTCTACAACGCCCGCGACAACAGCATCGAGTTGAAGGACATCGCCGTCCGGGGCGGCTACATGCAATTGTTCGGGCGGATCATGAGCACCGGCGAGGGACAGCTCAACGTCATCGACGGCTACGGCCGGATCAACATCGACAACCGGACCGACTACGACCTGATCGTCAACGAGCTCAATTCGGGCGCCGATATCGAGGGTACGCTGAAGATCAAGGACATGGCCCGCCAGAACGGCGACGGCGACCCGCTGACAACCGTCTACACCCGGCTCGGGGATACCATCTACAAGGACGAGTACTACGACGACGACAATGCCGGCAGCCCGGTCGCGGTGGGCACCGGCCGAAGCGCCTCCTACGACCCGGTCGCCGGCCAGGGATACCGCTGGCTCAACGGGCGGCGGAAGACCGAGGTCGAGACGATCAAGTACCGCTCGTCCTCCTGGTGCGGGATCGACTGGCTGTCGCCCGATCCCGACGACATTTACGACACCGACACCAACTACAAGGACCTGATCTCGCTGCAGGAGGGCGAGTACTACATCGCGTCCGGGGTCACGAACGACTACAGCTACGATTTCAGCGAGATCACCACCAGCGACAGCGAGTTGACCGACAAGGACAAGTGGTCGACCTCCACGTGGTACGGCAAGACCACCTACTATCTCAAGGAGGTCTGGGAGACCGGGAAGAAGGAGTTCCACGAGCACACGATCGACGCCGACGAGCGGATCGCCATCGATTTCATCGGGTACGACGACGGAACCATCTACGTCCGGTCGGGCCGGGACCTGGTCCTCCGCGACTCGGTTTACAACGAGGGGGGGACTACCACGCTCATCGCCGGCGGCGACATCGCCCCGGTCTCCGAGCGGCCGGTGCTCAACACCGACAACCTCTTCCTGTTCGCGGAGACGGGCATCGGCAACGACCGGCCCATCCGCGTGGACCTCGGCGCCGGCACGATCACCGCCGTGACCGGGTCCGGCGACGTGAACATCGAGGCGGCCAGCGGCGACCTGGTCTACAACCGGATCAGCACCGGCCTCTTCGACCCCTTCGCCCCCACCGGCGGCACGATGACCTTCTCCCCGCGGGACGCGGTGGACGCCGGCACCGGCGCGATCGACCTCGGCGTCGCCCACGGTCTCTCCAGCGGGCAGCAGGTCACCTACTACACCGGCGGCGGCAACAGCATCGGCGGGCTGACCAACGGCGGCACCTACCACGTGATCGTCGTGAATCCCACCACGATCATGCTCGCCGGTTCGACGGGAGATATCTACCGGCCCGAACCGGACCCGATCAACCTGTCCCCGGAGGACGCCACCGGCGACAACCACCGGATCGAGGTCGCCGGCCGGGTCCTGGCGGGCGTGTCCGGCGTCGACGCCGCCGCCGACACGATCGACTTCGCCGCGGCCCACGACCTGGTGACCGGCCAGGCGATCAGGTACACCGGCGGCACCATCGGCGGGCTGCTGCCCGGGTATACCTACTACGTGTCCGTGGTCGACGCCGACACCATACGGCTGGCCGAGACCCGGGACGACGTGGTCTCCTACATACCCGGCTCCATCGCCCTCGACGGCGCGGCGGCGACCGGCGCCGATCACACCTTCGAGATCGACAGCAGGGACGTGACCGTCTCCGCGGTGAGCGCCGCCGCCGACACGATCACGTTTACCGGCAATCACGGGCTGGTCACCGGCGACCGGCTGGTGTACCACGCGGGCGGCGGCGTGATCGGCGGCCTGGAAGACGGGCGGACCTACTACGCCGTGACCGTCGACGCCGACACGATCAGGCTCGCCGACTCCCGCCTCGACGCCGTCGCGGAAAAAACGATGAATCTCACCTCTGCCGGTTCCGGGGGGACGTTCGCGGTCCGGCGCGAACTGGAGCTGAATCCCTACCGGCCGCGGCCGCGCTCGATCTACCGGATGGGCCCGACCAACAGCGGCGTCAGCGACCACTTCGACACGGTTCATTTCGGCTACGCCCACGGCCTCACGACGGGCACGGTCCTCGAATACCGGGAAGGCGACCGGGAAATCAGCGGCCTGACCGACGGGAACGACTACCATGCGATCGTGGTCAACGATTATACGATCGCCCTCGCCGGCTCCGCGGCCGACGCCGTCGCCGGCGACCGTATCGCTATCGAGTGCGCGGGGAATTCCTTCTGGAACAGCCCCTGGTACCGGGTGAACGGGACCTTCGACGGCGTGCACGGCGATATCGACACGATCGATTTCGGTTTCAGCCACGGGCTCCGGACGGGCGACGCGGTGCAGTACCACGAGGGCGGGGACCCGATCGACGGCCTGGCCGACGGCGAGACCTACTACGTCGTCGCCGTCAACAGTTATACCATACGGCTGGCGGCATCGGAGACGGACGCCTACAACAACGCGACGCTCGATATCGACTACGAGAGCACGTACCAGCAGTCGTTCTGGTTCGACCCGACGCCGCCGCCGCAGCCTTTCTGGTTCAAGCCCTACAAGATCGAGCGGTATGCCGACCCGCAGTTCGTCGTCGAGATGTCCGGCGAAAAAGAGGCCCTGGTCTTCGACCCGGCCGCGGACGTCGGCACGTTCCAGTCCACCATCGACCTCGGCGAGGAGCACGGCCTGTCGACCGGCGACGCCGTGGTGTACGACAGCGGCGATCCGAACAACGACCCGATCACGGGGCTGGCGGACGGCACCGCCTACTACGTGGTGGCGGTGGATGCCCGGCGCATCAAGCTCGCTCCCACGCAGGCCGACGCCGAGAACGGCACGAACATCATCGCCGTCCAGTTGCCGGCCTCGCCCGGCACGGGGCACAGTTTCTCTTCCTCGCTGAACGTCGACTTCGACCCGGCGCCGCCGATCGACCTGGCGGTCGATCCCGCCGACGGCATCGTCGCCTTCGACGGCAGCGACGGGGCCGTCGTCGATACCGCCGGGGACACCATCGAACTCGGCGCGGGGCACGGGTTCGCGGACGGCGACCCGGTCATCTACCACAACGGTACCGGCGACAGCGGAGACAGTATCGGCGGCCTGACCGACGACATGGTGTACCACGTCGTCAACGCCGGCGAAACCTCGATTCAGCTCGCCTTCGCCGCGGGTGGCGACGTCATCGACCTGACCGGGCTCGGGACCGGCACGAGCCACAGCTTCACCGCGGCCGTGGATGTCGCCATCGACGCCGGCCACGGTCTGTCGGCCGGCGACCGGGTCGAGTACCGCACCGGCGGCGGGACGCCCATTGAGGGTCTCGCAGACGGCGTTATCTACTACGTGGCCGAGGCGTCCGACACGGCGGTATCGCTCACCGACAATCTCGGTGCCGGACCGCTCATCGTCGACGCGACGGCGGCGACCGGCAGCGCCCACCAGCTCATCCGGCAGCTCGGGACGATCGACCGCTTCGATCCGGCCGCGGGCGTATCGACGTTCGATCCGGCCGGTTCGGTGAACGTCAATGACTTCGATCCCGCCGGGATGGCCGACAGCGAGATCGACCTCGGCGCCGGCTACGACCTGTTCTCCGGGCAGGCGGTGGTCTACGACACCGGCGGCGGGGCGGCGATCGGCGGCCTCGCCGACGGGGGGACCTACTACGTCGATCGCGTCAACGACACGACGGTGAAACTCAAGGCCGACGCGGGGGGCAGCGCGACGATCGAACTGGACTTCGGCCAGGCCACCGGGACGAATCACTCGCTCAGGCCCGCGGCGACGATCGCATTCGCCGGCGGCCACGACTTCCACGACGACCAGGCCGTGGTGTACCACAGCGGCGGGACGGCGATCGGCGGCCTGACCGACGGCGCCACCTGTTACCTCGACGTCGTCGATCTGAATACGGTGCAACTCAAGGACGGCCCCGGCGACGGGGCCAACCTGGTACAGATCGACCCGTCGGTCGCGACCGGAACTTCCCACCGCTTCTCCTCGCGGTTCGAGATCACGTTTACGGGCGGACACGACTTCGCGGTCGGCGAAGAGGTGGCGTTCGACAGCGGGGACGGGTCGCCGCTCGGCGATCTCGTCGACGGGACGGCCTACTACGTCGTCGATACGACCGGGGACACGGTGACGCTGTCCGCTACCGCGGGGGGCACGGCGGTGGCGGTCGACTTCACCGCCGCGGGCGCCACCGACTACGCCCTGGTTTCCCACGACCGGCTGAATGTCGGTCTCGGCCACGGCTTCAAGACCGGCGAGGCCGTCGTGTACCACAACAACGGCGGCGAGGATATCGGCGCGCTGACCGACGGCCAGACCTGTTACGTCGTCGTGATCGACGACGCCACGATCAAACTGGCGGCGACCGCGGCCGACGCCACCGCCGACGACCCCGTCGTCCTCTCGCTGCAACTGCCCGGCAGCCCGGGCGACACCTACACGCTCACCCGGCGTATCGCCGAGACGTTCGATCCCGCCGACGCGATCCCGACCGGCGCGCGGACGATTCGCTTCGGTTCGGCGCACGGCCTGAAAACCGGCGACGCCGTGGTCTACCACAACGGCGACGGCGGTACGGATATCGGCGGCCTGGCCGACGGGGAGACCTATTACACGGTCGCGGTCAACCCCGCGACGGTGATGCTCGCCGAAACGCCCCTGGGGGCCTTCGCCGCCGAGCCGGACGTGATTACGCTCGACGCCGCGGTCGCGGCCGGGAGTGCCCACACCCTCGGCGTGATCGAAAACGCCGGGGCGGTCGCCCCGGCCGACGTCGTCGACGCGGGGACGAACATGATCGATCTCGGGTATGCCCACGGCCTGCGGACCTGTCAGCAGATCGTGTACCACAGCGGCGCGGGCGATCCGATCGGCGGCCTGGCCGACGGGCAGACCTACTACGTCGTCGTGATCAACAAGACGACGTTCAAGCTCGCCGAGACGCTGGAGGACATCATTATCGACACCCCCGACACCGTCGACCTGACGTCGGCCGGGGCGGGCGGCGCGGCCGAGGATTTCGACTACGCCCAAGACCGGGACGCGGCGCTCGGCGACATCTCCCTGGTCACCAGCGGCAACATCGAGGCGGCGACGGGGACCGCCTGGATCAGGGGCGGGCGGATCGATCTCCTGGCCGACCTTGGTCACATCGGGGTCTCGACCGCCGACCGGGTGCGGGTGGACACGGTCAGCGGGATCGGCAGCGGCCTGACCGCCGAGGCGAACGACAATATCTTCCTGGAGGAGATCAGCGGCGACATGAACCTGATCTACGCCCGCTCGCGCGGCGGGGACGTCGACCTCCTCGTCTCGGGCGGCAATCTTCGCGACGCCAACACCGACCAGAAACGGGACCTGCGCACCGAAGAGGAGATGCTGCAGATCTGGGATGACATGATGCTCACCGGCGCAGCCGCCGAAGCCCGGGCCGAAGCCGGCGTCGACGTCTTCGAACAGAACATCGAACAGGAGTACCGCAACTACTGGTCGTACCGGAACGCCGCGGTGGTCGAGACCCGGACGTTCGATCCCGGCGCGACCGTCGACACCGCCGACGACCTGATAGACTTCGGCTATGCCCACGGCCTGTCGACCGGGCGGGAAGTCAGCTACGGCTGCGGGGCCGGCGGGACCGCCGTCGGCGGCCTGACCGACGGGGCCGTCTACTACGCGATTGTCGTCAAGCCGGACGAGATCAAGCTGGCCGCGACGCTCCGGGACGCGCTGGCCTACGACCCGGACGACAACCCGGGGGCCGCAATCGACCTGACATCCACCGGTGTCGGCGCGCATCACGTCATCGAGACCAGCGGCCGTGCCGTCTTCGATTCGACGCTCGATCGCTCTGCGTTCGTGCCCGATGCGTCCCTGGTCTCGGTCGCGGTCGACTTCAGCACGTCCGTCGACGCCTTCGACCCGGCCTCAGCGACCGCGCCGGCGGTCACCTTCGATCCGACCGCCGCGGCCGACAGCAGCGATTTTGCCGTCGCGGATTCCACGGCCGTCTTCGATCCGTCGGCTGTCGCCGACAACGAGATCGCGTTCGGGGCGGCCCACGATTTCTTCGACACGCAGGACGTGATCTACGATGCCGGCGGCGAGACGGCGGTCGGCGGCCTGGCCGACGGTGAGACCTACACGGTTCTCGTCGTCGACGACACGCACATCAAACTCCGGGACGGCGACGGCGCGCTCGTCGAACTCGACGGAACGGTTGCGACCGGCACCGCCCACGAACTGACGCCCCGGTACGAAATCACCTTTGCGGCCGACCACGGTTTCCATGACGGCCAGGAGGTCTTCTACGACAACGGCGGCAACGGCGCTATCGGCGGCCTGGTTGACGGACAGCGCTACTGCGTGAACGTGGTCGACGCGGACACGGTGCAACTGAAACCCGACAGCGGCGGCGATCCGATCGCGCTCGATCTCGCGGCCGCGTCGGGCACCCATTCACTCGACGTATCCGCGGAATGGATCGGGCTCGGGGACGATCACGGCTTCGTCGTCGGCGAGGCGGTCACGTACGCCAACGGCGGCGGGACCGCTATCGGCGGCCTGGCCGACGGGCAGACCTGCTACGTCGTGGACGTGGTCAACGACCGGGTGAAACTCTCCGCCACCGAGGGCGGCGATCCGCTCCTGCTCGACTTCGCCGCCGCGGCGGGCACGAGCCATGAATTGACCTCGCGGGACAAGATCCATTTCGCCGCCGATCACGGCCTGGAGACCGGGGATCCCGTCGTCTACGACAGCGGCGGCGGGACGGCTGTCGGCGGTTTGACCGACGGGACGACCTACTACGCCGTGGCCGTCGACGCGGCCACGATCATGCTCGCCGAGACCGAGGACGACGCGACCGACCCGTCGCCGATCGTCATCAACCTCGAGACGTCGGTTGCGACGGGCACCGACCATGCCGTCGGCCATGAAGGCGAAATCGAACTTGCCGCCGACCACCATTTCGTCGACGGCGAGGCCGTGATCTACGACAGCGGCGGCGGTACGGCGATCGGCGGACTGACCGACGGGGAGACGTATTACGTGGTTTCGGCCGGTCCGTCAGCGCTGTCCCTGGCGGCGACGCGGGCCGACGCGCTGGCCGACGAACCGGTCACGATCGGCCTGGACCCGGCCGCCGCCGACGGCGCCGGCCACGCGTTCGTGTCCGCCGAGCGGATCGACCTGGGAGTCGACCACGACTTCGAGACCGGCGACGCGATCAAGTTCACGGGTGACGGGGCCACGGGCCTGGCCGACGGGGCGGTCTACTTCGCCGTCGTCGACGACGCGGACGGCACCGACCTTCGGGTTTCCGATACCCGGGCCGGCTCGCTCGCCGATATCCCCGACCAGGTGCGGCTGTTGACGCTCTCGGCTTCCAGCACCCCGTCGACACTGGCCCCGGCCGCCGTCGCCGAGTTCGACCCGGCCGGCGCCGACGGCGTGGCCGACGAAATCGATACCCGGCGCCCGCACGGTTTCGCGACCGGGACGGCCGTCGTCTACGACAGCGGCGGGGGAACCGCTATCGGCGGCCTGGCCGACGGGACGACCTACTACGCGGTGGCGACGGGTGTCGACGCACTGTCCCTGGCGGCGACCCGTGCCGACGCCCTGGCGGCGACCCCGGTGACGATCGACATCGATCCCGGCGCGGCTGCCGGCACCGCCCACCGGCTCGCCGCGGCCGACACGATCGACCTCGGCTATACCCACGGCCTCGAGACCGGCGACGCGGTGGTCTACACCGACGGCGGGGGATCCAGCGACGGCGACCTGGACGAGGGGCAGACCTATTACGTCGTGGCCGTCGATTCCCGGACCATCCAACTCGCGGCGAGCCGATCCGACGCCCGCGCCGATTCGCCGGTGACCGTCGCCGTCGACACCGCCGCGTGGACCGGCACCGACCACGCCTTCACGGCGCGGGAGGGGATCGTTTTCGATCCGTCCGCGGCGATTGCCGGGGACGCGATCGATCTCGGCACCCACCACTATCTCGCCACCGGCGACGCGGTCGTCTACGACAACGGCGGCGGGACGGATATCGGCGGCCTGGTCGACGGGCAGACCTACTTCGCGATCGTCGTGGATCCGACCACCGTCAAGCTGGCCGCCACGCGCGCCGCCGCGCTGGACGGCACCGCCGAGACGCTGACGTCCGCCGGGTCGGGCGCGACGCACGCGATTGCTGACGCCGAATCGCTTGCATTCGATACGGCGGAGACGTTCTGCAGCGTCGACGCGGCCGCCGACACGATCGACCTCGGCTACGAGCACGGCCTCCTGCCGGGACAGGCGGTTGAGTATGCGGCGGGGACGGGCGATATCGGCCTGGCCGATGGGGTGTACTACGTCGTGCTCGTCGACGCAACCACGATCGGTTTCGCCGCGACCCGGGCCGATGCGGTGGCCGACGACCCGGTGTTCACGGACATTGCCGCGACCACCGACGGCACGCACACGCTGGCGACCGTTGCCGGTGAGTCGACGGCGCGGTTCGACGCCTACGACGGCGGCTACGACGCCGACGCCCACGACGAATACGGCCCGCCGGGATACGATCCGGACTGGACCTACGAGGCCACGCAGGACGAGCACGACGACCTGACGGACGGCGCGGTCTGGACGGTCGACCAGCTCCGCTACGGCGTGAGTCCCGGCCTGCTGAAGGAGACCTCCGATACCACGACCACGATCGAGGACACCAACCTCGAGGGCAACGTGATCACGATTACCGTCGTCGGGGGCGGCATCGGCGTCGACCGGGACACGGTGACCATCGATCTCTCCGGCGACGACGTGCAGCTCAGCCGCGACCAGATGATCGCCCTCGCCGCGGCCGAGCGGAACGACCTGACGATCACCGACGACGCGATGACCGTCGAGTACCGCGAGGACGTCGATTTCACCGCCCGCACGAGACTGTACGCCGAGGCGGACGGGCGGATCTACCTCGGTTCCGAGGAGAACATCGATATCGACTCGGTGCAGACCGATTACGGCAGCAACATCCGCATCAAGGGCGGGCTGGACATCGAGCGGTCCGCGTCCGGCACCGGCCAGATCGTCACCGGCGGCGACCTGATCCTGGAGGCGGGCGACGGCCACATCGGCGAGGCGTCCCTCGACCGCTGGATTGTCATCGATCTCGGTCCGGTCTCGACGCTCACGGCCCGGGCCGCGGACAATATCTACATCGCGGAGGTGAGCACCGCCGGCGACCCGAGCGGCGATATGAACATCGACACCATATTCTCGGATACCGGCGACGTGTTCCTCCGGGCCGACGGCTCGATTCTCGACGCCTACACCGACGAGGTGAACGTCAACTGCGGCAGCCTGGAGCTGACCGCCGGCGGGGCGATCGGGACCCCCGGCAATCCGCTCGAGACGGACCTCGCCCCCTCCGGCGTCATCACCGCGACCGCGGGCGGCGGTGCGTACCTCTACGAGGTCGCCGGCAACATGAACGTCGACCTCGTCGACGCCGGCGGGGCGGTCGGCCTCCGCGCCGACGGGTCGATCCTGGACGCCGACTTCGGCACGGCGAGCAACGTCAACGGCACCGCCGTGCACCTGGCGACCGACTACGGGACGGTCGGCGACGGAACCTCAGCGGCGAACCGCTTCGAGATCGACTCGACCTCCCTGTCCGGCGACGTCGCGGGCGACCTCTTCGTCCACGAAACCGCCGGCGTTTTGTATGTCGACGACGTGGTCTCCCGTTCCGGCGACGCGTGGCTCTGGACGACCGGGACCGCCTCGATCCTCGAATCCGGCGACGACGCGGGGGCCGACGTCAGCGCCGAGGATATCCGGTTTATAACCGGCGGCGCCGTCGGCGCGGATCTCAACGACATCGAGATCGACTCCTCCTGCGGCGCGACCGGCTCCCTCTACGCGACCGCCGGCGGCGGCGTGTACCTGACCGAGACCGACGGGCTGCTGCGGGTGGCGGACGTGGATGCCGGCGGCGACGTCAGGCTGACCGTTCCCGACGCGGCCGTGGCCGGCGACGACCTGCTGGTCCCCTCGGCCTGCCGCATCCGGACAATCGCGGGTACGATTACCCTGCGGGTGGGCGACAACGTGCGGATCGAGCAGGACGCGGTGATTTCCGCCGACGGCGTGGTCGGGATCTACGGGGATTACGACGGCGGCGACGGCAGTACCGATCCCGGCGGCGCGCTCATGGAGATACTGGAAGGCATCGGGGGCAGCGCGGTATTTATCGAGGGCAACGACGGCGAGGACACCGTCGTCGTCAACAACCTGGCGTTCGACGTTGCCGATCAGGACGACGCCCCGGTGGTCAAGCTCGACGGCACCGACGGCAGCGACACGTACAAGGTCTACCTGGTCGGGGACGGCGCGGCGAACATCGTGGTCAACGACGGCGGGTCCGCGGGCGAGGACCGGCTGCACGTCTACGGGTCGGCGCTGGCCGACGTCTTTCTCTTCCGGCCGTACATGGTCGCCTCGTTCGAGCTGGACGAGGACCGGAAGCCGCTCGACGACGCGCTCATCGAGCGGGTCGACTACAACGACAGCGTCGAGGGCGGGCTTTCCGTCTACGGCCGGGACGGGGACGACACCTTCGCCTTCGACGACAACAGCTCGGCGACCACCGTCTACGGCGACGCCGGGGACGACACCTTCCAGATCGGCCAGATCTTCAAGTCGGCCCGCGACGGCAGCAACCCCGACAACGGCCTCGATCCGGGCGATTACTTCGAGACCACGCTGGTGACCCGCGGCTACCTCAGCAACGGTATTTCCTTCCCCGCGAGCATGTACGGCGGCATCGGCAACGACAGCTTCACGGTCTACCGGAACATGGCCGAACTCTCCCTCTACGGGGAGGAAGACGACGACTCCTTCGTGGTCAGGGCCTTTGTGAAGGTCGACCCGAACGATCCGAAGGCGCCGTACACGAATATCAACGGCGGGCAGGGCAACGACTTTATCAAGTACACGGTCAACGCCCCGGTAAACATCTACGGCGGCGAGGGCAACGACACCCTGACGGTCATCGGGACCGAGTTCGGCGACGACTTCGTGGTGACCTGGGAGGGGATCTACGGGGCGGGGCTGTTCGTCACCTACGACGGCGTGGAGGAGACCGTGCTCGACGCGATGGAGGGTAACGACACGTTCTTCATCGCCAGCACCAGCGAGTACGTTCATACCACGCTTATCGGCGGCCGGGGCAGCGATACGTTCAACGTCGCCGGCGGCACGGACGGGGATTCCATCACGGTGGTCAGCAACGACCTCCTCGGCCACAGCGGTATGATCGGCAACGTCGTCAGCACCGACGATACGACCGATACCGACTATATCAACGTGTTCACGCAGGACATCACCGCCAACGTCGCGGACAACGACGAGTCGGGCATCGTCATCACCGCGCCGGTCGAGGGCATCCGCGTCTTCGAGGACATGGACGGCATGACCGAAGTCGAGATCGATGCCGATCCGCGCAGCAACCTGGTCCACATGACCTACCAGGTGGTTTTGACCCGCAGCCCGTCCGAGGAGGTCCGCGTCATCGCCTCGCCGGCCCTGCCGCCCGAGAAGGAACAGGACGCCGGCGGCAGCGGGGTTGCGGTCAACGGCAGCGAGGCCGGCACCACGCTCATCTTCAACCGCACCAACTGGTTCCTGCCGCAGACGGTGGTGGTGACCGCTCCGGACGACACGCTCGCCGAGGGGCTCCGCAACGTGGACATCCTCCACAGCGTGATCCAGGGCAGCGATTCCGGCGACGGCGGGGAATACGACCGCCTCGCGGCCCGCAAGGTGGTCGCGCAGGTCGTCGACGACGACGCCGCCTCGGTGGTCGTCGCGCCGACCGGCGACGGGACGCTCGTCGCCGAGGCGGGGACGTTCGCGGCGCAGGATACCTACGATGTCGTGCTTTCCCGGCAGCCCGCCGGCGACGTGACGGTGGAGATGGCCACCGACGGCCAGACCCTGTTCGACGGCACGTCGAGCACCCAAACGCTGACCTTCACCGCCGCGGACTGGGATACCCCGCAGACGGTGACGGTCGCGGCCGATCCCGACGGGGTTACCGAGGGACTGCATTACTCCCGGATTACCCACGAGATCGCCAGCGCGGCCGACGACTACTTCGCACTGGCCGCGGCCGACGTCGCCGAAGGCCTGGCCGCCGAGGTCAACGGGGAGGTCAACGGTCGCTTCGAGGCGTCGGTCGACGGCGGGACCGTGACCGTCGAGCAGATTTCCGGGGAGGCCTTCGACGACGTGTCATCATTCGCGATTACCCGGAACACGCTCGGCGCGGCATCGATCAGCGGGACGCCGGCGTGGGCCGAGATCCAGGTGAGCCTGCGGGGAACGCCCGCCGCCGGCGAGGACTGGACGATCACCCTCAACGGCACCGATTTCACGTACACGGTCGGCGATTTTGACGGCGATACGGACATCGACCTCGACGATGCGGCAGGGGGGCTGGCGGCCCTTGTCGACGGCGACGCCGCGTACGCGGCCGCCGTCGACGGCGCGGTCGTCACCGTGTCCCGCGCCGACGCCGCGGCATTTTCCGCCGGTTTCGCCATTGCCGATCCGGAGACGCTCGGCGGCGGTTCCATTGCCGGGACCTACGCGTGGTCGTCGGCCGAGATCGGGCTGACCGGCGCGCCCGCCATACACGAGATATGGACGGTGACGCTCGACGGGACCGCCTTCGACCACCCGGTCGGCTCCGGAGAGAACACCGACGACATCGCGGCCGCCCTGGCGACCCTCATCAACGACAATGCGGATTACACGGCCGACGCGGACGGTTCGACGATCTCGGTGACTCGGGACGACGCGGCGCCGCTGGTCGCCGCGTTCTCCATCGCCAACCCGGCGATACAGGGCCAGCCCCTGGCCGGCGGCAGCCCCTACTGGACGACCGTCGATATCGAACTGACCGGCCCGGTCGCGGAGGGCGACACCTGGACGCTGACGCTCGGCGACACCGATTATACCTATGTCGCCGCCGACTTCGACGACGACGGGGACGTGGATCTCGACGACGTGGCCGCCGGCATAGACGCCGAGATTTCCGACGCTGTCTGGGACGTCACGGTCGACGGCGCGACCCTGACGGTCCGGGATACGGCCGGGTTCGTCGCGCTGGTAGCCGCCGACGCGGGCGACGCGACCTTTTCCGGCGAGACCCTCCGGCTCACCGCCGATATCACGCTGTCCGGGACGGCGGTGGAAGGGGAGTCCTGGACCCTCTCTCTAAGCGGCACGGACTACGAGTACTTCGTGGCGCCCGACGACGACGACCTCGCCGACGTGGCCGCCGGGCTGGCCGCCCTCCTGCCCGTCGAATGGTCGGCGGAATCGGACGGCCCGGTCATATCCCTGTCGAACCCGGCGGGATTTTCCGCCGAGGCGACCTGCCCTGACGGGTGCGGCGCGGCCGTCGCGGGTACCGCCGGGACGGCCGCGGCCGTCGTCGAGATCGCCGGCGCAGCGGTCGCGAACGAACGCTGGACCGTGACGCTGGACGGGAACGAATACTCCTACCTGGTCCAGGAGGGCGACACGCTCGCCGCGGTGGCAACCGGACTCGCCGGCGCTGTCGGGGGCGACTGGTCGGCCGCGGCCGACGGGACGGTCGTCGAGATTCGCCACGACGGCAACGACTTGTTCACGATATCGTGCGACGTCTCCCACCCGGCGATACAGGGCGGGGCGTCCACCGCGGGCGTCTCGGCATGGTCCGCGGCGGCCGTCGAGTTTTCCGGGCACGTGTCCCCCAACGATGTCTGGCAGTTAACGCTCGACGGGACCGACTACACGTTCACCCCCGACGACATCGACGAATTGTCCCTCGCGGCCGTTGCCCAGGGCCTGGCCGACGCCCTCCCGGCCGGCTGGGACACGACGGCCGACGGGACCACCTTGACCGCGGCGGCGGCCGACGGCGCGCTGTTTACCGCCGCCGCCGGCGTCGGGGGCAGCGTCACCGGCGGGTATACCCTGACCGCGATACCCGCCTGGGATGCGGCCGACGTGGAACTGACCGGCACGCCCGCCGCCGGTGAGACGTGGACGCTGATCCTCGACGGCGAAAAATTCTCGTATGAGGTCGACGACGGAGACACGCTGGAGATCATCGCCGCCGAGATCGAGGACTCGATATCCGACGATTACACCCACTCCGTGGCCGGTGCCGTAATAGCCGTCGGCAGGGGAGAGCCGTTCACGGCCGAAGTGACGGTCGACGGGGCGGATACCGCCGGTGACGGCGCGACGATAACGGGAACCGCGAGCACGACGCACTATTCCGCGGTGGATGTGGCACTGACCGGCGGCGCCGACGGCGGACAGGACTGGACGCTGGCCCTGGGCGACGGGGAGTACACCTATATCTCCGGTGACAACGGTGAGGGCCTGGACGTGGCATTCATCGACGCGACGGTCACCGACGACGACGCGCCGGGCGTCCTGGTAACCGAGAGCGGCGGCGCGACGAACGTCACCGAGCCCTCCGACGTCGTGGTCATGGGCGGCGGGCAGGTCACCGACGGCACGATCGCCGACGATCCCGATACCGAAAACACCCGCTTCGAGGCCGACTACGGGTTCGCCGAGATCAACGAGACCGACAACCACGATTCGATCTACGTGGCCCAGAACATCGACACGGCCGACTGGAACACCAATTTCAGCCTCGATATCCAGGATGCCACGACCACGCCGCACCTGACCATCTTCGGCGACGGCGACGGTACCGCGGACTTCTACCAGTTCGAGATTACCCAGGAGAAACTCGACGCCGCCGACGGCAACGATATCACCGCGACATTCGATATCGACTACGGCTACGAGGGCAAACCCGACGAAAAGGAATGGATCTCCTGGCTGCGGCTCTACGACGCCGACGGCAATGAAATCAGTCCCGATCTTCTGAGTTTCAATCCGGCCGACGGCGCCGGCGGCAGCACCACGTACTACGACATGTACCTCTCGCATATCTTCGACACCGCGGGAACCTACTTCGTCGAGGTGGCCTCCTTTGACTGGGAGTCGGGGATCGTCACCGAACTGCCGGCGGGCGTGGATTACGTCCTCCAGGCATCGATCGAGGATCATGACACGACGGAGTTCATCTTCACGCCCGACCCGATGCCGGAGGACGAGCAGCCGACGGGCACGCCCCAGTCCCTCGACAGCGCGGAGAACGACTACTGGTACACGTTCTACAACACGGAGATCGGCAACACCCACCTCGCCGAGGGCCTGATCGATTACACCACGCCCTACCTGACCGTCAGCGGATCGGGCGACGGGAGCTGGGACAGCTACGAGTTCCAGATCACCGAGGCCATGCTCAATCCCGACTCGGCCACGATAACCGCCACGGAGGATGCCTCCACGTTCTACCTCTCGGCGACCATCAACCTGGCCGGGACGGCCGTCGCGGGCGACGAGTGGACGATCACGCTCGACGGCAGCGGCTATGCCTACACCCTCGGCGACTTCGACAGCGATACCGACGTGGACCTCGACGACGCGGCCGCCGGTCTTGCCGACGCGCTGCCCGCGTATTACGCGGCCACGGCGACCGGAGCCGCGATCGACGTCAGCGACGACCGGGGATTCACGTTCGGCGGCGTGACGCGGGAGATCTCCCCCGCGGGCGACGGAGAGCGCATCCTGGCCACGAGCGACGGCGTCTCGTTCACCGGCGCCGCGATCGAACTCGGCGGGACCGTCCAGGCCGGCGAGGCGTGGACGGTAACGGTCGCCGGAACGGACTGCACGTACATCACGAACGTAACCGACGGGTTGACCCTGAATGCGGCCGCCACCGGTCTCAGGGGCGCGATAAGCGATAACACGACCGGCTACACGGTCGGCGGGACCGGTGCCGTGGTAACGGTGGAGAACGCCGCGGGGTTCACGGTCGTCTTCTCCCAGCAGGGCGACGACCCGCAGGGCACGGCGGCGATCAGCGGGACGCCGGCCGATTACACGGCGGTCAACTGGACGTCCGCCGACGTGGCCCTCGCCGGCCCGGCCCTCGAGGGCGAAACCTGGAAACTCACGCTCGGCGGGACCGAGTACACCTGCACGGCGGCCGATTTCGACACCGACGGCGATGTCGACATCGATGACGTCGGTGCTGGTCTGCTGGATGAAATCGACGGCGTGTACACCGCGTCTTACTACACGGCCGCCGACGACACGCTGACGGTGGAGAACGGCGACGGGTCCACCTTCACCGTCGACGACTTCGCGATCGACGCGGCCGTTCCCGGCACGATCGCGGAGGATTCGTGGCGGGCGACCGTCGACATATCGTGCGACAACGCCGCCGGCGGCGACGATTGGACGATAACGATCGACGGGGCGGCCTGCACCTATACCGATACGGCGGGTGACGGATCCGCACAGATCTCGTCCGGCCTGCAGGGCGCGATCGACACGCAGTTCGGCGCGGGCTACTTCACCTACAACGAGACGAGTGCCGGCGGCGATATCACCCTCGCTATCACCCGGACGGACGCGAACCCTGAATTCACCGTCGCGGTCTCGACGGCCTCTGCCGAAACGGGTTCCTCGATCACCGAAACGGGACATCGTTCCGCGGTCGTGCTCACGGCGCCGGCCGACGAGGGACAGGACTGGACCGTGACGATCGACGGCGCGGATTACACCTACACGGTCCAGGAAGGGGACGGTATCGACGATGTCGGCGCGGGACTGCGGGATGCCGTTAATGACGCGACAAGCGGGTGGGCCGGCGGCAGTGCAATCTACACCGCGGCCACGAACACGTTGGCGATCGACAGTGCCGCCGAGTTTGCCGTGGCGGTTTCCGTGACCGGGGCAACGGTGTCCGGCTCGGCCGCGATCGGTGGCGTGCCGGACGCCGGATGGACGCACGGGGCCGAACTGTCCGGCGCGGTCGTGGCCGGAGACACCTGGCGGATCCTCCTCGACGGCAACGAGTTCACGTATACCGTCCAGGCGGGCGATACGACGTTCGGGGACATCGAGGACGGACTCGCGGCGGACATCAACGCCGATTCGACCGTCTACGCCGATGCAAACGAAACCGACGGCCAGCTCGTGATCACGAACACCGACGGCACGACGGTCCGTATCAACGAGATCGCGCGGCTGCGCCCGGACCGCGGGTCAGTCGGCGCGTCGAGTACCGACGACCGCACGCACTACCTGGTCGCGGGCGCCGACGACGTCGACATCGCCCTCGACAGCGAGGCGACGCTGACCAAGGGCGAGAAGTGGACGATCACACTTGACGGGACGACCTACGAGTACACGGTCAAGAAAAACGATTCGCTCGCCGACGTGGCCGCCGGCCTGGAGGCGAAGCTGCCCGCGGGGTATTCCTCATCGGTGACCGACACGGTGATCACGGTTACCGCCCAGCCGGACGCGAAGCCGACAGTTACCGTCGAAGTCGTCCAGGGCGGCGGGTACGTCCACGGGATCTTCGACATCGACCACGGTTCGGCGATCAACGATTACATTTTCAATCCCTACTGGAATCCCTTCGACCAGCCGCCCGAAGAGCAGGTCATCTGGTACCTCCAGTCGCCCTATATCCGGCTGACGGACGACAGCGGCACCACGCTGCTGCAGGAGGCGATTCCCGCGATGAACGTCTATGTCGACCAACTCGACCCGGGCAGTCTCCCGCGGGTGGTCGGAGAAACGTACGATATGTACTTCACCGACCCGTTCATCGAATACGACTTCGAACAGGAGGGTTTCTACCGGGTTGAGATCGGGTACTGCACCGATTACTACGAGGGCTTCGACGGCCTGTCACCTGAACAGATGGTATGGATCGGCGGCCCCGCGCCCGGCTTCGGCGGCGTTGTCGCCGGGCAGCCGTACGAGATGAACGTGAGCCTCCAGCGCCACGGCACCTCCGCCGACGTCCTGACCCTCCAGGACAAGCAGCTCGAGATCGTCGCGGGGACCGGTGCGGGCCAGACGGCCACGATCGCGGACTACGACCCCGAGAACCGCATCTACACGCTGGACGTCGACTGGGCCGATGACGGCGATGCCGGCACGGTGATGCCGGACCAGACCAGCCGGTTCGAGATCACCTACCGGATGGCCGAGGAGTTCAACAACTACGCGCCGAACAGCGACGACTACAGCATCGTGCTGACCAGTGCCCCGGACGCCGGCGAGTACGTGGTCGTCGACGCCACCGCCGAGGTCACCCGGACGTACAATGCCGAGGAGGCCTTCAATCCCGACGACAATTTCGGCGAGCACGAGGGTATACAGGTCGACGTCAACGCCTATGCCGAAGACCGGCTCACCACCGAACTGACGATCGAGTTGACCGGCACGACGGTGGCCGGCGAGACGTGGACCGTTTCACTCGACGACGACTGGACCGACAACGACGGCACGTACGCCTACACCGCGTACGCCTATACGGCTGAAATTGATGATACGCTCGACGACGTGGCGGCGGGCCTCGCCGCGCTGATCGACGCCGACTACGACACGGTGACCGTCGACGGCAGCACGATCACCATCGACCATGCCTCTCCGTTCCGGGCGGCGTTTTCGACCGACGCGGCCGACGGCGGCGCCGCACTGTCCGCCGGGAAACTCGTCTTCACCCCGGCCAACTGGGACGAGCCGCAGTCGGTGACCGTCAGGGCGCACGACGACGCCATCGTCGACGGCGGGGACGCGAAGGTCTTCCCGGCGATGGAGGAGCGGGTGGTGAACATCCGCGGTCCGCTGACGATCGAGGGCGGCATCCGGGCCGGGGAGGAGCGGTTCCTCAACGATCCGCTGACCCTGCCGGACGAGACGAACTGGTACATGGCCGACGGGAACATCGAGTCGGCGCAGGATGCCGGCGGAAAGGCCCAACTCACCGACGACGAGGTTACGCACCACGACCCGGATCTCGGCGACGACCAGTCGGGATTCGACCCGCGGATGAACGACAATCCCTACGAGTTCTTCATCCTCAACGGGCCACACGCCGGGACCACCATGGACGTCGATTCCGTGTCGGGGGCGACGGTAACCTTCGCGACGTCCTGGGCCGACGCGGGCGTCGATCCCGCGGCCCTGGGCGACACGGTCAAGCAGGTCGTCGCGCTCTCCGGGGCCGTCAACACCGGCGACGAATGGACGATCGCGCTCGACGGCACCGATTACACCTACCCCGTCGCGGACGGCGACGATTTGGGCGATGTCGCCTGCGGACTGGCCGAGCAGATGGACGCCGACACCGATTATCTGGTCAGTGCCGGCGGGAAGCGGGTTATCGTCAACGATCCCGACGTGGCGATTACCTATACCGCGCCGGCGGGCGGCAGCGCCGCGGTCGAGGCGGTCACCACTGAATACTTCTACCGGCCGGTGAATCCCAATGTCCTGGTCGACGAGTCCGAGCAGGTGGACGCGCTGCACGTGTTCCACGGCAACAGCGTCTCCGACGACACCGGGACCCTCACCGCCGACCGCCTTTCGGGGCTGGGCATGGGCCCGGACACCCTGATCAACGGCGAGCTGTTCCCCGGCGGCATCTCCTACGGCAGCCTCGAGGAGGTGGCCATCGAACTCGGCAGCGGCAGCGACACCTTCACCGTCGAATCGACGGGCGCCGCGTACACCACGGTCGATGCCGGCGCCGGCGACGATTACATCACCGTCGAGAAGACATCCGGCCACGTCACGATAGACGCCGGCGACGGGACGGACACGGTCGACGTCGGCAGCGACGCCGGCCTGGTCGACAACACGGTCGGCCTGCTGACGATCAACGGCGGCGGGAACGGCGACACGCTGAACGTCGACGACGGCGGCGACACCACCGACAACGCCGGTATCCAGACCGATACCACCCTGACCGGTCTCGATATGCCGTCGGTGCCGGAGGTACAGACGGTCTTCGTCCAGGCCGTCGGCGGCAGTTACCTGCTGCGTTCCGACGACTGCGGCGCGGAAACCGGGCTGGGAGATACCGACCGGATCACCCGGCATGACGGCTACGCGACCCTGCGGCTGGACTACGGCATGAGCGCGTCCCAGACGGCATCGCTGCTGAACGAACTCTACGGATCGGACGGCATCACGGTCTCGAAGGACGAGGCGATCTACGCCACCTACACCGTGGCATTCGGCGGCGAGCTGATCGGGACGGACTTCGCCCCGCTGTCGTGGGGCGAGGGCCGCGAGGACAGCGCCCTGGTGGCGGGCGAAGATGCCTCGGTGAACGTCGAGTTCCGCACCCTCGTCGAGGGCACCATCGCGCCCGTAACCGACAACGTCCAGACGCTGACGCTGGACGCGGACGGCGGCACCTTCCGGCTGAAGGTCGACGGGTGCCCGGATCCCGAGTACGGCGCCGGAGACGACGCGGTGACGACGATAGCCCTGGCCGGCGAGGCCGTGGCGGGCGAGACCTGGACCGTCACCCTCGACGGGACGGATTATACCTATGGCGTGGCGGCCGACGACGAACTCGATGACGTCGCCGCGGCACTGGCGGGACAGCTCGACGGCGTGGCCGGTTTCGCGGCCGAGGGTCGTGACGCCAGCATCAGGCTCGTCGACGAGTCGGGCGACCCGCTGGCGGTCGCCGTGACGCCGGGCGCGTCGGGCAGCGGTTCGATCGGGGACGGCTGGACGACGGCCGTTGCCTACGGGGCCTCCGCCGAAGACCTCCTGCTCGCGCTGGAACCGGTGATGAATCCCAACAACTCCCGCAGCGACCGGCCGTGGACCGACAACGTCGCCGTCGAGAAGTACGGCGACGTCTACCACGTCCATTTCCGGGGGAGCTGCCCGGACGCCTCGATCGCCGTCGCCGACACCGCCGACCTGACCGGGGCGGGCACGGCCGATGTCACCGATCGGACCGACGGCATCAACTACTACGGCTTCGAGCGGCCCACCGGCGGAAAACTCAACATCGCCCTCGGCGCCGGCGACGATACGTTCGCGGTCAGGAGCACGGTGACCACCACGGAAATCGACGCCGGCGGGGGCGACGACACGATCACCGTCTCCAATCCGAACGGTACGACGGTGAACACCATCGACGCCCACCTGATCGTCCACGGCGGCGGACAGGCCGGCGACACCCTGAACGTCGACGACTCCGGCGACGCGGCCGCGGGCGTCAACGACGGCGTCATTACCGATCAGACGATCAACGGCTTCGGCCTCTACGACGACCTCGACGCCGACTATGCCGATACGGACGACGGTATCCTCTACGATCAGTTGCAGTACGTGAACGTCTACCTCGGCGGGGGGGCGAATACGGTCGACATACTCAGCACGCTCGCCGACGCCGGCGGCGGGGCCCATGACGGTGAAACGCTGGTGTCAACCGGCGCCGGCGACGACACGGTCAACGTCGGCAGCGGCGTGATCGACGTCGATCCGGCGTACCCGGGAACGCTCGACGATATCGACGGTCGCCTGATCGTGGATACGGGCGGGCAGGACGCCGGCGGCGATACGCTGAACCTGTTCGATACCGACGATACCAACAACAACAGCGGCCTGCTGGAGCAGGGGGCCGCCCTGGTGCTGCCGTCGTGCCCGACGCCCGCCGACGCACCGGTGGCGGTGGACCACAACCTCGGCGGTCTCGACATGTCCGGGGCCGGCATCGCGTACGGGTCGGTCGAGACGATGAACCTGGAACTCGGCAGCGGCGACGACGACCTTGAATTCGCCGGGTACCACACCGAAACCACCACCAATATCCGGGGCAACGCCGGCGACGACAGCTTCATATTCCTCGACGATTCGAGTTTCGACGATCTCGACACGCTCGACGGCGGTGACGGGTACGACGAGATCGACTACAGCGACTACCATGTCAACCCGGTCACCGGATTCAAGGTCAACCGGTTCTACATCGTCGGCGAGAACACCGGCCACCTGGAAGACCACTACGACCCGGACCCGAACGCAATGGACTTTACTTCGGTGGAGACGATCTACGGCGGGCAGAACCGCGACGAGTTCATCTTCTTCCCGGGCGGCTCGATAACCGGCATATCCGTCGACGATGTCGGTATTTACGGCCAGGGCGACGAGGACCGGATCAGCTTCGCCCCGGCGGTGACGGTCGAGGAACCGATCGCCGACTGGGGGCCGGCGGACCTGACGTGGACCATCACCGGCCTCGACGAGGGGACGGTGACGTCCGACGACCCGGACGACAACGCGTACCTCGAGCACGAGACGGACTTCGCGGGCATCGAGTACCTGGCGGGCAACTCCGGTGCGGACACCTTCGTGTTCGCGGACGTGGATGCGGCGCTGACCGGCATCCTCGACGGCCGGGGCGGCCACGACACGGTCACCTACAGCGGATATACCAATACCCAGGAGGTGACGGTCGATCGCGGCCGGGGCCTGGCGACGGGCACGAGCGGCTACGCGGGCATCGAGGAATTCATCGGCAGCGTCGATCCGGACAACACCCTGATCGGCGCCCATACCGACAGCGTCTGGCACCTGACCGGCGAGGATGCCGGCGTCATAGACGGTGTCGGCAGCTTCGCGTTCAGCAATTTCGCCAACCTCACGGGAGGCGGCGGCCGCGATATCTTCGCCTTCGACGCCGGCGTCTCGCTGACCGGCGCCCTCGCCGGCGGCGGCGGTTCGGATGCGCTGGACTTTTCGGCGGAGAGCGCCGCCCTGACCTGGGACATCGCGGGGACCGATGCCGGCGATGTCCTGGAATCAGCCGTGCCGCGTATTGCCGGCGGCTTCAGCGCGATCGAGAACGCGATCGGCAGCGGCGGCAGCGACGCCTTCACCATGCTGGATACCGGCGACCTGCTGACGGGACGGGCCGACGGGGGCGGGGGCATCGACACGCTGATCTACGCGCCGGGCGGCGGGACCTGCTGGGAGATCACCGCCCTGGGCGGGGGCGTGATCGACGGCCGGATGCGATTCGCGGGTATGGAGAACCTCGCTGCCGGTTCCGGCGACGACCTGTTTTCCCTGGATATGGACGGCGGGATCGCCGGCGATATCGACGCCGGCGGCGGCAACGACGCCCTGGACTTCTCGGCCTGGAGCGCCTCGCGGCCGGTGGCCGTGGACCTGGCGACGAATACGGCGACGGGTATCGGCGGCGGCTTCGCGGGGATTGAGATGCTCTACGGCGGCAGCGGATACGACACCCTCCGCGGCCCCGACGACGCGAATACCTGGTCGGTGACCGGTTTCGACACGGGCACCATCGACGGCGGCTGGATCGATTTCGCGGGCTTCGAGACCCTCCGCGGCGGCAACGCCGCCGACACCTTCTCCTTCAGCCCGCTCAGCGGCCTGCGCGACGGTGTCGCCGGCGGCGCCGGTGTCGATACGCTGACGACCGCGGCGCTGTTCACCAACAACACCTGGCAGATCGAGGAGGCCGGCGGCGGGTACCTCCGGACGGTCTACGGGGGTATTGATTTCCGCGGGATAGAGAACCTGGCCGGTTCGGCCGGCGACGATGCGCTGGCCTTTGCCGCCGGCGGCTCGATCGCCGGCTCCCTGGATGCCGGTCTCGGCGACGACACACTGGACTTTACCGCGGATGCGTCGCTGCGGAACTGGAACATGACGACGACCGGCAACGGTACCGTCGCCGGCATCGGCGGGACCTTCGCCTCGGTCGAGCACCTCCGCGGCGGGGCCGGCGCCGACACGTTCGGCTTTGCCGACGGCGCGTGGCTGGCCGGGCGTCTCGACGGCGGCGGGGGAGCGGACCTGCTGGACCTCTCAGCCCACGCCCAGGCGGCGACCTGGACCCTGGACGCCCCCGGCGACGGCGCGGTTTCCGCCGATGCCGATCCGGCCGATTCGATTCTCTTTGCCGGTATCGAGAACCTCACCGGCGGGACCGGCGCGGACACCGTCGCCTTCCGGTACGGCGGATCGCTGTCCGGCACGGCCGACGGCGGGGGCGGGTACAACACGCTGGATTACAGCGCTCTGTCCGATCCGGTGGCGGTCGCGCTCCAGGCCGCCGGCGGGAGCGGGTATGCCGGGACGGCGACGGCCGTGGGCGGTTTCACGTCGATCAGTAACCTGGTCGGCGGCGCCGGCGACGATACGCTGACCGGGGCCGACGCCGGCGCGGCATGGGATATCACCACCGCGGGCGCCGGGCGCGCAACCGGCGCGGCGACGTTCGACTTTACGTCGGTGGAGAACTACACCGGCGGGGCCGGCGCCGACACGTTCAGTATCGCCGACGGCGTTGCCGCCGGCGGCGTTATCATGGGCGGCGGGGGAGAAGATACCCTGGACCTGTCGGGCCGGACGGCGGACATCGAGTGGCTGGTGACGACGAATGACGGCGGCAGCGTCGCCGATACGGTCCTGGATGTCACGTACGGGTCCGTCGAGCACCTTCTCGGCGGCGTGGGGTCCGACCGGTTTATCCTCTCCGGCGGGCGGCTGGTGACCTCACTCGACGGTGGCGGTGGAGAGGATTTGCTGGACATGTCCGCCTTCACCCAGGAACTCCGCTGGACCGCCCACAAGGGCGACGGCGACGTGGAGATGGCCGTGAACAACGTGGTGATGGATACGATGTCCTTCGCCTCGTTCGAGAACGTCGGGCACAACACAACCCGGGTGGTCTACGCGAACTTCGTGGACCTGCGGGCCGCGGTGACCCTCGGGCCGGTGATGGGAAGTATCGTCCCCGGCGAGCCGTCGGCGGTCGATATTACCGTCGAGAACCTCGGTAACGAGGCGATCGACGGTTACTTCGATATGACCGTGTACATCTCCAACGACGATACCGTCGACGGCGGCGATTACGTGCTGGATTTCCTCGACGATACGCGGATATATCTCGATGCGGGTGAAACCGGGGTCTTCAGGACAACGGCGGCAGTGCCGGCGGAGGTCATCCCGGGCCGGTACCTGGTTCTGGCGGCGATCGACTCGGCCGACGACATCGCCGAGTGCAACGAGATGGACAATCTCGCCGTTTCCGCCGTCCGGACGACCGTCGCCTGGGAGTTCGGTCGCCTCAGCAGCGGGCGCGTCAAGCGCAGCCTGACGGTCCCGAACGTCGACGGGACGCTGGTGACCTACTCACTGGACCGGGATTATACATTCAGCGTCGACCTGGACGGCGACGGGATCATCGAGGACGACGAGATCGTCGCCGAGGAGATCATCGGGCGGGGCATGATCTACGGGGGCACGGAGTTCCTGGAGATACTGGTGGTCGGCACCGCCGAGGGCACGTTTGCCGTAAGTCAGCCGGGCGGGACGCCCGATTCGGTCTGCGGGAACATCAAGGTCCGGTCCGACCTCGACGAGCTCTTCGCGCCGGATCTCGACATGACGGGCCGGCTGGTGCTTGCCGGGGACGTCGCGGCGGTACAACTGGCGGACGTCACCGGCGGCGTGATCACGGTCGACGGGGCGCTGCCGCTGACGACCCTGCGGCTGGGCCGCGTGACCGACACGCATCTGGTCTCGACGGTGCACATTGGCACCTTGCAGGTGGTCGACTGGCTGGATACCGGCGGCGCCGCGGACCTGGTGGACGGCACCTCGATCGGAACGCTCCTGGTCACCGGGGACGCCGGTGCCGGTGTCGCCGGCGACTTTGAGGCGGATCTCACCCTCACCGGGGCGGCGACCGGATTGACGCTCGGGACGGCGGACATCGCCGGTGATCTGGCCGGCGTCGCCTGGGATATCGCCGGCAGCACGGGCGCTGTCACCGTCGACGGAACGGTGGCCGGCTCGACGATACGGATCGCGGAGGATACCGGCCGCCTTGTTTTCGGTGCGATGGCCGGCAGCGATATACTCGCCGGGATCGCCGGCGGCCTGCGGCGGCCCTTCGCGGCGGGGGATTTCGTCAACGCGGATTCCTTTATCCGGTCGCTGACGATTACCGGGCTCGGCGGGGCGCCGGCGGACCGGTACTTCGTCGACAGCAACGTCGCGGCGGCAGCCGTGGGGAACGTGACGCTGCTGAACGCCGCGTACGATAACGGCGGCGTGGACTTCGGGGTCTACGCCTCGCTCGCCGGCGGCATGGGCACGGTCGATTACACCGACGAGGCGGACGGGGCGCTGAACTTCGTCTGGCAGCCCGCCGACGCCGATCGGGAACGGCGAATCACGGACATGTACTTGAGTCTCCTGTAACACACTGAAGAGAAAAACGATATGAATGATCGCGAAAACATGAACCATCAGCGACGCACTATTTCCAAGTCTCGCTTCGGGGCGATCAGCCCCGGGAGGAAAACGATGCGTGACATCGAAAAACCGTTGTTCGAAGGACTCGAATCCCGGTTGATGCTCAGCACGTGGGTGATCACCGGGTTGAACACCGGCACGGTCGACGGCAACCCGTTCAACCAGTCGAACATCAACGGCACCGCCGGCGACGACACGATCGTGTTCGACGGTCCTGCCGCCGCGCTGACCGGGCAGATAGACGGGCTCGGCGGCCGCGACACGCTGATCTATGCGCCCACGGCCGACGGGGTATACGTCACCGACGGCGACGGGACGGCCGCATACGGTTCGAACGTCACTGTAGACCTCCAGAACGGCCAGGCGACCGGGACCGGGGGTATCAGCCGCATCGAGGAGGTTACGGGTGATACCGGCACGGGGATCACCAACACCCTGATCGGGGCGAATACCGCCAACCAGTGGCACGTCACCGGTGCCGACGCCGGCGATATCGGCGGGACGGGCGGCTTCGTGTTTGCGCATTTTGCGAACCTCACGGGGGGCAACGGCGACGACACGTTCGTGTTTTCCGACGGGATGGTTGTCTCCGGTGCCCTGGCCGGCGGGGGCGGCGTCGACGCGGTCGATTTCTCGGCGTATACGACGGCACTCTATTGGAACGTCACCGCTTCCAATGCCGGCGACATCGACGACAACGCCGATCCGCTCGACGGGGTACTGTTCGGTTTCGACGGCGTCGAGCATCTCTACGGGGGAAGTGCCGCGGACACGTTCATATTGACGGCCGGCGCTGAAATAACCGGTGCCCTCGACGGTGGCGAGGGCGACGACACCCTGGATGCCTCCGCGATGGTTGCCGACCTGATCTGGGACATCACCACCGACGACGGCGGCGCGATGGCCGCGGGCGCGTCGACGACCGGTTTTTCCTCGGTCGAGAATATCATCGGCGGTGCGGGGCGCGACGAGTACCTGTTTCATACCGGTACGTCGCTGTCCGGTACGGCCGACGGCGGGGGCGGGGTGACCGACACGCTGGATTACTCCGGCGTCAGCGCAAGTCAGCCGATAGCCCTTGACCTTCAGGCCTATGCCGCGACGGGTCTCAACGGGGGTCTGGCCGGCGGGTGGAGCAATATCGAATCCGCGATCGGCGGGGGGGCGGAGGATGTGCTGACCGGTCCCGATACCGCCAACACGTGGGATATTGCCGCCTACAACGTGGGGACGCTGAACTCCACGGCGTTTATCTTTGAAGGTTTTGAGCAACTGGTCGGCGGGACGGAAGCCGACCAGTTCGTATTCCAGGATGCCGCCCGGCTGAGTTCAGGGGTCAATGGTGCGGGGGGTGTTGACACTATCGATATGACGGCCTACCGGTCGAATAACAACTGGCGTCTGACGGGTGGTGATGCCGGCTGGGTCCAGGTCAGTGAGGGATTCATGACCTTCGGGGCGGTGGAAAACCTCACCGGCGGCGACGGCGCCGACTCATTTGTTTTCGACGCCGCCGGCAGCCTGTCGGGAAACCTGGTCGGTGACGGGAGCGGCAACGGCGGCAGCGACGGCGCGGACAGCCTGGACCTCTCGCGTTTCGGATCGCCCCTTACCTGGAATCTCTCCGGGGTCAACACCGGCGCCGCGGCCGACGGGGGGACATTCGGCCTGAATTTCTCGGAGATCGGTCACCTGGTCAGCGGCGACGGCGATGACGCGTTTTTGCCGGGCGACGGCTGTGGTGTCAACGGTTCCATCGACGCCGGCGGCGGCGATGATACGCTGGATATGTCGGCCTGGACCGCGAACCTGACCTGGGCCGTTACCGGCGACAACAGCGGCACGGTCACTGATACGCTTTCGTTCGATTTCAAGGCCGTGGAAAACCTCATCGGCGGCGCAGGCGACGACGACGTCGTCTTTTCCGCGGGACGCACCGTCTCGGGGACGATCGCCGGATCCGGGGGACACGACACGCTCGATTACTCCGCCTACACCACGGCGGTGACCTTCGACCGGCAGGCGCGGTCCGCCACGGGCGTCTTCGGCGGGGCGGCCAACGGCTTTACCGGCATCGAGGGCGTGACCGGCGGCAGCGCGGTCGATACCCTGGTCGGTCTCGATGCCGGCGGCACCTGGCACGTGACCGGCGCCGACAATGCGGGTCTCATCGACGGGTCGTTCACGTTCGGATCGATGGAGAACCTCACCGGGGGACCCGGCGACGACCTGTTCGTGATCGACGACGGCCTGGTGCTCGGCGGCACCGTCGACGCCGGCGACGGCAACGATACGCTCAGTCTCGACGCCGACGCCAGCCTCGGCGGCGGTGTCGGGCAGACGTATACCACCGGTTCGACCTGGGATATTACGGCCGATTACACCGGCGACGTTTCATTGGGCGGGGTTACCGTTCCGTTCGTGTCGGTCGAGAACCTCCGCGGCGGCGCCGGGAACGATTCCTTTGGGTTCGCGGACAAGCAGGTCGTCGACGTCATACGCGGCGGTGCCGGCGTCAACAGCATGGACATCACGGCGTTCACCGTCCAGGTCTACATCACGTTCGCCGAGGGCACCACGGTCGATGGCACCGCCCGCATATACTACGGTGTCGGCGACGAGCACCTGATGGATTTCTACTCGATCCAGGATATCCAGAAAAGCACCACGACCATCATCGGCAGCAATTACGTGGATTTGACCGGATCGCTCGCGGTAGACCCCATTTTCGAGCGCATGAGTCCCAACGAACAGGGCGACGTGACGGTGACCGTGACCAACGAAGGTAACAATGCGATCGACGAGGATATCGATATCACCATCTATGCTTCGGTCGACCAGGTGGTTCAGCCCGGAGACATTATTCTCAAACAACTGGCCGGACAGGCGATTTCCCTGGAGGCCGGCCAGTCCCGGGATATCACGACGACCATCACGCTCTCCGGAGATGTCCCGGCGGGTACCTATCACATCCTGGCGGTGATCGATTCAGGCGACGTCGTCGAGGAAACCAGTGAGGATAATAATCTCTGCATCGGTGACCGTCAGTTGAACGTGGTCTGGGAATTCGGCCGCGTGTCCGGCCGGGCGGGCGTGGTCCTCGATGTCCAGGATCCCAACGGCACCACGGTGACGTTCGCCATGAAGGGAGACGGGCAGGGGACGATCGTCGGCGGGAATGATTTTACCGAAATCATTTTGACCGGTACATCGGAAAACAGCCGGTTGATTGTAAGGTCGGACAGGAATGAGCCGGTCGTATCCCTGAACGATATAACCTGCCTGGGGCCGCTGAATACAATACTGGCCCGGACCGCCAGGCTGGAGGGCACTTTTTCAGTCGACGGGACCCTCGGGCGATTGCATATGGCCGGTGCCGACAATGCTGTTCTCGATGTACAGGGAACGGTCGATCCCGTGAGGTTGATCAGATTCGATGAGGTTACCGATACGGCGATGAACTTCTCCTCCGGCGTCAATCGAATACTGGTCGCCGAATGGGTGGATACCGATGGAACGCCTGATACTCTCGTCGTCCCGTGGATAGGCACACTCATGACCCGGGGCCGGCGGAACATCCCTCGCACACCCGCGGACGAGTTCCTCGCCGGCGACCTTGATGTCGATATTACGTTCACCGGCGAATTCCGGGGCTACACATTGAGAAATGCCCGGGTCAAGGGTGACCTGTGCGGGGTGTGGGATCTGACGACGCCGGGCGCCGGCGATATCGGCGCCGTGACGACGATCGGCCGGATAGCGGACTTCGTCATCGACGCGCCGGCAAGCGGTATCCGGCGGATCAGGACCGACCAGTGGGCCGACAACGGCGGCACCGCCGACGGGGTGACCGCTTCCTGGATTGGCGCGTTGTTGACGACCGGTCAGCGCGATAATCCGCGCACGACCGATGACGAGTCACTGCCCGGGGATCTGGACGTGTCTATCACACTGTCCGGTGAATTCCGGGGTTACGCCCTCCGTAATGCCCGGGTCAAGGGTGACCTGAGCGGGGTGTGGGATCTGACGACGCCGGGCGCCGGCGATATCGGCGCCGTGACGACGATCGGCCGGATAGCGGACTTCGTCATCGACGCGCCGGCAAGCGGTATCCGGCGGATCAGGACCGACCAGTGGACTGATAACGGCGGCACCGCCGACGGGGTGACCGCTTCCTGGATCGGCGCGTTGTTGACGACCGGTCAGCGCGATAATCCGCGCACGGCCGATGACGAGTCACTGCCCGGGGATCTGGATGCAGATATCACGCTGGCCGGCGATAACCGTGGATATTCCCTCCGTAATGCCCGGGTCAAAGGAGATATTGGAGGACCGGGCAACGGGCGGCTGTGGAAGATGGCCGGGGCCATGGCGAGCTTGACTGTCGGCGGTACGGTGCACGACAGCCGGATACAGGTCGCCGGTGAGATCCGGCGGCTGACCGCGGGGGCGGTATCCGGCAGCGATTTCCTGGCGGGTGTCGCCTTTGGATTTGCCGGCGGCGTTGCCGACCTGACCGCCGGTGATTTTACCGACCCTGAAAATGATATGGGGAGCGTAACTATTCGCGGTTGGCGGTACGACGGCGCGGCGCCGGTATTCCTCGAAAACAGCAACTTCGCCGCACCGGGATTGGGCAGAGTACGCCTGACCAATTACGCGACTGTGGATACATACGACCTGTTCGTCCTTGAAACCGAGGAGGATATCGGCTCGATCTTGTATCGTGATACGGAGAACCGCGACAACAACTGGTCCTGGAGGCCGGGGTTGGTCAAGCCCGCCGAACTGGTCGGTCGCATACACGTGATTTAAAACGCGACGGTTACGCCGCCGTTGCACACATCGGGTACCTTCGTTCGCAAGCACGAAGTGCAGTGTCGTGTGTTCGGGGCATTACTGACGGCGCTGTTGATCCATCAGGTCGAACCGCGATTCGATGACCGCGCAGAGGATCAAAAGCGCGGCGGCCAGTTCGAGGATTTCCTCGACGTTCCTGAGGCCGCGCTTGTTTGGGGCGTGTGTGCCGGGCAGCGTCAACCCGAAATTGCGCTCAACGGACTCGGCCCGGTCGAGTACCTGCGCGGTTATGGCCAGGACGGCGGCTATCGCCAAAACGACGGGCCAGCGGCCGCGGAGGACCGAACGCAGGTTGCGGAGTATCTCGCGGCGATAGCGCACCAGCCACCAGCAGATCAAGGCCACTATCAGCCCGCCGGTAATGCCCAGCGTCAGTTTCAGCGAGAGCGGTACCTTTTCGTCCGGCTTGAGGAGATACGCGAAGCTGAACAGGTGGACGCCGCAGAGCAGGTCGTCCGGTTCGATTTCCCGCCACGCCAGATACGATATCATGCCGGTGCCCAGGGCGACCACCGTCCACTCGTCCCGGCCGCGGCCGCGCAATTTCCACGCCGGCAGGGCGGATACCGTTGCCGCGACCAGGAGCACGGCATCGGTGAGGATCTGGACCCAACTCGATTCGCTGTCGTATGCCACCGGCGCAGCGGCCCAGTGGGCCAGGGCGGCCGCGGCGACCAGGGAGGCTGCGGCGAGGTATACTGCGAATCGCCGCCGAAACGTTCTGCAGAGCGGGTGTGCGGTGCGAAGGAAACCGGATGGATTCGGTGATGCGGTTGCTGCGGCCGAGTTGTTTTTCCTGCTTTTCACGATCGATACCGAACCGTACCGTTTGATAAAGAACGCGGGGTAGCCCCGTCTGTCGCCGGGGCATTGTACCGAAATGGGAAACGTATACTGAGCGAATTCTCACTGTTTTTTCGCGGTCACGAGCATAAAGGGCATCTCGAGGGCGACCCGGGTCACGGTGATATCGGCGAATCCGAGCCGTTCCATGGTCCGGACATAGAAGTCCGCGCAGCGGAAATGGTGGCAGAACAGGAGGTAGGGCAGGACGTGGTAGGGGGGGCGGCCGCTGTGGTAATCGGGTTGTTCCCGTTCAAAAATCAGGAGTGTCCCGCCGGGATTGAGCGATTCCCGTCCCTTCCCGATGAGTTCAGCGGCCTCGTCTTCGGGCCAGTCGTGGAGCACGGACTTGAACGTGACGAAATCGAAGCCGGCCGGGGGCTGCTGCCGGCGGGCGTCTCCCTTGACGAAGGCTACGCGGTCGGCCTCCTCGCAGCCCTGAAGGTACTCGCGGCCGATATCGCACACCAGGGGCAGGTCGAACACGGTCGCCCGCAGGTGGGGGTATTGCCGGCATGCCTGCCGTGAGAATTCTCCGCTGTTTCCGCCGATATCGAGCATCGTCCGGCAGCAGTCAGCATCCACATGCTCCAGGCAGGCCGCGGCCTCGTAGCGGGTCAGGGTGGTGGTGATGTCCATCCATTCCCGCGTGCGGTCGTAATTATCCTCCGTGTATTCGGAGCAGCGCCCATAGTCGAAGAGTTCGAACACCCGCGATGCGCGGGCGAAGGCCCGCGGGTCGGCGACGAGTTGCGGAAACCGGTTCGCCAGATCCGGCAGGACGAGGCGCGCGAAGCGCAGCCGGGCCTCCATCAGGTCCCGGAAGCGCAGGGCGGCCCGGAACGCGTCCGTCAGGGCATATTCGCCGTCCCGCCGGCACACGACGCCGTTTGCCTCGAGCAGGCCGGCGAGGCACTCCCATCCGGCGGGTGTGATGCCCCGTTCCGCGGCGATGCTGTTCCCGGGCCCTGCGGGGGTGTCCAGGAGGTGGTCTATGATACCCAGCTCCAGCGCGGCCGAGATCGCCGCGGCATCGATGAACGTCTCGATATAGGTGTCCGCCGCCCGGTGTTCGTATGCCATGGTATTCCTCTCGCTGCTCAGAACACGCCGTAGTACGCGCTCTTCAGGATGACGAGTTCGCCGTCCTCGGTCCGGTAATCGAATCCCACGTCGAAGAGGAGATGGTCGAGCTTCGCGCGGTTGGATTCGGCGAACGCGATGATCCTGTCGGGGTAGTCCAGCCGTTTCAAAAAAAAGAGGAGCTGGTCGATGGTCACGCGGGAGAAGTAGACGGCGTCGTTTGCCTGCTTGTTGGCCACCACGACGACCGCGCAGCCCTTCATCTGCGGCCAGAGGATCCGGTCGATCGGCGTCTTCGTGAAGTCGACGTGTGCCGAACAGACGGTCTTGGCGACGATCTCTTCGCGGTCTTTCTTCGCGTCGAAGAAAAAATAGAAATTTTCGAGCGTCGTGTTCTCCGGTGTCAGTGAATAGCAGATTCCGGCCGATACCGCGCTGCCGGGATTGCCGAGGTACAGGTGGATCTCGTCGAGGGGCCGGCGGCCGGCGGCCAGTTCGCCGTCGACGTCGAAGGAGAACATGAAGTAGTGGAGATTCTCGTTCGGTTCGACGGGGCAGGAGACGCGGTCGGCCAGCACGTCCCGCAGGCGGGTTATCGAGATCTCGCGGTCCTTTCTGCGGTAGTCGTAGAAGTAGAACTCCCAGAAGAGGTCGTTGCCGTCCGTCTTGACCCCCCAGACGGTGTGCGCATGACCGATCCCCTCCCGAATGGTCCGGACGATGTCGAACGCCCCGTCGTCGATGCCGGCGGCTTCGAACGAGTCGAACAGGAGCGTGGCGGCGCTGAACTTGCCGCGGGGCGGGGCGGGGGGCGCGTATTCCCACAGGCAGAAATCGAAGAACCGGTCGTTGTCGCCGGTGTATTCAAGTCGGTCCATCGTAGCACTCCCGCCGGGGTTCCAGGAGGTTTCGTTCGTCGCCGTACCGGTTCACGTACGCCCTGGACAGGCCCCAGCATTCCCGGCTGGCGCAGGTTTCCCGGTGGGGGCAGGTGCCGAACCCGCACTCGCCGAACCGTTTCCAGAACGCGTCGGGCAGGATCGTCTCGGGATACCCGCTGTCGATGACCGCCCCGGGACCGACCGCCAGGCACTCGGGAAACGCCTTGAGGACCATCGGGATGCCCGCGGCTGCGGTGACGGGCGCGACGGCGGGCACCAGGTCGAGAACGTCCGCGAGACTCACCACGAGTTCCGCGTCGTCGGTTTTGTCCATGGGAAAGTAGTTCCAGAGGTGGATTTCACTCACCCGCTCCCCGGCGAGTTGTCGAAAGAGTGACGAAACCGCGCCGCAGTTCAATCCGGTGAGCACGGTATTCGTGATGATGTTGACGTTTAATGCGGACAGGTTGCCGATTCCTCCCATCGTCTGCGTGAACGACCCCGTCCTGCCGGTAATGGCGTCGTGAATCTCCGCGGTCGCGTGAATGCTCACGAAGAACTCGTTGACCCCGCACCGCACCAGGTGTTTCGCATACGCCGGTTCATTCAGCCTGCGGCCGTTGGTTTGTATCTGGATAACGTCGAAATAATCCAGTGAGGCCGCGTACTCCACGTACCGATCGAGGTCGGGACAGGTCGTCACCTCGGCGCCCGAGAGGATGAGTTTTTTGAACCGGCCGTCCCGCTGCACGCGGCCGAGCAGGTGACGGTACCGGTCGAAGCCGATCGGCGGCAGTTCGTCCCGCATTCCCGAGAGCATGCAGATGCTGCAGTCGTTGTTGCAGCCGAACCAGATCGAGACGACCAGGTAGTCCCTGAGATCGACCCTCCCGCTCATCGCGGGTCCCCCTTCCGCCGGCCCTCGGCGCCGAAATACACGGTAAAAAAGTCCCTGCCCTCCCGGTCGATCCCCCCGGAGAGATGCCCGAATATCCTGTCGCGGGCGGCCTCGTAGCGGCCGCGGAATGCCGCGCCGGGGATCGAAAAGTGGCGGCACATCTCCGCCAGGACGGGGTGCACGTCCTGCAGTGTGAGTTTCGCCTTGTAAATGCTGAGGTCGTAGGATTGTCTCGGGTTTCCCGCTTCCTCGACCGTAACGTAGAGGATGTGGTTGTACATGACGCGGCCGAGCGCGGCCTCGAGGATTTGCCGGGAAAGTTCGAGGGATTCGGCATAGTTCCCGGTGCCGTAGATTTCGGCGAGTTTTCCGAGGATACGCTTCGGATTCAGGGAGGGATGACAGGTGTAGGTGGTGATCGCCCGCCGGCCGGGTGCCGCGGCATCCCACTTGTATCCGGAGTAGAGGTGGAACGGGCCGGTCTTGTTCGCGACGGCGTTGCGGAAGTTGCCGACGAACTCCAGGTAGGCCTTGACGATACAGCCGCGCGGGGTTTCTTCGATGCCGAAGTGGACGATGGAGGCCCGGGGGAAGCGGCGCTCGAAATCCTCCAGCAGCGTTTCGGGCATCTTCAGCCGCCTGCAAATCTCCATGATGGTGCCGGGCGGGTTCTTTTTCACGGCGTTCGGCCCCAGGCTCAGGATGTACCGATAGGCCAGGATGTCCCTCTTCAGCAGCTTGAACGACCGCTCGTAGCCGAACTCGACCCCGAGGTTCTCGACCAGCCCGAACAGGAGCGCGGACGTTTCGGCGGTCAGGAGGTATTTGGGTCTTTCTTCCACGGTCGCGGTCCCTTACCCGTAGTCCTCCCCGTTGAGGCTGCAAACCACGGAACCGAGCCACTGCTCCAGCGCCGTCTTCATCGTCTTGACCCGTTCGCCCCCTTTGCCGGAGAGATCATTCTTTTCCATCGGGTCCGCGGCGAGGTTGTACAGTTCCAGCCGCGGGGCCTGATTTTTCTTCTGCTTGCGGTGCAGTTTCCACGGCCAGTCCAGCCAGGCGGCGTGGCCGGGAAACACATCGGGCGGGTACTTCTTCTTGATTGTCCCGGCGTCGAGCCGCAGGTGGGATGTGTCTTTCGGTTCGTGTCCGGCCTGCTGGGCGTCGAGCAGTTGTTTCATGAATGTGCTGCTGGGGGTTTTGATACCCCGGATCGGGTAATCCCAGAACCCGATCGGTTTCGGGCGGGTCTTCATGGCGTTCTTGATAAGGGGGACGAGACTGATCCCGTCGAGGGGCGGCTGGTTGTCGACGGCGACCCCGACGATTTCCAGGAGCGTCGGATATATATCAGAGGTGACGCAGGTGACGTCGGTGACCCGGTGGCCGGGGATCGCCGCCGGCCACTGAAGTATACCCGGCACCCGGAGGCCGCCCTCGTAGACTTGCCCCTTTTTTCCGCGGCCGCCGGTGGTCTTCGGATCCAGCCCCCCGTTGTCGCTGCAGTACCAGAGAATCGTGTTCTCGCGGATGCCGAGCCGGTCGATCTCGCCGCGGAGCTTCCCGAAGGCGTAGTCCATGCCGGTCATCTCTCCGTAGAAATGCTGTTTTTTCTTGTCCAGGTCGGCGTACATCTTTCTGAACTTCTCCGACGCACGGTGGGGAACGTGGGGGGAACCGAACCAGACGACGGCCAGAAACGGCGCGCCGGCCTTCACCTTTGTTCGCATGAACTCGATGGCGGCGTCGGCGGCGATTTCCGAGCTTTCACCCTTCATCCGCACCGCCGTCCCCTCGCGGCTGAGGATGGGATCGTTGTCGTAGAAATTCGGGGCCGACAGCCACCGGTCGAAGCCGCTCGCCCCGGGATTGACGGGGCTGCCCTTCCGGACCGAGCCGAGGTGCCACTTGCCGAAGTGGCCGGTGGCGTATCCCGCCTTCTTGAGGGCCTCGGCGACGGTGATCTCCCGGGGCCGCAGGGCGTGTCCCCACGTAAAGGCGCCGAACCGGTTGGGATGCCGGCCGGTCATCACGCTGCCCCGCGTCGGCGTACAGACCGGGCAGGCCGCGTAAAAGCGGTCGAACCGCAGCGACGCGGCCGCCGCGGCGTCGAAATGCGGCGTCTTCAGGACGGGGTGCCCGTTGTAGGCCATGTCCCCCCAGCCCTGGTCGTCGGCCATACAGAGAACGATGTTCGGTTTGCCGGCGGCGGTATTGCCCGCGGCGCCGGCGAGCGGTGTTCCCGCAAGCAGGGTCCCCCCGCAGACGGTTTTCACCAGGGCGCGCCGATTGAGTGTCATCCCGCTGTCTCCTTTCACTGTCCGTATTTCGTGCGTAACGCCATTGTAACGCTCGCGACGGTGCGATGACAGGGGAACGGACCGGGGAAACCGCGATTCCCCGATACGGACATATCGTTATCATATCCGGGTTGTATAATACCCATGCGGGCGAACAAAGCGTGTTTTCACCGCCCGCGGCATACGCAAGGAGCCTCTCGATGACCGTGACACGGAAGGAAACGAAACGGAACGGCCTCATCCGCCACGCGGTCGTTGTCCCGTTGTTTATCGCAACGGTCTGTGCCGCCGCCGGGGAAGGGACGCTGTCGTACAACGATGCGCCTCCGCGGCGGGGCAGGTGGAGAAACATATCGTTTCGCACATTCACGAAACCGGACGACATGAATACGATCGGCATCACGAGCCCCCATGCGGTTGTTGCATCGACGCGTGTCGGGGACCGGACGGTGTCGATCGCGATTGATTGTTCGAAACCCGGCGGAAACCGGCCGGACGTGGTCAGGCTCGACGTGGCCGGCAGGGGGACCTTCGCCGGCGGGCCGGTGTTGAACATCGAAAACTACAACGCGGGCGGGAACCGGACACACTTCTCTATCCGGGGGCAGAAACGTTCGGTGACCGCCGGTGGCAGAGCGATACCGGTATGGTTTTCCGCGCGGTACTTCAAAAACGAGCGTTTCCGCGTCTTCTCACTCGAGACGAGGGTTGTGGCCGCGGGTACGTGCCGGTTCGGTGCCGCGGTCCGAAAGGTAAGGGTCCTCGACACGAGCGCGAATTTCACTATCGGCGATCCGCTGGAAACGCCGGTCAAGTCATCGGTTCCCCTGACCGGCGACACGTTCCGGATCGCCGGTAAAGACGGCACGTTCAGCGACGATTCCGCTCTCCTGTACCTTGGGCAGCCGGTCCGGTTAGGCGGCGCCTGGTACGTGGTAACGGTCGCGGACATGACAATTGCGGCCCGCCCGTTTGACGGGGGACTCGGAAACATAACCGCGGACTTCGCGCAGATGAGCAGTGTGTTATCGGGGGACAGGCACTACGTGGCGATCTCGAGCACGGAAAAGGTCGTGACGGTTCCGGCCGACCGCTACCGTATCGTGCTCTACAAGGTCGCTCGGAAGGCCCCGGGCGGCGTGACGCTGTGCGGTTACTACTGCAAGGGAAAAAAGGCCGCACTGGTCGTCACGGACGGCGGCACGACCGCCTTCCCCGATCCCGCCCCGATCGTGGGCGCGGTTTCGACCGTGCAGCGGGGCACCGGCGTCGTGTTTTCCCTGAAGACAACTGACGCGCTGGACAGCAGGGCCGTCCGGGTCATGGACGCGAAGGGCAAGGCGGTGCCGGCGCCGGTCATCGAGGTATACGACGCGGCGGGCAGGAAGGTGTATACCGCCACAATGCGGTACGGGTCAGGAGGGACGTGCTCGGGCACGTGGCGTGTGCCCGCGGAACTGAAGGGTTCATTCCGGCTGAAAACCGTCTACGAGACCGGTGCCTTCGCATTCAAGTCGCGGGGCGGGCCCCTGGTGATCGAGTAGGCGGGTTCCGCCGGTGATTTCACCGGCGGCCGGACCCGTTTTTGCAACCGGTCACTTCACCTCGTCGTATACCCGCACGTAGTCGACGACAAAGGCGTCCGGCAGATTCTCCTTTTTCAGCAGGGCAGACGGCTTGTCCGCGTGTTTGCGGTATCCCCTGCACTCCGTGGAGACCAGGATGAACTGCTCGACCGCGGAAACCGGTCCGTCGACCCGCCAACTGACCTTCCCGTCGACGTAGAAGGTATAGCCGTCTTTCGCCCAGTCCAGGCCGAACGTGTGAAACCCGTCCTTTGTCGGCGTCACCGTGCGCTTGCCGGAGCCCTTGTGCTTGTGGTTCTTGCCGTACCCGTTCCAGTGGATGTTGTGGGAGATGACGCCGTCGCGGGTGAAGTTCTCCATGATGTCGATCTCCACCCCGGCGCGGGCCGGGTCGAGGCTCGATCCGATCACCGGCGACTGCAGCCAGAAGGCCGACCACCAGCCCGGCGATTCCTGGAGTTTGCAGCGGATCTCGTAGTAGCCGTACCGGTGCGTGAAGCGGTGGGGCTTCAGTTCGGCGATCGGCCACGTGAACCGCGACCGCCCGAACCGGTCGCCGGGTCGGTCCAGGAAATTCTCGCCGGTCTGCAGGTGCGGCGAGTAGAACTGCCCGTCCTTTTCGATCAGTTTCAGGCGCAGGAGCCCCTTCCCGTCGAGCGCCACGCCCTCCGGCCCGCAGAAGGTATTGTGCCGCCGCTGAATCAGGTGGCGCCGGAACCCCCACTTCTTCCGGTCGAGTGCCGTGCCGTCGAACTCGTCCCGCCAGATCAGTTTCCACTTCTTCCCGGGCGGCGGCCCGGCGGGCGCGGTGTTTTCGCCGCCCCGAACGGCGGGCGCCGACGGCACCAGTGACAACACGAGCGTCCAGAGGATCGTCTTTTTCATGTGTTTTTCCCGTTATAGAAAAGCAGTCACGTGCCGTGCGTATGCCGCGTACCGGTATTATTCTATGTCCAGCGCCATGTTGTCCAGGTAAAAGACGCCGTCGACGTTGCCGGGCGCCGTGATGCCGAGCCAGCGAAACACCGAAAAGGTCTCGTGTGTGAAGGGCACGGTCATGCGCATCGCCGTTTCGCCGCACCGGGCCGTCAGCCGGTACTCCTTCGGGGCGTCCGCGCCGAGTTGAAACGCGATCTCTATGCGAAACCAGGTGCCCGGGGCGGCGACGAAGACCTTCCTGCCGTTGGCGGTCACCGTCCCGTCGCGGGCGACCCGCAGGTCCGGGCCGACGTCCTTTGTCGAACCCCGTCCGCGGAACTGGACCGAGAAGGGCGCGGGGTGCGCGCGGTCCAGCATGGCGTCGAAGGCGAAGGTGATGCGGCCGCGCTCCAGCTTCCGGGGGGCGACGTGGATGTAGGGATAGAAGCCTTTCTTCAGGCCCTTCCGGTCGACGCACCGCAGCGACTTGGTTCCGCCACGGGCGGCCGCGGCGGAGACCGCGAACGTCGCCTCCCCCTCCTTCGCGAGGCGGAACGCCGGCGGCTCGTATCCGGCGGGCATGTCCTCGAAGTCCATGTTGAAGGCGACCAGCTTCGCCAGGTCCGCCGGCGACCAGGTCGCGCTCGGGGCGCGCCGCGCCTGCCGGGCGGGCAGGCCGCGCCATGCCGGGTCGCCGCGCAGGCCGGCCTTCGCGATTTCTTCGCCGAAGGGTTCGAAGCCGATTGTTTTCACGGCCGCCGCGCCGGCCGGGAGACTGAAATCGAATCCCGCCGGGTCGGCGCACCCCGGGTCGCCGATCACCGACCCGGCATCCTGTCCGCCGGCCTGCCACGCGGCGAAGCCCTTGCCGGCGAAGGTCAGTTGCGTGTCGGGCGCGATCGCGTGGTACATGTTCTTCCGGAGCACGGGCGGCCGCTTTCCCGGACGCCAGGAGTGACGGAGGGCGATGTCGTCGTCCGCGATGTAGATGTTGCGGCAGGCCTCCATGTAATTGTCCCGGCTCTTGTCCAGGCCCCCGCGGCGGATCAGGCCGTCCCGGGCGAAGGCGCCGATGTTGTTGCGGAAGACGTTGTCCGTGCCGAGGTGCTGGAAGTAGGCGTACCACTCGACGGTGTGGACCAGGTTGTTCTCGACCACGGCGCCGCGCGACTGCTGGTCGAGGTAGACCCCGGCGGCCCCGCAGATATAAGGATAGGCCCGTCCGTGGTGGATGCGGTTGTGGTGGATGTGGGTATCCAGCGGGCCGAACTGGTATATCGCCCCGCAGTCGGTGTGGTACCGCAGGCCGTAGTGGTGGATATGATTGTAGGCGACCACGTTGCCGTGGGAGTATTTCTCGCCCTTCCAGTTCCACCGGGCATCGAGGCCGATCGGGTCCCAGTGCGTGTCGAAGATGTCGTTGTGCGTGATCCGCGTCAGCGAGGCGAACCGGTTGACGACACCGTAGCACCCGTGCCACAGCGTCCCGAGGCGGTGGATGCAGTTGTTGTCGATGACGATCGACCGCACGTCCGCGGCCGATCGCCCGCCCTCCTCTTCCGCGGCCTCTTTCCGCTTATCGAGCAGGGCCCTGAGGCTGGTGATGCCGATCTGGGCGGCCCCGGCGCCGATGTCCCACAGGTGACAGTGTTCGATGCGATTCTCCCGGCAGCCGGGGCCCATCTCCACGGCGTACTCGCCGACCTGCGCGATTGCGCAGTTGTAAAAGGTCGTCGAGCGGAGCCCCTCGGCGTACAGCGCCGCGTCGAGGAACATGTGCCCCTGGCGGTAGACGCCGTTGTGCCGGTCGAGGTCCCCGTCGACGTGCCGGAAGTCCAGGTCGCGGAAGCGGAGGTGCTCGATGAATGTCCCGCCCGCCGTGTCGCCGCGGAACGTCAGGAGGCGCGATTTCAGGACCGGCGCGATCACGTCGGCCCGGTCCAGATCCTCGCCGGGCAGCGGGTAGTAGTAGAGGGTGCCGGTTTTCCGGTCAAGGTACCACTCGCCGGGCTCGTCGAGCGCCTCCAGCACGTTCGCGAGGTAGTAGCGGAAGTGCCGCTCCCAGAAATCGACGGCCCGGTTGTGGGAACTGTGAAACCGGACCACGCGACGGCCGGGCAGGATCTCCTCGATACGGTGGATCGTCGGCGTCCACGAGCAGAGCAGGACGATGTCGATATCGGTGGGGTTGGTCCACGCCGGGTCGATGTCGCCGGGCCGGTAGACGAAGGCCCGTTTCGGGTCTTCACCCGGCGCGCGGCCCGCGGCGCGGAAGACCTTCTGTCCCCCGTTCGGCGTCCGGGCACGGGTCCGGGACGAGCCGTTGACGTACAGCGCGTTGAACACCCACTTCCCGTCCTTTGCCCCCGGGACCGCGGTCTGAAAGCAGGGTTTCCCCGGCGTCTTCCGCCACGGCCCCTCGATCCGCCGCCCGCCGCTGATGCAGGCCCGCTCGCCCGGGAACGAGGCGTAGGTTACCGGCGCGTCGGCGGTCCCGGTGTCTTTCGGGCCGAAGACCAGCGGCGCGGTCAGCTCGTGTCGCCCGCCGCGGAGATAGACCGTCAGCGGCCCGGTATCGGGCTCTTGCGCCCGCCGCTCGCGGACCGCCCGCATCGCCCGGCGGATGGTTTTGAACGGCCTTGCCGTCGTCCCGGGGTTGGCGTCGTCGCCGTCGGGGGAGACGGTAAACCCGGTCTCCCGGCACGCGGCGGTGGAAACCAGGAGGGCGGTCAGCAGCGGCGTGAAGAGATGTTTCATGGCGGTTGCTCCTTGTCGATTCATCCGTTGTATGGTTGACGGGTTGTGATCGGCAAAATGCCTGTATTTTTTACACTGCCCATTGTATTGCAGGTAGATGGACAAACAACAGGAAAGAAAGCGTTTAACGGCCGACAGGATATCGTTGAAGATATAAACCAGTAGTGTGTTCAAACGTCTTTGACGACCGGCTGCCCGGCGTGATATGCTTACGAACAGGTGCAGAGAGGGCGTCGGGGACGAATGTATGTATAGGGACGCTCTGTGTGATGTGTTCCGAATGCGTATGGGTGCATCTCTGATGTCTTACCGCGCTATCTGGTCGCCGAAAGCCGAATAGAGGATTCCACAGCAACAGCTCTGTATTCTTGAGGCCCCGCTACTCAACAAAGGTATGACGTATGCGAATCCGGCCCTCGCTGACGGTGACCAGGGAGTCGGTAAGATCATGATCTTGAAGTTTGGCGATGGCCAACTGCAGAATCGCATGAGCGACGGTTAATCGCTGGTTAACGAGGCGCAGCCGAATGACGCCGCTGTGATGAATATCGGCGAGTGAGCGCACGTCGGCAAAATCGGTGTTGTAGGTAAGAAGTGCGCGGTTGGTTTGACGCGCCCTCTCAAAGATAAGCTCATCTTCCCGGGATTCCAAGTCCTCATCATAGACGCTGACAACATCGTGTCCGAGTTTGCGCAATAATTCTATGGTGGGTATTTGCAGATTTTCATCGACGAGGAGGCGCATTATTCGGTTACCGGCAGGTTTTCTTCGTCTTCGACAAGAGCTTCAGCGTAAGCGAGAGCCGCAAGTACGGCTTCACGTGAAAGCTGGGGATACCCCTTCAGGACTTCTTCTACGTCCGCTCCGTTCGCCATCAGGTTCAAGACATTGCTGACCATAATACGGGTGCCCTTGATGCAGGGTTTTCCGTGGCACACGTGCGGATCGATTGTAATGTATTCACTCATCATACTTTTGTATTGTATCGCGGGGGGAATGCCAGGCAACAGGTAAGGGCGTATTTATTGCAATTGACGGGGTGTTGCGTTTATAGAATATGTAATGAATGAATTGACAATATTGCGCACGCGTTTACCAGTCCGAGCATCGAACCGCGTGCATTTCCTCGTCCTCTTCGCAGCCCTCGCGGCGATGTACGGATCAACCGGCGCCGGCGACAGGATCGCGCTGCTCGACGACATGGGCTTTCGCCGCGGGTTCCGCGTCTGGTCGCCGAAACCCGGCAAAAAGGTCGCGCAGGGCATCATCCGCCCCGGTGATGCCGCCGGCGAGCCGGTGTGGGGGCTGGCCCAGTGGCACAGCCGCTTCAGCTTCGCCGGGGCCGAACCCGAGCGACTGAAGGGCGGCGCGGTACGCTTCGCCGACCGCGCCAAGGCCGTCACCTTCTACCCGCCCGGCGGGAAGGCCGCCGTCGCCTTCGCCCTCGCGGGCAGCGTCGAATACCGGGGCGCGGCGCCGCGTCGCGGCGACCCCTGGCCGCACCTGCTGGCACAGCGACAACTGACGGCCCACCCGTCGATGACCGACATGGCGGCGCTGCACTTCGCGATCCGGTATCGCCTTCTGAAGGCCGCGGTCCGTCGGCCGGACGGCTTCGACCCGCGCCGCCATACCGCCCAGTTCGTCTTCTACCTGACCGTGCAGAACCGCAACCGCGCGTCGGCCGGGTTCGGCGACTACTTCTGGTTCGGCGTTCCCCTCTACGACGCCCGCCACCGCCTGCCGCCGGCGCACACAGCCGTCGATCGGGGCTCGGACCGCAAGCCGGCGACGGGCAAGTTCATCTTCACCCCGGCCGCGAAGCGGTACACCTCCCGCAGCGCCCACGACGGGGAGTGGGTGACCATCGAAAAGGATATCCTGCCGCTGGTCCGCGAGGGGCTGAAAACGGCGTGGCGGCGGGGCTACCTGGGCGACTCGCGCGAAATGGCCGACTACCGGCTCGGCGGGATGAACACGGGCTGGGAGGTAACCGGCCCGCTGGACGTCGCCATGCAGGTCGGCGGCCTCCGGCTGGAAGCGGTCGTTGAAACACCGACGACCGTGTCCGCGGGCCGGGCGTTGCGCCTTACGCCGAACGGGCAGGGGGGCCGGCCTACCGCCCCGGCACTCCAGTATCCCGTTTTTCAGGGCGATAAGGACAGTTCCTTCAGAGGCCGTTACGCTTTTCGGCGTGCTATACAAGGACAATATGTTATTATAAGCCAAAGCGGTCAATTAGAATAACTATCATGAAAAGTACCGTGTATCTGGACAGTACGATATTTTCCTTCTACTACGATGCCCGCCCGGGGAGTGTGCACCGCCGGGACATTACCGTTGATTGGTGGAAGACACAGCGTCGGTTTTACGATGTTTATACGTCTTATTTCGTTTTAAAGGAGGTGGGCAACCCTGTCTATCCGGATTTCGAGAATGTCAGTGCGTTAGCCCAGGGCGTGCCGGTGTTGGAAATTGTCTCGGAGATACGCGGTATTGTTACTGTGTATCTAGAAAACAAGTTAATGCCGTCCGATGACGCCGGTGATGCGGCACATCTGGCTATGGCATCGTTTTATGCAATGGACTTTCTGTTGACCTGGAATTGTTTGCATCTTGCCAACGCGAACAAGGTAGCACATATCCGGAGTATCAATATGCGGTTGGGATTGCTCACTCCGCAGATCATCACCCCCGAACAGTTGTACATGGAGGAGACGCGGTGATACGCGATGAAGCCATAGAGGAAATGCGGGAACGCCGTCGTCGCATGATGGACGAACACTATGACGGCTCGATCGAGCGACTTATCGACGAGGCGGAACACTGGCAGTGGGAACATCCCGATCGCGTCGTTCGTCCCGAACGGGAACGAAAGACGCACACGCCATGATATCACGCATCGCCCCCGCATGTGATCGCTGACACTTCCCCGTCATGCAGGGAACCGCGGGTGAAGAGACGCGGCCTACCGGCCCCGGCACTCCAGGGTGCCGTTCTTAAAGGCGATGAAGAGCTTGCCGCCCGCGGCCGACATGCCGTCGAACACGGGCATCGTGTCGAGCTTCACCTCGGCGATGTTCGTGCCGTCTTTCGCGGAGATCGTCCGAAGGAACACGCCCTTCTTTCCGGTGAACGCGGCGAGCGCCTCGTTTTCGTTCTTGAACTGGAGAATCTTCGGGTCCTTTTTGCCCCGGTCGGGCGGGCCGGCGACGATGACCGTGTCGCCGGCGACGACCATCGCCCTGACGGTCAGCGAGTCCGTCTGCGACCAGACGGTCTTCGGTGCGGGTTTCCGGCGGCGCCTCTTTTTTCCTCTGCGGTCCTTGCCGGGCGGCGGCGTCTCGGCGGGATCGGGTTTCGCCTTGCAGAACAGGTGATAGGCGTCCAGCTTGTGGCCGGTTGCTCCGCTGGCGATCTTCACCCGGCCGTAGCCGTACGTCTTCTCGCCGTCGAAACAGAGGATCCGGCCGAACGGCACCTCCCGGGCGACGTTCGCCCAGCCGCCCCAGCCCGTCTTGACGTTCGTTCCCAGCAGCCAGTACGAGCGGACGAACCACAACTCGTCCAGCAGTCCGGCGGCCGCCATCAGGTGGGGCCTGGTGCCGCCGCTCATCTTCGCCCCCGACCGGTCGAAACCCATGTGCTTGATGTAGACGTTCTCCCCGTCGCCGGACAGCAGGTCGGTCTTGACGCCCTGCATGTCGAATCCGCCCTCCCCGCCGGTCTGGAGGTCGGTCTCGGGATCGAGGTTGTAGATCGGCGTCCGCGACAATTCGGCGCCGGTGAGGGGATCGATACGGTAGAGGACCATCCCCCCGTCGAGGTAACTGTTGCGCCCCGCCGCGGCGTAGATCGTGTCGTTCTGGATGAGCACCGCCCCGTGAACCGGCCACGACGACTCGATCTGGTCGAACGCGCCGACGAATTGCTCACGGGGTGCGGCGCGGAATCGCCAGGCCAGCCGGCCGTCGGCGCCGTTCAGCGAATAGATCCAGCCGTCCGCGCAGCCGAAGATGACGTATCCCTTGTAGAAGGCCGGCGCGCTGTCGATCCGGCCGCCGGCGGTGAACTGCCAGAGGGATTCGCCGTTATTCGCGTCCAGGGCGTGGACCGTGTGGGTGTCGATCGAGGCGCAATAGACCGTCCCGGAAGCGATCACCGCCTGCGTCAGCCTGCCGCCGATATCCGCCGACCACGCGACGTCCAGCGATGCCGGGGCCCCCGCCGCCGTCAGGCCCCTGCGCCGGGCGTCGCGGCGGTAGAGGGGCCAGTCGCCGTCGCCCGCCGCGCCCGTCGCGTCGCCGAATGCCGGGCCCTTCTCGAGTGCCGGCGCTTTTGAAAACCGCATCGTCGGTCCATTGCGGTGGTGAGCGGCGGCCCAGAAACCGGTCAGCTTGACCTTGGCGAAACAGGCGCAGGCGTGCGGCGGGGCGTAGAGCAGCCCGTTTGCGGGCATGATGCCGTACTGGCAGGTGCCGCGTATCCAACTGTTGTTGCCCACGTTGCCTTTTTCCAGGTCGACCATCTCGATGCCCGACCGGCCGGTGTAGATGTACCGCACGGTGGCCTTGTTCCGGTAGCAGCGGTGATGCGGCATGCCGACCCGGGGGCCCGTCCACTTGATCTTCCGCGTCTCCGTGCCGGTCTTCAGGTCGTAACACTTGAAATTCAGCCCGGCCCAGACGTTGCCGTCGATGACGAAGATGTCGACGGGCGAGTTGTATCCCTCGCTGCAGCCGGCCGACCAGATTTCCTCGCCGGTCTCGACGCTGTAGGCGCGGAGCGTGGTCTTTCCCTTCCGGGGATAGCCCTTTTCGTTCCAGCCGTGGACGCCCCACAGGACCTTCTCGTCGGCCGCGTCTTTCCCGGCGGCGTCCCGGTCGGCGCAGAGCAGCACCTCGTCGGTCGCCACGACGGTCGGGGAGGAGAACGACATGCGCCGCTCCGGGGTGAGCCGCTTCGTCTTCCAGACGACCGCGCCGTCGGAGGCGTTGAGGCGGACCACGCCGGCGGTCGACTGGTAGAAGACGTTCGGCCCCCCGACGGTAAGCGTCTGGGGCAGGATAAAGGCGCCGTCCGGGCAGTCGTGTTTCCAGAGAGCCGTGCCGGTGGCGGCGTTGACGGCAGTGATGTACCGTTCCTCCGTCGGTTCCGGTTCGCCGCGGGCGCGCAGCCCGCCGCCGGTGCGGTGGACCTCCGATGTCCCGACCACCAGGTAGACCGTGCCGTCCCGGACGATGATCTCCTCGGTCCGCTCGGTGCCCTTCAGGACCTTCACAACCTTCCCGGTCGCCGCGTCCAGGACCGAGACCGGGGCGGCGAGCCCCAGCGTCGCGTAGACCGTGTCTTCGGCCGCCACCAGCCGCCGCGGCAGGTGGATCGGCCCCGCGCGGAAGTGGCGCAGGTGGTCGCTCCACCGCGGGATATCCTTTTTCCACAGCAGGGTCCCGTTGAAGGCGTCGCGGGCGACGAGCTTCCACTGCCCGTCGAAGCGGATAAACGCCGGCGGCGCGTAGTCGGCGATGTAGAACAGCCGGCCGTTCGTCGTGACGGCGGCCGACAGGCTGGCCAATTGCTCGTGGCTGCGGCCGTGCGTCGGGCCCTCCGCCCACTGGACCGACCGCGGGCGGTTGACCACGCGGTCGGCGGCCACGGCGTTGTTGTCGGGGCCGTGGAGGTAGTGGGTCCAGTCGTCGATGTCCTTCGGCCGGGGCTTGACGGTCTTCTTGCCGGCGATGACGGCGACGCCGCCGGGGACCAGAACCCGCAGGATCTCGGCTTGCGGCACGGTGGTCGTCTTGTCGGCAACGATAAGGTTGACGAGGTTGTCGACGTAGGGGAGCGTCGTGCCGTCGAACCGGCGGGCCGTGACCGTGCCGTATCGGCCCGCCGCGCGGATGTTTTTCCTGGTGGCCATGACCTTCGCCGGGTCCGTGTCGAGTCCCTGGACCAGGAACTTCCCGTCTATGCCTGCCGCGAGTGTCTTTGTGCCGTCGCCGCAGTTGAGGTGGACGACGATCCCGCCGGTGACGCCCGAGGCTTTGACCTGTTCGGCGAGATCGGCCTGCAGCGGCGGGGCGGCGAGGATGAGTGATGCGGTAAGCGCCGGCAGCACTGAAAACTTCATGAATCGCTCCTTGTCAGTGGTTGAGTGGTTCATTATAGGCAGGCGGGGGAAGGAAATAAATCATCACCCCTATTTGTCGCGGAAGGACAATGCCGTGGCGGCTGCCCTCACGGCAGGACCGCGAAGGCGATGTCGCGGGTGAAGGGAGGCGGGCCGAGCGTCATGGACCCGCCGGCGCGGGTGTCCCACCACGCGACGCGATACTCCCCGGCGGGCAGGCCCTCCAGACGGCGGTGACGCCGCGGATCTTGCCGGGTTTCTTCTTCTCGACCACCGCGTTACGGTACCGGTCACCGCCGGCAGGGCGGCGATCACGGCGACGCCCCTCCCCACGCGTGCCGGATATCGGTCAGGGCCGTGACGTATCGCGCGATATCGCGTTCCTTCAGGGCGGCGTCCAGGACGGTGATCTCGTCGACGCGGAGCCCGGCGGCGAAGCCGCCGAATTCGATGCCGCTGAGGTTGTCATCGGCGGTGAACCTCCGGCCGGAGAGGGCGTACCGCTGCTTGCGCTCCCCGTCGACGTACACGCCGACCAGGGAGCCGGTCTCGACCGTCAGCACGACGTTGTGCCACCGCGGCGGGGCGGCGGCGTAGCGCCGCCGGAAGCCGCCTTCGAAGATGCCGTTGACGTTCTTGATACCCGCGATGTTGTAGACCTGCAGGACGAAGTGCGTGTCGTTCAGCCCGCACCACGGTCCGCCCCGGGCGAACAGCGAGAGGTACCCCCGCCCGGGGCCCCGCAGGGCCATGATCCCGCCGCCCTGGTTCTGTTTTTCCAGCGGGGCCTCGATCCGCCACCAGGCGATGACGGTCAGCGGCCGGTGGGGGGAGAACGACGGGCTCTCGATCCGGAGCCGCCGGCCCTTCTCCAGCAGCAGGCAGCGGCCGAAGAACCCGCCGGGGACGACGGTGCCGGCCTTCCGGGCCGTTGCGCCGGCGGGGTTGATTTCCGGCTTGCCCGCGGGATGCGAGAAGGTGTTGAAGTAGATCACCCGCGTCTCCATCTGCGGCGGGATCGCGAGGTGGCCGGTGAGTTGTTCGTACGGCCGGCGGTCGACGCGCCCGGCGGGCGGGGCCGGCCGTGCGTCGTGTTCGGCCGTCTTTTCAGTTGTCGGTTCGCCGTCCGGCGGCCGGTCGCAGGCCGGCGCCGCCAGCAGGGCCGCCAGGAGGACCGCGGCGGGGATCGGCGTTCGGCGGCGGTTCATTTCCGTTCCCCCGGCCGGAGGACGAAGCCGATGACCTGGTGTTTTTTCACCGGGACGGTCAGCGTGTCGTTTTCGACCGCGAACGCCGCCCCGGTCTCGTAGTCGGCGACGCTGTACGGGCCCGCGAAGCCGAGCGCGGCCGGGTCGATTCGGATCCGGGCCGTCACGTCCGCGTCCGCGTAGCTGCAGAGGACCGCCCGCGCGACCGTTCCCGGCAGGACGTAGACGATGGCCGGCAGGTCGGGGTTGTCGGCGGCGACCGGCTGGGGTTTCTCGTCCCAGTAGCGGCAGACGCGGAGTTTCGGGTCCTGCAGCATCCCGATCAGCGGATCCCGCAGCGTCTTCCACACGTTACCCCGGCCGTCGCCGAGCAACTCGTGGACCAGGCTCACCCCGGCCAACGTCCGCTGGGTCCACTCGTCGCCGGCGAGCTTCCCGTGATCGCCGAGCAGGACCGGCCAGGTCCCCGCCAGGCCGCCGTTGGAAACCAGCAGGAGGTACTCCCGTGAGAAGCGGTCCTGGACGTCGCCGGCGGAGTACTTCCACTCCCAGTCGTACTGGACGGTGGCGAACGAGTGCATCGGCAGGATGTTGGTCGAGGTCATGTGCGGCATGGTGATCGGCGGCATGCCCTTCTCATTCATCATCACGAAGGTCCGCCGGGCCAGCTCCCGCAGGTCCCAGATCCCCGCCGCCGGCACCACCGTGCCGTCGTCGTCCCGGTAGGCGTCGGTCATCACCCGGTTGAAGCTCGGCTTGATGAACCAGTTGTCCCAGTAGACCCCGCGGTTGCGGCAGGCGAAGGATTTGGCGTACCAGTGGAGGGAGAAGTCGATCAGCGAGGCCGAGGGGACGTACTTGATCTCGCCGAGCGACGGCGCGGCGTCCCGGGGCGGGTAATCGCCGAGGACCCACTCGTTCATGAAGGTGGCGTACTCGGGATTCGTGTTGTTGACCGCGCGGTTGTAGTAGAAGACCATGGTCTTGTCCCGCCGCGAGCGGAGGTTGTGCCGGACGTGCCTGACCCACCGCTCGACCTCCGCCTCCCCCCACGGCTCAAAGTAAGGCCGGCCCTTCCGCTCGACCGCCCGGATCGTCTCCGGCGGGAGCTGCTCGGTATTGGCACGGGCGAGCATCTCCCAGAAGAAGAGGTCCTTGCCGGGGGGATAGACCTCGCTGGCGTGGCCGGGCGCCGAGAGCCAGTTGATGTTCGTCCCCAGCAGCGTGTAGCGGTCGGTCCACCACCGGTGCCGCCAGCCGGGCAGGCGGGGCTTGACCGGCGCGGCGAGGATGCCGAAGCGCAGGCGGCGGCGCTGCTCGACAATGATCGGCTTGTTGACGAGATTGACCGTCAGCGTCAGGACCCCGTCCCGCCGCGCGACGGTGAGGTTCGGCGTGTCCCGGTCCCAGCTCCAGCCGCGGTCGTTGTCGGCGAACCACGACAGTCCCCGGAGCGGCCCGCCGAGGAAGAGATAGGTGCAGAACCCCTGCGGCATGTCGAAGTGCGCCAGCTCGTCCGCGGTCCAGATCACGCCGCTGCCGGCCGCCAGCCGCCGGGAGATGCAGGGCTTCCGGATCCCCTCGGTCATGGCGTGGATCAGGGGGGCGTGTTCGTCTTTCAGCGGGATTTCGAGCAGCAGTTCGTCGATCCGCGCCCCGCCCGTCGGCTCGAGCAGCAGGTTGCCGGTGAGCATACCGTCGTAGTCCCATCGCCCGGCGACCGTCGCGGTCAGCGGGCCGGCCGCGAAGCGGCTCTCGGTCCTGAGGACGTGATCGGCCTTTTCGACGATCCTGAACGACCGGACGTCGATCGGTTGTTCGGTGCCGTCGACCGTCGCCGCGAACCGCATCGGGGCCGCCAGGATCTGTTTCCCGCCGGCGGTGATCCGGTCGGCGAGGCCGTAGCGGTTCAGCGCGTATTCCTTCAGCACCATCCCGGCCGTCATGCCCTCCAGGGTGATCGGGGTGAAGGGGGGATAGACCGTCGTGCCGCCGCCCAGGCCGGCGCGCTCCCACGGCCAGTGGTTCCGGACGAAGGTCTTCACCAGCGGCGCGGCGGGGACCCCTTCGCCCGCGGCGGTCATGGCGATCTCGTATGCGCCGTCGAGCCGCGGGACCGGAAAGATCCGCTCGACCCGCGCCGCCGGGAAGCGCTCGATGGTTTCCGTGGCCACGGGCGGCCCGCCGCCCTTTTTCCGGACCGTGAACGTCAGCGACGCGAGGCGGGCGTCCGGTTTCAGTCCGGAGATATCGGCGAGGACGCGCATCCGCCGGCGGTAGGGATAATAGCTGAACGCGAAGTCCACGGGCACGATGACGGCGTCTCCCGCGGTCCACCGCTCTTTGCGGGGCCGGCCCCAGCGGTACTCCCGGGCGTATATCGTCCGGTCACCGGCCGATGCGACCGCGCGGAACTCGAAACCGTCGGCGTTGGTTTCCGTGTGTTCGAAGACGAGTGTCTTTTCCTCCCCCGGCCGCAGGGTCCACTCCCGCCGCGTCTTCATCGCGGGCATCGTGTTCCGCCCGAGGGTGATCGCCGCCGCCGCGGACACGGGGGCCGCGGTGAGGTTTTTTACCCGCAGCCGGCAGTCGAGCGCCCGCCGGTAGGGATCGCCGCGGTGCTCGCATTGCGCGACGACGGCCTCCTCGCTGAAACGAAAGATCGCCGTGCGGGGATCGTAGCCGCCGGGCGTGATGGAGGACAGTTGCCACGGCCGCTTCCAGTCGCGGCAGACCGCGATACCCCACGCCCCGTCGGTCGTCGCGCGGCCGGGGACCATGTCCGCGACCGGGATCCTGATCTCGACGACCCACCGGTCGGCCGTCAGGCCGCCGGCGATCGTGCAGGATGCTTCCCACGGCGTCGGCCCGCCGCCCGTTTCGCCGGGAGCGACGAGCAGAGCGGTCGCCCCGCCGGCCCCGGCGATCACCCGGTAGACTGCGCCCCGCCCGGCGGCGGGTTCCGGAGCGACGAGGACTTCCACGGCGTCGTCGTACACGAGCTTGGGACCGGGTTTGTCGACGCGGCCGAGCAGCCGGCCCTTCGGCGGCAGTTCGCTGATGACCGCCGCGTAGAGGGCGTCGGCCGTGGCGCCGACGTATGCCCTGACCGACCGCTCCGCGATGACGCCGCGGAACTGCATGCCGTCAAAACCGGTCGCGCGGTCCCACTCGGCGGGCGAGAACCGCCCGTCCACGGCCGGCGGTTTGTCGAACAGGGGGACGGTGTACTCCTGCGCCGCGCCGGCGCGGCCGGCGACGGCCGCGCTGAGCAGGAAAAGCAGCGGCATGGCGATATTCAGGCGTCTCATGATCGTTGTGTCCGCGGAACGGCGCGGTGATGCAGCGGCGCACTCATTGTAATGAGCGGTTCGGCCGGCGTCTATGCGAAAAACGCTCCCGGACGCCGGAAGATGGTTGGTGCGCGGGAGCGGTTGTTATTACAGTATGTATTCCACCGCATGAAAGGACAATGTCGATGAGCGAACAACAGTGCGTGACCGCGGCGTGTCTCCTGCTGCTCCTGTCGTGCGCCCTTTCCGCGGGCGGGGCCGTCTACACCGTCGATGCGGGGGCGGCGGCATCCGGCGACGGGACGGCCGGCAGGCCGTTCCGCACGATCGGGGCGGCCGCGGCGGTGATGAAGCCGGGAGATGTCTGCAGCATCAGGACCGGCGTCTACCGGGAGACCGTCGCGCCGAAACGGTCCGGCGCGCCGGGCACGCCGCTGGTCTTCCGGGCGGCCGCGGGCGCGGCGGTCACCGTGTCCGGCTGCGAGCCGGTTGACGGCTGGTCCGCGTGGCGCGGCGACATCTACACGGCCCGCGTCGCGATGACCCGCGGCCACGGCAACCAGGTCTTCGCCGACGGGCAGATGATGGTCGCGGCGCGGTGGCCGAACGCCGGCGGCAGCGACGACCGGCACCTCCTGGAGTTCGCCACGGCGACCATGGACGGGGGGACCGGCCCGAAGAAGATCGTCGACGCCGACCTGCCCGAGAAGGACTGGGCCGGCACCGTCGTTTGGGTCAGCAGTCACAAGCGGTGGTTCTGCTGGACGGGGCGGGTGACCGGTGCGGGGCGGGGATACCTCGCGGTCGTCAACAATGCCGACCCGAAGGGCAACCAGGCGTGCCGGAAGGGAGGGAAGTACTACGTGTTCGGCGGCCTGGCGCTGCTCGACGCCGAAGACGAGTGGTACTACGACGCGGCGTCCGGGACGCTCTACGCCCGGCTGCCGGGCGGCGGGAAGCCGGGCGGCCGGGTCGAAGTCAAGAAGCGGTCCTTCGCCTTCGATCTCGGCGGCCGCCGCGACATCGAGATCCGGGGGCTGCGCATTTTCGGGGCTTCCGTGCGAACCGACGAGCGGTCGGCGGGTATCGTCCTCGACGGCCTCGATTTCCGGTACGTCCACCACTCGATGCGGGCCGAGAAGAAGTACGGTTCCCAGACGAGCAGCGGGATCATTCTCAGCGGCCGGAACCACGTCGTCCGAAACTGCGCCATAGCGTACTCGTCGGGGAACTGCATCACCCTCGCCGGCCGCGACTGCCGTATCGTCAACAACGACATCCACGACGGCGACTATATCGGCTCCTACGCCGCGCCGCTCTGCTTCGCCCGCGGCGGCCGGGGCCACGTGGTCAGCCACAATACCATCCGGCGGTCGGGCCGGACGACGATCAACACCGCCGGGTTCTACGACTGCCTGCTGCAGTACAACGACGTCGGCTTCGCCGGGTACCTCTCCAACGACCTCGGCCTGACCTATGCCAACGGCGTGGAGGGGGGCAACGCCGAGGTCCGGTACAACTGGTTCCACGACAACGTCGCCGCCGGCCACGACATGGGCCTCTACTTCGACCACGGCTGCAAGAACATCATCTTCCATCACAACGTGATCTGGGGCGCGCGGTACGCCGGGATGATCAACAACCAGTACGCCAACTACCTGCTGTACTTCAACAACACGGTCTCCGGTATCGACCCGTCCTACCTGTCGACCTGGGCCGCCGCCCAGAAAAAGGACCTCTACGCCTGCCGCCTCGTCAACAACGTCGGCACCGGTGGCATGAAGGTCAGGGCAACGGGGCTCGAAACGAAAGCGAACACCTGGGGCTACCGGAAGCTTGTCGACCACCGCTTCCTTGCGCCGGGGACCGCGCCGGTCGATACGGCCGTCGCGGTCGAGACGATTACCGGCGGCTTCGTCGGGAAGGGCCCGGACCGCGGGGCATACGAACGCGGCGGCGAGCAGTGGAAGCCGGGGCACGACTTCGACAACCCGCCGAAGACGATCGACACCAGGCGGGTCCGGCCGCCGCACCGCAATCTCCTCCGCAATGCCGCCTTTTACGGCGGCACGAGTGAGCCCTGGGAGTTCGCCGGCCGGGAGGTGAAGATCGTCAGTGATTTCCACAGCCAGTGGACCACCGACGGAAAGGCCATGATGGGCGGCTACAGCGCCCGCCTCGGGACGGGCGGCAACGGCCTCCGCCAGCGGGTCGACGGCCTGCGGCCGGACACGGCGTACGAACTGATGGCCATGTTCCGGGTGCCGAAGGGGGAGGCGGCCCGCCTGCGCGTCGCCGGCTGCGGGGACAGGGATGTGTGCGGCACGCCCGTCACGGGCGGGGGGCCGCGGTGGACGCGGCGGATCCTCACGTTCAGAACCGGGCCGGATGACACCGCCGCCGTCGTATGGCTGGAGAAGACCTCCCCGGGCGGCGGGGCGGTTTACGTCGACGACCCGGGCCTCCGGATGACGCCGCGTGACGGTGGTTGATCGGTTCGGGTGATGGTCGCGGCTGAATAACCTCAGAAAAATACGCGGTATTGTGTGGCATACTGCGGCGGCTTTGATACAGTAATTGGTCAAATCGCCGCGATGCCCATCGGGCGGACAATCGAAAGGAGAAGAAGATGGGAAACAGGTTATGGTATCTGATGCTGACGGGGTTGTTTGTATGCGGCCTGGTGTGCGCGGGCTGCGGGAAGGACGACACGGACGCCGACAAGGACGGAACGGAGGCGGCCGAGGAAAAGAAGGAGCCCGCCCCGGCGCCCGAGGCGAAGGTGGAGCTCGCCCCCGCGCCCGAGGCGAAGGTGGAGCCCGCCCCGGCGCCCGAGGCGAAGGTGGAGCCCGCCCCCGCGCCCGAGGAGAAGGTGGAGCCCGCCCCCGCGCCCGAGGCGAAGGTGGAGCCCGCCCCGGCGCCTGAAGAAAAGACGGAGCCCGCCCCGGCGCCCGAGGAGAAGAAGGCCGCCGCGGGCGGGAAGGTCGCGACCCCCTGGGCCGCGGCGAAGGTCGGCGACATGTGCACGTACAAGGGTATGAACAACATGAAGCAGGTATGGAAGGTCGTCACGGTCGACGATACCCACGCCCACGTCGAGATCGCGATGGAGATGGCCGGACAGAAAATGCCCGCCCGGACGCAGCAGTTTCCCAAGTACAGCGAGACGGGCGCGCCCGTCGCGACGAAGTCGGATGTCGAGGTCAAGCAGCTCGGGACCGAGGAGGTCACGGTCGGCGGCAAGAAGTACACCTGCAAAGTTACCGAGACGAAGATGCAGGCCGGCGGCAAGACGATCACCACGAAGACCTGGACCTGCACGGACGTCCCCTGCGGCGGGATGGTCAAGAACAGTTCCGACGCCATGGGCTCGATGCAGGTGATGATGGAACTCATCGAGTGCAAGAGCGGCGGCTGATCGACACGCCAATCCTTTTTCGGGCCCGGCGGTCTCCGCATCGCCGGGCCTTTTTTATGGGCTTGGAAGGAAGACGTAACCATATCCCCGGTATCGGTGTTCCGCTTGACCGGACTTTTCTTTTCCGGGTACAATACGGAGCAGTGTTGTCGGCACGTCGGCGGAAAGAGAGAAATGTCATGAAATCAAAGATCACCTACTGGAAAGAACGTGACGGGAAGTACCTTGGCTACCTCAATGATTTTCCGGACCACTGGACCCAAGGAGAAGATTATGAAGATCTTGTTGAGCACCTCAGGGATCTTTACCACGAATTTAACAAGGGGGACCTTCCCGGCATAAGGCGTATCGAGGAAATCGAAGTCTGATGAAACGGAAAGATGTAATCAAAAAGATCACATCATTTGGTTGTGTCCTTATTCGTCATGGCGCCAAGCATGATATGTATCATAATCCGGGTACCGGTGTTACACAGCCGGTGCCGCGACATAAGGAAATCAACGAATTTCTGGCAAAGAAGATAATCAAGGATCTGTCAAACGAGTGATTCGTTCGACGCGATGACCCGGGGGTTTTAGAGACGGTGCGCATAGTTCTCTCCATAATATGACCAGAGTCATAACTATAATTCTTATAATTCTACAGCGTGAATATGCAATACAAACGTTCATCACCGGTCATTATCCGTTGCCCGTGCGGTGGCCTGTCGCGTTTGGCCCGATGGTGCTACGATCTGGCCCGATTATTGAGGGACCGCGGGGGGTGCTCGGGTATCATACCTCGTGAAAGACTTCTATTTTCGCGCAGAAGGGGCTCTCGATGAGATTTGAAAAAGTGGTGGCAACCTGCCTGGCCGCCGTCGTGTTGACCTGCTCGCCTATGACCCCGGCGCGGGGAGACGAGCCGGTCCCGCTTCGCGACACGTATTCCGACACCTGGGTCGCCGCCGACGGCCGGGGACGGACGCTGCCCGGGCGGAAAGAGTGCGGTCCGCCCCGCCAAGAGAAGTACGTCGGCATCTTCTATTTCCTCTGGATGCTGCCGCGGCACCGGAAGGTCTACGACATCACCGAGATCCTCAAGGAGAACCCGGACAATCCCCGCTGGGGTCCGCGACACGCCTTCCACTGGTGGGGCCGGCCTCACCTCGGCTACTACACCAGCGACGATGCCTTCGTTATCCGCGCGCACGCGCAACTGCTCGCGGACGCGGGCGTGGACGCCGTCTTCTTCGACGTCACCAACGCCTTCACGTACCGCCCGCACTACCGGAAGGTCTGCACGGTATACCGGGAACTCAGACGGGCGGGGCGGGCCACGCCGCGGGTGGCGTTCCTGACGAATACCCGCAGCGGGGAGGTCGTCCGCCGGCTCTACGATGATTTCTACGCGAAGGGGGCGTTCCGGGAACTGTGGTTCCGCTGGGACGGCAAGCCGTTGATCCTGGCCAGGCCGGAGGAACTGTCCGCGAAGCTGAAGGCGTTCTTCACGGTCCGCCGGTCGTGGGCGTGGTCCCGCGCCCGCTGGTTCGGCGACGGGAAAGACAAGTGGCCGTGGCTGGACAACCACCCCCAGAAACCCGGCTGGCGCGATGATCCGACACGACCCGAGCAGATCAGCGTCTGCGCCGCCCAGCACCCGATATCGAACATCGGCCGCAGTTACCACGACGGGAAGCAGCCCCCGCCCGAACGGTTCCGGACGGACGAGGGGCCCTGTTTCGCCGAACAGTGGAAACGGGCCCGCGCGGTCGACCCGGCGCTCATATTCGTGACGGGCTGGAACGAGTGGATCGCCCAGCGGTTCGTGAAGGAGGGGAAGCGGGGGCCGCGGCGGATGCTCGGGCGGGAACTGACGGAGGGCGACACGTACTTCGTCGACCAGTATAACCGTGAGTACAGCCGCGATATCGAGCCGATGGCGGGCGGTCACGGCGACAACTATTACTACCAGATGGTCGCCAATATCCGCCGGTTCAAGGGTGTCCGCGCCGCGCCGCGGCCGTCGCCGCCGGTGACCGTGACGATGAACACCGACTTCGCGCAGTGGGAGGATGTCCGCCCGGAATACCGCGACGATCTCGGCGATACCGTCCACCGCGACCACAGGGGCTACGGCGACGCGGGCCGGCAGGTCAACCGCTCCGGCCGCAACGATATCGTCGCGGCGAAGGTGGCCCGCGATCAGGACCATCTGTATTTCTACGTGCGCACCGCCGCACCGATGACTTCCCCGGCGGGCCGGCACTGGATGCTGCTTTTGCTCGACACGAACGGCAACCACACCGATGGCTGGTGCGGCTACGACTTTGTCGTCAATCGCACGATCGAGGGCGAAGATGCGTGGCTGGAGCGGTCCGCGGGGGGGTGGGAGTGGAAGCGGGTCGCGAAGATACGCGGCGCGGGGAAGGGCGCCGCGTTTCACCTGCGGATACCCCGCCAACTGCTGGGGCTCGGCGGCGGGGCGGACATGACGGTGGATTTCAAGTGGGCCGACAACATCCCCGATCCGCCCGACCCCCTGGACTTCATCGACCGGGGCGACGCCGCCCCCAACGGCCGGTTCAACTACCGCTACCGGGTCGGAAAGGACGACCGATCATGAGGGTCGCGGCGCATGCATTTTTTTCAAAAAAGGGGTTTCCTTGTTCTTGCATCGGGAGCGGTGAAGGGGTAACATTCTATATATAGAACATAATACTATAAATGGGACAACGACATGAAAGCGTCCCGCGGCAACGGCACATCGAATCACAAGGTTCCGAACCTCGAACGGGCCCTCGTCATCCTGGAATACCTGGTGGCCCATCCGCGGCCTTTCGGCCTCAGCGAACTTGCCGGCGAGCTGGCATTTCCCAAGAACAGCGTGTACCGGATCATGAACACGCTCCGCGCGTACGGCTACGTCGACCGCGACGAGGAAACGCTCCGTTACACCGTGACAAAGAAGCTCTTTTCCATGGCATACGGCACGATTCACCAGAAGAACCTCATGGAAAATTCAATGGACGTCATGCGCGACCTCCGCGACGAGATCGGCGAGACCGTGGTGATCAGTATCATGGACGGTGCCGAAGGCCTGGTTCTCGAGCAGGTACAGGGTGTTCATTCCTTCCGTTTCGTCTGCGATCCCGGAACCCGGCAGGTTCCCCACACGTCGGCATCCTGCAAGGCCGTCCTCGCCTTTATGCCGGACGAACTGCGGGACGGCATAATCGATGCCATCGATTTCAGGCCGTACACGGCACAGACCGTCACGGACCGCGGGGCGTTCGAAGAGGAACTCCAAGAGATAGGGCGGCGGGGATACGCCGTCGATTGCGGCGAGTTCCAGGACGGCGTGCACTGCGTGGCGGTTCCGGTCCTGGACCGGCGGGGACACCCCGTGGCGGCGATAACCGTTACCGGTCCGTCGAACCGGATGCCGGTGTCGTCGTTCGCGGAGATCGGCGCGGCCGCCATGCGGCACACGGCCCGTATTTCGACCCGGAACGGTCACGGTCTTCAACCCGAGAATGTTTTTTCCGCGAGTACTACATGACAGGGAGTCAGTTCGAATGAATGCGAAAACGACGCTGTCGACACTGGTTTTTTTCACGGCGTTCCTGGCCGCGGCCGGGCCCGGCGTTGCCGAGAAAGACGCGGGCGGCTTCACGCCGGTGACCACGAAGGAGCTGCGCGGCGGGCAGACGCCCGTCAAGCTGAGCGTCGACGTCTCCGGGCTCGACCAGCTCTGGCTGCTGGCCACCGCGGGGAATGACGACTATCACCACGACCGGGCGGTCTGGGCCGACCCGGTACTGGTGGACACGGAAGGCCGCCGGGTCGAACTCGGGACGCTGAAACCGGCATCGGTGAAGGTCGGCTGGGGCACCCTGCTGGTCGACAAGGCCCTCGGCGGCGGTCCGCTGCGGATCGGCAAAAAGAAATTCAAGAAGGGCTTCTGGGCGCACGCGCCCAGCGCCCTGCAGTTCGCGCTGGACGGCAAGTACAAGACGTTCGCGGCCTGGGTCGGTATCGGGGGCGGGGCCAGGAAAAACGGCAGCAGCGTGTTCCGCGTGCTCAAGGCGTACGACAAGAAGGGCATGCAGCAGTACCCGAACGGCAAAAAGGCCGCGGGGCCCGCCGGCGGGTCGGACCCGGTGGCGGTGGACGTCGAGGCCCTCGAAAGAGCGATCAGGGACCTGACCGAGACCTTCGGCGAGAAGTACCCGAAGGGAAAAGCATTTCTCGACCGGCTCGAGGAACTCCGGGAAGCGCCGGAAGGCGCGGCGCGGGCCAAAGACCTTCGCGCGCTCCGCGCGGAGGCCCTGACGGCCAATCCGCTCCTGGATTTCGAGAAGCTGCTGGTCATCCGCCGCAAGGCGAACAACCTGGGCATGCCGTGCAACTGGCAGAGCAACTCCAGTATCCGGAAGACCGGCTACGACAACGAGATCGCGACCCTCTCGCCCGTCGCCCCGGGGGGAACGCCGACGACGCTGTTCCGTCCCGACAAGGGGGAATTCGTAGGCGACGTGGCGCTGGACTACGACGCGACGAAGATGCTGTTCTCGATGCCGTCGAACGGCGGGAAGGGGCCGTGGCAGGTGTTCGAGATCAACGCCGACGGGACCGGACGCCGGCAGGTGACGACGACCGAGAATCCCCAGGTCAACAACTACGACGCCTGCTACCTGCCCGACGGGAACATCCTGTTCTGTTCGACCGCGCCGTGCGTGGCCGTTCCCTGCGTCAGGGGCAGCGCCCCGGTCGCCACGCTCCACCGCTGCGGACCGAACGGCGAGAACATGCGGCAGCTCGCCTTCGACCAGGATCATAGCTGGTGCCCGGTTATCATGGCCAACGGCACCGTCCTCTACGAGCGGTGGGAGTATACCGACCTGCCCCACTCCAACTCCCGGATACTCTTTACCATGAATCCCGACGGGACCAACCAGCGATCATTCTACGGGAGCAACTCGTACTGGCCCAACTCGGTCTTTTACGCCCGCCCCGTCCCGGGCAGTTCCACGGTCTTCGCCGGCATCGTTACCGGCCATCACGGCCCGCGGCGGGTCGGCGAGCTGGTGATCTTCGATGCCGCCCGGGGAAGCACCGAGGCGGAAGGGGCGGTCCAGAAGATACCGGGATACGGCAAGAAGGTCGAGGCGGTCATCGCGGACCGGCTGACCGGCGGTTCCTGGCCGAAATTCCTGCACCCCTGGCCCCTGAGCGAGAAGTACTACCTGGTGTCCATGAAGCCCTCCGGCAGGGGGCTGTGGGGGATCTACCTGGTCGATGTCTTCGACAACATGCTGCTGCTGGCCGAGGAGTCCGGCTACGCCATGCTCGAGCCCGTCCCGCTCCGCCCGCGGCCCGCCCCGCCGGTGATTCCCGATCGCAGAGACCCCGCGCGGGACGACGCGGAGATTTTCGTCTCGGACATCTACTTCGGGCCCGGCCTCGAGGGCATACCCCGCGGGGAGGTGAAGAAACTGCGGCTTTATACCTACACCTACGGCTACCCCGGCGTCGGCGGCCTCTACGGCTCGATCGGTATGGACGGCCCGTGGGACATGCGCCGGACCATCGGGACGGTGCCGGTGTACGAGGACGGATCGGCCTCCTTCCGGGTGCCGGCGAACACGCCGGTCGCCATCCAGCCGCTGGACGCCGAGGGCAAGGCCATGCAGATCATGCGGAGCTGGTTTACGGCGATGCCCGGCGAGCGGCTCTCCTGCGCCGGCTGCCACGAGAATCCCAACGACGCCGTGCCGCCCAAGAACACGATCGCTTCCAACCGGCCGCCGGCGGCGATCACCCCCTGGCGGGGGCCGGGCCGCAACTACGAGTTTCAGCGCGAGCTGCAGCCCGTCCTCGACAAGTACTGCGTCGGCTGCCACGACGGCCGGGAAGAAATGGCCGGCAAAAAGCTGCCGGACCTGCGGGGCACGAAGATGATCTCCGGCTGGAAGACCCGGATGGACGGAAACACCGGCACGGGGACCGGGGGCAAGTTCTCGGTCTCCTACGCCGCCCTGCACCGCTACGTCCGGCGGCCGGGGATCGAGAGCCCGATCCACCTGATGACGCCCATGGAGTTTCACGCCGACACCACCGAACTGGTCCAGATGCTGATGAAGGGCCACCACAAGGTCCGGCTCGACGACGAGGCGTGGGACCGGCTGATCACCTGGATCGATTTCAACGCGCCCTACCACGGGCGCTGGTCGACGCTGGTCGGCAAGAAGGCGGTGAAGAAGGAGCGGCAGCGGGCCGAGCTCCGCAAGCGCTACGCCGGCGTCGACGAGGACCACGAGCACCTGCCTCCCGAGCGGGAACGTACGATAACACCGGTCGTGCCCGAGAATGCCCTGTCCCGGCCCCCGGCGCGGGCAATCGACCTGCCGGGGTGGCCGCTGAAAGACCCGGCCGCGGTCGCCGGGCGGCGCCCCCCCAAAACCGCGGACCTGGGTGACGGCGTGAAAATGGAGCTGGTGTACGTTCCCGCGGGTACGTTCATCATGGGCTCGGTAAAGGGGTATCTCGACGAGATGCCCCGGGCGCCGGTCGAAATCGACAAGGGATTCTGGATGGGGACCTGCGAGGTCACCAACGAGCAGTTCCGCCGGTTCGACCCGGACCACGACAGCCGCACCGAGGACCGCCACGGCTACCAGTTCGGCATTCCCGGCTACGAGGTCGACCGGCCCGGCCAGCCGGCGGTCCGCCTCTCCTGGCGGCAGGCGATGGGTTTCTGCAACTGGCTGAAGGCGCAGACCGGCTGGAACGTCACCCTCCCCACCGAGGCCCAGTGGGAGTGGGCCTGCCGCGCCGGGACGGATACCGATTTCTGGTTCGGGGACCGCGATACCGACTTCTCGAAATGCGCCAACATGGGCGACAGCACCCTGTCGCTCTACTCGGGCAACCCGTACAAGGTTGACCCCCGCAAGGCCGCCTACGGCAACCCCGAGAACATCTACGATAACTGGGTCCCGCAGGACGCCCGGTTCGACGACGGCGGCTTCGTCTCCGTCGAGGTCGGCCGGTATCGGCCGAACCCCTGGGGACTGCGCGACATGCACGGCAATGTCGCCGAGTGGACGCGGTCGCTCTACCTGCCCTATCCCTACGACGGGGGCGACCGGAACCGCGAGGACGCCGGCGGAAAGCGGGTGGTCCGCGGCGGCTCCTGGTATGACCGCCCCAAACGGTGCACCGCGAGTTACCGCTTCGGGTACCGGGATTACCAGCAGGTCTTCAACGTGGGCTTCCGGGTCGTCGTGGAGGAATAGTGTTTCCCGCGGCCGCCGGCGGCTTCAGGATCTTCGGGGCCCCTCACCTGGCGGTGATGGCCCTGGTCGTCCTGTCCGCCGTCCTCCTGTCGGTTCTGTGCCGGCGATACCCGAAGGCCGGCCGGGCCGCCTGCATCGCCTTCGCGATCCTCCTGGTCGGCAACGACGTGGCGTACATGATCCACGGGGCGTTCGTGACGGACCTCCCCGGTTTCCTGCGGGACCGGCTGCCGCTCCACGTCTGCGATATCGCGGTCTACCTCCTCCTGATTACCTTCCTGACCGGCAACCGGCGGATCTACGAGCCGGCGTGGTTCTGGGCGACGGCGGGGACCGTCAACGCGATCATCACCCCCGACCTGCAGAAGGCCTTTCCCGACTACTACTTCTTCCACTACTTCGTCGCCCACGGCGGCGTGGTCGCCGGGGCCCTGGCCGCGACGTTCGGGCTGCGGATGCGGCCGTCGCGGGGGAGCGTGCTGCGGGTCTTCGCCGTCTCCAACCTGTGCCTGGTCCCCATCGCCCTGTTCAACTGGCTTGCGGGCGCCAACTACATGTTCCTCTGCGTCCCGCCGGAGACCCTCTCGCCCTTCATCTTCCTGCCCTGGCCGTGGTACCTGCTCGTCCTCGAGGGCGTCGGGCTGCTGCTGCTGTATGCCGTCTACCTGCCGTTCCCCCTCGCCGACCGCCTGCGGGGCGCAGCGGAAGGCGCGTAGCGTAGGTCGCCCCTGGTAACGCACAAAGCGTCATGCACGGTATGCGCGAAAAACAGCGAACGAGGTCTGCGAGGAGCACACAGTATATCCTATAGTATAATAGAAGCAGCATGTCGCCCGTCACCACACATACATACGAAGGAATTGACATGAGCAATGAAGGAATGGCCCTGGCAACCGCCATGGAAAAATGCCGCCGGATTCGCAGCGAACTCGACCGGGTTCTCGTCGGCCAGGACGACGTCAAGGACCGGCTGCTGGCCTGCTTTATCTCAGGGGGACACGCGCTGATACAGGGCGTGCCGGGAACGGGCAAGACGCTCCTGGCGATGGCCCTCTCGCGCCTGTCCCAGTGCTCGTTCGACCGCATACAGTTCACGCCGGAGGTCAGCCCCGCGGAGTTGCTCGGCAGGAGCGTCTACAGCGAGGAACTCCAGGATTACCAGTTTCACGCGGGACCGATATTCACGGATATCTTCATGGGCGACGAGATAAACCGCACCCCGCCCCAGACACAGGCCGCGCTGCTGGAGGCGATGCAGGAACGGGCCGTATCGATCGGGGGCGAACAGCGTGCATTGTCCAAAATATTTTTCGTTATGGCCACGCAGAATCCCCTCGAGTACGAGGCTACCTACCCGCTGCCCGAGGCCCAGTGCGACCGCTTCCAGATGCAGATCGACATCAATTTCTCCCGGAAAGAGGAGGAGCGGGCGATCATCGATGCCTACGCCGACGGCAGCCGCCTCCACGAACAGGTCCTGGCGACGCTGGAACCGGTCATGTCCCTGTCCGAGATTCACGACGTTCGCCGCCTGGTGAAGACCGAAATCGCCATCAGCGACCAGTTGCGTGATGTCATCGCCCAGGTCGTCGAAACGACCCGCGAGGACGGTGAAGTGCGGATGGGGGCCAGTACGCGCGGTTCCATTGCCATGCTGGACAGCGCCCGCGCGTTCGCCCTCCTGCGCGGACGCGAGCACGTCGACGCGAAGGACCTGGCCGATACCATCGTGCCGACCCTGGTGCATCGCGTGGTGATGGTCGGCGATGCCGGTCCCCGGCCGTTTCTCCGGCGTATTGCGCGGTCCGTGGCGAACAACGAGCCGTTTCATTGCCGGCAGCGAGAGTAGCGGCCGATCAGGGTTCCTGCGGTTCGGGCCGGAGCAGGAGCCCCGGGACCGCGCTGAAGTGCCGATCGAACGTAACCAGGAACGATCCCGACTGCTTCGCGTGCGCGGCTATCCACACATCATTGATAGGCAGGGGGGTGCCCGCCTTCGCAAGCCGGTGTTGTATCTCGCCGAAAATCTCGGCGGTCATCGTATCGGCCGGCATGATCCTGACCGTGCTGCGGCCGAGAAATTCCCTGAGCATAGTCTCGTTTTCGCCGCGCCGGTCGCCGCCGCGGAAACCCGCATGCAGTTCACCGAGGACGAATATCGAAAGGTACACCGTTTCGGCCCCGGCAAGGACGTCCAGGATCCGGCGGTCGCCGCGAAGCAGGCCGGTGTAGGCATTGGTGTCGAGCAGGATTTTCTTCATTGCCAGTCGCCCTCGTCGACCCGGTCGAACGCTTCGGTGTGCCGGCGAAAGGACGCGAGGTCCTCATCGTTCCACGCGCCGCAGAATTGCTCGAACTCCTCCCGATGAACGGACTCGTCGGGCGGCCTGACGCCGACGGCCTCGGCGAGCAGCCGCTTGACAACACGGTTCATGCTGATCCCCTCTTCCTTCGCGCGCGCGGCGATCAGGTCGGCCAGTTGATCGTCCAGGTTGTGTATCGACAGTGATTTCATGGACTTCTCCGTAAATCTTATTGTGTTTTATACAATTCATTATATACCTCATATTATGAATCATTACAACAAAATTATGGTTTATACACCGACGGCAGTATCATACCGCCGGGTCCCGGTGATATAAAACCAAAGGCCACTGCGCGGCGGCATTGTCGTCATATTTCCCGAATATTGACGTTGGCCGGCGGACTCGAGGGCCGGTACAATGAGTATGCCGGGCCGCCGGGGGGCAGCACCCCGGCCCCGTTCCGTCGCAACGGCACGAATAACCGCAGCACGACAGATACGGGAAGGGTGCCATGAACACGTTCACTCCGCCCTGAACGCCGACACCCCCTTCGTAGTCATACGCCTGGACCGGGACCGGTCGCTTCGTTTTATCAGGATCCGCAACCGGCGCAACTCCTTCCAGGAACGGGCGGCGGGCTCTGCACGAAGGGATTCGGCATGGGCGGCGAATCGTGGCTGCTCGATATCACCCGCGGCCGTTTCAGGTTCGCGCGCAGGGACGCGGCACCGCCCCACAAGTATGTCGCCGCCTATTCCCCGAAAAAGGTGATCCGCGGCCGGTGGTACCACGTCGCGGCCGTCGACAGCGGGACGGGCCTCGCGGTGTACGTCAACGGTGCGAAGGGCACCGAGGCGCCGTACCCGGCGAAGGCGTCGCTCGTCAACGACCACGCGGTGGCGTTCGGGTGCCGGCAGTCGAAAAACGGCTCGTACGACTGCGGCGTCGCCGGCGCGATCGACGAGGCCGCCGTCTGGCGCCGGGCGTTGACCGCCGACGAGGTTGCCGGGCTCTACGCGCGCCATGCCGCCGCGGCCGCGCGTACCCCGGCGGTCCCCGCACGGCATTCCGGCGGCGGGAAGATCAAGCCGCCCGGCGGGACAGGTAACCAACGCCCCGCGGCGGCCCGTGACAAGAAAACCCGGAAACATTCGAAAAGGAAACACAAATAATCGCGTGCAACCGGCTCGGGCCCGCTCAAAATGGTTGCATTATGCAACCACAAATGATATACTGATATCCTGCCGGTCGTCGTAACGCCGGAGAGGAGAACGCGCGATGTCCATACTTCACATCAGGAATGTTCCCGGCGGATTGCACCGCCGTATCAGGAAACTGGCCGAGACCGAGCGGTGCTCACTGAGCGCCGAGGTCGTCAGGTTGTTGAAAGACGCGGTCACGGACCGCGAAATGCGGTTGAACCAGGCAACGGTGCTGGACGAAATACGGCGCAAGCGATTCACGCCTTCTGATGCGGCGCCCGGCAGCCTCGAACTTCTCAGGGAAGACCGGGGGCGATGATGGACGTACCGATTCACTGCGTGGTCGACGCCAGCGTTGCCATAAAGCTGTTCGTGGACGAAGAATACTCCGTCCGGTGCCACGCCCTGTTTGCCCACCTCGGGGCAAATCCCGACACCCGGTTTTTCGTCCCCCCGCTGTTCTATCCGGAGTGCGCCAATATCCTGTGGAAATACGCACGGCGGAATGAGTGCACGAAATCGTACGCCGAGGAGAGCCTCGCCCGGCTGACGGCGCTCGCGATCAACCGGCTGGACACGGCTGTCCTGACGGCGGATGCTCTCACGATTGCCCTGGCGAACGATATCTCGGTCTACGACGCCTGTTACGTCGCCGCCGCCCGACAATGCCGCGCGCCGTTGTTGACCGCTGATGAGAGGTTGGCCGGCACGATTGCCGGTACGGAGGCGGCGGTACTTGTCATCGGCGCGGTTGACATTCCACCCTGTGCGGTGGAAGAATGAACATACGGAGCGGCAGCGGGAAACACCGCGGCCGAACGCCGCCCCTCCCGTCGACACGGCAGAGAGCCGCAGCAATCCGAAATAAAGGAAGGGTGCCATGAACACGATAACACGACGCGCTGCATTACAGGGCTCGCTGGCCGGCGGGCTGACCCTGGCACTGCCGTACTCCCGGGCGATCGGCGCGAACAACGACATTCGGGTGGCCGTCGTCGGGCTCCACAACCAGGGCAGCAATCACGTCAAGTGGTTCCGGAAGATCCCCGGGGTCCGGGTCGTCGCCCTCTGCGACGCCGACCGGGCGGTCCTCGACCGCGAGGCGGCGAAGTTCGCGGCCCGCAAGGAGACCGTCGCGGCCTACCGCGACTACCGCCGGCTCCTTGAGGACAAGGACATCGACGCGGTCATCACCGCCACGCCGAATCACTGGCACGCCCTGGTGACCGTCTGGGGCTGCCGGGCGGGAAAAGACGTCTACGTCGAGAAACCGGTCTCTCACACCATCTGGGAGGGACGGCAGATGGTGAAGGCCGCCCGCGCCCACGGCCGGATCGTCCAGAGCGGCACGCAGCGGCGCTCCGATACCGGCCTGAAGGAGGCGATCGCCTGGCTCCGCGAGGGGCACCTCGGGAAGATCACCCTGGTCCGCGGCACCCGGGCCGGTTTCGTGGTCCACTGCGAGGGCGGCCACTTCGTCGGCGGGTGGGCGTACGACACGGACGGCAAGAAGGTCAAGCAGTTCAAGTGCACCGGCGGCAGGGGGCACCACGCGAATTTCATCGAGGCCGTCCGGAGCCGTAAGTCCGCGGACCTCAACGCGGAGGTTTTGGAGGGCCACCTCTCCAGCGCCCTGTGCCACATGGGCAACATCTCCCACCGGCTGGGCAGGGATGCGCCCCCGGACGCGGTGCGGGAAAGCCTCGCCGGCAGCGCCGGGATGCGCGAGGCGTTCGGCCGCATGCACGAACACCTCCTGGCCAACGGGGTCGACCTCGAGGCGACGCCGTACACGCTCGGCCCGGCCCTGGCACTGGACCCCGCCACGGAAGCGTTCACGGGCCCTCTCGCCGAGCAGGCCAACCGCCTTTGCACCCGCGCGTACCGGGCCCCCTTCGTCGTCCCGGAAATCGCCGGCTGACGGCGGGCGCGGCCGGGCCTTCGTTCACCGCGCTTATAACTCGGTCTCGAAATCATGCACGCCCAGCAGTGCGGCGAAGGTATTGCCGTTGCCCATGTAATCGCAGGTATCCGCGCCGCTGCCGCCGTTGATGAACAGGTGGGAGGAAAACACGGCCGCATTGCCGGCCTCGCAGGCGGTACCGATCGTGACCTGGTCGTTGCCGCTGCCGGTCGCGATCCGCGCAGTCAGCCCGAACGTGGTGGTCGGGCCGGCGGGCGCGCCGCCGGTCTCGATCCAGAGCTGGTCGTCTCCGCCCGACGTCCTGAAGAAGGATTTTCCGCCGAGTGCGCTGTCCGCGATGCTTATCGCGTCAACATCGTTTCCCGTTTTCACCCCGACGGTGCCGAGATAGGTGCAGCCGGTGGCGGTAAACAGGTTGGTCCCGGCTTTTCCCCGGTAGTAGACGTTGCCGTGGAAGTTCGCTTCGTCCGCGTAACACTGGGACCCGTCGTATCCCGACGCGAACGCCAGATGGCCGTCGACGGTCGCGCCGCCGTACATGACGAGACAGTTGTATCCGTTGCCCCCGTTATACTTCACGCTGCCGTTTACCGAACCGCCGATACACGCGACGATGTCGTCGCCGCCGCCGTACACGACGTTGAGATTACCCATGATCGGGGTCGTGTCGAGCGTGAGCGAGTTGTTGCCGTTCCCTCCCATCCTGATCACGACACTGCCGCCGATCGCCGAGCCGTCAAACGTGGTCGCGGTGTTGCCGGCGAGCCCCGCCAGGAAGAAGTGTCCCAGGATTCCCGTGCCGGCCTTGATATCGGTCGTGCAGTTGCCGCCCCAGTTCTTGACGACGACACTGCCGTTGACGGCGGTATCGTCAAGCAGAATCTGGTGATTCCCGGTGCCGTTCCTGATCCCTATCGTGCCGTCGATGACCGAACAGTTCTCGACGGTGATTGTATGGTCCCCGCTGCCGTTGACGACCGCCAGGTTCCCGAGGCATCCGCCGTCGTTGATGTGCAGGGTATGATCGCCGTCGCCGTTCACCACCTTCACGTGGTTGCCCACGAAGCCGCTGTTCAAAAACCTGACGACCTGGTCGCCGTCGCCGTTTTTCACCAGGAGATTTCCCATGACTGCGGCGTTGTTGAGTTGCAGCAGGTTGGTCCCCCCGCCCGCGTATACGGCCGCGCTGCCGCCGATGGTGGCGTCGGTGAGGAGGAAATAATCCATGGCGCTGCCCGAGAGCACCTTCACGTTGCCGCCGATCTGCGCCCCGCTCAGTAAAATCATGCTCGTCCCGTTTGTCGATACGGCCTTCAGGTGCCCGGCGATTTCCGCCATCGATGACATATGCAGGTACAGCGTGCCGCTCGCGGCGTGGATCGCGGCTGAACCGGCGACGGTGGCGCTGTTGATCAGGCTTATGGTGCACCCGTTGAGGCCCCCGTCTATCACCAGATGGCCCGGCAGGGCGGCACCGTCGACCTCGACAAAATCAGCCCCGTCGTCGAAATCCATCACGACCGTGCCGGTCACGCCGGAAAAGACGGCCGGCCCGGCGGCGCCGTTGATCGTGGTCGCGCCGTATGTCGCCCCGATACGGAACTGCCCGCTCCCGAGGCCGCCCTGGTCGATCGTGATCGCGTTGGCGGCGGCGTCCCCCGTGATAACGAGGTTGCCGGCGCCGCTGACGGCCGCCGTCACGTCGCCGCTGAGAAACAGTCGTTGCTCCAGCGGCTCGAAAAGCGGTTCGGCGGGGGAGGGGGCGATCCTTTTTCCCGCCCGGTATCGCCCTGAGACGAGATGGAACAGTCGTTTCGCCGCTGCCGTCGGGGAGATCCGTTTTACACACTCATACTGATTCGGGGTACGCATTACACTATCCTTTCAAACGATGACCTTCTTTGTGTTGAGATGTGCAAACGAAATGCCAAAAATCGGCGCGACGCCGCGCGGAACATGGCCGGCCGGCTTCATTTTCTTTTTTCACGGGAGGTTACGCGGATTCCGATGAGGGAGCGGTCCCGCGATTCACCCGTCGTCTCGCCCGCGCATGCCGGTCTTTCCGGGCAATAGTACCCGGCCGGGTGGTGTCATCGTTGCCCATACCCCGCCGGGGTCCGCCGTCGGCGGCGTCCCGCTTGACGCGTCGTGCCGGCGACCGGTACCATACGTTGATCCTTCACCCGAACACGCCGTTCTTCCGGAGCCGACAGGCAGGAGAGACCATGATGAAAACGACCGTATCGACACTGGCGGCAGCGGCGGCACTGGCCGGGGCCGCGCTGCGGGGGGCGGAACCCGGCAACGTCATGAGCGCGGCCTACCGGCAGCACTGGAGCCCGGCGGTCCAGGAGCGGATCGACCGGGATATCGACCGCCATCGCAAGGCGGACGCGGTGCTGCGCCTCGAGGGCGTCCCGGCCGGCACCGACGTCGAGATCGAGCAGTTCACCCACGACTTTTATTTCGGGGCCAACATCTTCAACTTCGACCAGCTCGGCAGCGACGCCCGCAACCGCCGTTACAAGGAGCTCTTCGGGACGCTGTTCAACTCGGCGACCATCGCCTTCTACTGGAAGACCTTCGAGCCGGTGCCGGGGAAGCCGCGCTTCGCGGGCGGGCGGCGCGACACGGCCGCCTACTGGAACGCGGTGAAGGAGCCGAAAAAGCAGCCCCACTGGCGCCGCCCGGCGTCGGATCCCGTGGTCGCGTTCTGCGAGCGGAAGGGCATCAGGCTGCACGGCCACCCGATCGCCTGGGGCAACCGCCGGTGGCATCACCCCGGCTGGCTGTTCGAGAAGTACTGTCCGGCCGACGAGAAGAAGAAACTCCTGCAGCACGGCAGGAAGGGGCTCCGGAAACTCGCCCCCGCTGCAATCGCGGCCCTGGCGCCGGTGTACGTCGGGCAACTGCGGCGGCTCTGCGACAAGCGGATCACCGAGCTGGCCGAACACTACCGGGGCAGGCTGCACAGTTGGGACGTCGTCAACGAGAGCGCCACCGACTTCGGCCTCGGCCGGATGATCCCCGGCAGCCCCGTCTGCAGCAGCCACTACGGGCTGATGCCGGGCGATTACGCCTTCCGGACCTTCCGGATGGCCGACCGGCTCTTTCCGAATGATGTCGTTTTGAACATCAACGATTACGTCGGCGACGAGCGGTACCTCGGGCAGATACGGGACTTGGTCGGCCGCGGCTGCCGCATCGACGTCGTCGGCTCGCAGATGCACCTGTTCAAGCCGCAGCAGTGCCTGGACATCGCGGCGGGCAAGCCCATCCAGACCCCCGGGCAGGTCCGGAAAAAGATGGCGCTGCTCGGCCGGGCCGGGCTGCCGATCCACCTCAGCGAGATCACCATCACCGCGCCCGGCGACGATGCGCGGGGCCGGCGGATCCAGGCGGTGATCGCCCGCAACCTGTACCGGCTGTGGTTCAGCATCGAGCCGATGATGGGCATCACCTGGTGGAACGTCGTCGACGACTGCGGGGCGCCCGGCGAGCCGACCATCTCGGGGCTTTTCACCCGCGACATGCAGCCGAAGCCCTCCTGCCACGCCCTCGATGCGCTGATCAACGGCGCGTGGAAGACCCGCGCGACCGTCCGGGTCGGCGCGGACGGCGCGGCGCGGTTCCGGGGTTTCAAGGGGCGGTACCGGGCGACCTTCACCGACGCGTCGGGCGCGAAAAAGCAAGTGACCTTCCACCTCGCGAAGGACGGGAACGGCATCGAGCAGGCGGGCTCGGTTACCACGCCGCCCCCTCATTCCGCCGCGCAGATGACGCGGAAGCCGACGTCGTAGACGCGGCGCCAGGCCGGGTAGGGCTGGCGGAAGGCCGACCGGCAGCGCGCGGGCCGGTCTGACCAGGAGCCCCCGCGGACCACGCGCATCCCCGACCCGCCCGCATCGTCGCCGCCGCCGGTCTCGCGATACGGGTACGGCCGGTACACCGAACGGGTCCACTCGGCGACGTTGCCGTGCATGTCGTGCAGCCCCCAGGGATTCGCGCGGTACGTGCCGACCCGGGCGCTGACGCGGCGGCCGTCGTCGAAGCGGGTGTCTGCCGGCCGCCACGGCGGTATCACCTGCGTCCGGCCCGCCCACCCGAACGGGTCGACCGTCTGGAACGATTTATCGGCGCAGTTGGCGACGGCCGCAAAGTCGTCGTCCGCGGTGCCGTACCAGAGAGGCGCGGCGCCGCCCGCCCGGCAGGCGTATTCCCACTGGGCCTCGGTCGGCAGGTCGAACCGGCGGCCGGTCTTTGCCGACAGCCACCGGCAGAACGCCCGCGGTCGTCCCCGAACCGCACCGGCTCGACCTCCGCCGCGCCCGCCCCCAGCGGGCCGACCAGGCCGACCGCCCCGCCCGCCAGCAGCAGCCCGCCCCCGGCGGCGGCGAACCGCCGCAGCGCCGCGACCTGCGGGGCCCAGGGGTTGTCCTTGCCGGTGACCGGCGGCCCCCGGTAGCACCAGACGGCCGCGAACCGCTCGACGGCCGCCGGTTTTCCGCCGGCGTCGACAAAGCCGCCCCCGGCCGCCGGCAGCAGGATTTCGGCATTCGCCAGGCGCCGCGCCAGTACGCAGAGGTCCTCCGTCTCGACGGCGGGCAATCCCGCCGGCCCCGGCTCGACCAGGACGGCGATGCGGGGGGCGTCCCCGGCGGCGCCCGGGGCGAACGCCGCCGCGAAGAGGTACAGCACCGCCGACTGTCCCGCGCGCGTCATGGTGGTCCCTTCCGACTGCCGCTATTCCCGCCGTTCCCGCGGCCGCGCCGGCAGGAGGTGTTGTGCTGAAAGGTCTCGAAAACAGCGGAACAGCGCTCCCGAGAGACTGTTTCCGTGCTGCGCCGGTGCCGTGAATCTTTCGCTTTCGGCAACCGTGCTGTTTTCAGGTGTCTGAACGATTTGCGTAATGCTCTTTTATCCTGTCGACAAACTGCCGAGCCTGGTTTTCCGCCTGTTCACATTGTTCTTTTGTCGGTTCGTACATGTCCCCGTAATCAGCGTCTTGCCTTAAATCGAACAGGCGATGCAACCACTTTGAAAATGTCTTTTCGATTATTCCTCGCTTCACGTATTCGCGGTCGAAATACGATATTGCCCCGCTGTGCTTTGAAATGTAAACCTTGTCGCTGACAATCAAGACCTGAACAGCGTAGAACATCGCGTAATAGGCCCGATTGACTGCTCCCCGGTAATGAGCGGCCTCCTTCAGCAAACCGCACTCCGCCAGCGTTTCTTCAGCTTGCATCAGACGATAATGACAGAGAGTGCGATCCTGGTTACGGTCGGCGGTCATCCGGCGACACCTTCTTTTTTGATGGCGGTAATGAACGGATTCTCGTCAGCGGTGTCCTGTTGAAAAGCGCTGTGCGGAAACACGACGGTTGCTATATGCACGTTATGGGAAAGGCTGACTTCCCATGCCATATCGCTGACGGCGAAGCGATCATCCGCCTGCATTTCCGGGAGGACGACGCATATGTCCAGGTCCGACTCGTCCGTATAGGTGCCGCGGGCGTAAGACCCGAACACCGTGATGACGGCTTCAGGATAGCGTGCTCGCACTTTCTGTGAAAAATCGCGTACTGCCTCGTTCTTGATCGACATCGCCGGTTCGTCCTTGCCTGTGATATGAACGTTCGCGTCTATCTATTATACGCAAATGATCGGGCCATTGAAAGAAGAGCGGTCTCTTGTCCCCCGCCGTATCGTCGGGGTGGGCGAGTATCGTCTTCCGGTCCGCCGCGAACCCCGTGCACTGCTCGCGCCCCTCGACAAGGCCGCCCCCGGCCGCCGGCGTGCGGCCTTCGTTCGCTTCAATACAGGAAACCCATCATGAAGAGCGGCCTCTTGTCCCCCGCCGTATCGTCGGCGTGGGCGAGTATCATCTTCCGGTCCGCCGCGAACCCCTTGAACTGCTCGCGCCCCTTGCCCTTGCCCCCGACCTCGATCACCAGGTCGCCCTTGTCGGACGGCACGGCGTAGTCCGGCGTTTTGCCGCCGCGCGTCGTCTTCAGGTAGTGGTGCTCGATACCGGCGGCCCGCAGCGCGCCGATGACGAAATCCTCCCGCAGGCCGCCCACCGCTTCGTCGTACTCCCGGTACAGCAGCCGGCAGGGCAGCGCCATCAGGATCTTCGGCTCTTTCAGCACGTTGGTCCCCCGCGGCATGACGCGGTGGAGGACGAACGCCTTTTCCAGCAGGTCGGTATAGGCCGTCGCCTTGTACTTGGTGATGCCCAGGTTCCTCGACAGGCAGGAGTAGTTGATCCCGTCTACTTCCGCGCGACCGACAAAACGCACGAGTGTTCGTATGCGGTCCAGCTCGTCGACCGCGAGCCGCGCCGCGGACGGGATGTCCCTGGTTATGATCGTTTCGAGGACGTTCCGGAGAAGCGGGAAGACGTCGGGTTCGTCGAGGGACAGCGGCAGCAGCCCGCCCCGGAGGTAATCGTCGAACAGGTGCCCGTACCGCAGGTGCGCCGGGGTCCATTGCCGGTCGTATACCTGTTCGATGTTCAGGACGGGAAGCGATGCCCCCGTGTTGAAATACAGGTATTCGCGAAATGAAAAGGGCGGCAGCCTGACGAGCCTGACCCGCCGGGACAGGTCGTGGCTCGAGCCGATCATCCGCAGCGCGACCGAGCTGGTAAAGACGACCCGGACGTCGAGGAAATCGTATATCTTCTTCAGGTCTTCGTTGATGCGATCGTGGAAGTGGACCTCGTCGAGAAGGAACAGCGCGGCCCCGTACCGCGCGGCGAGGTGCTTGACGACCGCGAACAGGTCTCGCTCGCCGAGCGTGTCGAGCGACAGGTAGAAGGCGCCGTCGTGTTCGCACAGGAGCTGTTTGAGGATAACGCTTTTCCCGGCGCCCCGCGGGCCGACAATGCCGATGAAATGTTTGCCGGTTTCGGTGTGCAGCCTGTCGAACAGGAACCGTTTTTTCGGGTACCGCCGGCCCTGTTCCCCGGCCAGGTCGTTCAGTTCGAGCAATTCGGCTATATCCACGCGCTGTGCCTCCCGCTTACGGTATCGGTGCAATCCGTCAAATAATTAAACAAAATGCATATCAATCTGTCAAATGATTTGACAAAATGCGGGGGTATGGCTCGGGCGCGCAGCGCGGCGTCACTCGCCGAGTATCAGCGTCATCGACTCACGCGGCGCCGGGCAGGCGGTTGTCCAGACCGCGGCCGTGAAGTCGACCGCCTCCTTGTTGCCGGGCGGCAGGCAGACGACCACCACGTCGACCTCCCTGCCGCGCAGCGCGTCGGTCACGGGGAAGAAGCAGGTGTTGTTCGCGGCGGTCTGCCGCGGCCCGGCCTCGAAGACCACCGCCGGGAACGACGGCGCCCGGTGCGGGGCGCCGACGTACGTTCCGTCGACCCGCAGGGCGGCGAAGGCCTTGTTTCGCCCGTGCTCGCCGTCCAGCGCGACGCACAGGTATGAACCCTTCGGGCTTGCGGCGTCGACGGTCACCGTCGCCTGCCGGGCGGCCACGATTGCCGCCTTTCCCGGCGGGGCGAAAAGGGTGCTCGCCGTCCAACCCGCGGCGGCCAGTTGCTTTCCCCTGAAGGCGAACGCCAGCTCCGCCACCCGCGAGGGGGCTCCAGCCACTCTCATAAAACGGTACCGGCCGGCCTGCGGCAGTTCCGCTGTCCAGCCGACCAGCGTTCCGTCGAAAAACGTGTGTTGTCCGCCGTTGTGCGTGATGTCGGCGATCTTCACCGTGCCCGTCACCGCCGTGTCCAGCTTCAGCATCACGGGCGTCCAGGATGTCAGGTCGTTTGAACACTCCGCCGTCATTTCAGCCGGCACGTCCTTACCGTCATAATCGGTCCACGCCGCCGTCAGCGACACCGCGTCGAACCCGGCCGGCTTTTTCAGGTCCACGCGCAGCGCGCCGCCGTCGATGCGCCGGTCGCGGTCCCGGCGCTTGATCGTCGCGAAAAACGTCTCGTTCTTCCCGTCGAACAGGTAATCGTCGCGAATGCCCCGCCGCCAGAACAGCTCCTGGTTGAAGAATGCGTCCCGCGCGGCCTTGACCTGCGGAATCGCCGTCGGCCCCGACCGCTTCACCGACTGGTACTCCAGCGCGGTGTTCGGCGCGGCAAAGCAGGCCGCCTCGTACAGGGACGCGGCATCCTTCGGCACGTCGACCTTCTTCAGGTCCGCGAGCTTCCGGTGCCACGGCTTCGCCGGCTGCCGGCCGGGGAAGGCGATTGTCATGCCGCCTTCGAGGAGGCCCGGGGCGTCTTCGCCGTCCAGCACGGCCCTTTTGAATGGCCGCGCCCCCGGCGCGACCCTGACCGTCGCCGCGGTCCCGGGCGTCCCCAGCAGCTTCACGATCGCGTCCTTACCGGGCGTGTCCCGCACGACCTCGTAGTCGCAGCCGGCGATGCCGATTTCATCGACATCACCCGTGGTGGCAAACAGCAGGCACGAGCGGAACGGATCGACGGTGACCCCGACGGTGCTGCCGTAGTCGAACGTGCCGAGTATGGCCTCGGACGGATGATAGCGGCGCAGGTGGACCTTCTTTCCTTCGGCCAGGCCTATTTCGTTGTCGAGTGTGACCCGGCAGGTAACCGGGTTCCAGGTCAGGTTCCGCAGCGTCACGAACCGCCGGCCGCCGTCCCCCCGGGAGACGGCGTGCGGCCCGTATGACTCCGCGGGCAGGACGATGCCCTCCACGAGGATCTCCCGGTTGCGGTAGTGGAGGTTGTAGATCCGCGCGAGCTTCGGAAACTCCTCGTCGCGCAGCAGCCAGGGGTTGCCGTATATCTCCGGCGCGAGTATCAGGCCGCGGTTGAACGCCTGCAGGACCAGGTCGTCCTCCCAGTAATCCAGGCACGAGGAGAGGCACACGCCGTGGTCCTCGGTCAGCCGCTTCAGGTCCGGCGGCAGCCCCCGCGACAGCGCCGCCACGCGGTTGTGGGTGCCGGTCGTCCGATTGGTCATGTGGACGTCGATGTAGGTCTCCGCCCCGCCCCAGAGAAAGGTCGTGGCGTGCGGCTTGGCGCGGCCGAGGTTCAGCCGGTGATTCAGCACGACCAGGTCCGGGGCGACGTCCCGGCACCGGCTCATCGCGTCGGCGAACGCCTTCTGCTTCTCGTCCCGCAACTGCCCGCAGACGGCGTCGAACTTGAATAACTGCACGCGGTAGTCCCCGACCATCTTCACCAGCATGTCCGCGCGGGCCTGTTCTTCCGCGGGCGTGTCGCCGAACCCGTCCGGCCCGCCCCAGATGCCCAGGCGGCAGCCGAAGCTTTCGGCGAGCGCCGCGCACGGCCCCCAGCCGTCGGGGAACTGCTTTTTGAACTTCTTGCTGTAGATGCTGCCGTAGTACCGCTGGCTGTCGAGGTTCCCCGCGTCCCAGGCGTAGATGCCCAGGTGCATGCCGTACTCGTCGTGCAGCCACTTGAAGAACCGCAGGTTGATCAGCGTCTGGGCCGCCGTGGACCCCTCGTTGGTGTTGTTGATCCACGAGAAGTACTGGGGAATGGAGGGCGTCGTCTCGGTGATGCTGCCGTAGTTCTGGTCGCAGTCCCACGTCGCGGATTCGATGACGAAGTCGACCAGCTTCCGGTCTTTGAAAAAGCCTTCGTACATGTTGTGCCCCTGGCCCGTGACGACGTTCAGCGTCATCTTCCCCCGCATTTTTTCGTAGCGCTGTTCGACGAGCGCGGAGTTGTCCTTCAGCGGCACGACCCGGTCGCTGTCGCCGTGTATGTGGTAGATAGGCACCCCGGCCCGGGCCGGCGGCCGGAGGCGGTCGACGGGGTTGTGGTCCCTGAGCTGCCGCTTCAGCTCGTCGGCGGTCATGCCGTAGGCCCCGCAGGCCTTCTGCAGCCCGGGGTAGGAGGCGAGGTTGCAGACGGGGTAGATCCCGGCGATGCCGCAGACCTTTTCGGGGTGCTCCGCGGCCCAGTTGTAGAGCATCAGCCCGCCGCGGCTGCGGGCGAGCAGGCAGGCCCGCCCGGCGAAGCCTTTCTTTCCGGTCAGGTGGTCGTAGAGGGCGGTGCAGGTCGCGCGGCCGGCGGGGCTGCCGTAGGATTCGCCGACGTCGACGCCGGCGATGGCGATGCCCTTCGCGAGGAACCGCTCGAACATCCAGTCTTCGGCGCTGCCGGGGAGGTTCTTCCCGAGGGTGGGGGCGTAGAAGACCCAGGGGGTGGGGCCGGGTGTTTTTTTCGCGGGTGCTTGTCCGGGGACATGGCCCGCTTGGCCTTCGGCTGATCGTTGTCCGGGGACATGACCCGATCCGCTTTTGGCGGATCGGGATCGTGTCCCCTGCGGCGGCATAATGACGAAGGCGGGCCTGTTGTCTATGGTGAAGTTTTGGCGGGGAGGGATGGCGGCGGCAGAGGCCAGGGCGGGCAGGAGGAGAACCGCTGCGATCGCGAAGTGTGTTCGGGATGTTCGGGA
>CAZLBC010000003.1:0-16875 GCA_964557575.1 uncultured Planctomycetaceae bacterium
TAGCTTGGCTCGCAATCGTTCATGAATGCGAGATATCCACTCAATGAGGCCCTGTCTTTGGCCGACAAATTCTTTCTCTTGTAATTAAAGAGCAATGTGCGGATTTTTCTCTTCATAGAGCGTGGTATTTTGACTTCACCATTAGGGGTGATTGTTAATCCGGTCACCCGTCGCCTGCTCCATTTTGACCCAAGGTATCTCTTGCTGGTGTTGAGTTTGAGGGTTGGGTGTGATGCTGACTTGAAGATTTTCGTGACACCTTTCTCCACTTTCAATAGGCGTTCCTTGGAGTTTGCAGAAAAACATAAATCATCTGCATATCTCGTATAAGACACCTCATCATTATCACACATGGATACGATTGACTTGTCAATATCAAACATTACCCAGTTACTGACAAAAGGTGAAGATGGCGCACCAATGCCAAGAAACCATCCGAAGGCCTTATTCCACACGAAAAAGAGATATCGCAAAAACTCAAGATCTTGCTCGCTCAGTTTCTTTCCGTTCAGTCTAATTCGTTTGCCGCACACGGCTATGAAATCGTCTGGATTTATTGAGGGAAAAAAGTCTTCAACGTCGAGCCTCAAGAGAAACACCTGTCGCCGGTGTTCGTTTGCATTGCTAAAAAGTGGCTTCTTGAGGCCTCTGATATAACCTCTCACGCATTCATGCACTAGATCAGGAGAATCCAGAAGATCGACAGCGGCTATCTGAAGAGTCTTTGTTTCTCTTGAAGGATGATAAATATTCCGTTGACCCCCACGTTTCTTCGGCACTGAATAACGCCTGTAAAGCAGCGGGGCTTTTGCTCCGATCTCCTTGACGGTATCGGGTGATATTCCAATGTATGCAGAAAGTGCCTGGACAATTTTCATCATGCCCTCACAGAACGCTTGGTTAAATATTCGAGACGCGACTTGTCGGCAGAGCGGTACGTATCGAGTATCTTCTTTCGAAGGCCAAGCCATGTTCGTCTGTCGACATCGTAGCTGTGTTGCGAGCACTCTGGTGAGGTAATAAACAAATCATTTATCTTATAGACTTTTCGTGTTGCTACAAGTAGAGCAAGTTCGATGTCAAATTTAACATACTGACCGGGGAAGCACGTTTTCATGATGCAGAGTACCTCTTTTCGAGTTGCAGGAGAAAATAGGTTCAATATGTCTTGGAGCAGAAGAAGTCGATGCTTCCCCATTTTAGTTTTCCAAGCGCTGGTTTTTGAGAAATCGACTTTAAGTCTTTTCTTCCGTAGCACTTTATCTTCGATTCGTTTTAGTATTGTGCCGAAGTGCAGACTGATTGAGGCTAGATCCACGTGGATTGTCTTCCCAAACATCGATATGCGGTCGGCTTTTGCAATTGGACCAAGATTTATGAATGAATCATCACTACGATACTCGCGTGGATTTACTACAATGAGTTTCTCTATGACCTTCTCGCTACTGGCGAAAGCGCCTAATTCTGCCAGTGTACCAGCACTTTCGTTAATAATGATCACGCAATCGGAGTAGTCTGCCAGACGATGCTCAATCGTGAGTAGATCATCCTTCTTCGATCTTAGTAAAGCACGAAAAACATCTTCTGCTTTGAAAAAGGTGCCATGTTTAAAAAACCTTTTCGCATAATCAAGTAGATGTTCTCTGGCAGATGCGTCGGGGGTCCTGGATGCTCCACATGTGAATATCACCAGGGAATCATTATCGAGGAAGATTCCCTCCGATGCGTATAGGCGTGCATTGAGAGATGCCAACGGCATGAAAAGAGGGCTATTAGCCAAGTTTCGGCTCATAGCCCTCTCCCTACTTTGAGCGACCGTGAGAAAGGCCGCAGACTCACGACCGAGTCTGCGGCCTTTCTCACGGTAAAGAAAGCCGTAAGACTCTTCGAACGAACGGCTATACACCGTTCCAAAGCAGAGTCGCGAGTTAGGCTAGGTACAATGATGATATCTCCGAAGGTTTCCTTCGTCAACAATTTAATATACGCAATTGCACAGGCGCATGGTTTCAATATACATCCACCAACTCTCGACATGATTATTTCCATCCTTAGCTCCAAGAATTGCACCAAAAGACCAATTATACGTGCAGTTCCATCCTTAACAAGCTTAAATAAATAATCTTACGAGATGTAGCCCGCCATTCTCGCGCCCCGGCGACCCCACACCCTAAAAACACCAAGAACCCTAATAACCCAACCGCACTTTCCACGCCTCCACCCCACCCACCCCCTTGATTCCGGGCCCCCGCCCGGAGACAATCGGCACCATGCCGAAACCCCACAGCATCACGTACCTCGGCCGCGACGGCTTCCCCCTCCACGCCGCCGCCGACCGCCTCATCGCCCGCTACCGAACCCCCGACCCCGCAACCACCGACCGCCCGGCCCCCGCCGGCGCCCCAGCCGGCGCCTCTCCCACAACCCCCGCCGCCGACATGCGGAACCTCATCATCGTCACCCCCGGCCGCCGGGCCGGGCGGCGGCTGACCGAACTCCTCGTCGCGCGCTGCGAACGCGACGACCTCATCTTCGTTCCGCCGGCTTGCACCACCCCCGGCGGGCTGGACGCCTTTCTCGTCCCCCCGTCCCCGCGGGAACCCGCCGGGGACATCACCCGCCAGTTCACCTGGGCCGCCGCCCTCAAACACCTGCCCCCCGACACCCGGTCGCACCTGGTCCCCGCCGACGCCGATAAGTGGGAACTCGAACGCTGGCTGGAGGTCGCCGGCGAGATCGACGCCACCTGGGGCGAGTTGGCCGGCGAACTCCGGGACTTCGCCGCAGCCGGGAAGGCCGCCGGCGGCGACGACCCGCGGTGGGCCGCGCTTCAGTCAGCCCGAATTGCGTACGAAGCCCTCCTCGGCGAACGCGGCCTGTGCGACGCGCGGACCCTGCGCATGGCGGCGGTGACCGAACAGCGCTGCCGGCTTCGCGAAGACGATATCATCCTCGTCGGCGTGACCGACATGGCCGGGAGCGTGCGGGCGATGCTCGAGCAGGTCGCCGGCCGGGTCGCCGTCTGGGTCGCCGCCGGGGCCGACGAGGCCGACGGGTACGACGCGTGGGGATGCGTCATACCCGCGCACTGGGCCGCGGCGGAAATCGCGGTTCCCGACGAGTGCATCGTCCCCGTCGCCGGGCCCGCGCGGCAGGCCGACGCCGTCCTGGAGATCCTGGCGGACCGCGGCGGCGATTACGCCGCCGCGGACATCGCGATCGGCGTGCCGGACGCCGGGCTGCTGCCGCACCTCCACGCGCGGCTGGCGGCCTGCGGGATCGCCGCCCACCCTTCAACCGGGCCGCTGATCACGGCCGCCGCGCCGGGCAAGCTGCTGGCCGGCGTGGCCGAATACCTCGAGACCCGCGGTTTCCGGGCGTTCGCCACGCTCGCCCGGCACGCCGACGTCGCGGCCGTGCTGCCCGGCGGGGGAGGCGTGTCCCTGCCCGAGCGGCTCGACCGCTACTACGCCGCGCACCTGCCCGAACGGGTGCCGGCGCCGGATGCGTGGCTCCCGGAAGACGAGGACGACCCCCACCCGGACCGGGCGCTGGACGAGAAAGGCCTGGCGGCGCTGGCCGCCGCGGCGGCGGCGTGTCACGAACTGCTGGGTGAACTGGCCGAGACCGGGACGCGCCCCCCCGCCGAGTGGTGCGCGCCGATCTGCGGGCTGCTGCGGGCGGTCTACGGCGGCCTGGACGAGGCGCCGGCGGACGCGGCGGGGCGGCGGGCGGCGGAGGCCTGCCGGGCCGCGGTCGACTGCCTCGCCGAGATCGGCCGCGCGGGGGTCGCGGTGCCGCCGGTGACGGCGGCCGAGGCGGTCCGGATCTGCCTGCGGCGGCTGGCCGGGCGGCGGGGCACTCCGCCGTACGCGGCGGGGGCCGTGGAGCTGGTCGGCTGGCTGGAGCTGCAGCTCGACGACGCGCCGGTCGCGATCGTGACCACGTTCAACGACGAGCACATCCCGCAGTCGGTGCGGGGCCACGCCTTTCTGCCCGACACGCTGCGGCGGCGGCTGGGGCTGGTCTGCAACGCCCGGCGATACGCCCGCGACGCGGCCGCGCTGACCGGGCTGATCGCGGCGCGCGGGCCGGCGGCGGTGCGCCTGGTCACGGCCGAGACGGCCCCCGACGGCGGGGCGCTGACCCCCAGCCGGCTGCTGCTGACGGCCCGGGACGGGCAACAAACCGCCCGGCGGGTGGTCGCGCTGGCCCGGCGGGCGCGGGAGGCCCCGGCAATCGTCGTCGCCGGCGCCCGGCAGCCCGCGGCGGCGTCGGGGTTCCGCCTGCCGGCGCCGGTCGGCACGTACGACCGGGGGTACCTGACCGCGACGCAGTTCCGCGCGTACATCCGGTCGCCCTACCTCTTCTACCTCCGCTACGTCCACCGCCCGCGGATCGAGACGGTCGACGACGCGGCGGCCGAGCTGGACGCGGCGGCCTTCGGCACCCTCGCCCACCGGGTCCTCGAGCGGTTCGGCGGCGAGCCGGCGGTGAAGGACGCGACCGACGCCGAGGCGATCGCGGCGTACTGCCACGCGCAGCTCGATGAGCTGGCGGCGGCGACCTTCGGCGACAACGCCCGGCCCGCGGTGGCCGTGCAGCTCCGGCAACTGCGGCGGCGGCTGACGTGGTTCGCCGCGGCGCAGGCCGGGCGGGCACAGGAGGGCTGGCGGATCGTCTGCACCGAGCGGCTGTTCGGCGCCGGCGACCCGGTGTACCTCGCGGCGGACACCGGGCGGCTGATGCCCGTGCGGGGGACGATCGACCGGATCGACTACCACGAAAAAGAGGACGCCTGGGCGATCCTCGATTACAAGACCGGGGACCGGAAGCCCGACCCGGAGAAGGCGCACCGGAAGGGCGGGGAGTGGATCGACCTGCAACTGCCGGTCTACCGCCGCCTCGCGGCGCCGGTGACCGGGGGCGGGGCGGCCGCGCTGGGATACGGCTGCCTGTGCGCGGCGGGAGAAAACGTCGGTTTCGCGACGGCCGACTGGGACGAGGACGAGCTGGCGGCGGCCGAGGAGCGGGCGGTGGGGGTGATGCGCGACATTCTCGCCGGCCGGTTCGCGGAGATCGGCGAGGTGCCGCGCTGGGAGAGCGACATCGTCCGGGACCTGCTGGCGGCCGCGCCGGCGGAGGGGGCGGACGCATGACCGCCCGGCCGCCCGCGGACAACCCGGTGATCCTGGCCTCGGCCGGGGCGGGGAAGACCTACCGGCTGACCGCCCGGTACATCGACCTGCTCGACCGCGGCGTCGAGCCGGGGGCGATCCTGGCGACCACCTTCACCCGCAAGGCGGCCGGCGAGATCCTCCGCCGCGTCATGACGTGGCTGGGCGCGGCCGCGGGCGACAAGGACGAGGCGGCGGCACTCGCGGCGGCGATCGGGCGCGACCTGGCCGCCGCGCGGGCCGGTGCGCTGCTGGCGGCCTTCTGCCGCGAGCTGCACCGGGTCAACATCGCCACGATGGACAGCTTCTTCAACCGGATCGCGCGGGTCTTCGGGCTGGAGTCGGGGCTCGGGCCCGGCTGGCGGCCGGTGGAGGAGAACGGCCCCGAAGACGCGGCGGTCCGCGACGCGGCGGTCGCCGACGTGATCGCGCGGACCGACCCCGACGACCTGCTGCGGATGGTCAGCGAGCTGCAGGGGGAGGCCGGGGGCCGGGGGGTCTACGAGAAACTCCGCGGGTACGTCGAGACGGCCTGGGCGCTCCGCCGGGAAGCCCCGGCGGCGGCGTGGGGACTGCCCGGGGGCGCGGCGGGGCCGCAAAAGGCGGCGGCGACAGCGGCGGCCGACGCGCTCCGCGACGGGCTGGCGGCACTGGTCCCCGTTACGAAGGCCGGGGCGCCGAACAAGCGGTGGCTCGGCGCGGTCACGCGGTGCCTGGATGATTTCGCGGCGGGGCGGTGGCAGGACGTCGTGTGCGGCGGCTTCGTGCAGAAGATACTGACCGGCGAGGACACCTATTACCGCGCGCCCGTCGGCGACGAGCTGAAGGCGGCCCTGCGGCCGGTGATCGCCTGCGCGGTCGGACAAGTGCGGCGGTCGATCGACGCCCGCGCCCGCGCGGCCCGAACGCTGGCCGAGCGGTTCGGCGCCGCCTACGAGGCCCTGAAGGCCGCCCGGGGGGTCTGCTGCTTCGGCGACATCACCCGGCTGATCGCCGACCGGCGGATCACCGCCGCGCCGGAGACGCTCGCCCGGCGGATGGACCTGGCCCTCGACCACGTCCTGCTCGACGAGTTCCAGGACACCGACCCGGCCCAGTGGGAGGCCGTCGGGCCGCTCGCCGAGCGGGCCCTGGCGGGGGCGGGGACGCTGTTCGCCGTCGGGGACGTCAAGCAGGCCATCTACGGCTGGCGGGGCGGGAGCCCGGACATACTCGCGGGGCTCGCCGCAGACGGGCGGACGACGACCGAATCCCTGCCGATGAGCTGGCGGTCGTCGCCGGTGGTCATCGACCTGGTCAACCGCGTCTTCGGCGCGATCGCGGACAATCCGGCCCTCGCCGACGCGGAGAAAACCCCCGGCGTCGCGGACTGGGCGGCGGGCTTCGAGCAACACACCACCGCGCGGGAGGACCTGCCGGGTTACGCGGCGCTGATCCCCGTCGACGAGAACGACGGCGACGACGACGATCCCGACGCGCCGCGGCGGCCCGAGATAGAAAAGGCGGCCGACATTGCCGCGGAGATCAGCGCGGCGTCCGGCGCGACCGTCGGCATCCTGTTCCGCACCAACGAGCCGGTGCCCGCCATGATCGCCGCCCTTCGGGCCCGCGGGGTGCCCGCGAGCCGGGAGACGGGCAATCCCTTGACCGACGCGCCCGCCGTCGCCGCGGCCGTGGCCGGCCTGCACCTCGCGGACCACCCCGGCGACACCGCGGCGCGGTACCGCGTCGCCGGTTCGCCCCTGGGGCCGGCGGTCGGCCTGGCGCCCGGGGACGGGCCGGCGGCCGCCGCGGCGGCCGCGGCGCGGATCCGGCGCGGCCTCCAGGAGGAGGGCTTCGCGCCGACGCTGCGGGCGTGGCGGGACCGGGTCGCGGACGACTGCAGCGCCCGCGACCTGCTCCGCTTCGAGCAGTTGATCGAGACGGCGGCCGGGCACGACGAGGGCGCGGGGATCCGGGCGGCCGAGTTCGCGGCCGTCGTCCGCGGCCGGAACGTCGAGGATCCCTCGGCCGCGCGGGTCAGGGTGATGACCGTCCACAAGGCCAAGGGCCTGGAGTTCGACGCGGTGATCCTCCCGGAACTGGCGCGGCAGTTTAACGCGGTCCGCCCCGACTTCCTGACCCTCCGCACGGACGACCGGGCGGGGGTCGCGCGGGTGGTCCCCTACGTGGACACCAAGACGGCGAACATCGACGAACAGCTCCGGGAGATGTGCGCCCAGCACCGGCGGGAGAACGTCGCCGGCGAGCTGTGCGCCCTCTACGTGGCCCTGACGCGGGCGGTCAACGCGGTCTACATGATCTGCCGCCGGCCGCGGGAGAACAAGGACGGGAGCATCGGTATACGCCGCTCGTTCGCGGGGATCCTGTTCGGCGCCCTCGGCGCCGGCGACATCGGCGGCGAGACGCTCTGGGAGTCGGACGGGCCGCTGAGCGACCCGCGGTGGTATGCCCGCCGGGCGCGGGAGGCCGGGCCGGGGCTGAAGACGATCGACGTGGTCCTGCGGGCGGGCGCCGGGGAGCGGGGCCGGAACCTCCCCCGCGCCGCGCCGTCGTCGCTGGCCGCGGCCGGGCGGACCCTCGGCGGGGCCCTGCGGATCGAGCCGCCCGCGGGCCTGGCGCGGGGCAGCCTGTTCCACGAGTGGTTCGAATTGATCGAGTGGATCGAAGACGGCCTGCCGGACGAGGCGGCGCTGCGGGGCGCGGCGGCCGCCGCGCGGGTGTCGGCCGGCGCGCTCGAGGAGAGCATCGGCGCGTTCCGGAAGATGTGCGGGAAGGAGGAATTGCGCCGGCTGCTGTCCCGCGGCGCGTACGCGCCCCTGGCGGACCTGGAGGTCTGCCGGGAGTACCCGTTCGCCGTCTTTTACGCGGGCAGCCTGCTGAATGGCAAGATCGACCGCATCGTCTTCGGCAAGGCGGGGGGGGCGCTGAAGCGGGTGGACATCATCGACTACAAGACCGACGCGGTCGGCGGGCCCGCCGACATCGACCGGCTCGTCGAGCAGTACCGGCCGCAGGTGGAGGCCTACCGGTCGGCGATCGGCCGGCAGCCGGGGACGGCCGCGGCGGAGACGACCGTCCGCCTGGTCTTCCTCAACGCCCCGGGGGAGATGGTCATCGGGGTCGGACCACGGTAAGTCTTTTTTATAATGGGGCTTATGATTATTTCCGGTCCGTATACAGGGCTTAGAGCCGATTTTGACCCCCTGAAAATCGCTTCTAAGGGCAGACCGCCGGTCAACAGTTCGTCTGAAACGTCGATCTTCATGGCAACAACGTACCACCACATAACCGAATCAAGCTCCCCCCGTAATCATTGCGTCTGTTAAAAGGGCGTCGAGGAAGGGGGGCGAGTGCTTTTTCTGTCCGTATGATCACGTTTCGGGGAAAGGTACCTGACCGCTGTTTTCCGGCCCCTGTTCTTGGATTAATCAACCGCCCCCTGCATGTGGTTCAGGCGTTTTGTTTCAACCGTAACAGCCGCGAGCGGATACTATGTTTTGTTCAGGGCCCACTTGACGTCTTCGGGAGTGATCAGCCGCGCGGTCTTCGAGACGTGAAAGACGGGGTGTCCGTTCTTCTGGTTTCCGCCGTAGCCCTTTTCAAGGCCCCTGAGGGCGAGTTCGGAGAGGGCTCTGCCGATGGAGATGTCCCGGGCGCGGGCGATGCTCTTGGCCACCTTGTACACGTCGTTGTCGATATTCAGTGTTGTTCTCATGACGCAACTATAGAGATCGCGCGTCGCGATGTCAAATATTGTGATCTGAAAGGGGGCGGAAAAAGCGGGATTGCCGGGGCAGGGCAACGGTAACATATTTTTTAATATAGCTTTAGGGTTTCAATTGCCCCCCTTTTTTCTCACTCCCCCTGGCCCGCGAAGCGCTTCCCGATCGCGTCGGCCCCGGAGCGGTAGCGGTCCCACATCCGCCGGACGAAGCCCGTGTGCGGGCCGCCGCCCTCCGCGACCCAGCGGTCGACGTAGTCGAAGAAGGCCGGGTGGTTCCAGCAGCCGGTCATGCCCGTCAGCCGGGCGGCGAGGGCCTCGCCGACCCAGGTCGGGCCGTTGAGCTTCCGGTAGCCCTCGGCCTTGGTGCCGTTGTTGCCGCGCTCGTCGCCGAAGGTCTCCCACTTCTCTGGGGCGACCTCCTCGTGCTTCGCGTTGGGGTTGCCGGGGGCAATCAGCCAGGCGGCGACCTTCTTGTCCCGCGGCTTCCCGTGGAACGTCCGCGCGTAATAGGTCTGCTGGTCTTCCTGGAACGTCGCCTCCACGTTCTTCATGCCGTCGTGGTTGAGCATGAACCCGGCGTAGAGGATCGGCCACTTGCGTCCGGAATTGTGCCCGCCGTTGCCCAGCCACAGGTCGTCGTTCGACTGCACCGCGCCGTAGTAATCGATGCCCTTCTGGATGAAGCGGCGGCGGACGGTCTCGAAGCGGCCGTCCGGGTCCTCCAGCAGGCACAGCAGCCCGACGGTGGAGACGATGTTGGTGATCTCCCGGCCGTAGTCCGGCATGTTCTCCAGCGGGTGCATCTTCCGGTTGACCCACTGCCGCTGGTGGTCAAGCCAGATCCGCTCGAGGAATCGCTCGTGGCGCTTCACGCCGGGCACGGCGCCCGGGGCGGCGAGCTGCGGGACGTCCTTCCTGAGCCGGGCGACGGTGAAGGTCTCCCGCCAGTCGCCGACGTAGGCGGGGCGGAAGGCGCCGGCCGGCGGGGCCTTCCGCGCGCAGGTGAGGACGACGGCCGTCCGCAGCGGCCCGCGGCAGTACTGGCCGGGGACGGTGTCGGGGGTCTCGACCCCGATCTTCTCGACGCTCGCGGTGCTCACCAGCGACTGTCCGGGCTGCAGGGTGCGGGGGAACGCCGCCCGGAGGCCGGGGTCGAACCCGGCGCACCGGTCGTCGTATCCCTGCGTCTTGCCGGCGGGGGGGTTGACCACGGAGCCGTTGCGCCCGTCGGCGGGCGCGGGGGACACGCCGGTGACGGTCGCCGGCCCGATCACCCACCAGTCGCCGGTGACGAAGCGCCCCGCGCGGACCGGCTGCGAGAACGTCCAGGTGATCCCGTACTGGGAGATGGCGGTTTTTTTGTCGGCGGGGGCGGCGGCTGTTGATGCCGCCGCAAGGCCCGCGGCGAGTACGATCGTCGGCAGAAGTGTTGGCATAGTCATGGCCATACTATACCGAATGCGGTCGTTTTCCGCGCGTCAATTCCCGGGGGCGGTCTGCCGGGGGCGGTGTGGAGAGGCGGGGTACGGTCATTTTCCGCCCTGAAAGATTTCGACCAGGCTCTCCTCGTCGTCCTCCATCTTGATGATTCTACCGATAATGAGGATTACGGTGGTAACCGCACCGGCGAAAAAACCGCCGAGGTGTGCCCAGTAGGCGACACCGCCGGTCCCGGCGGCGGCACCCCATATGTCGAAGGCAAGCCAGAGCAGGATGATCCATATACTGCTGACATCAAACGTACCGTAGCGGTACCAGAAATAGTAGGCGCACCTGATTTCGTTCATGGGATACAGTACCACAAAGGCACCCACCACCCCGTTGACGGCGCCGCTCGCGCCTATCGCGGGCGCGCCGTCGCAGATGACGTGCATTGCGGCGGCGACAAGAGCGAATCCCAGGAACAGGACAGGGTAGAGCAGGTTGCCGAACTTCGCGCAGACGGCGTTGCCGAATACCCACAGGAACAGCATGTTGCCCACCAGGTGGACCGGGTCGGCGTGGACGAACAGGTGTCCGATCAATCCCGCCGGCGCCCATCCGTCGAGTATCATGTCTTCGGGGATATCGCCGCCGGCAATGATCAGCAGAGAAATAAGTGAGATCAATCCCAGGATCGTGTAGTTGGCAACGGGGTGGCGCGGCATGGAGACGTATGCGCGGTAGGGAATTAAAGCCATGTTCTGCTCCCGAATCGAAGAGAGCACGTCGCCGGGATGGGACTGTGTGTCTGCGGAATCCTTGGTGGTGATAGTAAGGACGGATAAGAGGTGCCGTCAAGGTTTTTTGACTTCTCCCGGGCCCGGGCGGTCCGCCGCGGCAGGTGGGGTTTCCGATAATCTGTTTACTTTCACGGGTGTCCGTGGGTACAATTGGTCACGATACGGCACAGCTTCGGGAACGAATCACCCTCGACGGAGATACGACATGGCAGACATGGAACCCCAGGCGGTTCAGCCGCTGTCCCCCGGCCGGCCGACCGCGTCCGGCCACGCGGCGGCCTTCGCCCACAACAACTACCTGGTGCGCCGGAAGGTCTTTAAGATCTTCGGCGGCGCGTTTCACATCTACGACCCCAACGGGGAGGTGGTGTGTTACTCGCGGATGAAGGCGTTCAAGCTCAAGGAGGACATCCGCCTCTACACCGGCGAGGATATGACCACCGAGATCCTGCGGATTTCCGCCCGGCAGATCATCGACTTTTCTGCCGCGTACGACGTGTTCGACTCGGCGACGGGCGAGAAGGTCGGCGCCCTGAAGCGGCGGGGCCTGAAATCTATCATCAAGGACGAGTGGATATTCATGGACGCCGAGGACCGGGAGATCGGCTTCATACGCGAGGACAGCACGTTGTACGCCCTGTTCCGGCGGTTTGTCTCCAACCTGCTGCCGCAGTCCTACACCGGTGAGATCCACGGCGAGCAGGTCTGCGAGTTCAAGCAGAACTTCAACCCCTTCGTGATGAAGATCAAGCTCGATTTTTCCGACGATACGCAGGGGCTGTTGGACCGGCGGCTCGGCATCGCCGCGGCGGTCCTGCTCTGCGCGATCGAGGGACGGCAGAATAATTAATAGTGCGCGGCCATGCGGCACTGATTCGTGGTATAATGACTCCGAACATGCTGCCGGGGAAGATAATCACCCGTCCGGATAAATATTTGCACAAAAAAAGATATTTACCCTTGCCAGGATTGGCAATTGCGCATAGAATTCCCCGGCTTTTGCATGATCACGCATTGTGCGAAAGCGTGTGTTTGTCGCTTCATCGCTCGGATGAATCGACGCTAAGATGCTTTTTGACAAGTTCATAAGTGTAATTGTCTGCTGATTACCGAGTCGGGGAGGAATCCGTTCCTTCCCGCCATGCGAGCGCATGAGCGACCGCCCCTGTCCGGCGTTGCAGGCCGGGACAATGGTGGTCAAGCTAGTAAGGGTAAATGGTGGATGTCTAGGCGTGATAAGGCGATGAAGGACGTGGTAGGCTGCGATAAGCCTCGGTGAGTTGTCAAACGAGCTTTGACCCGAGGATTTCCGAATGGGGCAACCCGGCACTACTGTGCAAGCAGATAGTGTCACCGGTACCTGAATGCATAGGGTGCGGGAGCGAACGCAGAGAACCGAAACATCCAAGTACCTGCAGGAAAAGAAATCAACCGAGATTCCGTCAGTAGCGGCGAGCGAAATCGGAACAGCCCAAACCGGCCCTGCGGGGTCGGGGTTGCGGGCACCCATACGGGGAAGGAAACGACAGCCGAAGAGTCTGGAAAGTCTCACAATACAGGGTGATAGTCCCGTAGGCGAAATCGCGAACTTCTCCGGGTGTTCCAGAGTAGCACGGAACCCGTGAAACTCCGTGTGAAACCGGGAGGTCCACCTTCCAAGGCTAAATACTATATCACGACCGATAGTGAACAAGTAGCGTGAGTGAACGATGAAAAGTACCCCTATTAGGGGAGTTAAAAGTACCTGAAACCATTTACCTACAGTTAGTCGGAGCCCTATGGCCGTCCTTCGGGACGGCAACGGGTGACGGCGTGCCTTTTGCATAATGAACCGGCGAGTTGCGATGTGTAGCTTGGTTAAGTGCCTCCGGCACGGAGCCGCAGCGAAAGCGAGTCTGAACAGGGCGTTTCGTTGCATGTCGCAGACCCGAAAGCGAGTGATCTACCCATGGGCAGGTTGAAGGGAAGGTAACACTTCCTGGAGGACCGAACCCACTGACGTTGAAAAGTCAGGGGATGACCTGTGGGGAGGAGTGAAAGTCTAACCAAACTCGCCGATATCTGGTTCTCTCCGAAATAGCTTTTGGGCTAGCCTCGGGCAACTACGCATCGGGGGTAGAGCACTGAATCAAGCAGAGGCCTCACCAAGGTACTCTTTTGAATCAAACTCCGAATACCGATGCGACTATCCCGGGAGTCAGACCGTGGGTGATAACATTCATGGTCAAAAGGGAAACAACCCAGATCGCCGTCTAAGGTCCCCAATCCATGCTAAGTGATTAAGGAAGTTGAGTTGCAGTGACACCCAGGATGTTGGCTTAGAAGCAGCCATCATTTAAACAGTGCGTAACAGCTGACTGGTCGAGCAATTCAGCGCCGATAATGATCGGGACTAAGTATGGTACCGAAGACGCGGATGTCACTTTTGTGACGTGGTAGGAGAGCGTAGCTGTCAGCGCCGAAGGTGTACCGTGAGGAGCACTGGAGCGGCAGCTAGTGGAAATGCCGGTATGAGTAACGAGAAAACAGGTGAAAATCCTGTTCGCCGAAAGCCGAAGGTTTCCTGGGGAAGGTAAATCCGCCCAGGGTTAGTCGGCCCTAAGACGAGGCCGAAAGGCGTAGTCGATGGATAGCAGGTTAATATTCCTGCACTGTGCGTGGAGGTTGATTCAGACGGTGCGCATCTACAAGCCCGATCCACCTGCTAGAAGAGGTGGTTGGGGGCGGGGTAACCCGTCAGCTCGAGCCCGGTTTGTTGGCGAAGTCGGGGGCGCAGGTGCCGAGAAAAGCCGTTTGAGGACAATACGCATATCCGTACCAAAACTGACACAGGTAGGCGAGGTGAGTAACCTCAGGCGCTCGAGAGAACCATCGTTAAGGAACTCGGCAAATTTACCCCGTACGTTCGCAATAAGGGGTCCCTCACTGGACCGATATATTATTATGTTGGTCCGGAAGGGCGCAGAGAAATGGCGCTGGCGACTGTTTACCAAAAACACAGGTCTCTGCTAACTGGCAACAGGATGTATAGAGACTGACTCCTGCCCGGTGCCGGAAGGTCAAGGAAGCAGGTTAACCTTCGGGTGAAGCTTGCGACTTAAGCCCCGGTAAACGGCGGCCTTAACTATGAAGGTCCTATGGTAGCGAAGTTCCTTGTCGGGTAAGTTCCGACCTGCATGAATGGAGTAACGACCGGCGCGCTGTCTCGACGATGGACTCGGTGAAATTACATACCCGGTGCAGATGCCGGGTTCCCGCGGCAAGACGGAAAGACCCCGTGAACCTTTACTGTAGCCTGATATTGGTATCTTGTATTACATGCGCAGGATAGGTGGGAGGCTTTGAAGCGGCCGTTCTGGCGGCCGTGGAGCCATCCTTGAAATACCACCCTTGTGATATAGGCTATCTAACCACGACCCGTGAATCCGGGCGTGGGACAGTGTTTGGTGGGCAGTTTAACTGGGGCGGTTTCCTCCTAAAGAGTAACGGAGGAGTCCAAAGGTACCCTCAGCGCGGTTGGCAATCGCGCAGCGAGTATAAAGGCATAAGGGTGCTTGACTGCGAGACATATTCGTCGAGCAGAAGCGAAAGCTGGGCTTAATGACCCGGTGGTCCCGTGTGGAAGGGCCATCGCTCAACAGATAAAAGGTACTCCGGGGATAACAGGCTGATCGCCTCCGAGCGTCCATAGCGGCGAGGCGGTTTGGCACCTCGATGTCGGCTCATCACATCCTGGGGCTGAAGGCGGTCCCAAGGGTTCGGCTGTTCGCCGATTAAAGTGGTACGCGAGCTGGGTTCAGACCGGCGTGAGCCAGGTCGGTCCCTATCTGCCGTGGGCGCAGGAATACTGAGGGGATCCTTCTTCAGTACGAGAGGACCTCGAAGGACTAACCTCTGGTGTACCAGTTGTCGCGCTAGCGGCACCGCTGGGTAGCTATGTTGGGAAAGGATAACCGCTGAAAGCATCTAAGCGGGAAGCCCACCCCGAGATTAGTATTCCATGTCCCCCTCGGGGGACGAGAGCCCCCACCGAGACTAGGTGGTTGATAGGCCGGAGGTGTAAGGGCAGAGATGCCTTAAGCTGACCGGTACTAACGGGCGATTGCTTGGCCACCGTTGTCGCGGCCTGCAGCACACGCTGCACGCGACACGGGTCATCAGCGACTCGCACGGTTAATCCGCAACAACGACATTACACTTATGCACTATACAGGTCCGCAGGGCGTAACCGTCCTGCGGACCATTGTCGGTGCTCATACGGTGAGGGCAACACCTGTTCCCATACCGAACACAGAAGTTAAGCCTCATCGGCCGATGGTACTGCGAGTAGCGGGAGAGTAGGTCGGTGCCGACTTTTACGAAGGCCTTCGGGTAACCCCCGGAGGCCTTCTTTATTGGGGTCGGACCACGGTAAGAAATTATTTTAAAGAGCTTTAGCTTGTTTTTCGGACCGTATACAGGGCTTAGAGCCGATTTTTACCGCGAGAAAATCGCTTCTAAGGGTACGCGGATTGAGTGGCGAATAAAAAACAAACCCCAGACATCTGCGCCACCCTGCTTCACGAACGCCCATCTTCTCACTGTGCGCGGTAGCAAAGCGGTCTTACCTTACTTACCGGCCGGCGCTGCTCGACACGTCCGCCTCACTGAGGAGGGCCGCTACTTACGCTCTCTGATTCAGCGGGAAAACAGACGTTCATTTCACATCCCGCTTTCACTACCGTGAAACGCACGCGTAGAGCAGTACGCAATTGCTTCGCGTCAACTATACGTGATACAGATCCCATTCGATTCGAAATGAAGTGATGATCAATAGTGATCGCAATAGTGTCAAGCACTGTCCGGTCAACCCGGCACCCCCTCCGGCGTTCGCGGAGCAAAATGGATACCGCTAACCCCAGCCGTTTTTTCCGTGTTGATTCTGAAAACAGATGAGCGTCACCTATTTCAGTTTCTTTTCCAGCAGTTCCTTCACAACCTGCGGGTTCGCGCTGCCCTTTGTCTTCTGCATGACCTGCCCGACCAGGAATCCGAAGGCCTTTTCCCGCTTTTTGCCGCCGCCGGTGACCGTGTCCGCGGCCGCGGCGTTTTCGGCGATGACCGCGTCAACGATGCCCGCCAGCTTCCCGGCGTCGCTTTGCTGGAGCAGATCGAGCCGCTCGGCGACGGCATCGGGGGCTTCGCCGGAATCGGCCATCACCGCGACGATCCGGTCGGCCGCCGTCGAGCCGACGTCGCCGGATTCGATCATGATCGCCAGGCGGGCCATGTGTTCTGACGCGATCCCCAGTTCGGGGACCGCGCAGTCCCGTTCGTTCGCCAGTTTCTGCCCCGCCTGGGTCAGGAGGTTGCAGAGGCGTTTCGGGTCGGCCCCGGACAACACGCCCGCGTCGAAATAGTCGGCGAGGGCCCGGTCCGCGCACAGGACGCCGGCGTCGTAGTCGCTGAGGCCGGCGTCCCGGACGTACCGCTGCTGACGGCGGAGGGGCAGTTCGCACAACCGGCCGCGGACCGCCGCCAGCCAGGCGTCGTCGACCTCGACCGGGACCAGGTCGGGGTCCGGGAAGTACCGGTACTCCTCGGCCTCCTCCTTTTCCCGCTGAAGGACGGTGACCTGCCGGGCGTCGTCCCAGCCGCGGGTACTCTTGTTTCCCTTCTCGAAGGTGCGCCCGGTTGCGCGGAATTCATCGAGTTGGCGCGCGGCCTCGAAATCGACGCTGCTTTCCAGCGCGCGGAAGCTGTTGAGGTT
>CAZLBC010000003.1:16975-55014 GCA_964557575.1 uncultured Planctomycetaceae bacterium
TCAGCGGGTCGTCGGTCTTCTCGCCGATGCCGAACGCCGTGGTCGGCGCCACCGGCATCATGATGCAGTCGCACTGCCGGAACGCCGCCTCGAAGTCCCGGCGGATGAGGTTCCTGACCTTCAGGGCCTTGAGGTAGTAGGCGTCGTAATAGCCGCTGGAGAGGGCGTAGGTGCCGAGCATGATCCGCCGCTTGACCTCTTTGCCGAAACCCTCTTCCCGCGACCGGGTGTAGACCGCCCGGCAGTCGGCGGGCGCGGCGGTCCGGTGGCCGTAGTGCACGCCGTCGTACCGGGCGAGATTACTGGAGGCCTCGGCGGTGGCGATGACGTAGTAGGCCGCTATCGCGTAATCCATATTCGGCAGTTCCAGTTCGACCGTTTTCGCCCCGCCGTCGCGGTAGGTCGCGACCGCCGCGTCGACGGCCGCGCCCACATCGTCCTGCACGTCCGCCATCAGGCGGGGAACGACGCCGATCCTCAGATCGTCCGCCGGTTTGTCCAGCCCGTCGAGGTAATCGGGGACCGGGGCGGCGTCATCCGTCACGCTGGTGCTGTCGGCGGGATCGTGGCCGGCGATGACATTCAGCAGCAGGGCGCAGTCGCCGACGGATCGCGCCAATGGCCCGATCTGGTCGAGGCTGGACCCGAAGGCGACCAGTCCGTACCGCGACACGCGGCCGTAGGTCGGCTTGAGCCCGGTGACCCCGCAGAAGCTCGCGGGCTGGCGGATCGATCCCCCGGTGTCCGAGCCGAGTGCCGCGGCGCACATCCCGGCCGCGACGGCGGCCGCCGATCCGCCGCTGCTGCCGCCGGGTACCCGGTCGCTGCGCCAGGGATTGACGGTTCTGCCCAGGCCCGAGTTCTCCGTGCTTGAGCCCATAGCGAACTCATCCATGTTGGTCTTGCCGACGATCACTGCGCCGGCGTCGACGAGCCGCCGTACCGCCGTCGCCGTGTAGGGGGCACTGAAGTGCTCGAGGATCTTGGATCCGCAGGTGGTGGTCCCCCAGGCGGTACACATGTTGTCTTTGACGGCGATCGGCAGCCCGGCCAGCGGCCCGAGCGGTTTGCCGGCGGCCGCTCGTTGGTCTACGCGGTCGGCCTGCTCGACGGCCCGCTCGCGCCAGCAGGAGAGGTACGCGCCGACGGAAGGATTATGTTGCTCGATCGCGTCGAAGACCGCGTCCACGGCCGCGCGGCTCCGCACGTCGCCGCGGGCGATCAGGTCCCGGAGCTGCCGGCAGGAGTAGTCGAGCGGTTCGGCGGCCATGCTACGCTCCCGCGGTTTCATCGAGAATCCTGGGGACCCTGAAACACTCCCCCGCCCGCGCGGGGGCGTTCTGCAGCGCCCGGTCGGTATCCAGGGACGCGGTGACCTCGTCGGGGCGGAACCGGTTATGGATCGGCAGGCAGTGGGCGAGGGGCTCGATGCCGTCGGTGTCGACCCGGTTTATCGTGTCGACGTACTCGATGATTGATTCGAGCTGGCCGGTGAATTCCTCTATTTCGGATTCGTCGAGCTGAAGCCGGGCGAGCTGCGCCACCTTTTTGACCAGCGCCGTGTCGATCTTCTCGGTCATGTCGACTCTCTTTCGCCGTCGCCGGGCCGGCGGGGCGCGTGGGAGTGTACCTGCGTCCTGAGATTCAGTTCGTTCAGTTGTTTATCATCCACGGGGGAGGGGGCCCCGGTCAACAGGCACTGGCCGCGCTTGGTCTTGGGAAAGGCGATGACGTCCCTGATATTGTCGGTGCCGGTCAGGGTCATGATGATCCGGTCGAGTCCCAGCGCGATGCCGCCGTGCGGCGGGGCGCCGTAGTCGAGGGCACCCAGGAAGAATCCGAAGCGATTCCGGACCTGCTGTGCGGAGAGATTCAGGAGAGAAAATACCCGGTTCTGGATCTCCTTGTCGTGGATACGAATGCTGCCGCCGCCGATTTCCGACCCGTTGAGGACGATGTCGTAGGCCTGCGAGCGGACCGAGGCCGGATCCGTGTCCAGCGCGTCCCGATCGCCGGGGACGGGCGCGGTGAACGGGTGGTGCAGCGAGTCGAACCGGCATTCGTCTTCGTTCCAGTCCAGGAGGGGAAAGCCGACGATCCAGACGAACGCCCGGTCGTCGGGGTCGCAGAGCTGCAGTTCCCGGCCCAGCCGGCAGCGGAGCGCGGCGAGCACGCTGTTGACCGTTTTCTCCTCGTCGGCGACGAACAGCAGGACGTCGTTTTCCGTCGCGCCGAACGCGGCGATCAACTGCTGCAGCTGGTCGTCGCTGAAAAACTTCGTAATGCTGCTGGCGCAGGCGAGGCGGCCGGCGTCGCGGACGATGCGAAACCATGCCAGCCCGCGGGCGCCGAGTTGCACCGCGCCGTCGGTCAGCGGTCCTTCTATGTAGTTCCTGGTCAGCGTGTCGCCGCCCGGCGCGCAGAGGCCCTTGACGATCCCGCCGCGCTTCGCGACGGCGGTGAACACGTTGAACGCGCTGTCGGCGACGATTGACGTCACGTCGGTAAGCTCGAGTCCGAACCGCAGGTCCGGCCGGTCCGTGCCGTAGGTCCGCATCGCCTCCGCGTAGTCCATTCGCGGCAGGGGCTGCGGGATGTCGACCCCCGCCGCCTCCTTCCAGATCCGCGCCAGCAGGCCGTCGTGAACGGCGATGACGTCGTCGGCGTCGACGAAGCTCATCTCCACGTCGATCTGGGTGAATTCGACCTGGCGGTCGGAGCGGGGATCCTCGTCGCGGAAACACCGGGCGATCTGGAAATACCGGTCGACCCCGCCGACCATGAGCAGTTGCTTGAAGAGCTGGGGTGACTGGGGCAGGGCGTAGAAGGCGCCCTCCTGCATCCGGCTGGGCACCAGGAAATCACGCGCGCCTTCGGGGGTGCTCTTGGCGAGCAGGGGGGTTTCGATTTCCCTGAAGCCGCGGGCGTCGTAATAGTCCCGCGCGATCTTCACGACGCGGTGTCTAATATCGAGCATCCGCTGCATTTCGGGCCGCCGCAGATCGATGTACCGGTGCTGCAGCCGCAGCTCTTCGCCGGTTATCCCGGCGTTGTCGAGAGTGAAGGGGGGTGTGGCGGCCCGGTTTTCTATCGTTATCCGCTCGGCGACGATTTCGATGGTTCCCGTGGGTATACGGGGATTGACCATCTCCTCGTCCCGGTCGCTGACCGTGCCTTCCACCGCGACGACCCACTCGCAGCGCAGCGTCTTTGCGACGGCGTGCGGCTCGGGGTGTGTTTCGGGATTGAAGACCACTTGTGTTATTCCCGCGCGGTCCCTGAGATCGACGAAGACGAGATTGCCGTGGTCGCGGTAGGAGTGGACCCACCCCGCCAGGACGACGCGCGTACCGACGTCACCGGTTCGCAACGCGCCGCAACTGTGTGTTCGTTTCAGTGCCATGTGCCGTCCGCTCGGGTCGATTGGTGTTCTAAAAACCGACTATTAGACAGCCATTCCGGTGTATTGTCAATTCCCCGCCCGACGGGGCGCCGGCTCCTGCGGTGCATAACCCGCTTCAATCGATATAGGGACTCTTCCGCCGTCCCTTGACGGCAATCTCTTCGAAGGAGGCAAAGCGGGAAAAATTCTCCAGGCCGGTCAGCGAACAGGACTCGACCGGAACGCCGCCCTCGTACAACGCGGCGATCGGATTCAGTCCCCCGGCGACGATCATACCCGCCTTTCCCTCCGTCACGGTGATCCCGAAGAGGGGGTGGTTCGGCACGCCGAGGGCGAGGATCCCCCCCAGGCCGAGCGCGTCGAGTTCCCGGCCGATCCGGCGAACGGGTTCCACGGCCGCCGAGGGGATCTCCCTGAAACTCGCCCCGATGATGCCCGATCCGGTTTCGGTGCACTGCTTGACGTCCGTCATACGCGCGTGAATGAACACCTCCAGCGGGTCCAGCGTCGTGCCGCCGTATTCGAGCAGTTCCACGAAGCGCCGCGGCCGGTTGTTCCTGATTTCCAGGAGTCCGCCGAACCGGGATATGACCGGGATACCCCGCTTCAGCAGCACGCCGTTGACGCTCACGCTGCACACGGTGCCGATAATGACCGCGTTGTCGGGTACGGCAAGATTGCCGAGCGATTCGCCCGGCATTGCCAGCGCCGCCATGGATCCCATGCCGAGCCCGGCGTCGAATACCGGCTGCATATGATACATCGAGCGGGGCAGGTCCCGTCGGCGTACCACCGCGAGGTTCGGTATCACGGTTCCCGCTCCCGACGCGGGATCGAACGTCATTTTGTAGACCAGGTCGTCGACCCGCGCCGCCGCGAAGCCGAGCTTGTCGAGGACGTTGGCGTGCTCCAGTTCGTTCAGGCCGAGCGGGGTAATCGTTCTGCCGCTTCTCCTGCTGACCAGCCGCGTGAGTCCCAGGCGATCCATCTGCTTGAGGTAGTGCCGGACGGTACGGGGACGGAGGTCCTCTCCCATCGATCGCAGGACTTCCGTGATTCTCGACGCGCCGGCCGACCCGTCGATCGAATCAAGTGCTTTCAGGACCGCCAGCTTTATGTATTCGCTCTTTTCGTTCATTGGAAGGTTGGCCAATACGGCAATTTTGCCGTATAAAGGCCATAAAATCAAGAAATAATGGGTGTTATTCCGCTTGTTAAAGGCCGTATTGCTGGTACGGTAACGGCTTGTGAATACCGTGCAACCATACAAAATATACTATAGTATGCGAGGAGAAAGACATGGGTTATACCGCAGAAGTATTCGGCATCGTTGAAAAGAGGAACGCCGGCGAGACGGAATTCCTCCAGGCGGTCAAGGAAGTGCTCGACTCGCTCGGGCCGGTCATCGAGAAGCGTCCGGAGTACCAGGAGGCCCGGATACTCGAGCGGATCGTCGAACCTGAGCGGCAGATCATGTTCCGCGTCCCCTGGCAGGACGACCAGGGTACCGTGCAGGTCAACCGCGGTTTCCGCTTCGAGTTCAACAGCGCCCTGGGGCCCTACAAGGGCGGGCTGCGGTTCCACCCGACCGTCAACCAGTCGATCCTGAAGTTCCTCGGGTTCGAGCAGGTCTTCAAGAATTCCCTGACCACGCTGCCGATGGGCGGGGGCAAGGGCGGCAGTGACTTCGATCCCAAGGGCAAGTCGGACAACGAGGTCATGCGTTTCTGCCAGTCGTTCATGACCGAGCTGTGCCGTCATATCGGCCCGGACACCGACGTGCCCGCCGGCGACATCGGCGTGGGTGGACGCGAGATCGGCTTCCTCTTCGGACAGTACAAGCGGATGCGCAACGAGTTTACCGGGGTATTGACCGGCAAGGCCCTCAACTGGGGCGGCTCCCTGATCCGGCCGGAAGCCACCGGCTACGGGGCGACCTATTTCGCCGAGGAGATGCTCAAGACGCGCGGCGAGACGTTCGACGGCAAGGTATGCGCGGTGTCCGGTTCCGGCAACGTCGCCCAGTACACGGTCGAGAAGGTAAACCAGCTCGGCGGGAAGTGCGTGACGCTCTCGGATTCGAGCGGCGCGATCTACGACCCGGACGGCATCGACGACGAAAAGCTCGCGTTCGTGATGGACCTTAAGAACGTCAGACGCGGCCGGATCAAGGAATACGCCGAGAAGTTCGACTGCGAGTACCGCGAAGGCCGCAAGCCCTGGGATGTCACGTGCGACTGCGCGTTCCCCAGCGCCACGCAGAACGAAATCAACGGCGAAGAGGCCAGGACGCTGCTCGACAACGGCTGCTACGTCGTGTCCGAGGGTGCGAACATGCCCTCGACGCCGGAGGCCGTGGATCTCTTCGTCGAGAACAAAATCCTCTACGGGCCGGGCAAGGCCGCGAACGCCGGCGGCGTTGCGACGTCCGGGCTGGAAATGAGCCAGAATTCGCAGCGGATGTCGTGGAGCCGCGACGAGGTCGACAGCAAGCTCAACGGCATCATGGTCGCCATCCACAAGCAGTGCGTCGAAGCGGCCGAGGAATACGGCGTGGCCGGCAACTACGTGGCCGGTGCCAATATCGCCGGATTCGTGAAGGTCGCCGATTCCATGCTCGACCAGGGGCTGGTGTAACGGCACGCGGCAGCGGCACATACAGGCTCAGTGCGACGATGCCGAAAAAAGCGGCCCGCGGGAGCGGGCCGCTTTTTCAATAGGCAGAATGCCGTCTGCGCAGTATAGTGTGTACGTTGCGCGCGGCGGAAACGAGAGTACGTTTCCTTGTCGCTATGACCTAAGTATAGTAATATAATTGAGTTGGCACGACTTTGTTCTGTTCGCGCCGCACGGAGTTTTTTCATGTACGAGGTTATGTCGAACGAGTGCATCGGTCCCCGGGTACACCGGCTCTCCATACGCGCTCCGCGTATCGCCGCGGCGCGGCAACCGGGGCAGTTCGTGATCGTCCGCGTCGCGGAGGGGGCGGAGCGCATTCCCCTCACGATCGCCGACGCGGATATCGCGTCCGGGGCGATCACGATTGTCGTCCAGGGGATCGGCGCCAGCACCGAACAGATCATCGACACGCCGGCCGGCGGCGCGATCAGGGACGTCGCCGGGCCGCTCGGTCATCCGACCGACATCGACCATTTCGGCCGGGTGGTGTGCGTGGGGGGGGGCGTCGGTACCGCCGTGCTCTTTCCCCTCGCAAAGGCCCTCGCGGACGCGGGCAATCACCTGACGGCCGTCATCGGCGGGCGGAGCCGGGAGCATATACTCCTCCACGACGAGCTGTCCGGTTTCTGCGACGAGGTCGCGGTGACGACCGAGGACGGGTCGATGGGCACGAAGGGGTTCGTGACGGCGGCCCTTGAGCAGCTCGTCGACGACGCCGCGCGGCGCCCCGACGCCGTGTACGCCGTGGGGCCGGTGCCCATGATGAAGGCCGTCGTCGCGCTGACGAAGCCGCGCGACATCAGGACCATTGTCAGTCTCAACCCGATCATGGTCGACGGGACCGGCATGTGCGGCGGGTGCCGGGTCACCGTCGGCGACAAGGTGAAATTCGCCTGCGTCGACGGCCCGGAATTCGACGGGGCCCTCGTCGATTTCGACGAGCTGGCGCGGCGCCAGGCGACGTACGACGATCACCGATGCAAGCTCGACGAGCAGCTCGATCAGCAGGAATCTGTTTCATGAGTAAAAAGAAACCGAGTGCAAAGGAACGACTGGCCATCGATCGCGTCGAGATGCCCCAGCAGGACCCGGCCGAGCGGATCCGCAACTTCGCGGAGGTGAATCTCGGCCTCGACGAGGAACGCGCGCTACGCGAGGCGCAGCGGTGCCTGCTCTGCAAGAACAAGCCGTGCATCGCGGGGTGCCCCGTGCGGGTACGCATACCCGCAATGCTTGAGAAAATCGCCGACGGCGACTTCACGGGGGCGGCGGAGATACTCGCGGCCGACAACGCGCTGCCGGCGATCGCCGGCCGGGTGTGCCCCCAGGAGACCCAGTGCGAGGCCGAGTGCGTCCGCGGCGTGAAGGGCGAGCCGGTCGCCATTGGGTGGCTCGAGCGATTCGTCGCCGACTGGGCCGCCGCCAACCTGCCGGACGATGCTGCCGAAAGACCGGCGCCGACGGGAAAAAAGGTCGCGGTCGTCGGCTGCGGACCCGGCGGCCTGACCGCCGCGGGGGAACTGGTGCGGCGCGGGCATTCGGTCACGCTGTTCGAGGCCCTCCACGGCTCCGGCGGGGTGCTGCGGTACGGTATACCGGAGTTCCGGCTTCCCAAGGCCATCGTCGACCGCGAGGTCGCGGCGCTGGAGCGGGAGGGGGTCGACATCGAGTATAACGTGGTTGTCGGCCGGACGATCACGATCGACCGGATACGCGAGGAATTCGACGCCTGCTTTATCGCCAACGGGGCGGGGCTGCCCCGGTTCGCCGGGATACCCGGCGAAAACGCCATCGGCGTGTATTCCGCCAACGAGTACCTGACACGGGTCAACCTCATGGGTGCCTGGAAGGGCGAAGAGAACCCGACCCCCGTCATTCGCGGCCGGCGGATCGTCGTGTTCGGCGGCGGGAACACCGCGATGGACGCCGTCAGGACCGCGAAGCGCCTCGGGGCTCGGCGGGCGATTCTCGCCTACCGCCGAAGCCGTGCCGAGATGCCGGCGCGAATCGAGGAGGTCCACCACGCCGAGGAGGAGGGCATCGAGTTCGAATTCCTCGTAAGCCCGCTGGAGATACTCGCCGGCCAAGACGGCTGGGTGAAGGCCGTCCGGATGCAGCGGATGGAGCTCGGGGAGCCGGACGACTCCGGCCGCCGGCGACCGGTTCCCGTCGAGGGCAGCGAGTATGTCATCGAGTGCGACACGGCGGTCGTCGCGATCGGTATCCTGGCCAACCCGCTCCTGACCAACACCTGCCCGGAACTGGAACTGAACAAGTGGGGCAACATCGTCACGGACGAAAGCGGCCAGACCTCGATACCCGGCATTTTCGCGGGCGGGGATATCGTCCGCGGCGGCGCGACCGTAATCCTCGCGATGGGAGACGGCAAAAAGGCGGCCGCGGCGATAGATGCGTACCTGCGAGGCGGGGAAGAGCAAACAGCGTAAAACAGGGATGTTCACCTGTTTTCGGGGACGACGGGAAACACCGGTGAAATCGGTGATGCTCAACTTTTTACGGAAATTGCAATAAAACAACGGGTAATGTTTCCCGTCGCCCTGCACGGTGAGCGTGGTGGCTCGTCACGACGCGCCGGTCTGCAGGCGGCCGGCCTACCGCCCGGCGATCGCTCGCTCCGTCGGTCATTTGCCGACGGCGCATTCAATTGCCGCCTGTACTTCCATCAAGGGTGTGTAACGTCTCGGGGGGGCATAAAACATGCTTTCACGCAAAAAACCGACTCCACGAGCGGTATCCAATTTGCTTCGCGGGCGCCGGTGAGGGTGCCGGATTGACCGGGCGGTGCTTGAAACTATTCCTTAAACCAGCGAATAAAAACGGCTACAGCTTGCAGAATTGCTGTATGACCGGCATTTCGAGTGAAACGGTTTCACTCGAAATGCCTTTGCGTCACAAGCAAGAAAATGACCCTACGTGGGTCTATTTTCTGCTTGTTCCTTATCATACAACAATTCGCGGGCGCTTCGCTCGCCTTTATTCGCTGGTTTAAGGACTATTGCGATCACTATTGATCATCACTGCATCAGTAGAGCGCAAGGCATTCATACCTGTCTCCACACACGCGAAGCAATTGCGCACTGCTCTACTTGTGCGTATCACGGCGAGCAAAGCGGGACGTGTACACACCTGTCCGATTCCCCGTGCATGAGAGGATGTAAGCAACTGCTCGCGTCAGTGAGGCGGACGAGTCGAGCCCTCGCCGGCCGGTAGAGCCGGCCGCTTTGTTGCAGGTTGCACGGAGATCAACGACTTCGGAAAGCAGGGTGGCGCAGGATTACCGTTGTTTATTATTGGGTTCAATACTCATCCGGAGAATCGGTCATCATTCCCTTAGAAGCGATTTTCGGGGGTCAAAATCGGCTCTAAGCCCTTTATACGGCCCAAAAAACAATATAAGTCGTTGCAAAAAAATATGTTACTGTGGTCCGACCCCGGCAAAATCCATATTTCCACGAACATTTCTTGTACACGGGTGTCAAAGGGAATAGAAAGAACAAACGGTTTCCCCGCAACGGAGAACGACCATGCATCACGGCAACAGGTTCATCCGGCCGGCCATCGCGGCCCTCCTCGTATTCCTCCCGGCGCTTACCCCCGCCCTCGGCGGCGAAGCCGGGGACACGACGCCGCGCTCGCCCTTCACCGACGCGGATTACGCCGACCGCCTGCGCGAACTGAAAAAGGATCCCCCCGTCGAGGGGCTGGCGTGGTTCGTCGAAAAACCCTTTATCGTGGCCGGCAACCAGCGGCCGGCGATGGTGCAGCGGTACGTCGGCGGGACCGTGCGGTGGGCGACGAAGATGTTCAGAAAGCATTACTTCGCGAAGGACCCCGGCAAGATCATCACGATCTGGCTGCTCGGCGACGCCCGCAGTTACCGGCAGGTCGCCGAAAAGATCACCGGCAGGAAACCGGGGACGCCCTACGGCTTCTATTCCTCCCCGAACGATTCGCTCGTCATGAACATCGCCACGGGCGGGGGGACCCTCGTCCACGAGATGTTCCACGCGTTCATTCCCGCGAATTTCCCGGCATGCCCGTCCTGGCTCAACGAGGGCATCGCCTCGCTGTACGAGCAGTGCGGGGAGAAAAACGGCATGATCAGGGGCTTTACCAACTGGCGGCTCCGCGGCCTCAAAAAGGCGATCGGCGGCGGCACGACCGTATCTCTCGAAAAGCTGGCCGGGACCACGAGCAGCGAATTTTACGGTCCCGGCAGCGGCGTGCACTACGCCCAGGCGCGGTACCTCTGTTACTACCTCCAGGAAAAGGGGCTGCTCCTGAAATATTACCGGGCCTTCCGGGCCGCCGTTAAGACCGACCCCACCGGCTATAAGACCCTCGTCGCGACACTGGGCAGCCCGGACATGGACGCGTTTCAGCGCACGTGGGAGGCCTGGTGCATGAAGCTCAGGTTCCCGCCCTCGAGTTAAGTATCGACCGCCGTTATTCCCGCAGCGCGTCGATGAATGCCCGGAGGTCCTCGGTGTGCGCGTCTTTCTTGACATACTTTTTCCGGAAACCGGCCGCGGCTGCGACGTCCCCGCCGATCATCTCGGCCATCGCGCGGTTTGTCGCGTCCAGACCCGACAGGTCCGCCGTGGCGAACGTGGCCGCCCGGCCGATACTGTCGCCGAAGGCCTCGAGGTATGCGCGGACGGCGGGGGTCATGGTCTTGGCCCAGACCGGCGAGCCGACGACCACCAGGTCGTAGTCCGCGGGATTCTTCTCCGGGGGCATGATATCGGCGGTCTTTTTCAGGACGCCGTCCTTGCAGGCGGCGATGAAGCGCAGCGCCCCGTCGCGATTCTTGGTATCCCTGATTTCCTCGCTGTCGGCGCCCAGCTCGGCGGCGACGGCTTCGGCGACGTTTCGCGTAATCCCCGTCCGTGAATAGTATACGACCAGTGTGCGCATCGTCGGTTCTCCGGTATAAACACTCTTTAATATGCCCGGGCGGCGGGTTAAGATTGTTTCGTTGCCCGGTCGCTTCGATACAATACTATACCTGTTTACCGCGCGATGCCAGGAAAGTCTTATGCGGATACCTATCATCCTTTTGCTGCTGACGGCCGCCGGTGCCGGCGCCGGTGAGCCGCCCGTCATGCTGCGGGCGGAGAACTTCGTGGTCAACCCGTCGACCGGACCGGTCTGTTACGTGGCGGTCGTGAATCGCGGCACGGCGGCATGGCACGGGACGCTGTCGGTGGCCTTCCCGGACGGATGGAAGGTCGACGAGACGGCGAAGGAAGTATCGGTGCCGGCGGGGGGGCGCGAGCGGGTGCCGTTCTCGATCGAGAAGGCCGTCGACACGGCGGCGAACCGCTACCCGCTGGAGATGGCCGCCGCGGGCGGCGGTCAGACGGTGACCCGAAAACAGGACGTGATCTGCGCGAGCGCGCCCTACCTGAAGGCGACGGTCGACGGGGACGCGGAGGAATGGAAGGATGCCATACCGGTCGCGTTCGAGACGGCCGGGAAAAAGACGGTCGTGCGGACCTACTGGACGCGGCGGTATTTCTCCATTCTCGTCGAAGTAGAGGAAGAGACGTTTTCTCCGCCGGCCGTCGGAAAACCGGGCGACTGTGTGCAACTGGCCTTCGCGACCCGTGACGCGAAACCGGCGCGAAAGGGCGGGACGTCGTCCCGCTGGGAGTATCTCGCCTGCGCCGGCGACGGGGGCGCGGGCCGGTGCCTGGTCTTGCTGTCGCCGGGCGATCCCGTCTCCGACGGCCGGAAGCTCCGGCCGCTGTCGGCGCTTGACGCGGCCCCGCGGTCGGCGGTCGCCGTCACGCGGCGGGGGGGCAGAACCGTCTACGAGATATCGGTTTCCCTGCGGGCGATGCGGGCGCTGCGACCCGCGCCCGGCCGGGAGTTCTGCTTTTCCTGTCTCGTGCGAGACCCGGACGGGACGGGGCTTCGGGACCTCGGCTCGGCCGCCGGGCTGCCGGCATCGCGCCGGAACCGGTATGACTGGAGCGTCCCGGCGGGATGCGATTCGCCGAAACAACCGCCGTTCGACGGGAAAATCGAGTGGGGTTTCTGTTCTTCGATCCACTGATCGAAACGTGAATAACGCCGAGAATGCACAGAGGAAAGGATGTGTCATGAAAAATGTCGCTGGTGTATCGCTGCTGCTGTTCGCTGTCCTGTTCGCCGGGTGCGCGTCGCAGGACGTCGTCGTTTCGAAGCCCGCCGTCTCCGGCGGCGCTATCGTCCTCCGCACGGTCGCCGTCGAGGGAGAGGAAGGCAAACCCTTCGCGGCGGGCCGGCAGGCCGCGGCCGTGCTGCTGGAGGCGATGGGGGGTACGCCCCCGAAGGCCGTGATCATGACCGAGTGCATGGAGGGTGCGGCGATGAAGAAAAAGGCACTGGCAGGCGTCGCCTCCGTTCTCGGGAAGAGCGTGATCGCCGGGGGCTCCACGTACGGGACCTATACCCAGCAAGGTGTGCTGGATATCGACGCCGTTTCCCTGCTGGGCATCGGCGGAGACGGCATCGGCGCGGCGGTCGCCCTGCAGAAGGACATGGGGGCGGCCGGCCTGAGCCTCGAAACGGATGAAGCGCGGTTGCGGCAGGCCCTCTCGGCAGGGGGGGCGTCGCTCGCCCGGAAACTCTCGGAGACCGGGAAGGGCCGGCTGATGATCGTCATTGCCGATGCGCACTCGCCGAAGAACGCGTTTCTCGTCGAGGGCATCCAGGAGGTGCTCGGGGGGGCGTTTCCGATCACCGGCGGCTCGGTGAACAAGAACGACGGCCAGACCTTCGTTTACTACCGCGGCAAGATGTATACCGACAGCGCGGTGGGTATCATGCTCAGCGGCGATTTCACGGTCGCGCTCGCCGGCCGCAAGGCAAAGACGAACGAAAAGGTGGTTGCCACGGCACGGGAGGCGTCGGCCGCGGCGCTCTATAAACTCAAAGGGAAACCGACGGCGATGCTGGCCTTCGACTGCGCGGGCCGGATGGGCAAGCTGAAGAACTTCGACGACGAATTGAAGGCCATACAGCAGTCCGTCGGCGGGGGTATCCCGCTCTACGGCTGTTACTGTGCCGGGGAAATCGGTCCGCCGGACGTCTCCGAGCGGGCGGCGGGCGTCCTGAGCGCCGGCCGCGGCTGGCATATCATGGTGACGCTGATCGGCCGGTAGGCGGATACGTGACGGGCACCTTCATCGTCGCCGGCAGCGAGATGCCCAGGCTGGCGGAATCCGCGGAGCGATAGCAGGGATCGGCGGTCGAGCGGTTCACTGATCGCCGAGGGCCGCGGCGATGCGGTCTTTCAGTGCCGCCTCACCTCGCGTTATCTGCATTTCCACCGCGAGCTGGAAGAGGGGCGGATCGAACGCGCCGGCGTCGAGCTTGACGGCATCCTTCCGCGTGGTCAGGGCGATCGCCGCGCCGGCCGCGCGGGCCTCGTCGTTGAGGCGCCCGATCCGTGCCGGGTCGTAGCGGGCGTGGTCCGGGAGGGCCCGGGTTCCCGCGATCGCGACGCCGGCGGCTTCCGCCGTTTTGAAGAACGCGCCGGGATTCCCCAGGCCGCAGAACAGGAATGCCGATCGCCCCCGGAGCGATACCGGGGGGCACTCGTTGCCGTCCGGGTCGACGACGCCGGCCGGCCGGTGGACGGCGGTCGCCGTGATCGCCGCCGGCGCGCGGGTCGCCAGGACCTGCCTGATCCGGTCCAGTGACGACGGGTCGGCCTGGTCGGTCCGGGTGATGACGACGGCCCCGGCCCGCGCCAGCCCGGACAGCGGTTCCCTGAGCCTTCCGAGGGGCAGGCAGGCGCCGCCGCCGAAGGGGTTGGTGGCGTCCACCAGGACGATGTCCAGGTCGCGTTCGAGCCGCAGGTGCTGGAACCCGTCGTCCATGACGACGACGTCGGCGCCGCGCGACGCGGCCTCACGGGCGCCGGCGACGCGGTCGGGGTTGACGACAACCGCGGCCCCGGTCAGCGTTGTGAGCAGTTCCGCCTCGTCGCTGCGGCCTCCCGCCGACTTGTACCCGCGGGTGAGTATCGCCGGCGACCGGCCGGCCGCGGCGAGAACGGCGGTGACCCAGGCGACCATCGGCGTCTTGCCGGTGCCGCCGGTGGTGATGTTGCCCACGCAGATCACCGGCAGGGGGGCGGCGCAGCGCTTTTTGATGCCCGATCGGTACAGCCGGTTGCGGATCCTCATCGCCAGGGCGTAGGGAACTCCCAGGAGGCGCGGCAGGATTCCCCCCGTCATGTTGCCCGGCCGTTTCGGCATGGCGTTATCCTACCCTCGAGGTGCGCCGAAGGGAAGCGCCGTGTTCAGGCCGTGCCGTGCTGCCGCGTGGCCCACCGGTTCAGGCCCGCCATGACCGCCCGGATCGCCGCCTGGTCGATGTTCGTGTCGCTGCCGGCGCCGTAGATGACCTCGCCGCCGTTGAATTGCAGCGGGACGTATGCCATGGCCTTCGCGTCCGAACCGTGCCCGATGGCGTGGGAATCGTAGTCGTGAATCTGGAAGTCGATTCCCATGGTACGGATGCAGTTGGCGAACGCGTCGACGGGGCCGTCGCCCTCGGCCGTCAGCGTCTTCTCCGTCCCGCCGTCGGCAATAAGCACCTCGCCCCTGATCCAGGTCGGATTGTCCTCGTCCGGCCGGGGCCAGTACCGCAGCAGTTCGTAGGGTCCGTCGGGTTCCATGAATGCCGCGCGGAATACCTCCATCACCTGCTCGCCGTTCAGTTCCGTCCCGTGTTCGTCGGTATAGCGCTGGACGGCGGCGCCGATCTGGGGGTGCATGGCCCGGGGAACGTGCAGCCCGTGTTCCTGCTGGAGGACCCACGCGACGCCGCCCTTGCCGGACTGGCTGTTGATGCGTATCAGGTCCTGGTATTCGCGGCCGACGTCCGCCGGATCGACGATCAGGTACGGCACCTTCCACCCGACGCCGAATTTCTCTCCGGCCGTTTCGCGGAGATTCATACCCTTCCTGATGGCGTCCTGGTGCGAGCCGGAAAAGGCGGTGAAGACCAGTTCGCCCGAATAGGGCTGGCGGTAGTAGACCTTCATGCCGGTCAGGCGCTCGACGGTCGCGGCGATCTGTTCGAGGTTGGAAAAATCCAGGCCGGTATCGATCCCCCGCGCGCGGAGGTTGTTGGCCACGGTGACGAGGTCCACGTTGCCGGTGCGCTCCCCGTGCCCGAAGAGCGTGCCCTCGACCCGGTCGGCCCCGGCGAGGAGGGCGAGTTCGGTCGCCGCGACGGCCATGCCCTGGTCGTTGTGGGCGTGGAGAGAAATGACGACGTGTTCCCGGTGGCTGAACCGGTTGCAGAAGCGCTCGATCATGTCCGCGTACTGGTTCGGCGGCCGGCGCTCGACGGTCGCGGGGAGGTTCAGTATCATCGGCTTCTCCGGGGTGGCTCTCCCCCACGCCGCGTAGGCGGCTTCGCAGGTCTCGATAGCGAATGTCAGGTCCGTGTCCGTGAATTCCTCGGGAGAGAACTCGAGGCGGATGTCGCTGCCGGGCATGGCAGACGCGCGGTCGCGGATCTGCTCGACCGAACGCCGGATCATTTCCAGCGTTCCCTGCCGGTCGAGATTGAAGACCTGCTTCATGTGGAGGTCGCTGGTTGCCGTGTAGGCGTGGACGATCCCGCGCGGCGCGCCGTCGAACGCCTCGAACGTCCGGTCTATCAGGTGTTCCCGGCACTGGGTCAGGCCCATGATAAACACGGTGTCGGGAACGTGTCCCTCCTGAATCAGCCGCCGCGTGAAATCGAAATCGTCCTGGCTGGCCGAGGGGAAGGCGACCTCGATGTGCTTGAACCCGATGGCGCAGAGGAGGGTGAAGTACTCGAGCTTCTGCTCGGGGTTGAGCGGGTTGGGCAAAGACTGGTTGCCGTCCCGCAGGTCGACCGAACACCATATCGGGGACGTGGTGATGCGGTTGTCGGGCCAGCGTCGCTGCTCGACCGGTATCGATTCGGGGTACGCGTATTTCGGTATCTCAGTCATCATGGGGCTCCGTCGGCAATAAAAAACTCCGCCGTCCTCGAAGGACCGCGGAGTTTCGGGTGACAAAATTCCGCGATCCGTCAGCGCAAAAGCAGGGCCGGCAGCAGTAGCAGGGCCGAGTTGTCGCGCGTACGGATCATTATTACCTTATTATTGTACACCGTCATATCGGAACAATCGCGTAAATTCCTCTCCCTTTTTGAAAATCCCGACAATTTCCCTGCAATCCGACGCGCCGGTGTATATCATGTCTGCTGAAGTTCACGGAAGGAATGTCTGCGTATGGATATACTCGAAGGATTGAATCGGCAGCAACGGGAGGCCGTCGAGCACGTGGAGGGGCCGCTGCTGGTGCTGGCGGGTGCGGGGTCGGGTAAGACCCGGGTCATCACCCGCCGGGTGGCATACATGGTTTCGCTGGGGGTCGATCCCCGCGCTATCCTGGCGATCACGTTCACCAACAAGGCCGCGGGGGAGATGAAAGAGCGGGTTGTCGCCCTCGGGACCCCGGAGGGGGCCACGGTGTGTACGTTCCACGCGATCTGCGCGCGGTTGCTGCGGGAATTCGCCGATGCCGCGGGGCTGGCCCGGGACTACTCCATATACGACCGGAACGACCAGTTGAAGGTCACGAAGGAAGCGCTGCGGGAAGCCGAGAAGGGCGGGAGCTTTCTGACGCCGTCGACGGCCCACGCCGCCATCTCCGCCGCGAAGAACGAGTTGCTGACCCCCGATGCGTATGCCGAGAAAAATATTGATTTTTACGGGCGAAACTGTGCGGCTGTGTACGCGCTCTACGATAAAATCATGCAACGCAACCGGGCGCTTGATTTTGACGACCTGCTTATGCGGACGGCGTTTCTCTTCCGCGACCGGCCCGATATCCGGGAATATCTCGGGACCCGGTTTACGTACGTCCTGATCGACGAGTACCAGGACACGAACCGGGCGCAGTATATCATCGCCCACGCGGTGGCGCTCGATCACGGCAACCTGTGCGTTACCGGCGACCCGGACCAGAGTATCTACGGCTGGCGCGGCGCTGACATAAACAACATACTCAATTTCGAAAAGGATTACCCCGCCGCCCGGGTGATACGGCTCGAGGAGAACTATCGCAGCACGCGTCCTATTCTGCGGGCGGCTTCGCGTCTCATCGAGCACAACACGATACGGAAGGGCAAGTCACTGTTCACGAGCCGCGACGGCGGGACGGACGTCAGGGTCGTGGCGGTCGACGACGGCCGGGCGGAGGCCCGGGAGATCTGCGATCGTATCGAGCGGTACGGCGGCGCGGGGATCAGCCCGAAAGACGTGGCGGTGTTCTACCGGCTCAACAGCATCTCGCGCGTTCTCGAGGAGGAGTTTATCAGGCGGGGCATTCCCTACCGGATAGCGCGGGGCGTGGAGTTCTACAATCGCAAGGAAATAAAGGATCTGCTCGCCTATCTGAAGCTGATGGCCAACCCGGCAGACGATATTTCCTGCGAGCGGATTATCAATACCCCGCCGCGGGGCATCGGCAAAAAGACCCTCACGACCCTTAAGCATTTCGCCGCCGCCGAGGGGATTGGTCTCCTGGCGGCGTGCGCCCGGGCCGGGGAGGCCGGGACGGGCGCCCGCGGCGCGAAGCAGGCCGGGGCCTTCGCCCGCCTGATGTCCTCACTCGCAACGGACCGGGACCGGCCCGTCGGCGCTGTCGTTGAGGAAGTCTACCGGCGAAGCGGCCTCGAAAAGAGCCACGCCCCCGAGGACGAGGATTCGCTCGAAGCGCGGGCAAATGTCGACGAGTTGATCTCCACCGCCGTCGAGTTCGACGAGGACGAAGGCCGGGAGGGGGGATTGCCGGAGTATCTCCACGGTATTTCGCTGGTCGCCGACGTGGATCATTTCAACGGCGAATCCGGGGCGGTCACCATGATGACCCTCCATGCCGCCAAGGGACTGGAATTCCCCGTGGTATTCATGGTCGCCTGCGAGGAGGGGATCCTGCCGTTTCAGCGGTTCAGCGAGAGCCTGGATCTCCAGGGGAACATGACGCTCCTCGAGGAAGAGCGGCGGCTGGCGTTTGTCGGCATGACCCGCGCGAAGGAACGGCTCGAGCTGTTTCACGCCCACACGCGTTTCAGGCGGGGGAAGACCGACGTGCAGGCGTCGTCGCGGTTCGTCGCGGAGATAGGCGACAGCGGGGTGACTCGCGAGCAGTTGACCACCGCCGCCGGGGGCGGGGGGCGATCGTGGGGCCGGGGGGGCTTCTACGGCGGAAGACGGAAGGCGGAACCGGTCGACGCCGTCGACGAGGACTTCGCGGACGCGGCCGTACCGGAGATTCCCCCGGAATACGAGTACCTGCGACCCGGATGCAGCGTGTACCATCAGAAATTCGGCGTCGGTACGGTCAAGAAGCTGGCCCGGGGGTGGCCGGAAACCCGCGCGACCATCGATTTCAAACAGTATGGACGGAAGCGGCTGGTTCTCGCCGTGGCCGGCCTGGAACTGGTGGATACGCAGTGATTCACGCTCCCGGCGGACCGCCGTCCGGCTGATCCGCTTCGCCTTCTTCCGCGCGGCGCCGCTTGAATTGTTCGAGCGACGCCGCGGAGACGACCGCGGTGCGGGCCCACAAATCGCCGAATCGCTGCCGGGCCTGGGTAACGAGGGGAAACAGGATGACGATGATCATCAGCCACGCTACCGGCAGCGCGCTCAATTCGGTCAGTTTGAAAAGGTTGCGAATCGCGATCTCACGAACGTTGGGGTCCGCCGCCTCGTCGGCGACCACCTGGAGTTTCATGAGTTTCTTGCCCACGGTTGCGCCCGTGAAGTATTCCATGAGCCCGGAATACATGACGAAAAGGCACATGAACAGGAGCCACAGGAAAACCAGTACGCCGGGCAGGGGCGCAGGGGGGACGGGCGTCTCCCCGGCGGATTGCAGGGACTGCTGCATCCATTCCCAGTAGCGGTATGTCCACCGGGTCAGGCCGTCGATCTGTTTGGCGTCGAGGAACAGCAGTGAGATCAGTGACGTGATAATGCTGATCGAAATGTAGTCGATCAGGAAGGCCAGGAGCCTCTTGGGGAGGTTTGCCGGCCGGACCTCCCGGGGCAGGATGAACGGTTTCTGGCGCGATCGCGCCGGGGTGAATATGAGGATCGCGCCGACGAGAATAAACGTTCCGATGAAAAAGTAATAGATGACACCCGCGCCGTCCTTTTTGCGGGGAATGCGGCGCAGAATGCCCGTGATGTTATTCCGGTTGCGCAGTTGGCCCGACAGGTCGCCGGTTGCCGAGTACAGTTGGCCGTCCTCTTCTCTCCACAGGAACACGATGTCCCGGCCCAGCGGAGTGACGGTCGGCTGGTTGTCCTGCCGCCACGTGAAAACGGCGTCATCGAGCCGGACGAGGTTGATCGTGCCGGTCCTGCCACCGGCGGGATCGTACCACGCCGTTTTGAACCGGATCGTCGTTTCGTCGGTGCGCCCCGACACCGGTTCGCTGCCCGCCAGGACGATAGTGCCGTTCAGCGAGAACAGGGCGCGGGGATATCCCGCACGCAGGGAGACCGGGGATTCGATCGTGCCGCTGTCCGGGTATATCCGTGTCAGGTAGGCGGGCGCCGTCCTCTCGCCGCTTGCGACCTTCAGGATGAAGATCTCGCCCTCGGCGGCGACGGACAGCAGGGAGTCGGCGGGACCGACGGCGGCCTCGGTGAGCAGTTCCCACGTGTTTCCGTACAGGCGGTAGATCCGGGTGTCGGCGGTGTCCGCGGCCGCCGGGCGGCTGCGGGAATCGGTTGATTCCCGTCGCGTGACGACAGCCGCAACCGTCCGGTGAACCGCATCGGCGGTTTCCAGCTCGCAGAGACTGACGATGTCTCCTTTTTCCACCGGCAGTTTCCCGGTCCGACGGACCGCGCCGTCGTCGGAGACGAACGAGCAGATCCCGTTTTCGAATACCAGCAGCAGACGATCGTTCACCGCCTGGATCGCGACCGGGGTGCCCAGGATGGTCACCGCCCGTTCCCATTTGTCACCCAGCTTTTTCAGGTACACGTGATTGTCGGTTTGGGAACCCTCGACGGGGCACAGCAACCACAGCGCCGTGCCGTTTCCGCTCGCGTAAGGAGGCGCTGCGGCGCCGGGCTCCGGCTGTATGCAGAGGGCGGCAAGGCAGAAGACGAGTGCGGCGGTTTTCGAAATGCCCATCGCGGATTTAATGGTCGAAATCCCCCTCCATCACCTCGCTCAGCGAATCGCTGACCGACGAGATTTTTTCATCGTCCATGCCGGGATCCACGACTTCGTGTGTCTGCTTTCCCTTTTTGAAGCGCATGCGCCAGATCGTCCGCCCTTCTTTTTGGAACGAATTCTCGTAGGCGAGGATTTTTTTTCGCAATAAGATCAATGCCAGCACGAAGCGAAAATTAACCCGCTCGGGTTGTTGTTGACCTTCGAGCCGGAGAAAGAAATTGACCAGGAGATCGTCGTCGACCAGCAGCTTTTTCTTTTCTTTTTTTTTGGGGATCCGCGTTTGCCATACGCCGAGCAGTTCGTCGTTGCCGCCGCCCGGCTTATCCACCGGTTCGACCCAGCAGTGAGGGTGGTATTCGGTGCGGACCAGTTCGTTGTTTTCGAATGTCGCGGTCGCGACGATGTGTTCGCCTTCCGCGAGCGGTTTTCCGCAGGCGGAACAGAGGGAACCGGGCGTGCCGAGATGGTATTCTTTTGCCATGGTCGTGTCCGAATATCGTTACAGGTACTCGCCGGCGGCCGATTCGATCTTCTCCGCGAGAACCGCCGCCCGGTTACGGTCGGCACTGCTCGATTGGCGCAGTTCCGCCGCCGGTTCGGGATCGATCTGCGCGGCGTTTATCCTGACATTCAGGTTGCAGAGAATGACGGTCGCGTGGGCCAGGTGGGCAGCCGCGACCAGGTCGCTCAGGAGATAGGGGTTGCACTTGTCGGACAGTTGCAGCAGGTCTTCCAGAAGTGCCAGGGCCAGTTTCGTCACCTCCAGGGGAACATCGACCGCGGCCGCCAGGGCGAGGTCTATCTTTTCTTTCCTCTCGGGTCCCTCCGCCATGTTGGTGGTTTCCGCATACATGCCGTAGGCGGCGATATCGTCGTGGACGAGTTCCGTAAACATACCGCGCATCCGCTCAATCCTGGTCAGCAGATGGTCGTGATACTCAGCCCACTCGGCGTACTTTTTCTTGCCGCGGGTAAAATTCAGGGCCATTTCTCCCAGGGCCGTCGCCATCGCGCCGGTGACGCCGGCGATACTGCCGCCGCCGGGTGTCGGTGACCGCGCGGCCGTCCGGGCGATAAAATCCCTGACGCTCAGTGACAGGACATCATTGTTCGTTGTTTCCACCATTCGTTCCTTTTTCCAGCAGGTCCGGTATCGGGGGTATCGCCGTGGTCGAGATCCGCAGGTCCGGGAAGACGGCACGGCGAATCGTATTGCCCTCCGCACCCGTGCAGCGGGAGCCCCCGAATCGCACGGCTCCGGGGTAATTCACAGTTGCCGGGAATCCATTTGCCTGATGTATTCCATGGTGCGTTCCAGCTTATCCTTCAGGTGCCTGACCTTCAGGAGATTCCGGACACGGGTTATCAGTTCGAGACGATTGACCGGTTTCGAGATGAAATCATCCGTGCCGCTTTCAACCCCCTGTTCGATATCTTCAACGGCATTCAGTGCGGTGACCATCAGCACGGGTATATCCCTGAGGCGCGGGGTGCTCTTCAGCTTCCTGCAGCATTCGAAACCGCTCATGCGCGGCATCATGACGTCAAGAAGAATCAGGTCCGGGGCCGCCAGCTCGACCTTTTCCAGCGCTTCGACACCGTCCGCTGCCGTCACGACCTCGCACTCCATCGGTTCAAGGTACGCAACCAGCAATTCCAGGTTCTGCTCGTTGTCGTCTACAACGAGTATCCTGCTGGCCGTCTCATTGTCCGGCACCGTGGCATCGTCATCCGGGATCCCGGCCATAGCGACTCTCCTCAATTCCTTGTGTACCGGTTTTCTGAATCAACGACCCATAGAGTATCCCTGCAGGGGCCGGATGGCAACACCGATTTTATCAGCCGTGTCGGGAAAGATCCTGCCGGCCCGGCACATTTCAGTTTTTTTGCTTTTGTAACATTCCGCCGATACAGATACTATAGATATCATGAAGAAACACGTCCCGCGGGTACTTTCGACCGGTTTCGCCGTGTTGTTCACGGCGGGGGTGGTGCTTGTCTCGCCTGAGCGGTCCGCTGCCCAGGACGAGGGCGGCAGGAGAATCTACGAAGAGGACCTCCGCGTCGAACATGACCAGGTGAGTCCGCTGGCGAAGGAAACGGGATTCGACGCCGGCGGGTGGTTTAACTTCGCGGTGTTCTCTTTCGACGATATCCCCTCGGATCGTTCCCGGACCCTCAGCCAGTACGAGCTGAGGGGCTGGGCCCGCGCGAACATCGGCAGGGTGCATTCGGCATACCTCAGGGCACTGCTGCGGCTGGACCACTGGGCCAACGGCGACAATCTCAGGGACGTCTACGCGAAGGATACGGAAACCGACGAGCAGATCGAGCGGGCGTGGTACCAGTTCGACCTGGGGGCCATGCTCGAGAATGAGGCGGGGCAGCGGCTTTCCCGGGGGCTGAAGGTGAAGGTCGGGAGGCAGTATGCGAAACTCGGCACCGGGCTGGCCCTCTCGATGCCCCTGGACATGGTGCGCATCGACGCGCGGCTGAAGGAATTCGAGCTGCAGGGTTTTATCGGTCAAACCATCAGGAAGTCTTCGAATCCGGTGGACCTCTCTCCGCTCGTGTACGACCGGCAGGAGCGGTGTTTTTACGGGTTCCAGGTCGCCTGCCGTGCCGGCCAGCACCGCCCGTTCGCCTATTTTTTCAACCAGGATGATCATACCACGCCGAATCCCCTCAGCGTATTCCAGCGGTACGATTATTCCAGCCGCTACCTGGGCGTCGGCAGCACCGGCACCCTGCTGGTTCCCGGGCTGACGTACACCCTCGAGGCCGTGGGCGAGTGGGGCAAGACATTCGGGGGCGGGGCGACCGACAGCCGCGACGAAATCTGCGCGTGGGCGATGGATGCCGCGGTGGAATACCATTTTGATACCGAGACGGATCCCCGCGTGTCATTTGAATATCTCTTTGCCGGGGGAGATGAAGACCGGTTTTTCTCGTCCAGCACCACGTTCGGCGGTAACCTGACCGGTACTCCCGACCACGCCTTCAACGGTTTCGGTTACCGGGATACGGGGCTTGCCTTCGCGCCCCGGATGTCGAACCTGCATATCTGCAACGCCGGTTTCAGCTTGTTTCCGCTGCAGGAAATCGATTTCTTCAAGAGGATGGAATTCGGCACGAAGGTGTTCTTTTACTTCCGCAACCGCTCCCGGGGCCCGATATCCGAGCCGACCGCCACTGCCGGGCCCCGGTGGCTGGGCTGGGAGTGGGACGTCTACTGTGACTGGCGCATTACCAGCGACCTGTCATGGACCATACGGTACGGTTTTTTCCAGCCGGGGGGTGCCATGAACGGTTTTGCCGACCGGAATCGCGAGTTCCTGTATACGGGCGTTTCATTCAGTTTCTGACGGGTGATGACAATGAACCATGCGGTAACAACTCGCCTGCCTGCTGCAGTCCGATCGATGACGGCGCTGGTTCTGCTCGCGGTTTCCGTTCTTTTCGGATGCCGGCAGACGGGACAGTTGACGATCGACGGCAGCGGCAGGAAAGGGGCGGAAAATTCCGCGGCATTTCTCGACCGGGTCAGCGATCTGCAGCAGGTCAGCCTCGACGACGCGACCCGGGGGATCATGCTGCTGGCATCCCCGGATCAGGCGGGGCTGGGATTTGCCGAACGCGTCGCGGTGCTGGCCGACCGGGGGATCGTGGATTCTTCGTGGACGTTCGCGGCGGATGAACCCGTGACCCGGGGACAGTTGGCGTACATGATCTACCAGGCGACCGGCATCGAGGGCGGCCTGATGCTTACACTGACGGGGCCCAGCAGGCGGTATTGTTACCGGGAACTCCAGTACCGGAACGTGATGGCGCCCGCATTCCAGCAGGGATCGGTGGGTGGGATGGAGTACGTCGGAGTGCTCAGCCGCGCCGACACGTACAAGCGTACCGGCACGGTGCCGGATCGATCGGGAAGTATTGAAAACTGACACACGGCCTCCGTATAATTACAGTACAAGAGTCCGCATGGATTGTCGCATGCGGCGCGTTTTCATCGGAGGCGTATTACGGGAGGTACGTGAATAATGATGTCTGCGGCCATACACAGATCGATCGTTTTTGCCACTTATTCGCTGCTGGTGCTTTCCTGTTATTCAACGGGCGACGGTGCCGTCGAACGACCGGAACGAAAAAACGGCGCCGGCCACAATCCCGCCGAAATAAGAGCCGAGGTCGTCAGCGTCAGCGGCTGCGCCGAAAAAAAGAACGCCGACGGAAAGAAAGCGAAGTGGCTGCCCCTCGTGGCCGGCGATACGCTCGACGCATTGACCGTTATCAGGACCGGCCTGGGGGCCGGGGTCGTTCTCCGGTTCGCCGACCGGGGGACGGTGACGATCCGCAACGCGACCAAGGCCGGCATTTCGTCCCTGGCGAAGCGGGGCAAAAAGGTCAAGACGCACCTGAAGCTGAAATACGGATCGCTCCGGGCCGACGTCGATTCCTCCCGGGGGCCGAACGACATGACGGTCTCCACGCCGGTGGCGACGCTCGGGATCAAGGGCACCTCCGGGGACGTTGGCTTTTCCGGTGATTTCGGCCTCGGCTTGAACGGCAGGCGGGGCACCTGGGGCGTATGGGCCGATGGTGCCGGGGACACGACGGTCCGCGGACGGCAGCAGACCGACGGGAAGCTCGCGACGGACGCGGAGATCAGGCGTTTGCGCAGACCGCCGCGACTGGTCGATTTCTTCGGCCTCTCCGTCCTCGACGCAACTGAACTCGCGCTGAACGGCGGCGGGCGGGGCGTCTTTGTGTCCGGCCGGAATTCGAATAACCTCATCAACCCGTCTCCATCTACCGCCCTTCTGCCGTGGGTCGTCTTCAGAGGAGCCGGCAAAAATTCAATACCGTCGGGTGCCTGGGGACACGGCATATGGTTCGGCGGCGGAATCTGGGTTTCCGACGGGTTCGGGGGGACATGGACCGGCAAGGGGTATTATAAATGGGGCGAGATAAACGGCGACGGGATGGAGACGCTGGGCAATGCCCCCACGATACTCACGAACAACACGGTCAACCTGGAATTCAAAAACGGCGGTAACCAGATTATCACCATGCCCGGAAAATTCATCGGGAGGGCCGAGAGCACCGAGCATTGGCGGGGACCGGGCTGGTGGTCGCCGGACGGAAGAATATACCCGAAACGGCTGACGCCAAAGGCAAAAAACATATTAAATCCGGAATAATCCTTGTGTGATTTTGTGCGTGCGGCTGCCCTCTTTTTCGGGAACCGTGAGGGGGACCTTGTCACGGCGAGGTCCTGACGCTATTATTAACATGGGGCTGTAAAGAGGGACAGTGTTCGATTGTGGATACGGTGGCGGTTTGTTGCTTCAGCGAAAGGCAGATACTTTGGTCAATATCGAGCAGCAAAACAGGGAAAAGCTCAAGGCGTACAGCGAATGGGCGAGCAGGATTATCGACGCCGTCAACGGGTTGTATCTGCGTCATATCTTCAACCGGTTCGGTCAGAAATACCACTTCAAGAAAACCAAGGAGACGATTCAGATCCTGGTTCATCGAATGTGCCTGCGGCAGGATCCCACCCCGCTGCCGCTCGGCGACGAGCAAGAGCTGATTGACTTTTGCGTGGAGTTGCAGAAAAACATGCTTTTCCGCCACGTGGCCGCCGTGATTATCATGTTTGACCTGTATTCCGGCATGCTTCGCGGTGAAACGGTAAACGAGCAGCACATGAAGCAGGCCAACAAGCTGGCACACGATTTCAGGGACTTTGCCCCGGTCATGAAAAGAATACACCCTCACAAGGCGACGCCCGACGATGTTACCGCCGTCGCCGAGTACGTTATCAAAATCATAAACGAGGCCAGTAACCGAATCAGCACATAGCACTGGTTTCATGCCTTCGATGTGGGCTGCAAGCGGCTCTTTTGCCGCCCGGCTTCATCGCGGAAACGCGGCGTATTTCCGTAGTCCTCGTGGTCATGTCCGTCTGTCGAGGCGGCGGTACTGAACCGCTTCGGCGATGTGATGTGCCAGGATATTCTCCTGTTCGTCGAGATCCGCGATGGTACGCGCAACCCTGAGGATCTTGTCGTGTGCCCGCGCGGACAGCCCCAGTTCCGTCATGGCCTGTTTCAGGAGGGACTCGCCCCCGGTGTCCAGGCCGCAAAACTGCCTGATGTCCCGGTGTGCCATGGATGCGTTGGTGGTGAGGTCTTCGCCGTTGTTGCGGCTGAAGCGTTCCCGTTGTTTCGCCCGCGCTGCCGTGACCATTGTCCGCATCTGTTTGCTGTCCTGCCCGTTTCCCCTCCCGCTGCTCCTGAGTTCTTCCCAGGATACCGGAGGGACCTCGATGTGAATGTCTATGCGGTCGACCAGCGGGCCCGAAACGCGGGAACGGTACCGTTCAACCTGTGCGGGACTGCACCGGCAGGGTCGCTTCGGATCGGTGTAATACCCGCACGGGCAGGGATTCATCGCCGCGACGAGCATGATTGAGGCGGGGAACTTGACCGTGCTGTGAAGGCGGGGGAGTGTTATCACCCCGTCTTCGAGGGGCTGGCGTATACTCTCCAGGGCCGCGCGCTGGAATTCGGGGAACTCGTCGAGGAAGAGGACCCCGTGGTGGGCGAGACTCACCTCCCCGGGCAGGGGGACGGCACCGCCGCCGACGATGGATGCCCCGCTGGCGGTGTGGTGTGGCGTTCGCACCGGCCTGGTTGCTATCAGGGACCGGCCGGGTTCCATCAGGCCGCGGGCCGAATAAATACGGGTCGTTTCGAGGGATTCTTCGATGGTGAGCGGGGGCAGGATCGTTGGTATCCGTTTCGAAAGCATTGATTTGCCCGATCCCGGCGGACCGATCATGAGGATGTTGTGATGGCCGGCGGCGGCGATCGTCAGGGCTCGCTTTGCGCTTTCCTGCCCCTTGACGTCTGCGAAATCGACGACATACCGCGACGAATCCGAGAACACCGTGTCGATGTCGACGATGGTGGGCGCGGTCTCCGTTTCTCCGGAGAGGAACCTGACCGCGTCTGAAAGGTGATCGGCCGGTATGATCCGTTGCCCGTTGACCACGGCGGCCTCGCGGGCGTTTGCCGTGGGAAGAATAAGCCCCCTGAGTTGTTTTTTCTTGGCCAGCAAGGCGGCGGCAAGCGCGCCGCGCACGGGCCGAACCCGTCCATCGAGCGACAGTTCGCCGAGGATGAGGTACGTGTCCGCCCGTTCTGAAGAGAACTGACTGTCCGCCAGCAGTGCGGCAATCGCTATGGGCAGGTCGAACGAAGCGGAATCCTTTCGGACGTCGGCCGGGGCGAGATTGATGATCACGCGGGGGCCCGGCCAGTAGTAGCCGCTGTTTCGCAGGGCGGACTGTATCCGGCTGGTGGCTTCCTTCGCTGCGGCCTTCGCCAGGCCGACCAGCTTGACCTCCCCGATGCCCCCGGAAGAGACGTCGACCTCCACTTCGCCGCCGATCGCGTCTATACCGTTCAAGATACTGGTCTTAATCTTGGAAATCATTTTTCTCCCCTTTCCGTTCCGGTCCCTGGAAAGGACCGGGAGACTATACGCAAGAATGATACAGATTTCAAGTGGGTGATGAGACGATTGATTCAGTCGAGATTCAGCGGTGTCGGGCACGGGAACTCGAGTATAACGGTTGTGCCCGCGCCTTCTTTCGATGTTACGTACAGTTCCCCCCCGTGTTCGAGCATCACTTCCCGCGAGTACGGCATCCCGATGCCCTTGCCGCCTATCTGGATTTCGTCCTGCTTGTCGGACGAGAGAGTGGGTGACTTTTTCCTGTCCTCGTATTCCTGCCGCCGGGGACTGTATCCCCAGAGGGTGATATAGGGTTGATGTTCGGGCGGTATGCCGACGCCGTCGTCGCGGATTTCAAGCTGGGAGTATTTCCTTTTGCCGAGAAGTCCCTCTTTTTCAATCGATCGCACATTAAGCTTGATCGCGGCGGGGGGGTCGGGAATATCGTGTTTGTCGAGGGGTTTGACTATCCAGTTGCCGTTATCGCCCGGGAACATGTGCGAGCATGCCGCCAGGGAGTTGTTGAAAATCTCGCGGAACGACCACTCGATCCGCCGTATGTCCGCGCAGATTTCCGTCACGGGCTCGAAGTGAAAGTCGATATACCGTCTCTGGGGATGCGGTTTGCGTCTTGGGCCGACATATTCCAGTTGTGCCATGAGCCGCACGTTTTCAGCCGATCGCCAGAAACGATAGGGAACATAGGGCTGTCCCGTCTGCTGAAGTTTTTTCCGCTTGACGGCGATTCGGTAGGGATCGGCCTCGAGCATGTATTCCGCGAGCATCGATGTGGTTATTCTCGCGAGGTTCGTCCGGGGTTGAAGAAAACCGCTGGAGGTGTTCTCGGGGGACTTCCGCCAGTGCAGCCCGACAAGATGAAGCATTTCGAGGATTCTGAGATTACGGGTATTGAGGCGGTACATGCCCGCGAGGAGTTCCTGGACGTCATCGCTTTTGATCATCGGCCCCGTGGCGGGGAGGGTCATGAGGATCGCTTCAAAGTTGCCGAAGTCGATAATGAGCTGCTTGAGCATCAGCGTGTAGTGTTTCTTGGAAAAGAGTATCTTGTCCCAGTAGGTGATCATGTCGTTGTCACCGAGGTGGTGTATCTTGTCGAAATAGTCCCTGAGCCGGTCACCATTCTGCTGGATATTGGCAAGAACGTTCCGCTGTATTTCGGAATGAGTATGATTGACGAGAATATTGTCGAAGAGGCCGTTGAGTCTCTCGGCTTCCGCCTGGTATTCGTCGAGTCCCTTCCTGAGAATCGGCGTGATTCTTCGCAGGGCCTTGATCCACCCCTTTTTTCTCCTGTTTTTCATGCGGTGCCGTTCCAGCCAGGAAATGACGTGGGCGAAATCGCCGAGCGTTTTGAACTGCCACATTTTTCCGCGAGACCAGAAGACCAATTGAGTAACCTTCAGCAACGATATCAAATTCTGTTATAGTATAATTCGATCTGCAACGGCAGCGATAGATTATCTTCGCATTGTCCGGTACATCCGCTTTTCATAAGTCTCTCGCTTGTAATATAGTACGCAAAATACTCATTGTCTACCTGCCGGTAACGGGTTTGGTAAAATCGTTTTGCGGATACCGTGATCCGGCGTTTTCGCGAATGCCCGTATTGCGCGGTCGACCGGCGGCGTGAAAACGATACCCGGCCGGTGCTTTGTATTTTCGTATTCTTTTAATATGGTATATTGGACACCATACACAAGAACAACGATAGTTTTCAACGAAGGAATTAATGCTTGCCGCGATAAAAAAGTTGTTTCTGAAGGTCATCGGCGGGTCGCGAAATGAACGCATCATAAAGGCCCGCATGAAGATCGTCCGGGAGGAAATCAATCCCCTCGAGGATCGTATGCGCGCCCTCGATACCGAGGAGATGGCGGCCTGCAGCCGGGCGCTCAAGGAGCGACTGCAGAACGGGGAGAACCGCCGGGTCGTGCTGCCGGAGGCCTTTGCGCTGGTCCGGGAGGCCTCACGCCGCGCCCGGGATCACCGGCAGTTCGACGTGCAGTTGGCGGCCGGCATGATACTGGACGAGGGATGGGTCGCGGAGGAAGCGACCGGCGAGGGCAAGACCATCGCGTGCTACCCGGCCATTTACATGGCCTGGCTGGAAGGAATGAAGACACACCTGATCACGGTAAACGACGTGCTGGTGAAACGGGACGCCGATTTCGCCGCGCCGGTCTTCGCATTGCTGGGTATGTCGGTCGGTTATATCGTTACCGAGATGTCCCCGTCCCAGAGAAAACCGATGTACGCGTGCGATCTTACGTACGGGACGAACAGCGAATTCGGATTCGATTACCTTCGTGATAACATGAAACTGTCGGTCGAGGAGCAGGTACAGGGCGGCCTGGAGTTCGCCATTGTCGACGAGGTCGACAGTATTCTCATCGACGAGGCGCGCACCCCGCTGATCATATCCGGCGGCGCGCACGGGGATATCAGCCGCTTCAAGAAGGCCGACGCCGTGGCGCGTGAACTGATACGGCGCAACCGTCCCCATGAAAACGGCAAGCGGGAAGTGGAGCGGCTGGAGCGGGAAATCAAGAGCCTCAACGGCGAACTGGGCAAGGCCGCGAAGGGCGCGGAGTCGGAGGCGATTCGCCGGCGGATCGAGGAGGCGGAACGATCCCTCGAAGAGGCGGAGCGCGCGCGGGACGAATGCACCCAGATGTACGAGGTGGAGCTGGACAAGAAATCGGTGCACATGACCCACGAGGGGGTGGGGGTTGCCCAGGACATCGCCGGCGTGGGCAGTTTTTACGTCGGGGCCAACATGGAGTGGCCGCACCTGATGGAGCAGGCCCTGCGGGCGCACCTCGTCTACGAGCGGGACAAGGAATACGTGGTCAAGGACGGGAACGTGGTGATCGTCGACGAATTCACCGGCCGGCTCCTTGAAGGGCGGCAGTGGTCGGACGGCCTGCACCAGGCGGTGGAAGCCAAGGAAAACGTGCGGGTGAAGGAAGAGACCCAGACCCTGGCCACCATTACTCTGCAAAACTTCTTCAATCTCTACGACAGGCTTGCGGGTATGACCGGGACCGCCATGACGGAGGCCGAGGAGTTCCAGAAGATATATTCCCTCGACTGCGCATCGGTACCGACCAACGAGCCGTGCATACGGGACGACCGCGCCGACCTGATTTACGCGTCAAAGGCCGCGAAGTACAAGGCGATCGTCGAGGAGATAAGGTCCGTCAGTCACGACGAAGGCAGGCCGGTACTGGTGGGCACGACGAGCATCGAAAAATCCGAGCTGATATCCGACATGCTCCTGAAGCAGTACGGGATCGAGCACCAGGTGCTCAACGGCCGGGTCGAGAACGCGGCGCGGGAAAACGACATCGTCAAGAAGGCCGGCCGGCAGCATCCCGTCAAGCAGGGCAGCGCGAACATGGTGGGGACGGTCACGATCGCCACGAACATGGCCGGCCGCGGTACCGACATCAAGCTGGGGGAGGGGGTGGCGGCTATCGGGGGATTGCACATCGTGGGCACGGAACGCCACGAGTCGCGGCGCATCGACAACCAGTTGCGGGGCCGCTCCGGCCGGCAGGGCGATCCCGGCTCCAGCAGGTTCTTTCTCTCGCTCGAAGACGATCTCATGTCGATCTTCGCCAGCGAGTTCATGCTCAAGGTCCTCGGCAAGATGGGATTCAAGGGAGACGAGGTCATCGAGAGCAAGATGGTGTCCCGCGGTATAGAACGGGCACAGAAAAAGGTGGAGCAGAGAAATTTCGATATTCGCAAGAACCTGCTCGAGTACGACGAGGTGATGAATCATCAGCGCAAAAACCTCTACGGCATGCGCCAGCGGATACTGGAAGGCCAGGATCTGCAGGACCTCGTCAGGGGGTACGTCGAGGAGGCCGTTGACGAGGCCGTCGACAGCTACCTGGACGGGAATTACGCCCGGCGGTGCATTGCAGAATGGGCCGGCGGCGTGCTGCAGTTGAACGTCGATGAAGCCGATGTCGACGCCGACTCGCTCCAGGATCTGCCCGACCTAGAGCAGAAACTCCGGGGGATGGCGTCAGACGAGGCGCAGGCGACCATTTCGATAACCCTCGGCGAGTACATGGACGAGTCGCTGGATCGGAAGCAGTGGGATTTCAAGGGGCTCAGCAAGTGGATGATGAGCCGCTTCGACGTGCAGGTCTCACAGAACCGCCTGCGCAAGATGGAGATTGCCGAGGTCGAGGAACTGCTGGCGGAAAAGGCCGAAGAACAGATCGCCAAAACGGATTTCTCTCCGCTGGTCACGATGCTCGAAGATGACTTCGCCCGGAAGTCGCTGGCGGACTGGTTTTTCAACAAGTTCGACGCGACGTTGGATCTCCGGGAACTCGCCGGTGAACAGGACGAGGTGCGAGCGTTTTTGCACGAAAAGGTCGAGCAGTTATACCGGCGGCGAACGATTGAGTATCCGGTCCAGACCGCCATCGACAGTACGATTGCCCAGGCGGGTACCGAGAATGTCTACGCGCTGGATAAGCTGGTCCGGTGGGCGAACCGAAAGTACGAGGCGGGTTTGTCACCGGAGGATCTGCAGGGCAGAAAGATCGCGGATGTCTACCGGCAATTGGTGGGTCTCTCCGAGGAATGGAACGCCGGGGACCGGCTGGAGCGGTGCGTGAGGGACGCCCTCGGCGCCGCACCGTCGCCGGACGAGGCCGCCGCGTTCTGCCGGCGGCGCTTTTATACCGACGCGAAGCCGGAATCACTGGGGCGGGACGGGGAGATTATCGACAACATTCTCCTGGCGGGCAGGCGGTTTTTGCGGCGGGAGATGTCAGAACTCGAGCGGGTGGTTCTGCTGCAGATTATCGACGCATCCTGGAAAGACCACCTCCTTGCGATGGATCATCTCAAGGGCTCGATCGGCCTGCGCGGTTTCGCCGAGCAGGATCCCAAGGTCGCCTACAAGCGGGAAGGCGGGCGCCTCTTCGACGACATGTTTTCGGGTATACGCGAAAAGGTCACCGATATGATCTTCCGGGTTCGCCTTTCCTCCGATTTTGAGATGGAAAGCGTGTACCAGATCACCGACCACGAGCACGAGTCGATGGCGGGTTACGATCACTTCCGCGACGAGCGGGACGCCGCGATGGCGGGCAAGGGGCCGAAGGCGGCGCCGATTACCCGGGATGAGCCCAAGGTGGGGCGCAACGATCCCTGTCCGTGCGGCAGCGGGAAGAAATACAAGAAATGCTGTATGAACAAGGCCGCGGCTGTGTAGGGTGGTGACGTGTTCAGACGATTGCGCAGAAAGATCAAGAGACGGCTGTCGATTGCCCGGAGAAAGCTGATCGAGCCCCCGATGCCCGAAAATGAGGACGGGCGGGTCCTGGTGCACATCGGGTGCGGCAGGATTAACGCGCCGGGATTTATCAATATCGATGCGGTGGCCCTGGCTCACGTCCACATACCCACCGACGATATCGCGGATCTTTCGTGCTTTGCCGACCGAACCGTTGATCTCGTGTACATGTGTCACGTGCTCGAACACGTCAGGCGCCCCGTCCTGGGATTGGTCCTGAAAGAGATTCACCGAATACTGAAACCGGGCGGCGTCCTGCGGCTTTCCGTCCCCGACTTCGATCGCCTCGTGGATATCTATCAGGCCGCGGGCCGGAATATCGAGAAGATCTCCCGCCAGTTGATGGGAGGACAGGACGATGAATACAATATTCACTACTGCGTGTTCAACCGCCCCCGGCTGTCGGGATTGCTGAATGAGGCGGGTTTCCCGGAGATACGGGAATGGGATCCCCGGGATTGCCGCGATCACGATTTCAAGGACAAGGCCGACCGGCACCTGGCCGTCGACGGGGAGAAACGTCCGATCAGCCTGAATCTCGAGGCGGTGAAGGGATAATACCGTCCGGTTCCGTGTCTGACGGCAGGGTGTATGCCGCGTATGAAATTACTGGTGTTGACCAATAATCCCGAGCGGGCGAGTTTCAGGCAGCGGGTCGGTGTCTATGTCGACCTGTTCGAGCGCAGCGGGATCTCCTGCGAGATCGCGACCCTCTCCCGCGGTCGCAAGCGACGCGGTATCCTCCGCGGCGCGGCGGCATTCGACGGGGTGTTCCTGCACAAGAAGGGCCTGAATCCGTTCGACGCCCGCCGCCTGCGACGGTATGCCCGGCGGATCATTTATAATTTCGACGACGCGGTGTACTGCAGCCCCGCGCGACCCGAACAGTACAGCCGGGCCCATGCCGTCCCGTTTCGCCGAAGCGTATCGATTGCCGACATGATTATCTGCGGGAGCGACTATCTTGCGCACCGCGCCCGTCCCTACAATGCGAACGTAAAGGTACTTCCCCTCGGGCTGGATATCTCCGCGTACGATCCCGCGGCTTTCCGTGAGGAAGGAGGGCCGGTCAGGCTGGTCTGGATCGGCAGCCGCAGCACGCTCGGTTACCTCGAAGAAATACGGGATGTCATCGAGGAGATCGGCGCGCGAACGGACAACGTGCGCGTGAGGATCATTTGCGATACATTTACGCGGTTCGATGCCCTGGCGGTCGAGGAGCGGGTCTGGACCCGGGGGAGCCGCGGGGCCGACCTCGCCGCCTGCGATATCGGTCTCGCCCCGCTGCCCGATCAGCCGTTTACCCGCGGCAAGTGCAGTTTCAAGGTCCTCGAGTATTCGGCATCCGGCCTGGCGGTCGTCGCGTCACCCGTCGGGACGAACGCCGACCATGTTCGCGACGGCGTCACCGGCTACCTGGCCGCCGACAGGCGCGAGTGGGTGGACCGGTGCCTGCAGTTGATAACCGACGCTGCCCTCCGGCGGGACATGGGGCGCGCGGGCCGGGCACTGGCCGCGGAACACGATATCGAACGGGTCGGCGCGCGGTTCGTGGAACTGCTCAGGGAGTGCCTCGCCTGACGGCCGGCGTACCCGGTTTGCCGCGGGGTCAGCATTTCTACCATGCGGGGGGATCGGCAAGGCGATACAGCATTTCCCCCGCCCGGGGGACGCAGAGAATCCCCTCGTGTTCCCGCCCGGACCAGTCTGCCGGATCGATCGACGCCGGATCGCGGTACCCGAGATTGATGCGATTGCATACCTGCTCCGGTATACCCGTGGCGAGGGTTACCCGTATCCGCGATCTCTCGGTCTTGTTCTCCCAGGTGCCGATGCCGCGGACGTGCGTGCTGTGTGCCAGGACGCCCCAGGGATAGTCCCGGTACCGGTCCCACTGCGCCGTAAAAAATGGCAGGCTGTGGTACCCGATCTCCTTGATGAGATCGCCGTGCGCCGAGGAAATGGTTTCAATGTGCGGGGCGTAAATGGTCAGTTCGCCGCCGTCGGCGACGACGCACTCGAGCTTGTACATGCACTTCGCGCCCACCCAGAGCTCGTCGTACATCTCCGGGGCGCAGCTCAACACCGACGTAAACGGTTTGCGCTCGGTAATGATGTGGGTTTCGGCGGACAGGTCGGCCGCCGCCGACCAGCTGTCCTTGACGGGGCCGAAAAACAGGCCCCGCAGTTCGTCGTGCCCCCTGACGACCATGGACAGCGCGTAGGTTTCGACCCGTCCGGCCAGGAATCCCGCCGCCGCGTGGAGCATGGCGCGAACCGGCGTTTCTTTTACCCCGATCATTTTCGGAATGGTGATCAGGGCGCCGAGCCAGTGGAAAAAATTCAACAGCTCCGGGCCGCACACGCCGGGGAAGAAGTACTTCGCCCCTCCCGAGAATCCCACCACCTCGTGCGGAAAGACCGGCCCCGCGATGATCACCGTGTCGTAGTCCGGCACCCGCCGGTTGATCGTCACGTCTATATCCCGGGCAAAAGACCGGTATTCGGCGGGGAGGTACGATGCGACCTGTTCGCGGCTGAAAGAGCCGATTGTCGCCAGGGCGGCCGGGTTGTCCCACTCGTGGTTGTATATCCGGCACCCCGGAAGCACGCGGTCTCGTTCGCCGGATGCGATTCCGAGCAGCCGGTCGATTGCCTCGTCGTCCATGGGAGGGTGCGTGCCGAGGGCGATCAGGATATCGAGCGACGCTGCCCGGGGGCTGATCGCCGCGTGCAGGGTCCGGATCACTGCCGGCAGCGGGCAGGATCTCGTCGCGTCGGGGATAATGACCAGGACCTTTTCCCCGTCCGGTGCTATTCGTTCAACAGCCGCCTGAACGACGTCCGCCATGTCTTCGATACCGATGCCGCCTTCTTCCCGGGCAGCCGTCTGTGCAATCACGTGTTCATTCATTATGTCGACCTCGTTGTATTCATCTCTGTATCATACAAGGCATTTTATGCAAAATCACTTTGCCATTCTTTTTCCCGCACGTACAATTTGAACAACAGGCGCGGATCGCTCCGAGGGGATTCGCGGTTTGCCGGCTCCGTTCAGTCGAGGAGAGCGAGTGATGACGTGCCCCGTGGCGGGTTCTGTGCTATTGGGATGGGAGTGGGGGATGTCCTTGAACCTCACCCTGCTCTTGCTCGCAGTCATACTGATGCTGATCGACTTTTTCTTTCAAACCGATATTCCCACCCATATTGCTTACATGATCCTGGCGTTTCTGATCGCGCGGAACGTGGATCTCCATATCATGTACCGTGTAATCATCGGGGTCTGTGCGTGGGGCGCCATTGTTGCGTTCCACTACCTGGTGTGGCGATCCGTGGTTCAGACGGTCACCAACACGCTGATTGCTCCCGACCGGTACAAATCCGGCGCCGACGGCCTCGTCGGTCGCGCCGGGACTATCGAAGAAATACATGGAGTGAAAATGCTTCGGGTCAGGGGCGATTTCTGGGCATGCAGCAATATCGAGGATTTTTCCGATGGAGACAAGGTCGAGGTTACCGCCGTTGCAGACGGCGTGTTGACCGCGAAAATTCAGGAAAGGAGCCAGTGATATGGGTATTTTTTACACGGTCCCTCAATCGCATTGCGTCATAGTCGAGCGATTCGGAAAGTTTGCCAGGATCCAGAGAGAGGGTATACGGTTCAAGCTTCCCTGGATGGAAAAGGTCAGGTACGTCCATGACTGGGGTGATATAGCCAACAAGAAAGGCTACCAGATCGAACTGACCGAACAGCAGCTTGACACGCCCAAGCGCAGGTGCCACACGAAGGACAATGCCGCGATCACGGTAAACGCCATTATCTACTGGAGGATCACGGATCCGCGGAAGGCCCTCTACGAGGTGGATGTGCTCCCCAACGCCATGCGGGAAGTCGCGCTGAATTCGCTTCGGTCAAACGTCGGCAACGAGAACCTCGACGCCATACTGACCGAGCGGGAGCACTTGAATGAAAAGATAGCGCTCGAACTTTCGGAAACGGCCGAAAAGTGGGGTGTTCAGTTCACCCGTGTTGAAATCCAGGAAATAGAAACCGACGAGGAAACCTCCCGGGCGATGCGGCAGCAGATGGATGCCGAGCGCGAACGCCGTTCGATGGTTGCGCGGGCCGAGGGACAGGCCGAAGCCGAGGTCAAGGTTGCCGAGGCGGAAAAAAATGCGGCGATAATCAGGGCGGAAGGCCACGCCAAGGCCCTCGAGATTATCGGCCATGCCGAGCAGCAGTATCTCATGACAATCGGCATGGGGGTCGCCGACGACCAGGCCGCCAAGCTCCTGATGGCGCAGAAGTACATCGAGGGGTTTGAAAAGATCAGCCAGAGTCCGGCAAACAAGGTGTTCCTGCCGAATAACTTCTCGGCGCTTTTTTCGTTCCCCACTGATATGGGCGGCGGTGATGCCCAGCCGTCACCGCCCCGACGGCCGCGACCGAGAGATGAGGAACTCGACGACGAGCAGCCGCACTTCGAGGATGACGATTACGAGCCGGAAGGCGAGGAGGTGTAGGGGGGGTGAGCGAATGACAACAGAAGAAAAGTAACAGCAATACGACAAAAAACAAGGCTGTTGAAGAAAACGGGAACTGTCACTCAAGATAGTTCCCGTTTTTTGAATAATGGAAAAATGTTACTTTTATACCGGCGAATCCGGGGCGTGTTCTCATCCCGCCCCCTCCGCAAACGGAGAGGTGGATTTTCGGGCGGGATTCGCTTCGCGGCGCCTTCGGCGTCAAACCCGCGGTCCGTCTTCGCCTGCGGCGAATCCGGGGCGTGTTCTCATCCCGCCCCCTCCGCAAACGGAGAGG
>CAZLBC010000003.1:55114-126644 GCA_964557575.1 uncultured Planctomycetaceae bacterium
GCCTGCGGCGAATCCGGGGCGTGTTCTCATCCCGCCCCCTCCGCAAACGGAGAGGTGGATTTTCGGGCGGGATTCGCTTCGCGGCGCCTTCGGCGTCAAACCCGCGGTCCGTCTTCGCCTGCGGCGAATCCGGGGCGTGTTCTCATCCCGCCCCCTCCGCAAACGGAGAGGGCGGGATTCGAACCCGCGGTACCTTTCGGTACACCGGTTTTCGAAACCGGCACGATAAGCCGCTCCGTCACCTCTCCGCAGTGTAGATGCCGGGGGATTGTATCAGATTATACGCTATCCGCAAGCGGGGGATGATGCGGATACCGTTCGTCCGTAATTGCGTATTTTATTTACGTGGGGTACTTAACAATCAGGCCGGCAATGGTTACAGTATGTAGTTGCGGGGCCGACGGGTGTCGGCCGTGTCAGTGGTGAAGCATGGAAGAAAGCTTTGTAAAATCACGGATCTTCGAGCAAACGCTCAAGTATTTCCTCGCGCCGATATTGAAGTATCTCGATGACCCCGAGGTCATGGAGATCATGATCAATTGCGCGGACGAAATTTACGTGGAAAAAAAGGGGCATATCACGAAAGTCCCCGAGACCTTCGAAAACGAGGAATCCCTGCGATCGGCGGTCAACAACGTCTTGCAGTACACCGGCAAGCGCATCTCGCACGATTTTCCGCTCGTTGACGCACGGCTGCCCACCGGCAGCCGTGTCCACGTGATCCTGTCTCCCCTGTGCAGAAAAGGCACGTGCATGACCATCCGGAAGTTCGCCAAGATCACGTTTGACGCCAACTACCTTCTTGAATGCGGGACGTGGACCAGGGAGGTGATGGATTATATCCTGACGGTCGTGCGCGCTGAAAAGAACCTTTTGGTTGCCGGGGGTACCTCGAGCGGCAAGACGAGTCTTTTGAACGTGCTGAGCAGTTTTATTCCGGAACACTCGCGGATAGTCACCATAGAGGATTCGGCTGAACTCGAGTTGGGGCAGTCGCACGTGATTTCTTTAGAGGGCAGACCGCCCGACCGGTGGGGACGGGGCGCGATAACCATTCGCGATCTCTTCAGGTCGGCGCTGCGGTTGCGGCCCGACAGGATCATCATCGGTGAAGTGCGGGGAGCCGAAGGCCTCGATATGATACAGGCCATGACCTCGGGGCACGCCGGCAGTATGAGTACCCTGCACGCAAATACGGCCATGGATACGCTGAACCGGCTGGAGACCCTGGCGATGATGAGCAAGCTGGAGATACCGCTTCACGCGCTGCGGTCGCAGATAGCCTCGGCCATCGACGTGGTTGTCCTTACCATGCGGTTGAAAGACGGCCGGCGGATCATCACCGAGGTCGCCGAGGTCCTGTCGCTCGACGACGAGGGGCATTACATGGTCAAGCCGATGTTTGTGTATGAGGTCGATGAAAAGGTCGACACGTCGTCCGGCGACCTGGTATGGACCGGCGAGAAATCCTCTTTTGTCGGCCAGCCGCAAACCAGGCTCAACCGTGAATCATGGGGTACGGTGGAGAAGGTTTTTGCCGACGAGGAGAAATGAAAACGCGGTTCGATTTCAACAGCCTGTCGGAAGGGCCCCGCTAAAAACGTCTTTTTTCTTGTAGAAGCTATTATTTTATTGAGACTTGCAATCATCTTTCCGCGGGCAAATTTTCGATGAATAGAAATGAACAACTGCAATACCCGGACGCATTTCACGTTATACCTAATGAAATGGCCGGAAGTAACAACAATCTTATTTCGTTTTGCCGGGATCAGGCCGGACAGGTCACGGTGGAGTGGACGCTGCTTATTGTTGCCTTCGGCATCCCGATGATATGGCTCTTTTGGCTGATGCTTACCACGCTGGTGGAATATTATCGGATGATCGTATGCATATTGTCGCTGCCCTTCCCGTGAGGACGGGCGGTGAATGGAGGTTATTTCTGGTAACGTTCCGGTAAGAAAGGAAGCAGCAGATGAAAAAGTTAATTCAGAAAGTCAAGGCGCTGCACGCGGATGAGCAGGGAGCCGACCTGATCGAGTACGTCCTGATTATCGCGGCCATCGCCCTGCCGGTGTTGCTGCTCATCATCTTCTTCAAGGACGATATTGAGGACTGGATGAGAGAGTCGTACGACGAGGTGAAAGGCCACCAGTCGAATCCAGAGCCTTTCTAACGCGCCGTATGCCGTCCTCAATATCGTTGTACAGGACGGCGGAACAGTCACATGCAGATATTCGGCCCGGATTCCTGGGCGTATGGTATATGCGCCGTCGTATTGATTCAGGCGGCCGTGTGTGATGTGCGTACAGGAAAAATTTACAACCGAATAACCTACCCGGCTATTGTTCTGGGCATTGTGTGCCATTTCCTGATGGGGGGGTGGATCGGCGAGCAGCCGGTAATGGGGATTGGCAGAATGGGGCTGGTCGACTCCATAGTAGGATTTGCCGCCGGGTTCCTGCCGTTGTTTGTCGCCTGGCTGGCCGGCGGCATCGGCGGCGGCGATGCGAAGATCATGGGCGCGGTCGGGTCGCTGGTGGGATGGCGCTTTGTATTGACGGCGATGTTCTACGGCTTCGGGGTTGCTGTGCTGATGGCCGTGTTCATCATGATCAGGCGCCGCATTGCCGTGAAGACGCTCGGGCGCATATGGCGGTTTTTATGGTTGGCCCTGCTTCGAGCAGGGCCGGCCGCCCCGGACGGGGCGGACAGCGCGAAGCTTCCCTTCGGCCTTGCCTTGTGCATCGGCGCGTGCATTGCCATGGTGCTGACGAGTATGTACGGTCCGGTTAAAAACCTGTTCTTGTTGGGGTTCTGATATGAGCACGAAGGATAAAAACACGCTCTCCAGTCGCGTCGAGAACCGGGGGACCATCTGCAGGGCCGCGGTGATATTACTGTTTCTCGTCGCGGCCATGGCGGTATGTGTCTGGATGGGCGGGGGCAGGGGGGTGAGCAGATGGGGCGGCTATACGCTCGGCGTTCTTGACGACGGGCGTTTCCTCGTCTTTTTTTCCGTGGCGGCGGTGTCGATGGCCGTGCTCTTTGCGGCGGCGATCTATATATTGAAGAGAAGTAACCGCAGACCGGATCCGGGGGACGGGGAGGGGGGCAACGTCCTGATAGAATTTGCCATGCTGCTGCCCATCATACTCATGTTCGGACTGCTCATGCTGCAGTCTTCACTGCTGATGGGTGGATACATGACCGTACATTATGCGAGTTACTGTGCGGCCCGGTCGGCGATCGTCTATATTCCCGAGGATTTCACGCGTTCCCCCCACAACGGTGAAGAAGGCTGGAACGTTGTGTTCCTTGGCGGCGGCCCCGAGGGAAGCGACAAGCTTCGGTTGATCAAGGACGCGGCCGTCTGGGCGGTCATGCCCGTGTCGGCCTCGGACTACGAGGGCGGATCCGCCCAGGCTGATTTTCTGGAGTCGGGTTTGCAGGATATGTTCGCCTCCTACGGCAAAGACGAGCCAAACTGGGTGAGAAACTGGCTGGCTCCCAAGTTCGCGTATGCCGAGGATAACACGTGGATCGAACTTGCGCCCCCGACCGCCGGTGACGGTATTGTGTACGGCGAACATGAAGATATACACGTCATGGTGCGTCACAACCTGTACCTGTCGGTTCCCTACGCGGGGAGGATCCTGGCGGAAATGGACCCGGACGCGGTCGAACTCGATGACGGCAGTTACGCCATCAAGGTCGAGGTTCCGTGTACGTTGACGAATGAAGGTTCATACGATCAAATTGATATAGAGGAGTTTCCGGATTAACGAATCGGTTGGTGTCCGGAGCATGGTTATTCGATTATCTACTGTGCGTTTTATTTATTCAGGTGCTATTCATGGTCGAACAGGATTTCAATAACAGCAGTCCGGCAGGTCAGCCGTACCAGGCCGGGAACGTGATCGGCAAATACGAGGTAGTGGAGTGTATCGGGCGCGGCGGCCAGTCAATCGTCTATAAATGCCACGATCCCGGCCTCGACAGACTCGTGGCCATCAAGCAGATCGCCCCGCAGTTCGCCTCCGATCCGAACCACCGGGACCAGATCATTCAGACGATCCGCAAGATCGCCCAGCTCGGTGCGGCCAACGAGGCGATCGTCGACGTGCATGAAATGATCGACGACCAGACGGGGCTTTTCTATGTCATGGATTTCGTGGAGGGATACACGCTCGAAACCCTGATCCGGGAAGCCGAGGGACCGATGGAGGTCAAGGCCTTCCTGATGATCGTCTTTCGGCTCGCCGCGGCGCTGCACCAGATACACCGGGCGGGTGTGATTCACCGGGACCTGAAGCCCGGCAACATCATCATGGCGCCGGGTCTGCGCCCGAAAGTGGTCGATTTCGGCGTCGCCGCCGTCCAGGGCGGCGACGTGTCGATGCCCCTCGCCACGACGAAATACATGGCACCGGAACTCTACGAAAACGTGGAACCCGACGGCAGGGCCGATATTTACTCCCTGGGTTTTATCTCCTACGAGATGCTGGCGAGCCGGCCGCTGTTCAATGAAATATTCCAGGAAATCGTCAGCGATCCGAATTCAGAGTCGCTCAGGTGGATGAAGTGGCACGGCAACGAGAAGGTGACCGCGCCGCTGCTGCACGAGATCCAGCCGTCGGTGCCGGAGACGGTATCGCTGCTGGTCGACCGCATGATTCAGAAAGACCGGGATCAGCGATTTTCCGGCGCCGAGGAACTTGGGCGCGCGATCAAAACCAATTTCTCATCGAAGGCGCGGGGGGGCGGGGCGCCGGGTGCGGGGCAGGCGGCTGCGGGTGTTGCAACAGGGGCGGCGGCCGGCGGCCCGGATGCTTCCGCTGCCGGCGGTACGATGCAGGGTGCTGCGGCGGCCGGCGCGCCGAGCGGCGATATGGTCTCCCGGTTGCAGGGGCAGGAGGGATGGGGGTCGCTGGAGGACGACGGGTTTGACATGGACGGGGGGTACGGCGGCATGGCCGATCTCGACCAGCTCGATGCGGGCCAGGTCGGCGCGGCCGGCCCCGAAACGGCACCGCTTCCGAAAAAACCCATGAGCAAGAGAATGAAAATCGCACTCGCTTCCATTGCCGCGGCGGCGGTCCTGGGCCTGGTGGGATTTTACCTGTGGAAAGAAGCCCAGAAGGGAAGCGCGATCGAGATTCGGAAGGCGGAAGCGAAAAAACAGTTTGAGCGGGCCGTTGCCGCCAAGGAAAACGCGGATGCGATGTATGCCAACGGCGATTTTGCCAAGGCCGTGACCGAGGGCTTCGCGTCGCCGATCAAGGCAATGACGCGGATTCGCGACAACTATCCGAATACGCCGGAGGCACAGCTCTCTGCGCTCGGGATACCTATCTGCCGGGCAAAACTCGCGATGGCACAGGCGATAATGGAACCGGATTACGAGGCGGCCAAGCTCTATTACGACAAGTCCCAAAAGCTCGAGCGAGAGGCCCGGCAACTGAGTAATGAATATGCCGGCTATGAATACCTGCGGGAACGACTTGTGGCGTTGAATTTTCTCGGGGACAGCGGAGATCTGGAGATACTCGCGGCCGACCGGGCCGTGTACGAGCCGGCGCACCAGATCATTTCCGCCGCGCGGGAGAAATACACGGGCCTCAAGGAAGTGCCCGAGTACGAGGCGCTGAAGCAGGAGACCCGGGACCAGTGGTCCCACAAGGTCGGTAACAAGCCGCTGCCGGATATCCTGATCGAGCGGCGCGATCAGGTGTACGACGATATCGACAAGATTATCTTCAAGCAGAAGATGGATAAGCTCCTCGCCCTCGCCGATCAGTGCATGACGCGGCGGGAATACACGCAGGCCCGCGAGCACTTCGAGGCCGCCCGTGACCTTTTGGATTCTCCCGAGGCGGAAGCCATACCCCGCGACCGGGAGCATGCCTACCTCAAGCGGATTGAACAGTCCCTGTCGGGCATAGCCGAGAATGTCAAGAAGGAGGAGGACTGGAAAAAACTGGATGAGGCTCAGACGCCTGCACAAAAGCTGCAGGCGATAAAGAACCTTCGCGGGCGTCCCGACCTGTCGCCGCAGGAGCGGGGGGATCTGACGAAACAGCAGAAGGCGATCGAGTTGCAAATGAAGGAAACGGCGCTGAAGAGTGCCGCCACGGATGCCGAGAAGACGAGGATCGCTAATGAGCTGCTCGAAATGGATCCGAATAACGCGCTGGCCAAGAGCATCCTGGCCTCAATGAAAGAGGCCGAGAGTTTCAATGCCACGCTGAAGGCGGCCCATGCCGCTTACAATGATCGTAACTACAGCGCGGCCCGCCGCCTGTACAAAGATGCCGCCGACATCAAGAGTACCGCCGAGATCACCAACCGCATCAGCGAGTGTGATTTCTACGTCACCTTCGATGAGGGCAAGCAGCTTCTGGACCGGGGCAGGGAACAGGAGGCCCGCGAGAAATTTGCGGAGGCGAAAAAGATCCTGCCGTCGAAGGCGAGCCTTGTCGACGACGTGCTCAATCAGATCGAGATGGAAAAGCGGTACAAAGAATTCATCGCCTCGGCGGACCAGGCCGTGGCCGAGCGCCGCTGGCGGGATGCCAGGAACCTTCTGGACAAGGCCCAGGCGATCAAGGATACGGCCGAGATAAAAACCAAGCTGAACATGGTCGACTACAGCAGGTTCGTGTTCCAGGCCCGGCAGGCCGTGGAACAGGAACAGTGGGACGTGGCCATCTGGGCCGCGAAGAAGGCCCTGGAATACCACAAGGGCCACGAGGCCGAGAGCATTTTAAACAAGGCCCAGAGCAACAAGCAGATGGAAAATTAAAACGCAAAGGAGCGGTATCATGACGGGGCAGACATACCGATACGGCAACGGCGGCCGGGGGCGCCCGGCGCGGCGAAAACGGCGCGGGGCGGTGCTGATCATCGTGCTGACCGCGATCACCCTCCTGGTCGGGCTCATCCTGTACGTGTTCAACCTCGGTGACCAGGAGAACGTCCGCCTGCGGATGCAGGACGCCGCCGACAGCGCGGCCATCAGCGGGGCCGGCTGGATGGCCCGCAGCATGAACGTTATCTCAGTCAACAATGTCACCCAGGCGCGGCTGATCAGCCTCATTTCGGTCATGGACGCGCTGCCGCTGGCCGCCGAGATGACGATCGCCGAACAGGTCGAGATGCGGAAACTACCCGATGCCCTGGATCCGTACCATCCCGTCGTCGGTCCTTTCACCCCCTACGAACCTGATAATTTTTACTGCCGGGGGATTGCGCGCATATACGAGGACATGTATGCGGAACTCAATGAAAACGGCAACCAGCTTCGTCGGCTCGAGGAGATTGACGAGGCCTTCGACCAGAAAAACGAGCTTGAGCTTGAAGGATCCTACGACGTCGCCCGCAGTACCGAGTGGAACGCGCCGGGCGGCGGCCGGGGGCTGATCTGGCGGGCCGTACTCGCGCTGGATAATTTCTCGCAGGCTGAACTGGATACGGCCCCGGTCCTCGCGCAGGCCGACGCGCACCGGTTTTCCGCTCACGGCATGTCACACCGGGCCTTTATCGTTCCCCTCCGTCCGACGCTGCCGGGTTTTCGGGGCGAGCCGCGCGATTTCCTGCCGGCGCTCAACATGCATATCCGCTACGGCAGGGACCGTGACAGCGGGGCGATTGTCCGGGAGGTCAAGGATTCCGGGCTGGTAACCAAGCTCGCCAATACCCCGGATACCGCCAAGACGGCGCGCGAAATCAGCGTCAGGGGCGGGGCGACCCCGATCATCGCCGGCGTCGACGGCAAGGTGCCTGATCGGGGCGAGGGCATATCGCATGAAGACTTCCCCTACTACCTCGGCCCCTTCGCCCGGCTCTACAACTGGCGTGACTACTGGGACCAGTGGGAGTGGGTCTCCAGCGGCGATACCATGGTACATGAATTCCAGGAGCGGTGGGGGTACACCACGTACGGCCCCCTGGATCACGCGCTGCGGCAGGTGTACCGGGGCTTCGGCACCCCCAGCGGCTTTTCTTCCCACTGGTGGCACTGGCACCACGGGACCGACGGCAGCGTCGACCTGTCCCGGTTCGCCTTTCACCTGCGGACGCTGGCGCAGGTCAAGGCCGCGTACATTCTCGGGCTGCCGGCCCCGATATCCGTCCAGTACAGCGAGCAGTGGATCACCGGATACGACGATGCGGTCGCCTACGTGGAGGGCGACGAGCAGACCCGGGACGGCAATCCCGAGATCAATAATCACGGTGTCATGGTGACCCGTTATTACCGGGTGCATATCCGCTCCACCGTGCACCCCGACGAGGAGCGGGCACACTGGCTGAACCCGTCGAGCTGGAACACGCCGGCGATCACCCCGACCGTCCCGGATACCAGCGCCGAGTACGGTCCCGTGCCGCGGCGGTGGTGGTCCTGGCAGCTCAACGGGCGGGGACCCTACGGGAACCCGGACGACCAGCCGCTGGAGCGGTGGGTCTGGGACCGGAACGGCTGGAAGCCTATGCGGATGGACAACAGCTCCCGCGAGGTCAGTATCCGATCCAGCATTAGCACGAACGGTTCCGAACCCCAGGAATACACCCGGACCTTCGGCGTGGGCGGCGGGCACAACGCCACGGTCGACCTGACGCGGGGGGACGAGCCGCCGACGGCCATTACCATCGCCGAAAATATCACCGGCGATGCGGGCAGCGAAACGGTGGGCCCCGTCATCCTGAACAAGACGGGCTCGGACGGCGTCTGGAGCATCAACAGCGGGTCCGGCGCGCCGGTCGACGCCATTATCCGCGGCGGCGAGATGACCGACGGCGTCGGCGACGACGGGTATGCCCGGGCGCTGTCGCTGGTGGGCGACATCGCGTTCACCGACGAAGAGGGCCGGGCCTTCCGGGTGGCCTTCGATATCACCCTCGAGATGACCGGGACGGATATGCATATCCGCGTCAAGACCCGCAAGCACTACGTTGCCAACGGTGCCAGCCCCTGGAATAAGTGGATCCCCCTCGATGACAGCGGAAACGCCTGGTACAAAAAGTGGATGAGTCATCCCGAACACGACGGGGAACTCGGCCTGCGGCGGCGGCTTGTCGGCTATAACGAAGATACGGGTGAGCCGATTTACGCCCGGTATACCGTCTACCACGTCGAGTGGCGGATATTCGGGGGGATCGAGCTGCGGAACGAGATACTGCTCTCCAGTCCCGTGGAGGGGGCGTCTTACGAGGACCTGCCCGCCCCCGTGCTCATGGACACCGATAACGCCGCCTACAATCCGGACCGGAATGAAGAGGAGCGGCGGCGGATGTTCATGTATCTCGGCGTGGCCACGAGGACCGGCGAATCGCGGGTCTGGCAGTCGAAATTCCTGCCCGGCAATCCGTCGGGGGATGTCGCCGCGGTGTCCCAGGTCTCGATTTTCAATAATAACAGTTGGGATCTCTGGACGCAGGACTGGCAGGCAAAGCTGGTGCCGGTCAAGCGGTGGGACGTGTGGTGCGATCGCCTGGCCGAAACGATCCCGGATTGGGATCCGGCCGAGATAACCGACGTCGACCTGACGCAGGAAGACCTCGAGCGGGTCCTGGAGTACATGCAGAGCATCAGTCCCGAGATGGCCGAGGCCTACCTGGTGCATTAAACCGCCGGAAGGCAACACGCTTTCCGCGGGAAAGGATACGACGATGATACACGGAACGCGACACACGCGGCGGGGTACGGCGCTGATCGAATTCGTCATGTGCATACCGCTGCTGGCCCTGATCATTGCGGGGACGTACTTCTTCGGCATGGTGATGAGAAACGATCAGCGGCTCTGCGTGTCGGACCGGTACCACGCCTGGCGCGTGGTGCAGAACGCCGACGCGGAGACCGATATGCGGGATCAGGCGCACCGCCAGTTCGGAGAACCCGACGAAAACGCCGAGTACGATCAGTTCTGCAGCGCCTACCGGGAAGTGAACGTGACGGAGCCCTCCGGGGAGTACATCAACGAGCGATTCCTCCAGATGCGGGCAAGTGAGGTCGAGATATCCCACCACGGGGGTACCCGTGACACCCTCGACGAACTCGAGGAGAGCGCTTACGAGAAGAGTAGCGACGCCGGCGACCTGGCCCGCGAATCGCTCCAACGATGGCCCCACGGCAGCGTCAGCCGTATCGACGCGGAATTCCCCCAGGAACAGGAAGCCCTCAAATCATTTGTCGTTGAGGGTGACGGGGGAGACGGAGACATGGAAACCCGCGTGTATTACCGCAGGGGTTACCGGGACGGCGTTCAGTGGCGGCGGTGGCAGAATTCCTACCTCGAGCCGATTCGGGAACTGTTCCTCTACGAGCTGGATGATGCCGTCGAGAACGTGGCTGACGGCACGATCAGGGATAACCTGAAGGACCTGTACCTCGAGCGGTGGTAACGTGGTACAGACCGGCGAGAGGACGTTCTCCGGCAAACACCCGGTGTTTCGCATCTGTCTCTACGCCGTTTCCCTGGCGGTTCTCGGTTTTACCCTGTGGCAGGGATACGTGCTCGTGAAGGGGAAATTCAGGAGTGTAATTCGCGACAAGCAGGACGCGGGCACGTTGCGGCGTTCGAAGGACAGCGCGGCGGAAACGGTTGGGGCCGGCATCGACGCGGCTCGCGAGGGACGGAGCGTGGGAGGCGTCTTCTCGATAGATGTCGATCCGCCGGTCGATCCGCCTTCCGGATCGAAGAGAATCTGGGCCTGCGGCCGGAAGGCGAGAAGAAAGGGGTGGGTCGATCTCCAGTGGGTATACGATTGCCGCGGCAATATCGAGGAGATCAAAAGTGATTTCCACGGCCTGATGGACGCGCAGGGCTATACCTGCCTGGGCACGGTCAGGGGAGGGACGCAGCGACAGACGATGACCTTCAAAAGGGGACAGGTAATCTTGCGGATCATCTTGCGAACTTCCGCAAAAAACGACACAATAGTGCGGCGAATCGTCGTGATTCACAATCGTCCCCGTTCAGGTGACCAGAGAGACTGAAGTTGTTCGGTTCTGATTCAGTTGCGGAAGGAAGTGTGTGATGACTCGTAACGAAGCGGCTCCGTCGAGCGGAGAAAAGACCTACGGTATACAGAACAAGTGGCTGCTGATTATTTCCCTGGCACTCGGTGCTATCGTGGTGCTGATTTACAACGTGCATATCCAGAAGGTGCGCGAGGAGGCCAAGGAAGAGAAAATAGCGGTCGCCGTTATCAGGAGGGCCGTCAAAAAGGGCGAGCGGATTACCGCCAAGCACCTCAGGCAGGAAATGGTCCCCGTAAAGCTGGAGACGATACAGCAGAACCTCGTTCGCTGGGACAACCGCAGCAATATTCTCACCGGCGAACAGGGCGGCAGAAAGGCCGTCAGGGACCTTCAGGAGGGAAAACACCTGCTGTGGAGCGATGTCGGCCTCGGCCCCAAGCGGCACCGGACCGTCGCCAGCATGTTGAAGGATAACGAGTGTATCATCGGCGTGCGCCTGGACCGGGACCAGTGTCCCGGGGACGCCCTGGAGCCGACCGACCTGGTGTCGTTGACGGCGGCCGTTTCGGCCGGGGGAAAAACGAGTATAGAGACGGTGCTCGAGGGTGTCCAGATCGTCAACCTCGGCCTGAAGGGCGCCGATACGGGAAAAGCAACGGCCACGTCATACGACATGATGTCGATCATCGTCTCGCGGACGTACCATAAGGATATACAGGAAATCGAGAAGATGCTGCCCGACGGTTTCGGGGTGGTCGTCCTGCCCGCCAATGCCTCTTTCGACACGTTCGATTTAAAGACGCGAAAACGCCTGGAAGATATAAAGAATATGCTGGCAACCGGCCGACGGGCCAGTTGACGCGCGGCGGGATACCCTTTCGGAGAGTGCGGTTTTGGAAGTCTGGATTTATAACCAGTATTCGGACAAGCGGGAGACGGTGACCGTTCCCGAGAACAACATCACCATCGGCAGGGATGATGCCAATGCCGTAACCCTCAAGTCCCCCTTTGTTTCGCGGAAACACGCCAGGATTATCTTTGAAAACGGCACTTTTTTCGTCGAGTGCCTCGGCCTGAACGGGCTGATGGTGGCGAACCGCGAACTGCCCGTCAACCAGAAGCAGAAGATCGGTTACGGCGATGAAATCAGGGTCGGTGAATTCAGCCTCTACATGATGCAGCCCAGCGTCAAGCGGGTCGCGGCCGAACAGGTGATCTCCTCTCCCCGCAAAAGGGTTATCGCCGTCGAGGAAGAGATCCATACCGAGCTGCTCGACCGGCTCAACCTGCGCGTGACCGGCCAGGTGGGAGCAGTCGACGAAAAGCTCGTCGCCCTGGTCAAGCGGAGCGTCTCGGAGTTGATCGACGCCAAGATCGAGAAGATCGACAAGGAGATGGGCGTCTATATCGTCCGGGAATATCTCTGGCGATCGGTGGTGATGGAGATCAATCGCCGGGCGACGGGTCGGCTGATGTACAGCTACGGTTTCGAGGAGACCGACCTGGTGGACGAGGATTTCGAAAAGATACTTGGAAAGATCACCGCGGATATTATCGGCGCCTTTCCCCTCCAGTTGCGGCGGCATACGCTCAAGGAAGACGTAAGCAGGGTGGAGGAGGGATGGGAAGAGCAACTGGACAAGGCCTATTCGCGGATCAGCCCCGAGTTGTACACCTACATCGTCCGCCGGCTGCTGAGCCGGGAGATCGAGGACGTCGTGCTCGGTTACGGCCCGCTGCAGGACCTGCTCGAGATGCCGAATATCAACGAGATCATGGTCGTCGGCAAGGACAAGATATTCATCGAAAAGGACGGCAATCTCCACAACACGAACCGCAGCTTTTTTTCGCGGAAGATCGTGGAGAGCATCATCGAGCGGATCATCAATCCCATCGGGCGCCGGATCGACCGTTCAACGCCGCTGGTTGACGCCCGGCTCCCGGACGGCTCCCGCGTCAACGCGGTCATTAACCCGATCAGCCTGACCGGTCCCACGCTGACGATTCGCAAGTTCGCCAGCGTGCCCTTTACCATAGACGATCTCATCGAGTTCGGGACGATCACCCGTTCGGCGGGCACCTTTCTTCGGGCCTGTGTATTCGGCCGGAAAAATATCCTGATCTCCGGGGGGACCGCCAGCGGAAAAACCACGACTCTCAATGTGCTGAGTAATTTTATCCCCGAGGAAGAGCGGATCATTACCGTGGAGGACTCGGCGGAACTCCAGCTGCACCAGGAGCACCTGGTCAGTATGGAAACCCGCCCCCCCAATATTGAAGGAAAGGGGGCGTACCGGATCAGCGACCTGGTGAAGAACTGCCTGCGCATGCGGCCCGACCGTATCATCGTGGGCGAGGTCAGGGGCCCGGAAGCACTGGACATGCTGCAGGCCATGAACACCGGCCACGACGGGTCGCTGTCCACGATTCACGCCAATAACCCTGATGACACGATGCTGCGGCTGGAGACGATGGTGCTGATGGCCGTCGACATGCCGGTGCGGGCGATTCGCGAGCAGATTGCCGCGGCGATAGACATGGTGGTCCAGATTGCCCGCATGGCCGACGGGGCCCGGCGTGTGACCCACGTCAGCGAGATTATCGGCATTGATCCGAACACCGGCCAGATCGTCACCGAGGACATCTTTCACATACCGCCGGTCAAGGGGGCACCCGGCGAGGTCGGCACGCTCGTTCATACGGGGTACCTGCCGGACTTTATTGACGAGCTGGTTCGCAAGGAATTCCTGGATATAGAGGTGTTTACGTGATAGCGATCCTGGGCGCACTGTCTGAATTCAAAGTGGTCACCATCAACAGCACGCTGATATTCCTGATGGTGGCCTCGGCCGTGTTCCTGGGGGCCCGACCGCTGATGTGGCAGCTCAGACAAAAAGAGCGGGAATACGACGATACGCTCAACCGGGTCCTGTTGCTGGGGATACCCCCGAAGGTCATTTTCGTCCTCACGGCAGTCTCCGTTCTGTTGTTCGGGTTTATCGGTTTCGCGATCTTCAGGGGGGGGGCGCGCGGCATGATGGCGATGTTCGTGCTGGGCGCGTTCGGATTCATGTTTCCGACATTCCTGATCCGCCGCCTCAAGAGAAAGCGGCAGAAGAAGCTCGAAGACCAGTTGGTCGGGGGGATACAGTCGCTGGCGTCGGGGGTCCGCGCGGGGCTTAATCTCGTCCAGGGTATGCAGATGGTGTCCCGGGATGCCCCGGCGCCGTTGAGACAGGAATTTGCGCACATGGTTCGCGAGTACGAGTACGGGCTCTCGCTTGACGTAGCCATGGAGAAGGCGTCTGTGCGGATAGGATTGCCGAATTACCGGTTGCTGTTTTCCGCGCTGCTTACCCACCGGGAGCGGGGCGGGAATCTCGGAGAGACCCTTGACGATATCGCCGCCAGCATCAGGGAGATTCAGCGACTCGAGGGCAGGGTGCAGACACTCACCGCCCAGGGACGGGCGACCGCCCGCTGGCTGGGCGTCCTTCCCGTCGCCATACTGATATTTCTGTACATCTTCCTGCGGGAGGATACCCTGTCGCTTTTCCGGGAGCCGGTGGGGAACGTGATCCTCGCGACCGCCTTTGTACTCAACATCATCAGTTTCCTGTGGATACGCAAGATTATGGACATCGACCTATGACGCCCGAAACGTTCGAACTGGTAGTGGCAGCGAGCTTCTGGGCGGGGACAACCGTCGACTGGATTATTTCCGCCGGCCTCTTCCTGACGGTGACACTCGGTATCATCGGCCTCTTCAGCGGGACCGGCGAGGTCAACATGTCCGCTCAGCGCGAGGCGGCCATCGCGACCGGCCATGACGACCGGGTGACAATATTTGAAAATGCCGTGTTTCGACCGATCCTCTGGTTCCTGCTTTCCGCGGCCACGAAGCTGAATATACCCCGGTTCAGAGAGAAAATCAGGCTTCAGTTGATCGCATCGGGAAACCCGGATTACTTCACACCCGAAGAGTATATTGCACTGTCGATGTTTTACGGCTGCGTCCTGGCAGTCATAATCGAGACCTTTTATTTCCTGGCGTTCGGCAGTTTCGGGTTTTTCATCCTGCTGCTGGGATTCATCGTCGGGAGCGGTATTGCGATCATGCAGCTGTTCAGCAATGCCTCCAATCGCCTTCGAAAGATCACCCGGCAACTGCCGTACTCCCTGGAGTTGATTTCCCTCGCGATGGGTGCCGGGGCGACCTTTACGGAAGCGGTCAAGACCGTCATACGCGAGGAAAAGGACAATCCTCTGAACGAAGAGTTCACGGCCATGCTTTCCGAGATAGAGTTCGGCACTACCCGCAGCGACGCCCTGCTGAACGTCGCGGCCAGGGTCCCGATCGATTCAGTGCAGACAATCGTGGCTTCCGTACGGCAGGCGGAGGAACTCGGCACCCCCTTGGCGACGGTACTGCGGGACCAGGCGCAATTGTTGCGCATGCAACGATCCGTTCGCGCCGAAAACCTCGCGGCGTCGGCGTCGATTAAGATCCTCGTGCCGTGCCTGCTGCTGGTGATGGCGGTCATCATGATCGTTTTCGGGCCGTGGATCGTGAGGATTTTCAAGGAAGGGCTCCTTTGATATCGGTGGACGGAGAATAGGATTCACTATGTCGGAACAGCACGCCACGATCATTTTTGTTGCGGGGCCGCAAAAGGGAGAACGGGCCCTGCTGACCCAATCACCGGTCTTGTGCGGCCGCGACATGGCCGCAGGTCTGCATATCCAGGAGCAGGTGGTATCCCGGCAGCAGATGCTTCTGGAGTTGCTGCCTGACGGCTGGTCGGTCAGAAATCTGTCGAAGAAGCGAAAAATAAAGGTAAACGGCAAGAAGTACAAGGCGGGAAAAGTCGTTCTTCTCGATTCCGGGGACGTGATCGACATCGGCGAGAAAACCGGCATCCTCTTTGCCTCTCCGGATGACGACCCGGAAGAGGTACTCGATGCGTACCTCGAGAAGACGGGGCGGAAACAGGAGCCTCAGCCGGTCCCCGTACCGGATGACGCGGGTGCCGAAGCCGGTTCTCCCGACGGCGCGGCTCCCCCGGCGCCCGGACAGCCTTCGCCGGAAGCCGGGGTTGAAACGCCTGAACAGGTAGCGGTGTCGCCCGCGTTCCTGCAGGATGCCCGGGAAGCCCCGGGTATGGAATCGCCCGCCGGCGCCGGCGCGGGGCCGGAAGGCGGAGAAGAGCAGGAACAACTGTCTCCACAGGAGCTGGAGGAGCAGCAACGCAAGGCAAAACTCAAGAAGTACGCCGTTGCCGGCGGTGTCTACCTCGGGCTGATGGTCATGGTATTCCTGGCCCTCTGGGCATTCGGCGGGGGGGATTCAGACGGGAACAGGAATACCGGGCGGCCGCCGGAACTGGAGCGGCGCCATATCGACTCCGTTTTTACCTACATCATGGAGCGGCCGACGAGCAGGCGGGAATCGCAGGAATACCTCGACAAGGCGCGGAGCCTGTACCTCAAGAGGCATTCGCACTCCAACCCGGAGAACATGTATTTGTGCCAAAAGAATTATCGGCTCTATCTCGCTTACGTTCCCCGGGGGGTGTTCGCAAAAACGGAGGACGAAAGAAAGTACCGGGAAGTATTGAATGAACTGACGGATACCGTGTACCGGGAAGTAAAGGACATGTACGCCCTCGTGTACAGCCGGGAGTGGAGAAAGGCCCGGGGCAGGATCAACACACTGCTGGACATGATTCCACCCGGTGTCTGCGGAGACGACCCGAAGACAAAGAGAATGGTCGAAAACAATCTTCTTCCCTGGCAATCGTATATCGCCGGCAATCTGCTTCGTTCGCAGGGCGAAGATTGACCTGCGGAACCATCTCCCGTGTTGGATTCGGGTGTGATAGTCGACAGAATATACTGCCCGCCGTTTGACGGTTTTCCCGGGGATTGCATATGAATATTCCTCGCTTTTTCACTGCGGGTTATTCCCGCCCCCCAGCCGGGGTCATCGTCAGAGACGTTGTACTGATCTTCCTGTTGTGTCTGGCGGTAATCGGCATTCTGGCGCACGCCCCGTCGAATACGTACAGCTACGCGCAGTTCTGGCAGATCCAGGTGAGTATCGACCAGGTCAACGGGGGAAGCCTCCTGCTCCCGCGGATCGACTCGGAAACCGATGCGGACGGCAATTACCGGAATTATGCCCGCAAGCCCCAGTTGTACGCGTGGCTTTTGACGGCGACCATGAAGCTTACCGGGCTCAATAACGAGATCATCTACCGTGTGCCGACGATAATTGCCTTTCTCGGAATTGCCGTGCTGACATACCTGCTGGGGCTGCGGTGGTACGGCAGGGCGGCCGGGCTCGCGGCGGCGGCGCTGCTGGTTACCTGTCTGCACATGAATAAACTCGCCTTCCTGGCGACCACCGATATGCTCCTGGCCTTTCTGGTCACGCTGTGCGTATTCTGCGCGGATCGCATCACGTTTCATCCGCCGGCCGACGGACGGCGGACGGTCTGGCGGATTGCCTTCTGGTGCTCGATGCTGCTGGCCGCGCTGGCAAAGGGGGGGGGTATCGTCAATCTCGTCCTGCTGGGCGGATTCCTGCTGCTGGCGGGCGGATTCGGACCCGGTTTTCACGCTTCGGCGCGGCGGGCCGGCAGCGGGTGGACGCCGGAACTCATACTGATTGCCCGTCGGTGGCGGGCCGTTTTTCGAGCGGTGAGGCTCTTCAGGGGCCTGCTTATGATGGCCGTCGTACTGGTACCGCTGTGGATAGCCATGCTGGAAATAGGCGGAGAAGCCTTCAAGAAAACGGTCTATTTCGAAATCGTCCAGCGGATCACCGGCGAGGGACACCACGCGCCCCACGAGGCGGGAGGGCCGATGGCCGGACACCTGTTCTACAACCTGTTGCCGCTGTCGATATTCGCCACAGCCGGCCTGTTGCTGATCGGCGGCGGCACAACCCGCCGCGTGGGTCTCCTTGAAGAATGGCTTCGCCGTTCAGAGGGGCTCTGTTCGAAGATGGCGGCGGGGATTCAACTGGCCGTGACCCGCCTCGCGGGATGGTGTGCCGCCGCGCTGTATTATCGCTCGCCGACGGCACTGCCGCTCTGGTGGACACTCACGGTGATGATCGCGTTCGGCATACCCGCCGGGTTTCGCCCCGACTACCTTCTCCCGTGTTACCCGGCAGCGGCGTTGCTCGCCGGCTGGGCCGTGATGGAACTGTCTCGACCGGAGCGGTATGCCGCCGGTGTGGGTGTGCATCTTGCCCGGATATGCCGGCTGGTCCCGTTCGTTCCGGCGGCCGGCGTGATCCTGATCGCCGCGGGATACCTGTTCGCCGGCGAGAGCCCGTCGTGGCTTCCGGAACCCGCCCGCATTGCGGGTTCGACGTGGTATTTGCTTGCGATTGTTCTCGCCGGGGGTATCGTCGCAGTCATACTGGCCGTTGGGGGGGCTGTCAGGAAACATATGGGGCTGTCCGTCGCCGCTGCGTGTGTCGCCATGCTCGGGATGTTGTTTTGTTACACGCATTTCTTTCGTCGCCAGGCGCGATACGGGGACGGCGATACGATCTGCCGGTTTGCCCGGCGCGTTTCCGCGGTGATCGGTGACGATGATTTCGTCATGTACGGTGCCGATAAAACCGGCCTGGAGGCGTACCTCGGTCGTTTCGGCAGGCGGGCGGGAGGGCTGGGGACCGCCGGCCTTCTGGAAGGCGGGGAGCGATGGTTGCTCACGACGGACAGGGGGTTGCTCGGCCTGGGAGCCTACCGGAAGGATCCGGCGGGACCGTACGAGATTGAACTGCATACCGGGGATCGGCGGTTTCGTACCCGTCCGGGCGAACTCGGGACCGTCCGGGCGGCCAGCGACCGACCGCTTGCCTTCGAAGACTGGGGAAAGATGTACCTCGTCAGGCTCCGCCGGCCCTTTGATGTCAGCGCCGAGCCGTTAGCGGTCGGCTACGTTCACGACGAGGCGCGATAAACAGGGTCAGCCGCCGTTGTCCGTGTCCACAGGCCCCTGTCCGGCTTCCGGCGGTTTGTCGCCGGCACCTTCGGACGGTTCGAAATCGACCTCCGTCGGGACCGCGCCGGAAGAGAAGACCAACCCCCGCCGGGATGTCTTTCGCTTAAACCAGATATGCAGGTTGCGGGAGTAAATGACCATGCTTGCCATCCCGGCCATGATCAGGGGGAGTCTGCCGAGGTGGATGAAGTACAGCAGTGAGACGAACGCGCCCGCCATGGAAAAATACCAGAAGGCGACGGGCAGCACGTTGCGCTGTTTCTTTTCAGAGGCGATCCATTGCACAACGAACCGGGCGAAAAACAGCGACTGGCCGAAAAACCCGACAACGTCCCACAGGTCGAACCGGAGAAAAGGATCGGTCAACACCCTGATCACGTATTCGCGAAATGTTTCAGCAATAATCATTATGTGTTTCCTCTACATTCGTCTGGTGCCCGGACATGTGATGCCGTACGCAATGCACGCAAATATAATCTAATCGGGAAAATAGTTATATTCCATCCAGCTATCATATAGAATACGTCACCCGTGGAACGATACGGGGTATCCGTTGAAATGAACGAAAACGAACAGCCTGATATATACCTTTCAATTGTGGCGCCGGCCTACAACGAGGCGCAGAATCTCCGTCGACTTATCGAGGAGTCGACGGCGGCCGGTGATGCCGTCGGCAGCGAGTACGAGATCATTATCGCCAACGACGCCAGCGACGACCGGACGCCTGCCGTGCTCGCTGCCCTGATGAAGGAATACCCCCGACTGCGAGTACTCGACCTGCAGCAGCGGAGCGGCCAGACGGCTGCCCTCGATGCGGCAATTCGGGCGGCCGGGGGGCGATACATTGCCACGCTCGATGCGGACCTTCAGAACGACCCGCGCGATATCCCGCGTCTCCTTGAACCGATCGAGAATGATGAATGCGATTATGTCAACGGGTGGCGGCGGGAGCGACAGGATTCGCCGTTCCGCCTTCTGGTAAGCAGATATGGAAATGCGTTCAGGAACCTGATCACGATGGAGCAGATTAACGACTCGGGCTGCGGAATAAAGGTGTTCCGCCGCGAATGTGCGGACCGCCTGAAGCTGTTTGACGGTGGACACCGTTTTTTCGCAACACTGGTCAGGATGGACGGATGGCGCGTCGCGGAAATGGCGGTCAACCACCGTCCGCGCCGGGCCGGCCGGGGAAAATACGGATTTCTTGACCGGTTTTTCAAGGTAGTGAGCGATGCCTTGGCCGTCAGGTGGATGCGCAAGAAAACGGTTCGCTGGCGGGCGACGGAACGGGGGCCAAAAAACGGCTCAAGTGCCTAAAAATAGAGGTTTTTAGGGTTGTATCGCTGTACTTTCATTATGCTTTCGGGGATAATATGGTATCGGCGCCGGCGGGTGAAAATAATCCCCGTCGACACGGGCGAGAATCCCGCTGTTTATAACACAGCAGTACGGCAGTATGACGACGGTGATCACATGACGGAGCGAGAGAGTGACTGAGGAGAACAACAAGGAAGCCGTTGAGGACCCGGCCGCCAAGAGGCTCTTTCCCGGGGAACATATCGAAGATATGCCCGTCGAAGAGGAGATGCGGGAGAGCTATCTCACGTACGCGATGAGTACGATCATGGATCGGGCCCTGCCGGATATCCGTGATGGTCTCAAGCCGTCGCAGCGGCGCGTGCTGGTGGCCATGAACGACCTCAATCTCGGGCCCCGGAGCAAACATCGCAAGTGCGCGAAGATCGCGGGCGACACCTCGGGGAATTACCATCCGCACGGAGAAGCGGTGGTCTATCCGACCATGGTACGTCTCGGTCAGCCCTGGAGCATGCGGTATCCGCTCGTGGATCCGCAGGGCAATTTTGGATCCATCGACGGTGATCCCCCGGCTGCCATGCGGTACACCGAGGCGCGGATGACGGCCCCGGCGATGGAAATGCTGGGTGACCTGAACTTGGACACGGTTGATTTCAAGCAGAACTACGATGAAACCCGAAACGAGCCGGTTGTTCTGCCCGCCAAGTTTCCCAACCTGCTGGTGAACGGTTCTCAGGGGATCGCCGTGGGAATGGCTACCAGCCTGCCGCCCCATAATCTGAACGAAATATGTGATGCCCTTATACGAGTGATCGATAATCCCGACATAACCGTCGAGGAACTCATGGAGACCGTCCCGGGACCCGATTTTCCAACCGGCGGTTTGATATGCGGCAGGGACGGTATTCTCGAGGGATACCGCACGGGCAGAGGTCGGATCACCCTTCGCGGCAAGATGCATACCGAGCAAATGCGCGGGGGCAAAGAGCAGATTGTCATTACGGAGATACCCTACCAGGTTCTCAAGACCACGATAATCGAACGTATCGCCGCTGTCGTGAAAAAGGGGGAAATCACCGATATCATGGATGTCCAGGATCACTCGGACCGAACCGGCATGCGCATCGTGGTTGAGTTGAAAAAGGGAGCCGAGGCGGATGTGGTGATCAACCAGCTCCACAAGTATTCCGCGCTGCAGTCCACCTTCAGTATCATAAATGTTGCCCTGGTGAACATGTCTCCGCAGACCCTGGGCCTCAAGGATATGTTGCGGTATTACATCGAGCACCGCAAAGAGGTTATTACCCGCCGAACGCTGTTTCTCCTGCGCCGCGCCCGGCAGCGGGCGCACGTGCTCGAGGGGCTGATTCTCGCGGTTGCAGACATTGACCGAATCATCGAGCTTATCAAGACCAGCCCCGACGTCCCGACCGCGAAGCAGCGGCTTATGGATCACGAGCTCAGGCTCACCGAGGCGGCCACGGTCAGAATGCTGTTGCCCGAAAAATTCCTCAACCGGGTGGGAGATGAGCCGCAGAAACTGACGGGTGTCCAGGCTGATGCCATTCTGTCGATGCAACTGCAACGCCTGACCGGCCTCGAGATAGAAAAGCTTGCCAACGATTATGCAAAGCTTGTCGATGAGATCGAAGGTCACGAGGCAATTCTGAACGATGAATTGCTGCTTATGGACGAGATACGGGAGGATATCTACGAGATCAAGGATCGTTACGGCGATGCGCGGCGAACCGAAATAGTCGGCAGCGCCGAGGATTTTGATATTGAAGATCTCGTTGCCGAGGAAGACGTCGCGGTGACCTTGACACACGAGGGTTACATCAAGAGAATGCCGCTGACCACGTACCGCCGGCAGGGACGGGGCGGACAGGGTGTCAGGGGGAGCGAGTCGCGCGACGACGATTTTATAGAAAACCTCTTTATCGCCTCGACACACGATTACCTGCTCGTCTTTCTCGAGAGCGGCAGGATGCACTGGCTGAAAGTCTACGATATCCCGTCTATGTCGCGCACGAGCAGGGGCAGGGCGATTGTGAATCTGCTTGAGATGGATGGCGCAGACCGTATATGCGCGGTAGTTCCCGTCAGGGAGTTCGACGATCGTTTCCTCGTGACGGCGACCGAGAAAGGCCAGGTTAAAAAAACGGAACTGCAGGCATACGCGAATGTCAGGAAGGGCGGTATTATCGCCACCGGCCTGAAAAAGGGCGACCGGGTAATCGGCGTTGCCGTTACGACGGCTGATGACCAGATCGTTCTCGGCACGTCGGCGGGAAAGGCGATCCGTTTCAAGGAATCAAACATACGATCCATGGGCCGTACTGCTGCCGGGGTGCGGGGCATCAGTCTGAAGAAGGGCGATACGGTGGTGGACATGATTATTATCGATCCCCTGTCGACGCTGCTGACCGTGTGCAGAAAGGGCTACGGCAAGCGGACGAGCTTCGAGGAATACCGCGTACAGAATCGCGGCGGATCGGGGATTATCAATATCAAGGCTTCCGAGCGGAACGGGGCGGTTGTGGCCCTGAAGGCGATTCGGGACGCCGACGAACTGATGATGATCACGCTCAAGGGCCAGGTGGTTCGCATAGCGATTGATAACGTCCGCACGATAGGCCGGGCAACCCAGGGCGTCAGACTTATTGCCTTGAGGGAAGACGACGAACTGGTGGCGGTGGCAAAAGTTGAGGATGAAAACGCCGACCAGGCCCGTCTTCCGCTCCAGCCCGCCGGCGAGGAATCTGAAGAGAGGAAGGCCGATACCGGCGATGAAAGCGACGGGGAACAGGATGTTGATGATGATGCCGGCGATGGTGAAGAAGACGGTAATGCGCCTGAAGAAGAGAATGCCGTCGGGGGCGGCGAAGATGGTGGTGAGGAGTAACGGAGGGCAAAGGGCGAGTATGGTAACCCGTCGTCATGCATATCGAGCATATAGTGGCTTGTCACAACGCGCCGGTCTGCAGGCGATCCGTTGTTTGCGGTAAAACCCCCCTTAGGGCCTTTCCGAATAATCCTCTGGCTTCGGCCGGCTGCGGCGGCCGGCTGCATCGCCACCCCGGAGACGGGTTGCCTGCTTCGCCCTCCGCGCCCGCGGCCGCCTCGTTCGGCATCGGGCCGACGAGGGGTTATTCGGACAGGCTCTTACTGTAAAAACGGATTATCGCGACGTTCGTCGCCGATCATCGTCGGCGGTCCGTGTCCGGGATAGACCGCCGTGTCATCGGGCAGGGAAAGGAGATTGTTCCTGATGTTTTCCACCAGTTTCTCGTGATCGCCGCCGGGAATGTCCGAGCGGCCGATCGACCTGCAGAAGAGGGCGTCTCCCGTAAACACGACCCCCTCCCTGCGACAGTAGAAGCTGAGGCCGGCAGGGGTGTGCCCCGACGTGTCCAGTACGGTCCACGGCCGGGAACCGTCACCGTTCAGTGACAGCTCCTGGCCGGGGCTGATCGATTCTTCGGCCTCGGGCGCCGTGACTCCCATAAGGAAGGTGCTGGAGAGGTTTTTTTCCGGGGTCGTCAGCATGTCTTCTTCACCCGCCGGCGCACAGACGATTGTCTCCGGAAAATGCTGCTTGACGTATTCTATGCCGCCGATGTGGTCGGCATGCCCGTGCGTGATCAGTATGCGCGACGGCTGAACGGCATTATTCTGGAGGTATTCGACGAGCGGCTTGGACCACATCCCCACGTCGATCAGCCACGCGGGACCGTTCGGTTCTTCGGGGCGGACGACGTAGCAATTCGTGTCCAGCGGGCCGAGTTGTATTGTGTGTATGTTCACAATCCGGCGAGGTAATCTTCCACGAGTTCAGTGATATCGCAGGTTTCTTTTTCGCTTTCTCTCATGCCGACGATGCCCATCTCGCGCAGCGCGCTTTCCTGGGAATCCGAGGCGTGGGCGCCGTTTCTCATCAGGTCGCGTCCGAAATCGCTTCGAACGGTTCCCGGTGCGGCCTTTTCGGGATTCGTTTCTCCCAGAACATCGCGCACCTTGCTTATGGCGTCGACGCCTTCGTACAGCAGTACCAGGCTGTTTGCGTTGGTGGCGGTTGCCTTTTCGCTCTCGTCGACGGCGGCGGGATTCACGCCGGTCATGTATTCGACGATACGATTCAGTTCATACGAAGCATTTCTGTCGGCGAGGTGTTGGGCCATCAGGTCGGCATCCGCGCGGGTGATTTCAAAGTCGAATGCCTCACTGAGTTTCTCGTGAACGATGTCGCTGACCTGGCCCACGAGACGTTTCTTGAACACGTGCTTCAGATGGCCGTAGAATTCCTCGCCCTGTTTGATCGTCATGGAAAACAGCTTCGCCCCCACGATCCTCAGGCCGGTGAGGCTGAATGTGTCGATGATGTTTCCCGGCCGGCGGCTCGGTATGTAAAAATTATCCGGCTTGAGTATGACGACCGTTGTCTCGGGTTCCCGTTCGTAGTCGATCATACCGGTCAACACGCCGCCGTCCTGCAGGGCGTACTGCGAAAAGAGCTTCAGGTGCTCGATGTTCCTTTCCGATTGGACGCCGGTCAACACCGCGGGTTCCATGTAATGGACGACCCCTTGCTCGTCCTTGATCAGGTCCCCGAACGTTCCCCGTATCGTGTTGCCGACGGGGACGCCGGTAAATGAACCGATGACATTTTCCTTGATATGCCTGACCGCATCGGGTCCCTTGAACAGCAACAGCATGCAGCGGGGCAGCATGTTGTAAAAGTTCTTTTTCCGCAGGTGATTGTCAAGGTAGGCGAACCAGGCGTCCTTCGTGTTGAGATCCATCTCTTCGACGGGAAAGGACGCCTTGTATGCGTCGATAAATTCATCGGAGAACACGTACATCCGTGCGCCCACGAAGGTCAGTCCGCGTGACGACAGCAGCCGGCTGATGATTCCACCGGTGCGGCTTTTGAAAAGGCTGTAGGGAGTTATCAGCGCGTAGGCAAGTTCGTCCATCACGTATCCCCTCCTTCCCGTTCGGGGCCGGGCGTGTCCTCTCGCATGAAATCCCGCGGGTCGGTTATCGTGCCGGTGACGGCCGACGCGGCGGCGGTGCGCGGACTGCCGAGATATATTTCCGCCTCTCCGCAGCCCATGCGGCCGGGGAAATTGCGGTTGGTGGTTGATATGACCCTGAGCGGCTCATTTACGCGCCCAAAGGTGTCTTTCGGGCCGCCGAGGCAGGCGGCGCAGCTTGCGGGGCCGATTGTGCAGCCGGCCGCCGTGAATATGTCCCGCAGTGTCTTTCCGCGTATTGTTTTCGAGTCGAGGTCCCGGTCCACTTCGGTAGTCGCCGGGACAATGAACGTGTCGACGACGACTTCCCGTCCATAGAGAATGTCGGCGGCGGCAAGCATGTCGGTGGTCTTTCCCCCGGTGCAGGAGCCGATGTATGAACGTTCCACGGCGACATCAGACAGGTCCGCTGCGGCCGCCCGTCGATCCGGGCAGTGCGGCATGGCCACCGTCGGCGGTATCCGGCCGCAGTCGAATCGGTAGACCGCCTCGTAGTTTGCGTCTTCGTCGGACGTGAACAGTGTGTAGGGGGGCGCGTCTTCCCGCTTCCGATGTTCGACGTAATTGATAACGACGTCGTCCGGTTCGATGATGCCGCTTTTCGCGCCTGCTTCTATCGCCATGTTGCACATGGTGCATCGCTCGTCCACGTTCAATTGCGCGATGGCGTCGCCGGCAAACTCCATGACACGGTATGTCGCGCCGTCGAAGCCGATTTCTCCGATGGCGTGGAGAATGAGGTCCTTTGCCATGAGACCCGGGGGCACGATGCCGTCGAAATAGAACTTCATCGTGGCCGGGACCCTGAGCCAGAGTGTGCCGGTGCCCATGACAAAACCGGCTTCGGTGTTGCCGATGCCCGTGGCAAGCTCGCCGAACGCACCATGGGTGCAGGTGTGGCTGTCCGTGCCGAGCAGGATTTCTCCCGGACGCGTATGGCCGTTTTGCGGAAGGGCCGAGTGACAGACGCCCCGGTACGATGTCTGTTGGGGGTCGGCGTAGGCCGGCGGGCATCCTTCTTGCTCGGTATCTATGAAGTCAGGATCGTAGAAGAACCTGATCCCCTGTCGCTGGACGAAGTCCCTGAGTATGGCTATGTTACGGTGCGCCCTGGGATCGGCCGTGAAAATGTAATGGTCCGGGATAATGACTATCTTCTCGGGGTCGAAGACCCGTGCGTCGCGCCCGAACTTCTCTTCGAATATCCCGATGCTCCCCGGTCCGCAGACGTCGTGTGTCATCAACAGGTCGATGTCGCACCAGGCGATTTCCCCGGGTGTTGCGGTGTTTTCGCCGGCGTGTTGCGCGATGATCTTTTCCGTGATTGTCATGCCCATCAGCGGTATCCGTTACAAAAGGCGACCGGTAAAAAAGAGGAATACTACCAGATGACGCCGTCCTTGTCATCTTTAATCCTTTATCGAACAAACCCCGCTGTTTCGTGCATGACCGGTTGGAAAAACCGTCACGTGCCGGGTTTCCGGTACACCGTCCCTTTCCATTCCAGGTTTCCGCCGCATATGCGCTTGAGGATGGTGTAACAGAGGATTGTTAGTACCAGTACGTTGGCGGGCAAGTAGGTTATGCAGAACCACTTTCGGGCGTTGACCAGCCCGTAAAATCGGTAGAGAACGCTGAATTCCATCGCGCTCGCAAAGAAACCGGCCAGCCCCAGCAGCCCCCAGTGGTTCCCCCCGCCAAGGCCGCAGGCGATACACCCCGCAGCGCAGGCCAGTACGGGAAGAATCCCCATGACCAGCATGGCGGCGATGCAGATCGACAGCCTCCCGACACTCGTGAAGGATCCGTAAAAAATCCGGCTCCACCCCCTGAACATCTCGCCGAAAGACGAGTACATCCTCACGGTAAATAACCCCTCGCTCCGGCATACGAGCAGGCCTTGCCCGGATTCTTTCATCCTGCGGCCGAGGACCATGTCCTCCTGAATTTCATCCTTGATTGCCCGGTGGCCGCCGACTGTTTCGTACGCGGCCCTGGCGGTGAGAATAAATGCCCCGTTGGCGTACGCGGTGTTGCTTTCGGAATCGTTGACGCGGGCGGGATCAAAGGAGACCATCATGATGCCGCTGCAGAGAGGCTGAATCATTTCTTCCCAGAAGGAGTTCAGTTCCATGCGGGGCAGCAGGCTCAGCATGCCCGTCCCCGTGTCGCTGCGGCATTTTTCGGCGATTGAGATCGTGCGGGGGGACGTGAAACGACAGTCAGCGTCCGTGAAGAGCAGTACCGCGCCGGTGGCATTGCGCATGCCCCGATCGATCGCGTGGTTTTTTCCGGTCCAGCCGGAGGGGAGCGTGTCTATGTGAATGACCCGTATCCTCTCGTCCGCGGCGGCGAGGTCGTCGAGAATCGCGCCCGTCCGGTCTTCGCTCCGGTCGTTGCACACGATAATTTCAAGGTCGGGGTAGTCCTGCCGGCACAGGCTCTCGACGCACGGCCGTATATTGTTCTCCTCGTCCTTGGCCGCGACGATCACGCTTATTCTCGGCGGATTATCCGCGATCGCCTCGGATTCCGGGGTCAGGACTCCCCCGCGCTTTTTCTGCAGGCTGATTTTCACGTGACGGCCCGCCCAGACGATGCCGACGATCATGGTAAAAGCCGTGAAGAGTATCGAAACGACGATCATACCTGTTCCCGTTGCGCGGCCTTCCGTGCGGAGTACATAACCTCGCGCAGGGAGACATCGTGAGATTCAGCGGCCGAGCAGCAATCCTCGAATTCCGGAGAGATTGTCAAAACCTCGTCGCCGAGCCTCCCGGTTTTGACCGTTATGGGCCCCCATTCCGTTTCAACCGTGATACGTTCCCGCCTGAGTTTTCGCCGGGACAGTTCCCTCCTGCGAATGCCGAACGTCGTGGTCTCCCGAAAGATAACGGTCTCGGTGTCCGCCACCCGTTCGGGGAGACAGAGGGCGGAGAGTATCCACGCGGGACGGGTTTTCTTGGTGTACACGGGACAGACCCACGCGTCGAGACACCCGTGCTCGATGAGTCGGGCAACGACGTTTCCGAGAACCTCTCCGCTGCAGTCGTCGAGATTTGCCGACAATTCCACGACCGTGTCGATATCGGCATCGTCGCTTTCCCTGCCGATGATGGCTCGCAGCATATTCGGCATGGCGTTACCGGGATGGTCGCCCGCGCCGTAGCCGTCCGCGATGATTTCCAGGGGGGGCGCGAGACCGAAGCGGTCGGCGGTCGTCGACAAAAACGCCGCCGCGGTCGGCGTGGTCATTTCGCGGTTATCATCGCCGGGCAGCGTTTTGGCCCCGGCCAGGAGTCGCACCGTTGCCGGGGCGGGGAGGGGCAGGTCGCCGTGGGCCGTGGTGATTCTGCCGCTGCCGAGCGGCAGCGGGGAACAGACAACCGTGTCTATGTCGAGCAGGTGCAGACAGGTGGCGATCGCGGTGATATCGGCGATACTGTCGATGGCCCCGACTTCGTGAAAGTGTATTTCATCGATCTTTTTGCCGTGTATGTCGGCCTCGGCCGCGGCCAGTCGCTGAAACGTCGCAATAGAGATCTCTTTGGCCTTCTCCGGCAGACGGCTCTTGTCGATGAGCGGAACGATGTCGGACAGGCCGCGGCGGTCGTGGTCTTCGGCGGCAATCTCCACGCGGAAGTCGATTCCCGAAAGGGGGCCGCGAACGGTTTTCTCCGCCTTCAGCTCGAAGCCGTCGACGTCGAGCGACGAGATGATCTCGCAAAGTGTATTGAAATCGGCCCCCGCGTCGACCAGGGATCCCGCGAGCATGTCGCCGGAGGCACCTGAAAAACAGTCAAAATAAACCGTAGCCATTTGTCCCGCCGCTCAAAAGATACGTGCGTGTCAGCCGACGATCAGGTTGTCGGCGGTCATTTCTTCGGGGATATCGATCCCGAGTATCGACAGCATCGTCGGTGCTATGTCGGAGAGTTTTCCGCCGTCTCTCAGCCGAATGTCGGCGTGATCATTGCACACGACGGCCAGTTCAACAGGGCACGTCGTGTGTGCGGTCTGCGGTTCGCCGGTTTCGGGGTCAATCATTCTTTCTGAATTCCCGTGGTCTGCGGTCACGAGTACCGTCCCGTCCCGCTCAAGGACCGCCGAAACGACCCTGCCGAGGCACTCGTCGACAGTCTCGATCGCCTTGCGGGCAGCCGCGAAGACGCCCGTGTGGCCGACCATGTCGCCGTTGGCGTAATTGAGGATGATGACGTCGTACGTGTCCTCAAGGTCGCCCCCGAATGCGTCGTCGCCCTTCGGAATTTCGACCGTGGCCATGTCCCTGTCGTCGGCGGCGGCGCGGGCCGCCCCGATCCCGTTCGTGACCGCCGCCAGCATCAGGTCGGTCACCTCGAAGGCGGACATTTCCGGCTTCTGGTCTTCCGGGAGCGTCGTGGATTCGACCTGGATCCGGTCTTCGCCCGCGTACGGCTCTATCCGTTTGCCGTTGAAAAAACTGGTGACGTGCCGGTATTTCTGGTACTCGGCGATCCGGAGTTGCCGGCGTCCCCGTTCCGAAAGCACCAGGCCAAGCAGGTTGTCCATGTTCATTGGTGGAATGAGTCCGAACGCGAACTCGTCGTAGTACCGGGTCAGGCCCATGTAGAACACGTCCGGCTTCGGCCCGCGGTCGAACCCGTCGAATGAGTCCTCCACGAACGCCATGGTAAGCTGTATCGCGCGGTCCTGCCGGTAGTTGAAATGCAATACGGCATCGCCCGGTTGTATGAGCCCGACGGGATTGCCGTTGTCGTCCGTGATAATCGTGGGCATGATAAACTCGTCGGTTTCCACCAGGTCCTCGCCCGCCGCCCCCTGGCCGTCGGCCCGACAGTATGCTTCCTCGATCGCTTCTCGCGCCGATTGAGCCGTCCTGCCTTCGCCGGCGATCAGCGCCCGGTAGGCCCGCTCGGTGCGGTCCCAGTTTTTAGCCCGGTCCATGCCCCAGTACCGGCCCATGACGGAGGCCACCCGGCCGACGCCGGTGGAAGCGATGGCCTTTTCCAGCCGCTCGAGAAATGCCAGGGCGCTGCGGGGAGGAGTGTCACGGCCGTCGCCGAAAAAGTGGATGCACACGTTTTCGACCCCTTCCCGGGACAGGTGCTCGAGAAATGCGAACAGGTGATCTTCCGTGGCGTGAACGCCCTGATCCTGCACGAGCCCCATCAGATGGAAGGTCCTGCCACTATTCTTGCAGTGTTCGACGGCCTCGATGAGCCGGGGATGCTTCAACAGGCTGCCGTCCCTGATCGCCTTGTCCACGCGGAGAATTTCCTGTTCGACGATACGCCCGGCGCCCATGTTCAGATGACCGACCTCGCTGGAGCCCTGGAATCCGCCGCGCAGGCCGACGGCTTCGCCGGAGGCCCGGATTGCCGTATTCGGATATGTCTCCAGGATCTTGTCCATGTTCGGGGTTGCCGCGGCGGCGACCGCGTCTCCCTCCCCGCCGTCCCCGATGCCCCATCCGTCCCTGATCAACAGTACAAGCGGTTTTGCCATAATTGCCATTCCTCGATTCTCAGCATTGGCCATGCGGACCGACAGTGTTATCTGTTTCCGCCCCGCCGGAAGCGATCAGCGGAGACGGCAGTATAGCAGGAACAGGGTCTTGTGTCAGTATGCAATTTTCAGGCGGATTGCGGGGGATGTCGGGTAATCGAAAAATATGATATTGTTTGTGTCGTGGCCCCGAAGGGCGACAATAGTATGTATGGAGAGCCGAATGTCTGTACGAGACGCCGCACAAGAGGCGATGACCGACACCGATGAGTCAATCCTGATGCGCCGTTCTCGCGACGGGGACATGGATGCCTTTGCCGAGTTGGTGCGCCGCTACCAGGCGCATATCAGGGCGTGTCTTGCAGTTCGTCTCGACAACCGGTACGAGGCAGAAGATATTGCCCAGGAAACCTTTATAACGGCCTTTCAGAAGATGGGCGATTTTGATACCACGCGACCCCTCGGCCCCTGGCTCAGGGCGATTGCGTTCAACCACCTGCGGAATCACTGGAGAAAGCATCGGCCGGAACCGATCGGTCACGGGGAAGAACTGGACCTGCTCGTCGACGAACACCTCTCGCTTCGCTACTCGGCATCCGGCGAAGACGGGTTGTTTTCATCGCTGAAACGGTGCCTGGAAAAATTGGATGATTCGCTTCGGCAACTGGTGCGACTGCGTTATCACCACGACCTTCCGGTCGCCGAACTGGCCGGGAAACTGGGCATCAAGCACTCGACGCTGACGATGAGATTGTACCGGGTCCGCCGGGTTTTGCGGGAATGCGTGGAAAGGGAAACCTAGTGGATGCCGGGCATAAACGGCTTATTGCGCGTTACCTCGCGGGAGAAGACGTTTCCCGCCAGTTGCTGACGGCATGTCGGCGGGATCGGCGGGTCCTTGCCGGTCTGGCCGACCAGGTCGTTCTCGAACGGGCACTGCGCGTCACGGCCGCCGAAGACGACGAAGCCGATTTCTTTGCGCAGGAGGTACGCCGGAGGATCGCGGGCGAGGATGACGCCGACCTGTTTGCTCGAAACGTCATCGACACCATTCGCGTTGCCGGCGGGTCGCGCCGCGCGCGGTTGGTGCGCCGTTTACTGCTCGCGGCGGCGGTCGTCCTGGCGATCGTTTCCGCCTGTTTCCTGTTTCCGTCCGGCGCACCGGTTGCGCGAATCGGCAAGAGCGTCGACGCGGTGTGGGAAACCGGTCTCGCCGAGGGTGACCCCTGCCGGCGGGGAGAGGTGGTGCTGCGGGAGGGGTATGCGGAAATGCACATGGGCGGCGGTGCGGTGTTGCTGCTGGAGGGGCCCGCCCGGCTGCAACTTCTCTCGCCGGGGCGGGTGGCCCTGAAGACGGGTACGCTGGTTGCGCGGGTGCCCCGGCGCGCCCGCGGTTTCAGGCTGGACACCCCCAGCAGCGCGGTCATCGATCTCGGGACCGAATTCGGCGTGTCGGTCACCGATGACGGCAGGTCCGAACTGCATGTCCTGCAGGGGATGGTCAGGGCCCGGCCGCGTGCGGGGGGCACCTACACGGATATCGGAGAAGACCAGGCCCGCGCATTCGTGCCGGCCGGGGGGCGGATGCGGACGATCCGGTTGAGTCCGCACAAGTTTCTGCGGGAGCTGCCGGGAAGATCGGCGGCACCGCCGCACTGCGTCCACTGGTCTTTCGACGAGGAAAACGGGGAAACGGCGGTCGACAGCGGATCGTTCGGGGAGAAATACCCGGCGGTTCTCCGCACCCTTGATGACGGGGGCACACGCCCGCTCCGCGTCAACGGCCAGTACGGCCGGGGGCTCTACTTCAACGGCAGGACCTCGTATGCCATGACCGAGTTTCCCGGTATCGGCGGCAACGCGCCCCGGACCGTCGTCTTCTGGGTCAAGGTCCCGGCGCCGGAGGAGATGCGGCCGGTCTTCGGCCTGGTGAGCTGGGGATCCATGAAGAACGTCGGCAGCGCGTGGCAGATATCGATCAATCCCTGGGAGCGCGACGGTCCGCTTGGAAGGCTGCGTGTCGGTACACGGCAGGCCCAGGTCGTGGGCACCACGGATCTCCGGGACGACCGGTGGCACCACCTGGCGGTCGTCATGTACGGGGGCCGCGCGGCGGACGTTTCCACGCATATACTTCTGTACGTCGACGGGCAACTGGAAAAGACCTCGAAAAAGTCGGTACACCGGATCTACACGGATATCACGGGGCGGGAGGCCCGGACGGTGATGCTCGGACGAAACATGACATACAGCCTGGACGACGAGAAGGTTCCCAATCGGCTCTTCAAGGGATGGCTCGACGAGGTGTACATATTCGATGCGGCGTTGACCCGTGAACAGATCCGACGATTGATGACCGGGAATCGCCCGCCCGGGTAACACTACTGCGGGCGCACACGAGAAAGGAAATGCATATGATTGCCAGGACATGCGGTCTGTTGTGTTATGCACTCTGCGTAATGGCGGTATCGGCCGCGGAGCCGCGCCGGTTCGACGGTGTCTACCCGCACCTCTGCACCTACACGCTCAGGGAGGACGTGCCCCTGAAGGGCGGCGACGAGTGCGGGATCGGCGCCGTCGTGCCGTGGGCGGGCAAACTCTACCTGATCAATTACGGGGCGCACTATCCGCGGGGCAGCAGCCACAGCCTCTACGTAATAGATAAAAACCTGGACATGAAGATTTACCCGGAAAGCGTGGGCGGCACGCCGGCCGGGCGATTGATACATGTCGAGTCGAACCAGTTGTTCATCGGCCCGTACGTGATCGCCGCCGACGGCGAAGTCCGGGTGATTCCCCCCGCGCGGATGCCCGGCAGGATCACCGCCTGGGCCCGCCATCTCGCCGCGCCGGCGGAGAAGGTCTACTGTTACGACATGGAGGGGATGTTCTACGCGGTCGACGTCAAGACCCTCGCCGTGGAAAAGCTCTTTCACGATCCCGTGCCCGGTGTCCACGGCAAGGGCGGCTACACTGCGCAGGGGCGTGTGGTGATCGCCAACAACGGGCGGGGGCCCCGCCACGAATCGCGGGAGAAGTGGCAGGTTGCGGTCGATCCGCGGGGAGATCCCGAGGCCGCCGGCAGCCTGGCCGCGTGGGACGGGAACGAGTGGCGGATCGTCGAACGCCGCCAGTTCACGGATGTCACGGGTCCCGGCGGTATCCGCGGCGCGCCCGACGACGACGCGCCGCTCTGGGCGATCGGCTGGGACCGCCGGTCCCTGCGGCTGAAGCTGCTCGACGGCGGGCGGTGGTATACCTACCTGCTGCCCAAGGCCCAGCACTGCAATGATCCGGCCCACGGCTGGTTTACCGAGTGGCCCCGCATCCGCGACATCGGCGGCGGCCGGTACCTGATGGACATGCACGGGATGTTTTTCGATTTCCCCGGCACCTTCTCCCGCGGCAACACGGCGGGGATCAAGCCGGTATCCAGCCACCTGCGGTACATACCCGATTTCTGCGCGTGGAACGGGCGGCTGGTCCTCGCTACCGACGAGACGACGATCATGGGCAACCCGCTCGCCGGCCAGCCCCAGTCGAACCTCTGGTTCGGCCGGCAGGAGGACCTGGCGGGCTGGGGACCGGCCGCGGGATGGGGCGGCCCGTGGGTGGGCGACCGGGTCGACGCCGACACTCCTTCCGATCCCTTCCTGGTCGACGGTTTCGACCGGCGCGTCCTCCACCTGGCGGTCGGTGCCCCCGCGACAACGGATAACAACAGCGAGTTCGGCACGCGGTGCACGGGGCGGTTTCCGTTCACGGAACTGCCGGGCGCGCTCGCCGGGCTGGCCCGGGTAACCGTTGATCGCGGCGACTATCACAAGCCGGCCCCCGGGTACTCGTTTACGGTCGATCGGCCGGTGACGGTCTATCTCGCCGTCGACCGGCGCGGCGACCCGGACCCGGGTGAGGGGTGGGAAAAAACGGATCTGTCGGCCGCGTGGGGAACCCGCGGAGATATCGTGTATACAAAATCGTTTCAGAAGGGGGTCGTCGCCGTCCCCCCCAACGAAACCGAGCACAAGCCCGGCGACTACGGGTTGCCCCACACGGCCTTCGTGAAACCGGCGGAAGGGAAGGCGGTCACCATTACGGACCCGGAAGGGGCGCCGGGCATCCGCGTCGTTGCAGCGAAACCCGGCGGCGCACCGGCAACCGAACATGATCGGAAGGCGGTGACGGTTACCCTGGAGATCGACGCGCGGGGGGACGGGGCGTGGAAGGACTATCGATCGATCGCCGTCAAAGGATACACGTATCATATTTTTCCCGATGATTTCGATGCCCGGTGGATCCGGCTGACGGCTGACCGGGACTGCACGCTCACCGCTTATTTCCACTTTTCCGATACGGCATACGGCGACTGGAAAGAGGGACGGACGCTCTTCGGCTCCCTGGCCGACGTTGCCGCGGCCGGCGACGTCAACCACGCGCTGCTGTACCCCGCGAAGCGCAACCGCAACCTCCGGATTATTTCCGGCGGGGATGTCATGGAACTGACCGGCGATTTCTCCTGCCGGAAAGACGAGGACGATCCGAAACTCCGGTCGCTGCTGGCGGTCAAGCCGCGCTATGCCGCGGATGATCGCTCGGTGATCGTCGCGGACCGCGGGACGACGTGGCGCCTGCCGAAGGTTGCGAAAGAATTCGACCGGGCCTTCGATGCGGGATGGCCGCGGGGGGTCCGGGAATGCGAGTCCGAGCGGTACCTGGGGCACTTTTGCGGGACGTTCTACGAGATCCCCCGGGGCAACGGGCACCGACCGTCATTCGACAAAATGCGGCCGGTTTCCACCCACCGCAAGGCCATAGCCGACTACTGTACGTGGAAGGGGCTCCTGGTCCTGTCCGGCGCGAAGAAGGACGCCGCGGACGATCCGCGGGTCGTCGCATCGAGCGATCCGGCAATGGCCCTCTGGTTCGGCGGGATTGACGAGTTGTGGAAACTCGGTAAGCCGCGGGGATACGGCGGCCCCTGGAAAGAGACAGCGGTCAAGGCCGGAAAGCCGTCGGACCCGTACCTCATGACCAATTATGACCGTAAGAAAGTCACCCTCACGGCAGACCGTGATGTTACGATTACCCTCGAGGTCGACGTCGACCACCAGACCGGCTGGTATGAATACCGGTCGTTTGACGTGAAGGCCGGCGTGGAGACGGTCCACGCATTCGAGGACGGGTACGCGGCCCACTGGATCAGGGCGATCGCCGACGGCGACTGCACGGCGACGGCCTGGTTCGAGTACAAATAAGGTGAAACAATCCGAGGAGAACACATGAATACGCTCAAGTTGTTAACGATTATATCGCTCCTGTTTGCCGCCGCCTGCCCGGCGGCGGAGGTGCTCGTGGAGGCCGAGTCCTTCACGGACCGGGGAGGCTGGAAGATAGACCAGCAGTTCATGGACCAGATGGGCTCGCCCTACCTGCTCGCCCACGGGCTCGGTTACCCGGTCCGGGACGCGGTGACGACGGTAGCGTTTCCCCGGCCCGGCTCGTACCGCGTCTGGGTCAGGACGTTCGACTGGGTCGCGCCCTGGAAGACGCCGGAGACGCCGGCATCCAAACGCGCGACGGGAACGCCCGGGAAATTCCGCCTGATGATCAACGCCGCGCGGGTCGAGACGGTCTTCGGCACGGAAGGCGCCGCGTGGCACTGGCAGCCGGGCGGACGTGTCGAGGTAAAGAAAGGGCCGGTGGAACTGAGGCTGGTCGACATGACCGGGTTCGACGGGCGCTGCGATGCGATCCTGTTCAGCGACGATCCCGGGTTCCAGCCGCCCGACGGTGGGGAAAAGCTGGCGTCACTGCGCCGAACACTGCTCGGGACCGAGAAAACACGGGACGCCGGTGAGTATGACCTGGTAGTGGTCGGCGGCGGGATATCCGGTATCTGCGCGGCCGTGTCCGGGGCGCGAAACGGCCTGACGGTGGCCCTGATCCAGGACCGGCCGGTCCTCGGGGGCAACAACAGTTCCGAGGTGCGGGTCTGGCTCAGCGGGCGGGCGGAGAATCCCCGCTATCCGAATGTCGGCAGGATCGTCAGGGAACTCGATCCGATCAAGCGGGCCCACAGCAGCCTTACCAATACGGCGGACTACTACCCCGATGAAAAACGGGAGGCATTCGTCCGGAGTGAAAAGAACATTTCCCTGTTTCTCTGTCACCGGGCCAACGGCATAGAGGTCAGGGACGAGCGGATTCTGTCCGTAACCGCGCAGGATATCATCACCGGCGTACGAAAGCGTTTTTCCGGGCGGTGGTTCGTCGATACGACGGGAGACGGCTGCGTCGGCTATCACGCCGGAGCGGATTTCGAAATGACTGAAACCGCACACATGGGGCAGAGCAATCTCTGGAATATTCGCGATACCGGTCAGCCCGTCTCGTTTCCTCGGTGTCCGTGGGCCTACGATCTCAGCGACAAGCCCTTTCCCGGCCGGGACGGCAACCGGCCCGGCAGGCAGTTGGGGACGTGGTTCTGGGAGAGCGGCTGCTTTCGCCATCCCATCGATGACCGCGAGCGAAACCGGGACAACAACTTCCGCGCGATGTTCGGCGCGTGGGATTGCCTCAAGAACGTCCAGGAGAAATTTCCGAATTACCAATTGGCCTGGGCGGCGTACGTCTCCGGCCCCCGGGAATCCCGGCGCCTTCTCGGCGACGTCATTTTGAACAAGGAAGATCTCCTGGAATACCGGGAGTACGACGACGGCTGCATCGCGACCGGCTGGAAGATAGATCTCCACCTGCCCCGCAAGGAATACAGCAGGGGATTCGAGGGGGACGAGTTTATAACCCGGGCACACTTCACCGGTTACAAAATGCCGTACTACGTGCCGTACCGGTGTCTGTATTCCCGCAACATCGAAAACCTGTTCATGGCCGGCAGGGATGTCAGCGTTACCCACGAGGCCCTCGGCGCCGTCAGGGTCATGAGGACCTGCGGGCAGATGGGCGACGTGGTGGGCATGGCCGCCGCGATCTGCAAGAAGCGCGGCACGACCCCGCGGGGGGTCTACAAGGAGCACCTCGACGAGTTGAAGAAGATGATGAGCAAGGGGCCGCCGCCCGAGAAACGGGTGCGTATATGGCCGGCGTCGGAGGCGACGCGGACGAGCGACGGTAATCCGATCAACGAGATGCCCGAAGAACTCGGGAAACTCACGTGCGTGACGATAGAACGCGGCTCGTGGCGGTCGCCGGCGCCCGGTTTCCGTTTCGAGATCGGTGCGGCGGCAGTGGTGTATATTGCCGTTCACGATCGCGGCGACTACCGGCCGCCGAAGGGATGGGAACAGGCCGGCATGACAATGACGTGGCGCGAGAAATACACCGATACCGTGTACCGGAAACGATTCGCGGCCGGCACGGTCGCGATTCCCTCGCACAGCGGCAATGAAGGTAATAAGACGTACGGCCTGCCGCACATGGCATTCGTCAAGCCGGCTGCCGGCGGCTCGGTCGATGTGCGGCCCGTTTCGCCGTAACGGGCCGGCCGGCATTCGGACCGGTTTTGACACATTCAGGATCATCATTCAGGCTGGAGCGAACGAATGCGCATGACAACGCTGATCGGTTCGATATGTTTCGCCGCATGTCCGCTTTTCTCCCTGTCCGCGTCCGCCGGGGAGAAGGTGCTGCACGACGACTGGATGGCCCTCTACATGATGGATTCAAAAGTGGGATACGGTCGCCAGAAGCTCGTTGAGCAAACCCGCGGCGGCACCACGGTGATTGTTTCGACGGAAAAGACGTTCATGCGTATCAAGCGCATGGGGGTGACGATGGAGGTCAGCGAGGATTCGTGCGTCGTGGAGAGCGCGGGGGGGCGGCTGATATCGTTTCACTGCAAGACAAAACAGAGCATCATGGCGTCGGAGGTAAAAGGGACGGTCAAGGGAGATACGATCGTCATCGAGCGCTTCAGCGGCGGCCGGCGCACCGGGGTGAAAAAAATTCCCTACGACCCGGCGATGATGACTCCCTTCGCGTTTGATACACAGATACGAAAGGACGGGATACAAAAGGGAGAGAGGCACGCGGGAAAGGTCTTTGTACCGTCGATGCCGGATAAGCCGGTCGATCTTGCCGTCACCGTCCTCGAGAAGGAGGAGACCGACGTGCTTGGGCAGAAACGGCTTCTCTGGCACACGAAGGCCGCCATGACGGTGAAGGGCATGCCGATCGAAACCGAACAGTGGGTCAGCGACGAGGGCGTCCCCTGGAAGATACGGATCATGAACGGCCTCGTCTGCGGCTACAAGGTGCCCGAGAAAGTTGCCGTCAAAAAGGGAGAAATCAAGGATGTCTTCAAAACGTCGCTGGTGGTTCCCGACCGCCCGATACCCGATGCCCGCAAGGCCCGGGACCTGCGTTACCGGCTGACGCTGCCGGAGGGGAAGACGTTCCCCGGTGTTCCCGCCGGCGCGGGGCAGGAGGTTATCTCGCATCGTGGAAACGTTTTGGTGGTGTGCGTGCGGACGGTGGACGTGAAAAAATCGCTTGATCGACCGGTGACAGCGAAGAACATGAACAAGTACCTCGCGAGTACGCCGTTTCTCCAGGTGGACGATCCGGCCATTGCCGGCAGGGCCGCGGCGGTCGTCGGCGATGAAAAAAATGCCCTGAAAGCGGCCCGCCTGATCGAAAAGTGGGTCCACCGGAATATCAGGAAAAAGCACCTTGGCCTCGGGTTCGCCACCGCCGGCGAGGTCATACAGAACCTGGAAGGTGACTGTTCCGAGCACAGCGTTCTCCTGGCGGCCCTCTGCCGGGCGGCGGGGATACCCAGCCGGGTCGTGGGCGGCCTGATCTACGCCGACGCGCTCGCCGGCGACGACGGGAAGGGGGCATTCGGCATGCACATGTGGACCGAGGTCTACGTGGGGTCCTGGGTCCCCCTGGACGCCACGATCGGCGCGGGGTACTGCGACGCGGCCCGCATAGCGGTGGCCAAAAGCAGCCTGGAAAGCGAGTCCGACATGGTGGACCTGCTGCCCCTGGCGACCTACATGGGCACGTTGAAAATAGAAGTATTACGCGAGAATTAATACGACCCGTACATCGGACTATTCGATCTTCAGGGCCCGGAGCGCGGGTTCGAAATCGGGTTTTATTTCCAGGCATTTCTTGAAGCAGCGTGTCGCTTCACGGGCGAAGTCGCCGCGCAGGTGCTGCACCGAGAGCCGCCGGCAGCAGACGCCCATGCAATACCACGCCTCGTGGAGTTCGGGGTCCTCGGCGACGGCCTCGCGCAACACGACGATAGCGCACCGGTTTATCCCGAGCAGGCTGAGCGTGTTGCCGCCGGCCAGGAGGGCCTGTGCCGGGACCGGATCCGTTTTTCTTATCCGCGCGACGTACTTTCTCGCCCACGCGCTGTCGAAGGGGATCCGGTGTTTTTTCACGAACGCGGTGTTTTCACCGGAGCCCATGACGAATACAACATGCCGGGCGTCCAGGTACACCGGAACCCATCGCGGATCCGCCGACATTGCCAGCGCAATCGGGACATGCTCCCTGCCGGGGATCGGTTCGGCGGTAAAGCGACCGACGCGCATCACCGCAACTTGAAAATCGAACTCAATGGCGGCGGTGCCCAGTTCCTTTTTGCCCCGTATCACGTCCAGTACCGCTTCCATCGTCTCCACCGGGTAGGCCCAGGTGTTCGTAAGTACGGGTACCTCCGGCCGGGGCGACGCGAAGAAGCGGATGTTGCTCGACGTGTCGTAGTCTGTCCACAACCGCCCGGCGGGGCGTTCGGTCGAGATGAAACGACAGGCGCCCAGGGGGAGGTTCATGTTCGCGGGGCCGATGCCGAAACGGTGCGGGCTTCGTCTCGCGTAGTAAAACCGGTTCGAGACGATCGAGATCAACAGCCACGCCGACAGGGCCGTGACGAGAACGGCTGCCAGTCCGGAAAGCAGGGAGAACGAAACTGAACGGGAGCGTTCTTTCAGTCGCGTCACGGCGAGTCCCATCGCCCGCAGGGAAATCGGTACCAGGAGGATTGCCGCCGGGGCGATGTTTCGCCGCATGGTCATCGAGAAGACGACAAGGCCGGCGATCAGGAAGAGCGCGTCCCATTTTCTCGCGTACAGTGCCGAAACCAGCGCCGTCCCCGCCGCGCCGAGCAGCCCGTAATAGGCCCACGTGGCCGTCTGCCCCGCGAATCCTGCATCAAAGGGCGAGAAGAACTCGCCGATGGTCGACCAGGGATGGCCTCCTTCCGTGAAGTGGGCGGCGGTGATATTGTTCCGCAGAAAGAACACGGCGGTCTCTACCGGCAGGGCGCCCAGGCGCCATGTCCAGGGGTTCAGGAAACAGGCGGCGAGTTGTAACAGAAAGAGAATGCCGAGCCGCCCTGCGCCGTCCGTCCGGCCCCGTCCCGTGGCGGTGCGGAAAAGCAGCCGCGCAAGCCGGTCCGCTAGAAAAGCCGTGGTCATCGCGGGACCGAGAATCCATAAGCTGTGCATGTTGACCAGGGCGACCTGTGTCGCCGCGAGGAGCGCGATGCGGATTGGCCCCGGCCCTCCGTTTGAACAGGAGTCCAGGAGTATGAACAACTGTACCGAGAGCAGTGCGGCGGCGAACAGTTCCGGCCGCAGAACAAACCGCTCATAGCCGCACAGGATAATCAGTATGATACCGGCGGCCGCCCAGGCGGGGTGGACGCCGCCCCGGATCATCGTGGCCGCCGCGACTGCCGCGATCGAAAAAACCAGCAGCGCCGTGGCCAGGGAGAGCCCGGTAAAATCCCAGCGGGAATGAATGCCGGCAAAGAGGACCTGGCTGACCCAGTTTGCGTTCGGAAAATGAAACGCGCCCTCCGCGTCGCGCCAGCAGCAGGGGGGCAGCGTCTCGTCGGCGGTATCCGGTCGGCTGTTTTCAACCGTGTATACGGCCGGCGATGTTTCCACCGGCGTGCCGGTGTCAAGAAAGCGGTAGCCGTAGTCCAGGTGGTACCCGATATCGGGGCTGCCGATCAGGCGGGTTCCGCATACGGCCGCCGCCGCGATTGCGGCCGCGACCGCGAGAAGCCCGAAACAGCGCGAAAGCCGTACGATAAACGGGACGGCATTATCCGTCGTTTCCGGCGGTGTATTCGATTCGGCTGCGCCTTCCATCGTGTCAATCGGCTCCCGATTCGTGTGCCGGGTAACTGCAGGAGGGCTCTTCGGCAAGGTAATCGCCGGTTTCGGCGAATGCCCGGGCCCTGCACCCGCCGCAGACATCCCTGAAGCGGCAGCGTCCGCACTTGCCTTTCAACCGGCTCCTGTCTCTCAAATCGGCAAGAACCGCGGCGTCTCGCCAGATATGCTCGAGCGGTGTTTCCCGCAGGGAACCGCACGATACCGGTAAGTAACCGCAGGGAAAAACCTCGCCGGTATGGCCGACAAAAATGACGGAAAAGCCGCACAGACATCCGCGGCCCGGGGCACTGTCGCCCTTCGCGGCCGCGATGCGGTTGTAGTGAGGGGCGCAGGTTGCGCGGAGTTCAACCGAGTCCCCGGTGTTCACGCGGTGCACCCAGCCGAGCAGTTTTTCGTATTGTTCCGGGGAAATCTGGTCTGTACGACCGATGGTTGCCCCGCACCCCACAGGGACGAGCAGGAACAGGTGAACGGCATGAATGCCCCGCTCGACAGCGGTATGGTAGATGGTTTCGATTTGATCGACGTTCCGCCGGGTCACCGTCACGTTCAACTGCACCTGGTTTCCCGCCGCCAGCAGCAGATCTATGCCGCGCATCGTCCGTCGGTATGAACCGGTAATGCCGCGGAGGGTGTCGTGCGTTTTTGCGTCGGCGCCGTCAATGCTGACGGAAACCCTCCCGAATCCGGCGGCTCGTATCCGTTCGGCCGTGTCCGTGTCCACGAGCGTGCCGTTGGTCGCCAGTGCCGTCGGCAGGCCGCGTGTACCGGCGACGGCGGCAAGGTGTTCCCAGTCGTTTCGTACCAGCGGCTCGCCGCCGGAAAAGATCACCAGCGGCCGGCCGAGGACCGCGGCCGATGTGAGCATGTCCTCCGCCTCGGCCGTGGTCAGTTCACCCGCCGTCTCCTCCGGTTCAACCCGGCGGCAATGGGCGCAGGCGAGATTGCAGGCGGCGGTGGATTCCCAGAAGAGTATTCTCAGCGGCGGGAGGCCCCCCGGGCTCATGACGGATCACCCGTGTTTTCAACCGTCGCGGCGCTGTCGCGGGCGACAACCGGATTGCCGGAAATGTCCTCATCGGACAGGTAACAGGCCGGGTCGTCGCCCCATATCCCGTTGCCGGCCGCCTCCGCCCGGGCGCGGAGGTTGCCGTTGCACATGTTCAGGAATCGACACCGGTTGCAGCGACACCGCAGGTGTTTTTTTCGCTCGCGCAGCATGGCCAGAAGGGATTGGTCGGGATCGGTCCAAATCCGGCTGAACGGCCGTGTGCGGATATCGCCGACCGGGTGGTTACGCCAGAACTGGTCGGGATAGACACGGCCGTCCCAGCTTATGCAGGCGATTGACTCGCCGCTGCGATTGCCGCCGTTGCGGGCGAGCAGTTCGGCGGCGGCTGCCGCCGCGCCGGGGTCGTCTTTCAGCATCGTCATGTAGAGCAGCGGACCGTCGGCATGGTTGTCGACGGTGAGCACTTCCACCCGGCGACCGGCCTCGCGCAGTTTCACGGTGCGATCGATAATACGTCCGACCGCCTCGCGGGTTACGGCGGCGGGGACCATCGCATCCTCCAGGTTCTTTCCCCTCCCGGCTGATACCAGGTGATAAAAGCAGAGCCGGGGTATGCCTTCGCGTTCGACGAGGTCGAAGACCGCATCGATCTGCGAGACGTTATCCCGGGTCATGGTGAACCGCAGCCCTACCTTGACGCCGGCTTCGAGGCAGTCGCGGATTCCCGCCAGTGCATCGTCGAACGCGCCCGCCCTGCCCCGGAACGTATCGTTTGTTGCGGGATCGGCCGCATCGAGACTGACGCCGGCATAGGCAAGGCCGAGCCGGGAGAGTTCCGCGGCCCGCTGTTTGTCTATCAATGTTCCGTTTGTGCTCAGGACGGTGCGAAGCCCGCGGTCCCGTGCGGCGGAAATCAGTTCCTCGAGGTCGGGGCGCATCAGGGGTTCACCCCCTGAAAAGAGCAGCACCGGGGCGCCGAATGCAGAGAGGTCCTCTATCATGTTCAGGGCTTCGGCCGTCGTCAGTTCGTCGGGTTCGCGACGGGCGTCGCTTGCCGAGTAACAGTGTGAACAGAGGAGATTGCAGACGCGGGTACAATTCCATACGACGATCGGCCGGCGATCTTCCGTGCGCCGGTGCGCGTATCGCAGCCCGTCGGATGGTTCCGCAATTCCCGATGTCAGTCTTGAAATGCCGATCATTGTCTGCAGCTCCGTGATTAACCGGTCTATACATCATAGCTGCGTAAGACGTGATTTTAAATCACAAATCCTCCGTTCGCTCAGCGGCTGTTCGCGTTAGAATGGTATATCGCGATATGAAATGTGATTTTCCCAGGAACAGAAGGATCCGGAGCGGGGCGGTTATCCGCCGGTTGTTTCGCAGCGGTTGTCGGGCGGCGGACGATCGCCTGCGGCTCTACACGGCACCCGGCGGAACGGCCGGGGGCCGGTCCCGATGCGGGGTCATCGTCTCCCGTCGCCACGGCAATGCCGTCCGGAGAAACCGTATCAAGCGCGTCTGTCGCGAGGCGTTCAGACTCACCGCGCCGCATATGCCGGAGGGGCGTGATTACCTGCTCTGCCCGCATCCCGGGAGAGACCTGGACCTGGACGGGGTTCGCGCATCGCTGTCCGCCCTGGCCGCCGCGGCCGTTCCGGACGGCGCGGGCGAGACGAACGCGGACCCGGATGGCGGACAATGAAAGAACGCATCGACCGCAAAGAATACGGTAACACCGCCGGCGGCGGGGCCGGCCCGGCGGTGTTGCGGCTGCCTGCGGCATTTCTTGTTTTTGCCGTGCGCCTGTACCAGGTGACCCTTTCGCCCTATATCGGCAACCAGTGCCGTTTTGTTCCCACCTGCAGCGAATACTTCATACAAGCCGTCAGATATCACGGGGCACTGAAGGGCTCGGTGCTCGGTACCTGGCGTATCCTGAGATGCCATCCATTTTCCCGCGGGGGATACGATCCGGTTCCGCAGGGTGAGGAGACGGCGCTGAATGAACGGCATTTCACAGATCGTGACTTCTGATTTTTCCTCCCGGTTTACCTGCCGTCTCTGTCACGGTTGAAACCGCTTCATCGAGGTCGTCGGTTATCGTGAAACGGTCCATGTCGAATGCATCGATTTTGCGCGGCTCCTGTTCCAGCATGACCGTTCTGATCCACTGTTTAAGGCCACGCCAGAAATCGGTTCCGATGAGAATGACCGGGAAGCTCTCGGCCTTGCCGGTTTGGATCAGGGTCATGGAGTTGAAAAACTCGTGCAGTGTGCCGAAGCCCCCGGGAAAACAGATAAAGGCATTGGAGTACTTCACGAACATGACCAGCCGCGTGAAAAAATAGTGAAACTCGATCTTGATATTGGAATAGTCATTGGGTACCTGCTCCTGCGGCAGGCGGATATTCAATCCCACGCTCGCGCCGCCCGCTTCGGCGGCGCCCCGGTTTGCCGCCTCCATAATGCCTTCGCCTCCGCCGCTGATAACACCGTACCCCTTTGCGACCAGCATCGACGCGAGTGTTCGAGCATTTTCATAATCGGGGTGTTCCTCCGGGGTCCTGGCTGAACCGAAAATGCTTACGGCGGCGCCCAGTATGCTCATGCGTTCGAATCCCTCCACGAACTCGCTCATTATTCTGAACACGCGCCACGTGTCGTTGCTGGAAAACTGGTCCTGGACAGTCATCGGGAAACTCCTGTGATGAATGAGTAACTCTTACAATAACGAACGGAACGAATACTGTATATATCGGAACGTTTTGCAGTATAGCCACCGCGACGTCAAGCATTATCTCTGTTACCTGTCTCCCGCACGCCCGGCGCAACCTGAAATTGACACCGGCCCCGGCAGAGAGTATCCTCTGTTGCTTGATACGAGGTAGGTGGAGAATACCCATGATGAGATTCTGCAGGTCCACTTTGTCAATGTGCCTGGCATTGTTATCCGCTGGTTTTGCCTGTACCGGCTGCGGTGGTTACTACGTTCTGACGGTCCCGGACCAGGTGGCTCCCGCCGACGGAAAGGCGGTCGCGACCTTGCGGCTGCAGCGCAACGACTTCCTGGTGTTGATCCTGCCGGAAAAAGGGAGGCCGATGCGTTTTTCAATCCTCCCGCCGTCGGCCGATACCGCCGGACGCACCAGGACTCCCGAAAAGAGTGCGCGGACGGATGCGGACGGCTACGCCGGGGTGACCTTTTCGATGCCGGCGCCTCCGGTGAGCGGAAAGCCGGGCACGTATACCCTGTGCGTCGATTTGCAGGATCGGCGCGGTGAGAAGCTCCACGCGCGAGCGAGACTCTTTGTGTGGGATCCACAACGGGAGGTGGTCGCGGTGGAAATGGATGCACTGCCGATGGTCGGTGCCGCGGCGGAAGAAGCGGCCGCCGCGCTCCGGCGGTTGCACGCGGAGGCGAATATCGTTTACCTGACGAACGTCTCTCTTCGCGACAGGGAGCCGCAGCACCGTAATCTCGTCGAGTCCGGGTATCCGGACGGTCCGATACTGCTGTGGGAGTATCGCCGGTGGCACGTGAAGCGGGTGGGGAGGTTTAATATGCCGGTGGTTACGTTCAAGCCGCATTTTGCCGGCCGGCTGGAGTCGGTACAAAAGCAGTTTCCGCGGTTTAAAACGGGTATATGCACCACAAGGAATGCGGAACGGGCATTTCTGGAATCCGGTCTCAAGGCCGTTGTCGTCGGCATCGCCGCCACGGGCGCAGAGGATGTGACCGGCTGCCCGAATTGGTCCCGGTTGGACTTCTAGTCGCCGTCTCTCTCCGGGAGAGGCACCACTGCCATGTTTGAGAGTTCGCCGTTGAATGACCCGCGCACGATACTCGTAATCATGCCGAACTGGATCGGCGATTCCGTTATGGCGACGCCTTCATTGAAAGCACTTCGTCGATCATATCCCGCTTCGTTCCTCTGCGTAGCCGGATTGCGGCCCGTTCTTGAGACGGTGTTTGACCCGGCGATCTCCGACCTGCCCATCGAGTTGCCCGCAAAATCCCGGGGATCGCTTTTTCGGACGATTCGACTGATACGGCAGGGCCGTTTCGATATGGCGGTGATATTTCCGAACAGCTTTCGATCGGCCCTCGCGGTGTTTCTCGGAAAAGTCAAGAAGCGGGTCGGCTATGCCCGGGACGGCCGCGGGTTCATGCTCACCGACACGGCGAAGCCGCCGGTCGGTGAAGACCGAAAACGGGTGGCGTATCCCACGCTCGACTACTATGCCGATCTGCTCGCGGTGCTGGGTATCGATGTCGACGACCGGACGATGTCTCTGCCGATCGATCCCGCGCCGGGTGAAACGGTACTCGCGGCGGCGGGTTTTCAGCCGGGCTCCCCGCTCGTCATGGTGAATCCCGGCGCCGCATACGGGCCGGCGAAACTATGGCCCGCCGCGCGGTATGCTTCCCTGTCCGACGCGCTCATCGATCAACGTGATGCCCAGGTGATCATCAACGCCGCGCCCGCCGAGCAGGAGACGGCGCGGCGTGTTGCTCACGCGATGCGAAACGAGCCGTTGATTAATTTCGGCATGCGGGATAATTCGCTGACACTGCTCAAGAGCCTCCTGGCCCGGTGCGACCTGCTGATCACGAACGACACGGGGGCTCGGCATATCGGCGTTGCGGCCGGCACCGCGGTCGTGACCCTGTACGGGTCCACCGATCCGCGGTGGACAACCCTCGATTATCACCGGCAGAGAGACATACGGGCGGCCGTTGATTGCGGGCCGTGTCAAAAGAAGGTCTGCCCGTTGCCGGCCGGGCGGGGCCGGATGGCCTGCATGGAGCAGATTACCGTCGAGGAGGTATTGGGTGCGGTGTCGGAACTGTTGCGCGAAGGGAGGCGTGGCGATGAATAACGGCACCCGGCAGATCGATCCCCGGATCGTGAGTTACCTGGAGGAAAACGGGCTCGATACCGTCGCGGGCGCTTTTGCCTGGAAGGGGGGGCATGACATGGTGAAGCCCGGTCTCGGCAATCGCCGGAGGACGCGCATTTACTTCTGTGACCACGAAAAGCACTGCTGGCAGTTGTTCATGAAACGGTATTACCCGCGTCCGACAATCAATCGTCTGGTGTCGTTTTTATGCGGTTCCGGCCGGGTATCGGAGGCGGCCGCGGAGTATCGGAATATCCGCTTTCTTCGTGAAGCCGGTGTGCCCACCATGCGGGAAATCACGTTCGGCGAAGATGAGGGATGGCTGGGGCCGTTACGGAGTTACCTCATCGTTTCGTCGGTTCCCGGTGACGCCCTCGAGCGGTGCGGGCAGGAATTTATTGACCGTCACGCCCGCAATCATCAAGCTGTCGATACATTGACGGAGGAGTTGATTACCCTGACCGTTGACTTGCATAAAACGGGATTTGTACACCGGGATTTCTATGCTTCCCACATCTTCCTGCATGAACACGAGGGGATACTCGAACTGTATCTCATAGACCTCGCGCGGGCATTTCGTCCCCGCGCGCGACTGTTCAGGTGGCGGGTAAAGGACCTGTCGCAACTCAAGTATTCAATGCCCGCGCAGTGGGTTTCGTCGAAATGGCATCATTTTATTTCCGGTTATCTTGACAGGATGAATTATGATAACCACCAGCGATGGAAGGCGGCAATCGAGGCCCGCGTTGCCAGGATGGAACGAAGGAGTCGCGCGCGCGCATGAATATAGCACTGGTTATAGAACGAATGGATCCGTCCCGCGGCGGCAGGGAAACGTCGACGGCCGGGATAGCCGTACGGCTGGCCGGTGCGGGGCACGAGGTACATGTGTTCTGCCAGGAGGGATCGCTGGACGTGCCGGGTGTCGACGTGCACGCTCTCGGGAAGCGGGGCCCGGGACGGGAATGGGAGTTGCGGAATTTTTATCGGAGACTTGAATCCTCCCTCAGTGATCGGCGCTACGACGTGGTGCATTCAATGATGCCCCTGCCGGGGGCGGATATCTATCAGCCGCGCGGCGGGACGGCGCCGGCCAGGCTCGAGGCAGCGCGGCGGAGGCGGGGGGGGGGCGTGTCGGGGGATCTATGCCGGTTCTTTTCGCGTCTCGATCCGGCCCGGAGACTGATAGCGAAGAAGGAAAAGGCGGTTGCCCGCGATGCCGCCGTGCTCAGTATTCCCAACAGCGAGATGGTTGCGGGGGAATTTCGCGTGTACTACAACCGTTGCCAGGGTGTCCGCGTGATTTTTAACGGCGTTGATATTCCCCGTGTGGATGAGGCACAGCGGCGGGAATGGCGGCGCAAAAGACGCGCGGAGACAGGATGCCCGGACGGAGAGCCGCTTTTTTTGACTGTGGCGAAAAACCTTGCACTGAAGGGGGTATCGCAGGCGATCGACGCCTATGGGCGCTGGCGCCGTTCATCCGGGGATGATCGCGGCGGGAAACTCGTCATCGTGGGCGGCTGCAAAACCGAGCCGTACGTTCAGCTCGCACGGGACCACGGGGTAGCCGAGTCGGTGGTGTTCGCCCCCTTCACGGACGCTGTCTTCGAGTGGTATTCCGCCGCGGATGCCTGTCTGCTGCTGAGTTGGTACGATGCCTGCAGCCGCGTGGTACTGGAAGCGACCCGGTGGGGCGTACCGTCGATTACCACGGTGTACAACGGCGCCGCGGAGGCGCTTGCCTCAGGGGCCGGTATCGTGGTTTCGAATCCCGCAGACAGCGAGGCGGTTTCGTCCGCCATGGAAGAACTGGCCGACGATGAGATCAGGCGGGATCGCGCGTCCGTCTGCCGAACGGTTGCGGATTCGCTGAGCATGGAGAGACATGTTTCAGAACTGCTCGCCGTATACGAGAGTATGGCGTAACCGATGTTTTCCCCCGACAGTACGACAGAAACCATATGCCGGTTGACCATGCTGCCCGCCGCGGCGTATTTCATCGGCTCCACACCGTTCGGCGTCCTGATAGCGACACTTAAGGGTGTCGACCTTCGCAGTGTCGGCAGCGGGAATGTTGGGGCCACCAACGTCGCGCGGGCGCTGGGCATGCAGTATGGCATCCTCTGTTTTTTCATGGATGTGCTCAAGGGATTTCTGCCCACGCTCGGGGCCGGCTGTATTGTCGGCGCGTTCGATGCCGGCGCGCCGCCCGATGCGGCAGACCAGGCCGTCTGGCTTGCGGTCGGGTGCGGATGCATCCTCGGGCACGTGTTCAGCATATATCTCAGGGGCAGGGGGGGGAAGGGCGTTGCTACATCGCTGGGCGTCGTGCTCGGCGTGTATCCCTACCTGACATTTCCCGCGCTCGCCGCCTTCGGTGTGTGGTTTGGCGTGACGTTTTTAAGTCGGTATGTCTCCCTCGGAAGTATCACTGCCGCCCTATCATTCATTCCGTTTTTTGTGGCGGCCAACGCGATACGGGACGGGGTGTGTGCTTCTCGTCGCCTGTGGCCGATGGGATGTTTCGTACTGGTCATGGTGGCGCTCATCATTTTCAAGCACCGGGCGAATATTCGAAGGTTGTTCTCGGGTGAGGAACACAGGATCGGGAACGGCAGCGCGTCGGCTGATGCTCCCGGCGGAAGTTGAAAATCGCGTCGCGGTCACAAACCCGTTTTTAGAACCGGTTTCCGGGCACAGCCGGCCGGCGTTACCCCTTTACAATATCGATTATTTCGGCGAGCTTGTCCGCGAAGCCCTCACGTGCCAGTTTTTCGAGTTTCTCGGTGCTGCAGAACGTCTCCAGCATCACGACCCCGGTGTATCCCGCTTCATTGAGCTTTGCGGCAACTGCTCTGAAATCAATATTTCCCTCCTGCGGCATGAGGTGACTGTCGGCCTTCCCGTCGTTGTCGCAGATATGAACGTAGGTGATCAGGTTTCCCGCCTCCGCGGCGGCCCTGACGGGATCACCGGCCATGTTTGCATGCGCGACGTCGAAACACATGCCGACCGAACTGCGGGGAAACTCTGCGATGAGCTGTGACAGCCGGGTGATATCAGAGCCGATATAGTGATAGGGCGGGAGGTTTTCAAACGCGTAGTGAATCCCGTGTGCCTCCCCGAAATCGGATAGTGCGGCCATCGATTTCCGCAACTGATTCCATCGCGTCTCCTGCTGCTGCGCCGCGGGCGGATTATCACATATGCCGGCGCAGTGGACGACCACCAGCGGGCCGCCGAGAGAAACCGCCATGCGGCCCTCCTCCATGAAGCTCTCAACCGCCCTGATTCTCAGATCCTCGTCCAGTGCGGACGGATCGACGTCGTTGCCGTATATGCCGTGAAGCGAGTCGCAGGGTAATCCGCCGCTGGAGAGATACTCCCGGATCTGGCCGGCGTTGATGGGACCGGGACTCCCGTCGCCGGCCCCGCATCGGTTACGATACGCCTGGGCGGTCGAGCACCCAAGACATTTCATTGCCTCCAGCCAGCCGGCCGAGGCGAATTCGCTGAAACCGACGGGGGCGACGGTTCCGAGTTGCGGGCTCACGATGCGCCCTTTCCGGCCTGTCGCGCTTTCAGCAGGCGGTCACGGAGGAGAGTGCTTCGTTTTTCATCTCGCTGCCGCGGTGTGAGCCGGGTGTCGTGGAGCTTCTGGATATGAGCGGGCCTGCTGAGGAGATAGAGTTCGTTGACCGTATCGAGATCGACATCGTCAATGCAGTGCAGGTTGATTCCCAGCCGTATCATCGAGAGCCGGTCGAGTGTTTCGTCCGAACTGATCAACCGCGCTGCCTTGGTAACGGCAAGGGCCCGGTAAATGCGGTCTTCTATTTCAAGCTGGTGGTTCTTCATGAGCTGCTGGCGTGCCTTGCGCTCGTAGTCGAGAATGGCCGGTATGAAGTTGCCGGTGAAGTCATCGACGATCTGCTCTTCGCTTTTTCCCAGGGTAAGCTGATTGGATATCTGGAAAAAGTCGCCGACCGCCTGGGTTCCCTCCCCGTAAATGCCCCTGATAGCGAGGTTCAGGTCTCGCGATGCCTGCATTGCACGGTTGATTTCCCCGCTGAGTTTCAAGCCGGGCAGGTGAAGCATGACACTCACCCTGAGGCCGGTACCCAGGTTTGTCGGGCATGCGGTCAGGTAGCCGTATTTCGGGAGGAAAGCGTAATCGAGCTGCTCGGAAAGCAGGTCATCAATGCGGTTGATTTCTTCGAATGCCTCCCTGAGATGGAGACCGCTGTGAAGCAGTTGAATCCGCAGGTGATCTTCCTCATTTATCATGAAGGAGATTCTTTCATCGCTGCTCAGGACCGCGAATCGGGTGTGGCCGGCCTGTGCGTGCTGCCGTGAAATCAGGTGTCGTTCGACCAGCAATGCGCGATCGAGCTCCGAGTGATCCTCAAGGTTGAGAAAAAGAAGGTCTTCGCTTATGTCGGCCGCCTGTATGGCATGGGTAATCCTGTCGCAGACTTCCCGTTTCTGGTCTTCGTTACACCGGCACGGGAAGGGCATTCCGAGCAGATTCCGGGCGAGCCTCATCCTGGACGAGATGACAACATCGTGTTTGGGCCCGTATCCGGACAGCCACTTGGCGGCGTGGTGTGTTATATTCTCAAGCCTCATAATCCTGCATCCGCTTTATGCGATCCCTGAGATGCGCGGCCTTTTCGTATTGTTCATCACGTATGGCGTCTTTGAGCTGGCTCCGCATCTTGAGTATCTCAGCTTCCCGTTGCTGGTTTTCGCCGGCGTTTACGGGTATTTTTCCGACGTGCTTTGTTGCGCCCGCCTGGGAACGGGCTATCAGCGGCTGGAGGACCTCGGAGAATGCCCGGTAATCGTTGGGGCATCCCAGCAAGCCGTTTTCCTTGATTTCACTGAAAGATATTCCGCAGGTTTCGCATGACATGTCGGGTATATCGTCACCGTGCTCGTCTATCCCGGGTTCCCCGGAAGGGGCCTGTAACACGAAATCCTCGAGAAGCTGGCCGATCGGGATACTCGCCTTCACGGCGATTCCCTCGTGCTGCGCGCAATCCGCGCAGAGATGCTTTTCGACCTTCTGTCCGTCTGCAATTTCGGTCAGGTGTATCGTCGCGGGCTTACCGCATTTTGAACATTTTTGGTTCATCATGCAGCATTGTAGGCCACGGGCAACAAGGATTCAAGCCCGCGGGAAGAGGAAGTTTTCCGACCGCTTTTCACGGGCCGTTCGAACCCCCGGGCCGCATTTACGTATAGCGTGTATACCCGCCGGCATATACAAGATCGGAGTTTGCAATGGCACACGACATTCTATCCGCCCCGGGTTCGCGCTGCGGCGAACACGGACACTCGGTACGGGAAGAAACCGGCCGCGCAACGATGTTGATAGTGGCGATCCTGGTCGGGGGTATGCTGGTGATCCTCAGTTGGATAGCCGAACTGGTATTCGAGAGCGGGTCGGGGGGCAGGAATTTTCATTCCGATGTCCTGGGCCTGATGGGGGCGATCCTGCTGGGGATGCCCATCGTCATCCATTCGATAAAGGAACTCGTTCGCGGTCATACGCACATGGACGAACTGGTGGCCATCGCCGTTGTCGCGGCGATCGCGTCGCTCGATTACAAGGCTGCCGGGGCCGTCAGCTTTTTTCTGCTGATCGGCAATCTGATTGAATCGCGCACCGCGCTCGGCGCCCGGGCGAGCATCGAGGAACTGCTCAGGCTTGCGCCGAAAAAGGCCGTGCGCCTGACCGGCGGAAGGGAGGAAGAAGTCGAACCGGCGGACCTGTCGCCCGGCGATGTCGTCAGGGTGCGGCCCGGAGAGAACATTCCCGCCGACGGGGAGATCATCGCGGGAAAATCCGCCGTCAACCAGGCGAATGTCACGGGTGAATCGCTGCCGGTCGACAAGAGTGTCGGGGACGAGGTCTTTTCGGGGACCAACAACGAGAACGGCGGGCTGGATATCAGGGTGACCCGCGTGGGTGAAGACACGACGCTCGGCAGGGTCCGCAAGCTTATACTGCGGGCGGAAGCGACGCGCCATCCGATTATGCGTCTGGTCGACCGTTATGCCGGTTTCTATACGCCCGCCGTGCTCATGATTGCCGCTGTTGTGCTCTATTTTTCCCGGGACGCCTCGCGGGCGGTATCCATTCTCGTGGTGTCGTGTCCGTGTCCCATCATTCTGGCCGTTCCGACCGCCATGGTGGCTGCGCTGAGTTGCGCCGCCCGGCTGGGAATACTCATCAAGGACGTCTCGATGCTGGAACTTGCCAAGGAGGTAACCGCGTTTGTGTTCGACAAGACCGGCACGCTCACCACGGGCCGGCTGACGGTCGGCGGCATGATGCCCGCGCCGGGCGTTGACGGCAAGGAGCTGTTGTCGGCGGCGGGTTCGGCGGAATTGATGTCGCGCCATCCCGTGGCCCGCGCCGTGGTGGACGTCGCCCGAAAGGCGCGGGTGGACCTGAAGGAGCCCGCATTGTTTGAGGAGACGCCGGGCCTCGGCGTCTCGGCGGTTTCGGGGGGCGTCGAGATACGGGTGGGCAGGCGGCAGTGGCTTGCGGAGTCAGGCGTCGATTTTTCGGCGATGTCCGGGGAACAGCACGCGGAACCCGAGGGGATGAGCACGCTCTACGTGGTCGCCGATGGAGTACTGCTGGGACGTCTCGATCTCGAGGACAGAACGCGCGGCGAAGCGCGGGATTCGATCGGGGCGTTGCGCGAAAGCGGCATACGGGAACTGGTGATGATCACCGGCGACCGGTGGCCGGTGGCCCGCCGGGTCGCTGCGGAAATGGGGTGCAACGAGGTCCAGGCAGAAGCGCTGCCCGACGACAAGCTTGCACTGGTCGACGCTATGAAACGGGACGGGCACACGGTTGCGGTGGTGGGCGACGGGGTCAACGACGCCCCCGCACTGGCCGCGGGCAACCTCTCGATCGCGATGGGCGTCGCGGGCAGCGACGTGGCCATCAACTCAGCGGATATCGCGTTGATGAACAACGACCTGCAGCGGCTGCCCTTTCTGCGGAAACTCAGCATGCGAACGGGGGCCGTGGTTCACCAGAACCTGGTCTTCGGGGCCATCGGCATCGTCGTTCTGATGGTGCTTGCCGGTCTTGGCATGATTCCCCCGTTTGCCGCGGCGGTGTTCCATACGGTCGGAGCGACCTTCGTTATTTTCAACAGCGCCCGGCTCGTTCGCATCGGTGAAGAACTGGACATGAAGGATGCGGCCGGGGAAACACAAAGCCGTCCCGGGCCGAAGGTCGAACGGGTGCCCGCGACGGCGTAAACTTCGGGGTTGGGTACGGGCAGCGATGACAGAACCGACGATCAGACAACAGGATGCATCGCCCGCGGGATGGGCTTCACGTCCCGGGCAGAACCGGTTTCGCCTGTCGAAAGAAACGTTTTGCCTTGCCCGTGACGAGAAGGACCGTCACCGCTATGCACACGGCGGTCGATACGGCCGTGGCGGTGGCGCCGAAGCCGGGAGGCTGCAGGAACCCGACATGCGACGAAAATATAGTGACGACCGCATTCCTGACCAAGACGGCGACGGCGGCGATAATTGTCGTCCACCGGGCCCACCTTCGTTTTTTCTCCAGGTACAGGGACAGGCCGAGGACCGCAACCGCGGCGCCCGCACTAGCGACCCGCGCCGGCCAGCCCATAGTGTGTTCCCCGGATTGGGGGGCGGCGACGACGGCCAGCAGAAGACCCGCCGCGGAAACGCGCAGCAGTCCGACGGCCAGTGCCACGGGGCGGGGAGGACGGGATGCGGTCGTGGCGTCGGAGAGCTCCCGGCGGTTGAAGAGAATGACGGCGACGACGATGAGGGCCGCCGTGTAGAACAACGTGTACAGGGCGGTGTAGCCTATTGCCTGGGCCGGTATGTCCCAGCCCTTGGCAATGGCGTCGTAGGGTTCGAAGAGATTGAGATTGGGCAACAACGTGTCCGCGACCGCCGCGATTGTGCCGTTGCTGAAAACATCCTTCAGGGAACCGATCAGCCACTCGTGCATGGCACCGACGGTCAGGAAGGCGCCGGAGACCAGCATGGCCGGCAGGGGCCCGAGGCGGGTACTTGCCGCCACGGCAAAGGCGGACAGGAGCAGGACCGAGAGGTATATCATCACGGTCCCGGTGAGGTGGCGGTAATAAACCCTGCCCGCTCCGAACGTGTCGGCAATGTCGGCGCCCCCCCATTCGGGACCGATAAAACACACCGCGACAAATGCGGCGCTCAGCAGGACGGCCAGGGATACGACCGCGGCGCCGATGAAATTCCACTTGAAAAAGCAGTTGCCGAAACCGGCTGCGGCCAGCGCGACAATGATTGCGAGCAGCCCGATGACGATAACCGGCGCGTCGAGCGGCATGGAAGCAGTGGACGGCACCTGGTGTCGGGCGGCGAGCAGCAGTACCGGAACGCCGATGTAAAAGCCGAGACTGACGGCCGCGGTTACGCCCAGGTACTTGCCCATGACGAACTGCCAACGCGCTGTGGGCTTGGCGATGACCGCCAGTGCCGTCCGATTCCGTATTTCACGGTCGATGGTTGCCGCGGCGCATATAACCGCGAGCAGGTAGGAGGCGATCTGGATGGAACTCAGCGCGAGGTTGGTGAACATCAACTGGTCGGCTTCCCGGTAGTGGATATTCATCGACCGGCATATGGAGAGCGGAACGCAGACCGCGATCGCCGGGATGATCATGACGGACACCAGGAAGAATACCGGCTGCCGGATGTTCTGGATAAACGTGTTTCGTGCTATCGCGATAATCTTGATCATATCGTTCGCCGGGGACCAGTCTATTGCGGGTGCGCGGAAATAACAATACCGGCATATATACGCATGGCGGGCCCGATGGTTCGGCTCCGCCTGTTCGAGGAGCAGCTATGAAGAATCAGAAGCGCGGAAAAAACATCGCCCTCGCGGGGCTCGTGATCCAGTCCGCGATTACCGTGGTGGCGGCGATTGTCTGGAGAATGTCCGGTTCGCATGCCGCCCTGTCCGCGATATGGCTCCTGCTCGGCGGTGTGCCGGTCTGGCTGTTTACCGCCGTTTTTTTCTATGCCCGGCAGCTTCAGCGCATTGAGGAAATCGAGATTCGGGAGCTGGCGGATTCGGCCGCGGCCGACGGCATTTTCAGCGGTGAAGACGCCGGCCAGTTGACACCGGCCCGGAAGCGGGTGGCATTCATGCGCAGCTGGCTGATGCCCGGTTTATCCGTCGTGATGGCGGGGTACCACGTCACTATGGCGGCACTGGTTATCAACGAACTCAGGGCATATGAAAACGGCGGGGAACGGTCCGGCGTGGCGGCGGCCGCAGCCTTTCTTGCTATGTGCATGTTCGCCTCGTTTCTCCTGAGCCGGTATGCGACGGGGCTGTCGCGCGGGGCCGACTGGCTGCCGCTCCGGGCCGTCGGCGGCTACCTGTTGTTGAGTTCGACGGCGCTGGCCGCGATGATTCTCGGGCTGGTGTTCGACTCGGTGGAGGGATTCGCGCCCGACCTGATCCTCGCCTGGATCTTTCCCGCGGTTCAGGCGATTCTCGGCTTCGAACTCGTCATAAATTTTATACTCGAACTCTACCGCCCCCGTGTGGGAACAGATGAACCGGCGCCGTGTTACGAGAGCCGGCTGCTCAATCTTGCCGCCCAACCGTCCCGCATCGGGCACTCCATAGCGGATACCCTCAATTATCAATTCGGCTTCGAGGTATCGAGCACCTGGTTTTACCGGCTGTTGAGCAAGGTCATGATGCCGCTGCTCGGGGGGGGCGTCATGCTCATGTTCGCCATGTCCGGCGTCGTGACCGTTCGTCCGGGCCGGCGCGGCGTCTTGAAACGATGGGGCAGACTTGTCCACGGATCGGCCGTCCTGGAGCCGGGGCTTCACTTCAAGTGGCCGTGGCCGGTGGATACGGTGGAGAAGTACCGCATGAACACCGTTCACGAGACGGTCATCGGCATGGGCGGGGGGCAGAAGGTTTCCCGGGGCAGAGACGGCCGGGTGGTCAACATGTGGTCCGTGGAACACGGGTATCGCGGACAGAAGGAACTGGATTTTCTGATTGGGGCACCGCCGGGAGGCGGCGAGGACGGCCGGCGAACGGATACCGGCGAGAGCGGGGCCGTCGAGGCGAGTACGGACGTCCAGATTATCAAACTGGTCATCTCGATGCAGTACCGGGTTCGGGACGTGCTTGCATTCAATTACACGGTTGACAAACCGCACGAGCTGGTGGAACTGACGGCACGGCAGGAAATGATCCGCTACTGCGCTTCGGCCACACTGACCGAACAGCTCTCCGCGGCCGGCAACCGGCCGCAGGCCATCATGTCCACCGGGCGGCAGGATGCCGCGGACGAACTGCAACGTCGCATTCAGAAGCGGCTGGATGAGTTAGGACTCGGCGCCGAGGTTGTCTACATCGGCATCATTTCGGCCCATCCGCCCGCCCCGGTCGTTCCCGCGTTCGAGGATGTCCTTACGGCCGAGCGCGAGCAGGACATCGAACGGTACCGCGCGGAGGGCGAGGCGGCGTCCATCCTCGCCGGCGCGGCGGGCGATTTGAAAACCGCGTACCTGCTGCAGATTGCCGTTGAACGCCGCGATATAATGCGGGACCTTCTCCATGCGGGGCCGGGGTCTGCCGCATTCTCGCGGATTCTCGCCGGGTTCGGAGAGCGGATCGACGGCAGTATCGGCGACCTGCGCGAGCGTCTTCGCCGGGACTTGCAGCTCGCCGGTCGGGAGCGGCGGCGCGGCGAGATAGACGCGCTGTGTTCGTCGCTCCGGGAGGCCGCCCGCGGGGGAGACCCGGAGAAGGTGCAGGATAGTACGGACAGGCTGGGCGAGGAGTTGCGCACTGAAACAATTCTCGGCTACCGGGGATATGCGCGCCAGCGCATTGAAGAACTCTTCGCCGTCCTGAAAGGGAACATGGATGCTGCCGCACTCGGCCGTATCCGTGATTCACTGCGGTCGGCGGCACTCCCGGCGTCGATCGACGAAGGCGATTACAAGGTGACGCTCCTGGCCCGATACGTGGAACTCCGCGATGAACTGGCGGCGGCAGCCGCATCACCGAAGACAGTTGCCTTCGCCGAAAAGATAGCGGCCGCCGGCGTTGAAATTGAAAAGCGGCTGGACCTGGCCCAGGGGGAGGCGGCCAGGATGCTGGCCGAGGCGCGGGCAGCGAACTGGACCCTGCGGCTGCGGGGTGAGGCCGACATCGCCACCGCCCGCCGGGCCGTGTTGCCCTACCGGGCCTGCCCCGCCGTCTATCGCTTTGACCGGTACGCCGATGTTCTCGAGGAACACCTCCCGGATATTCAGAAATACGTGCTCGGGGTTGATCCCGAGAATATTGAAATCAGGCTGAACCTGCAGAAGGAAGGCGAAATACTCAGCGGATTCGGCGGCGACGGGTAAATCGCTGCCGCGCCCGGTTTTCTGTTGTTCACAATCGAGGAAGGCAAGTATGAATTACGGAAAAAAAATGATGATGGTCCTCGTGGCGGCCGTGCTCCTCCTGCTGCTGGTGTATACCTGCACCTTCACGGTCGACGGCACCAGGGATCTCTGCGTGGTCACCACGTTCGACAGCATATCCCGCGTGATCGACGGCGCCGACGACCCGGGACTCAAGTTCAAGTGGCTGTATCCGGTGCAGCGGCTCTACCGCTACGATTTTCGCGAGCAGGTCCTCGAGACGTCTCTCGATCAGCTCACGATCGCCGAGGAGTATAACATCACCGCGAAGGTGTTCTGCACCTGGAAGATCGAGGATGTTGAAAAATTTCATCGCAGCAAGGAAAGCGGCGAATCAGCCGAGGAGATCATCGAGGGCATCCGTTCGCAGCTCACCAGCGACATGAAGAGCGTCATGGGTCGGCGATCGATGACTGAGCTGGTGAACAACGATCCCGGCAGGATGAAGATCGAGGAAATAGAGGGCCGGATCCGAACGCGGCTGGATGCGTCGGTCCGGGAGGATTACGGCATACGGGTGACCTCGCTCGGTATTCACTCCCTGGCGCTTCCCGAATCGATTTCAAAAAGCGTCATCGACGCGATGATCGAGGCCCGTAAGGACGAGGCGGCCCGGTATCGTTCTGAGGGCGCGGCGATGGCCACCGCCATCAAGAGCCGGGCGGAATCCGCGAAGAAGAAAATCATGGAACTCGCGCGTGCCCGGGCGGCGGAGATCAGGTCCCGGGGTGAGGAAGAGGCCGCGAAGTACTACGAGAAGTTCAAGGCGGACCCGGAATTCGCCGTCTTCCTGCGATCGCTGGAGACGCTGCGTAATTCGCTGAAGGACCGGGTCGTCTTCGTCCTCGACTCGAATGTGCTGCCGGTGCTCAAGCGGTTGTGGGACGTCGACGCGGAAGGCAGTGCGCCGTCCGCCGGCCGTTCGAAGCCGGCCGGCAGTTCGCGGAAGTAAAACACCTGGTTTCCCGAACGGGAAGGATTGCACATGGCACACAGCGACGACAGCTTGAACGACGACCGGAACGGCGCCGCGGATATTTCCTCCGTGACTGGAGAGCCGCAGCACGGAACGAGCGGCGATGAGCCGCACGGCAAAAAAAACGACCCCGCCATGGAAGCCCTGTCCGAGGCGATGCGGCTCAGCTTTGTCCTGCTGAGGATACTGATGGTTCTGTTCGTGGCCTTGTTTCTGCTGACCGGCATCGATACCGTCGAAAGCGCGCAAAAGGGTATTGTCAAGGTCTTCGGCGTTCCCGTGCGGGTCGTCGGGCCGGGCATCGTCTTCAACTGGCCGTATCCGGCCGGAGAAGTGGAAAAGGTCGGTACTGAGGTCCGGACGCTGCCGGTGGACGATTTCTGGTTTGAGGTCAAGGAGGGTGACGCATCCAGGGACCTGTCCGAGATGGGATTCAGCGCCAAGGGGCTGCGGCCGGGATGGGACGGCTACATGCTGACCGGTGATCGGAATATAGTACACATGGAAATCGTGTGCCGGTACCGGATCGAAAATGCCTTGGCCTATGTCAGGCACGTGACTGATCCCGAGAAGGTTATGAGGACGGCGATCTGCGATGCCGTGGTGCAGGCCGCGGCGACGCGGCGCAGCGACGCCCTCCTTCGCGATCCGACATCGTTTCAACTTGAAGTGAAGGAGCGGGTACAGAAACGGCTCGACCGCCTCATGGATACCGAGACGGGGCATCACGGCATCAGGATCGGTGAAATACAGGTTGAGAGGAAGACGTGGCCCCTGGCGGCGTTCGACGCCTACGAGGAGGCGCAGAAGGCCGAGGCGAAAAAGAGAGGTGCCGTCGACAAGGCCAAGAGCGAGGCGCGGGGCATGACCGGCGTCGTCGGCGAAACCGCCTTCATCACCCTGGTCGGTGAGCCGTGGAAATCGCCGGTTGTTGTATACGAACGTACAACGGAACCGCTCGATGATCCGCGGAAATCCGTGGTATCACTTGTGCCGGGACGGGATGCCGCGGCCGACGGCATTCGTCCGTATAACCTGCTGGGCCGTATCGAAACGGCTGAGAAGGACGGGAGAAACGATGAGGCCGCGGCTCTCCGGGCGGCGGCTGAAGCGCTGCTGGACGGGTACCTGGTGAGCGGGGATGTTCGGGCCGCGATCGAAAACGCCGAGGCGGAGCGGAAAAAAATCGTACAGCGGGCCAAGGCGCGCAGCATACTGTTTACCCGGCTGCAGTCCGCTGCGAGCGGGGGGGGCAGTGCTGCGCTGAAGGACAAGCTCTGGTTGGACCTTATGGATGAGGTCATGTCGGATGGTTTTGAAAAGAAATTCATTTTGCACCGGGGTTCGAAAGTCCTCTATATCTCGGAGGATCCCGATGTGAGCAGGGAAATACGAGAGGCGCGGAGAAAACGCGATACGGACTGATGTCCCTGTGCTGGAGACGGTATGGCTGATACAGACGGAAGCGTCGTTGTCACCGCCGGATTGACAAAACATTTTCGCGATTTCTGGTTGCGGGAAAAGGTCGCGGCGGTTGAGGATCTTGATGTGCAGATCGGTCCCCGGGAAATATACGGGTTGCTGGGTCCCAACGGTTCGGGAAAAACGACCACGCTGAAAATGATACTGTCCCTGCTGTTTCCCACCCGCGGCAGGATAGCGGTGTTCGGCGGGGATCCCGCGTCGCGCGAGGTGAAATCCCGGATCGGTTACCTGCCGGAAGATTCCCACTTTTACTCGTTTCTCGACGCCCGGGAAACGCTTGATTACTATGGAAAACTGTTCGGTCTTTCCCGGCGCATACGGCGAAGGCGCATCGATACGCTGCTGGAGATGGTCGGCCTTTCCGGTGCCGCCTATCGGCGGGTCGGTGAATACTCCAAGGGCATGAAGCGGCGGATTGGTCTGGCGCAGGCCCTGATTAACGATCCGGACCTGGTTATACTCGACGAGCCGACGGCAGGCCTCGATCCCATGGGCACCCGCATGTTCAAGGATCTTCTTGGCTCCCTGGCCGACCGGGGCAAGACCGTGATACTGTCGAGCCATCTCCTCGCGGATGTTGAGGACGTGTGTGATCGTATCTGCATCCTTTACGGCGGCAGAAAACAGGTGGAGGGGAAGACCGAACAACTCCTGTCGCGCGGGGGGTGCACCCAGATCGTTACGGATGCGCTTGACGAAGAAACTCTTGCACGCCTCACGCGGTTTCTCGATGGCAGCGGCGCCGCCCTCCACACGGTTTCTGCCCCCCGAGACCGCCTGGAATCCCTGTTTCTCCGCGTCGTGGAAGAGGCCGGGAGCCGCAGCGTGCCGACAGGAGGGGCCGGCGGCGGCGGGGTCGTGGCCGGTTTTCTCCGCGGTGAAGAGGAGGGTGACGAACTGATTGAGAGTCTCGTGACGAAGAGCGCCGGAGAATCCGACGCCGGCGACGATGCGGTGGATCTCGGCCGGGCGGACGACGGAGGAGACGCGGAGACATCCCGGGACGGTGCGGACGAATCAGTGATTTCCGCGCTGACCGGGGTGGGTGCCGAACGGTCGCAGACCGATGGTGCGCCTGCGGATGATACGCGCGCTGCCGACCGAAACGATGATGCCCAAACGGAAACATCCGCCGGATCGGCCGACGCGTCCGGCGGCGATGCCGACGAGGCATTCATTCGCGGTCTGATCAGGCGCAGAGAGAATAAGGAAGGGGAGGCGGACAGTTGACGGTGACGGGGCATTCCGCCGGAAGGATTCAGGCTGTCCTTGCACACACGTTCTCTCAGTGTGTTCGCAAGCGGTCGGTGATCTTCTTTATCATCGTTACCGCCGGATTGCTGGCGGTTATGCCGGCATACCTCGAGGGCGACGGCAGCCTGTCGGGAAAAATCAGGTCGTTTTTGCATTACGGCTTTGTCCTGTGCGGGGCCCTGCTCAGCCTGCTTTCGGTCCTGGTCACCGCGCAGCTCGTCGCGGATGATATGCGCAGCCGCCGCATCTACACGCTGGCGGTCAAGCCGCTCGGGCGATGGGAATACATCGTTGCGCGCTACCTCGGCGTCCTCTGCTTCAATCTTCTGCTGCTCGTCTGCGCATCGGCGGCGATATACTTTTTCGCCGCCCGGCTGCAATCCTCGGAAGAACTGAACCCCGCCGACCGGCAGGAAGTGGAAACGGAGATATTCACCGCGCGGGGCAGGATAACACCCGAGGAGATCGACCTTGCCGTCGCGCTTCGTGACAGAATTGACGAGATGAAGGACGGGGGCGCATATCAAAGCGCCGTCAGGGATATTATGCGGCGATCGGGGATGTCGTTCGACGAAGCGCGGGCGGTCGTGCATGAAAATCAACTCAAGGAGATTCGCAGCAGGTATTCCACGGTGCCGCCGCACGGCAGTCTGACCTGGGAATTCACCGAGCTGGTCTTCCCTGATACGGAGGTATTGAAGCGGCGGTGCGCATTTATCGATAAACGCACCGTCACTGTCGGCAACGGTCGCAGCGTATGGCTCGTCCTGCTGTCGGGCGAGCGTGATTTTCTCGGACACATGATGGAACGGGAGCCGGTGCTGCTGGAAGGACGCCAGGCCCTGGTCAGGGATGTCGGCAGGGACAGGTTCACCGTGGCTGTTCCCGCGACTGACGGCACCCGCCCGCTGATGGATGAACTGATCGAGGGCAGCGAGCCGACGGTGGAGATCCGGCCCATCATGCATTTGGAATACCGTGCGACGCCCTTGGAAAGCCGGTCCGGCGATGCGTTGAGCAGTCCGCAGGAGATATATCGGCGGATAGATATCCTGCGGCCCGACGATTCGATCATGTGCGTCTGTCTCGGATGGGATCCCTGCCGGGGAAGCGAGACGGTTCATTTTCCCGTTGAGCAACTGCCGGCCGGTTCGACACTGCGGGTCAGGTACCGGAACGTCCCCGCCACCCGGCACCAGCGGCCCGTGACGTTGAAAATACCGCGCGAGTCGGTATCACTTATGTACCGGGCATCGAGTTTCGAGAATAATTTCCTCCGTGTCGTGTTGCTGTGGAGCCTGCGGGTGGCACTGCTGACGGGACTCGGAGTTCTGCTGGGGGCTGCATTTTCGTTTCCCGTTGCCGCGTTTGTCGGGGTATCACTGCTCGTGATATCCTGGATGGCCATGTGGCTGTTCGAGCAGCCCGGCATGGAACTGACTGATTTTCGGATAAAGGCCAATTGGCCGGGGATTGTCGGGTTGGCGGTATTTATCGGTATATGTGTACTGATTAAACGCTTTATTCTTATCAAGATGAAAACGATCGGTCTTCTGGCGGCTATTCCAATAATGCTGCTGATCATAGCGGGTTTTCCGGGTTTCGTGCGGACGTATGCCGCCTCCCGCCTGGTGGAAGGCACACTGCTTCCCGGTCCGGAGATCACCGGGGCCCTGACCTGGGTTCTGTTCGGTACGGTCGTCTACGTGGTCCTGGCGTGCGCGATATTTCAATTCCGCGAACTTGCCGCCCGGGAGGATTGACGAACATGCGCCGACATATCGTACAACTGCTGCTCGCTGCAACGGCGATCACCCTCGTTGTCGCGGCGGGGCTCGTGCAGGAACCGGCCCGGCAGGCCCGGTACCACTCGGAACAGATCAACCGGGGCGACCGGGAGAGCAGTCCCGACCTTGCCCTGATGACCGTTATGCCGGGCGCCGTGCGCGCCGTTGCCCTGAGCATCCTGTGGTCCCGGATGCAGAGCATGCACCAGGAAGGCAGGCACCACGACGCCTACGAGCTGTCGCGGTTGATTTGCCGTCTCGAACCCTACTATCCGGGGGCCTGGGCCTATTGCGGCTGGAACATGGCCTGGAACGTCTCCGTCGAGACGCACACGAAGGAGGAACGCTGGCAGTGGGTGTACAACGGCATAAAACTGCTCCGGGACGAGGGGCTGCGCAGGAATCCCCGGGATATCGTGTTCTACTACGAACTGGGCTGGATATTTTCCATGAAACTGGGCGGCAGGCTCGACAACTACCACTGGTCCTACAAGCAGCGGTGGGCGAAGATGATGCAGGATCTTCTCGGCGCGCCGCAATTGAGCGATCGCCTGGATGTCACCCTTGCGGAATCCTCCGCCGCATCCATACAGGCATTTCGCCCTGTCGCTGATGCGCCGCTCGACAAGACGCCGCGGCGGCAGGGGAAGCAACTGATCCAAGCGGACAAGCTGGCTTTTATTCGAACAGAGGACCCCGACCTCTCCGCGTTTATTGATGCCCTCGGCGCGTATGATATTTTCCCGGACGAGAGCTTTCTCGACGCCTGCAATCGGCTGAGCAACGATTACCAGTTCTCGTCGGTGCGTATCAACCGGCGGCCCTATCCGAAAGAAGAGCGGGAAAAGGAACTCTACGATGTGATCAACGCTCCCGCATACACGGATACCGGCGGCACAGGCGGGAACTATGCCGGTTGGGATACCCTGCCCCCCTTCGACAAGCTTGTTTCATTCGTCCGTGCCCAGGTACTGTGGAATCGTTACCGGATGGATCCCGATTACATGCTCACGCTGATGGAACGGTACCGGGTGCCGCTCGACTGGCGACACTCGGTCAGTCACGGTCTCTACTGGTACTGCCTCGGTATGGATCAATGCAACATCGACGATCCCACGGATTATAAAAGCCTCAGGATACAGCGAAACGTTCTCAATTCCCTGAAAACACTGACCTTCACCGGCTTGGTGGAACTGACAGTGCGTCCGGGGCGTCCGGAGTACCCCGAGTACCACGAACATCCCGATCTCCGCTTTGTCGTTCCGACCCATCGGCAGCACTGCGATTTCATCGAGTGGGTTCTGGATTACCAGAAAAAACACAAGGATTACCAGGACGAGTACGAAGACAATACCTTCGCGGCGGGGCACTATAACTATATCTCCTCGGCGGTATCCATGCTGTATGCCGACGGTCGCCGGAAGTTGGCGCAGGAACTGTTTGACTTCGTGAAGGAACATTACGATCCCACTATGGAGAAGGAGTGGGGCGAGGAGGTGCTGGACTACTTTGTCATCGCCCATCTCAAGGAACATAAGAAGGCGCTCGGTTTTATCAGTGCCTTGATCGAGATCTCCATGAAACGGGCATTCCTGGCTGCGGGGATACGTGAAGACTGGACCGCATACAGCAAGAGGATGAGATTTGCCGTTGAGCTCTACGGGTTTTACCAGGAGGATGCGGTTTCCAACCGTCTCATTATACCGAAGCAACTGCGCGGTATTGCGCGGGGGGTGGCGGGTATGCTGGTGTTCAACCCCGAGTCAGCGCACCTGAATCTTTCTCCGTCCCAGCGCAGCGATGTGTATCTTGCGGCCCTTTCCGCGGACAGAAAATTGAGGGAACCGCCGGGGATATTGGCGCCCGTGTACCATCGCGGCCTGTCCGGGCTTCGCGCACTGTGCCGCCGGGGGAACATGAAGATGGAGGAGGCCTTTCCCGAGCCGCCGTTTCTCGCCGAGTACCGCGAAACGCTCAAGTCGCGCATCCCGGATACGGCACCAACGGACGGCGACCTGATCGAGCAGGACCGGTAGGGCCCCTTACCCGTACAGCGGTCCGTACGCGCCGCACGCCCGGTAATCCGCCCCCTGGGAATCGTGCGCGCCGAACGCCGCCCAGCTCCTCGGCCGGTATATATCCTGGTCGGAGATGTTGTGCATGAATACGGGTATCCGCAGGATCGCGGCGAGCGTTATCAGGTCGGCCCCAATGTGGCCGTAGGACAGGGCGCAGTGATTTGCGCCCCAGTTGTTCATCACCGAGTACATGTCCCGAAAGGGGCCGCCCCCGGTGGTGCGCGGGGCGAACCAGGTCGTGGGCCAGGTTTCGTTGGTTCTCTCGTCGAGCGTTTTGTGGACCTCGTCGGGCAGGGAGACGGTCCATCCCTCCGCAAGCTGCAGGACGGGACCGAGCCCCTTGACCAGGTTCACGCGGGACATGGTCATGGGCATGCCGGCAACGGTGACGAGCTTGCTCGACCAGCCGCCGCCGGGAAAATACTCGGTCACCGAGGGGTGCCAGGTCGTGGCATTGAGACACCGGGTGACTTCCTCTTCGGTGATGTCCCAGTACGGCTTTATCGCCGGCTGCCCGTTACATGTCTGTCGCCCGCTGCCGTCGAGCGCTGCGGCGCCCGAATTAATCAAGTGAATAATGCCTCCCGCCGCATCTCCTTCAAGCGCGTAACCCGTTACCCGCTTGACCGCGTCCGGGCTCCAGTACGTGCGGACATCGGCGAATATCTGCGCCGTGTTTGTCAGGAGATACCCGAACAGCATGGGAACCGCGTTCAGGCTGTCGTTTTCGGTGGCGATGATCCGCGGGGCCCGGATACCGTCCCAGTCGAACGAGGTGTTTGAGATCGCCTCCAGGAAATCGCCGTTGGGCATGGCGTCGGTCCACTGCCGCTGCCCCTGGAACCCGGCGGCCACGGCGTTATGCCCCAGTGCCTCTTCACCGCAGCCGATGTCATCGAGGCGGGGATTACCGTACATCAGGTCCCTGGCGATGAGCGTCATTTTGGCTGCCGTTTCCCATTCGGCATCGAGTTGCTCACGCGGGCGCTGCTTTTCGGGTGGATTGACGTCATCGCCTTCGACCAGGGTTTCCCGAATCCATGTGATCGCCCGTTCGTATTCTTCGGGGTCGTAGATGTCGTCACGAATGCGCCGTGTGAACTCCGACATGTCGACGCACTCAACGCGCATGCCCAGGTAATCCTCGAAAAACGAGTGATCCACGATAGAGCCCGCGATGCCCATGGATACGCCACCCATTGAGAGATATGATTTTTCCCGCATCATCGCAGCAGACAGTCCGCAGCGAACGAAACGAAGTATCTTTTCAGAGACATCCGGGGGGATGGTCTCGTCTCCGGCATCCTGTACGTCCCGTCCGTATATGCCGAATGCGGGGAGGCCCTTCTGGGTATGTCCCGCGAGAACCGCCGCGAGGTAGACGGCCCCGGGTCGCTCGGTGCCGTTGAATCCCCATACGGCTTTCGGCGTCAGGGGTTCCATGTCCATCGTCTCGCTCCCATAGCACCAGCAGGGGGTGACGGTCAGCGACAGTCCCACGCCCGCGCGGGAGAATTGTTCCGCGCACGCCGCGGCCTCGGCTACTCCGCCGATGCACGTGTCGGCGATTGTGCACGCGACCGGTTCGCCGTTTGGATAGCGGCAATTGCCGGCGATCAGTTCCGCGGCTCGCCGGGCCATGTCCATGGTCTGTTTTTCCAGTGATTCCCTGACGCCGCGGCGGCGGCCGTCTACAGTGGGCCGTATTCCCACCACCGGCAACGAGGTGATCCATTCGGGCGGTCGTTTATTCATGTTCGGCTTCCTTCGCTTATTGCTGCTGAGTTGATCTGTATACAACACACCCTGCGATTATAGTGAATGCCGTAACGTAACTGAAAGTAAAAACAGCTGATGATCTATTGTCGCGGCATTGCATATATTGGTGGATTATATACACAATATGGATTTATTATCGCTGTCTATTCCACTATACAATACGGTTCGATTTCAATGCCAGTTAATGTCCTCATGAACAACACGGACAGGGAGAGATTACCATGATCAAACGGCGCTCATTTCTCAAATCAGGTGCGGTTTCCGGCGCGGGTGCACTCACGTTGCATTCCGGTATTTTCGGCAAGGAAAAGTCGCCGAACGGCAAGTTGAACATCGCCGTTATCGGTGTCGGCGGGCGCGGCAGGGCGGACACGAACGGCGTCAAGAGCGAAAATATCGTCGCCCTCTGCGATGTCAACAAGAAGAATCTCGCGGCTGCGGCAAAGCGATTCCCGAAGGCCAAGACCTACAAGGACTGGCGAAAGTGCCTGGAGCAGAAGGATATCGATGCCGTGGTGTGCGCCACCACCGACCACACGCACGCCTTCGTCAGCACCTGGGCACTGAACCGCGACAAGCACGTGTACTGCGAAAAGCCGCTGGCGCGTTCGGTCGAGGAAGCCAGGACGGTGCGCGAAGCGTACCTCAAGAAAAAAGACAAGCTCGCCACGCAGATGGGTACCCAGATACACGCCTCCGATAATTTCAGGCGGATCGTCGAACTCGTAAAGGCCGGCGCCATCGGTGCGGTGCAGGAATGCCGGGCCTGGTGCAGCCGGACCCCGAAGGGAGGCAGTTATTTTCCCGCGAAGGGTCCGGTGCCCGACCACATCGACTGGGACCTGTGGATCGGCCCCGCGCCCATGCATCCGTTCAATCCGGAATACCTGAAGGGGTGCCTGGCGTGGAACCGTTTCTGGGACTTCGGCGCCGGGCAGATCGGCGACATGGGCAGCCATGTCATGGATCTTGGCTACTGGGCCCTTGATCTGCGTTTCCCGACGACCTGCACCGCTTCCGGCAGCAACCCCGAGAAGCCCCACCCCGATACCTGTCCGATACAACTCAGGGCCGAGTGGGATCACCCGGCCAACGACTGGCGGCCGGCGGTCAAGGTCTACTGGTACGACGGCGGCTTGAAGCCGGGAATGCCGCTGAAGGCGCTTGATCGCAAGGGACTCTTCAAGGGTGTGTTGTTCAAGGGCGACAAGGGCGCGCTTCTGGGCGATTACGGTTTCCGGATCCTCATGCCCCGCGGTGATATGACCCACTACGAGGCGCCGACGAAGAAGGAAGATTTGATACCGCCCTCGCCCGGCCATCACCAGGAGTGGATAAACGGCTGCAAGACCGGCAGCCCGACCCTCTGCAACTTCGACTACTCCGGCGCGCTCATAGAACACAATCTGCTGTCGCTGGTAGCCTACCGCGTCGGTAAGAAACTCGAGTGGGACGCGAAGAAGCTGAAGGCGACGAACTGCCCCGAGGCCGACCAGTATATCAGGCTGAAGTACCGCGAAGGATGGGTCCTCAATGGATAATCTCAGCAGGAGGCGGTTTCTGGCGATTGCCGGGACGGCGACCGGTATGGCCGTCGGCGGCAGCCGCGGCGCCGCGGCATTCAGGACGACGCTCAAGAAGGCACTGATCACCCGGAAGATCGACGCGGCCGGCATGGCACAGATGAAGGCCGCGGGTTTCGACGGCGTGGAGTGCGGGGCGTGGGATGTGACTCCCGCCGATGCGGCAGCGGGCCGGTCCCTGGCCGAAAAGGTGGGGATGCGGATTCATTCGGTCCTGCGCGGCTGGGTAAATTTCAACAACAGCAAAAAGGTCTCTTCGGATATCGCGTCGGTGGAAACGGCCCTCGCATCCGCCGCCGCGTACGGGGCCGACGCGATACTGCTGGTGCCCTGCAGGGTCGGGACCAGGGCGATCCCGAAGCCCTGGGAATTCGATATCGCGTTCGACGCAAAGACCGGTCATGTCAGCCGGGTGGTGCGGGGGGACAATGCCCCGTACAAGGAATATATCGAAGCCCAGAATGAGGCAACTGATGCCACGAGAGAAGCCCTGCAGAAACTTGCTCCGATCGCACAGAAACACAAGGTGATCATCGCCGTGGAGAACGTGTGGAACAACCTCTGGGTCACGCCGCCGCTTGCGGCGAACCTGATTCGGCTCGTGGGGAGTCCCTGGGTCAGGTTTTACTTCGATATCGGCAATCATGTGAAGTACGCGCCGCCGGAGGAATGGATCAAGACCCTCGGAAAGCTGATCGTGAAGTGTCATGTCAAGGATTTCAAGCTGAATCCCGACGGGCGCGGCGGGAAATTCTGCACCATCAGGGACGGGAGCGTCGACTGGCCGTCGGTCAGGCGGGAACTGGATGCGATCGGGTACAACGGCTGGATGACGATCGAGGGAAGCGGGGGGCTTTCCGTGAAAGAAAAGGGCGAACGGCTGCAGAAGATCGTACGCGGCGAGTGACACAACACATTGATATTACGGGGATACTGTTTTCCTGAGAGACGGCGGTGTTGCCTTATGCCGTTCTTTTTCTCAATATTTTTTACTCTGATACACTCCTCGATTACAATAGAACAGTACATTCCCTGCCATTAAAGGAGTGATCCATGAATTGCCGTCGCGGAATTGTGATGGGATTGGCGGTGGTATTGCTCACGCCTTTTTTCCCGGCCCGGGGCCAGGATATCGACGAGATC
>CAZLBC010000003.1:126744-151586 GCA_964557575.1 uncultured Planctomycetaceae bacterium
GGAACGTGGGGAAGATCGAGACCAGGGGAAAGGTGATCGCCCTCATGGGCAGCGGGGGGGGATCTAACAGCGGAAGCGGGGTCATCCCGATCGAACTCGACGGAGAGTACCTGCTGCGGCTGCAGGTACAGTTGTCGGCACGGCTTGGTTATGCCTACATCGATCTCCCGTGCGGTACCGATCACCGGACATACCTGGGAATTCGGTATTCCGAGATGGGTATTCACGGTATCGGCGATCACTCCTGGGCGGCGTCTCTGAATCCGACCAATACCCGCGTCGATCTTGACCCGAAGGTACCCTACCTCTTCGAGATATGGGTCAAGCCCTCCACTGATCGTGTCGGTATCGTTGTCGGCATAAACGGTAAAAAGCACATATCCTGGCAGGGCAAACCGGCGGGGCTCGGGGCGGCGGTAAAACCGAATATGCTGGGATTGCGATCATACCGGTATCCGGCGGCTTACGGCAGCCCGTCGCTGAAGATCGTCAGCGGAAACGCCCGGGTGATCGATTTCGCGGCTGATGCTTCCGCTGAAAAAAGGCCCGCTCCTCCTGCGGCGGTACCCGATGAGACCCCGGCAAAAGCGCCGACGAAAACAGAATCGGCCCCCGAAACCGACGCGGGCACAACGCCGGCAGGTGATGCGGAGGCACACGAGAAGCCCGGCTCGAAATCAGAGACACCCGAAGAGAAGGGGCAAAGCGATGCCGGCGAAGAGCCCGCCGGCGGCGGCGGACTGCCCTTTTTGCCGGCGATGGAGTCCTCTGAAGAAAAGGCGAAGAATTCCCCCGGGGAAAAAGAAGAGAAGCCCGGCGAATAACGGTGTTGTTACCTGCCGGCGGTCAACGGGCCCGGTAGATATGGTAGGCGTACCTGATTCCCTTGCCGATGACGGTCTTTTTTTCGAGCCAATCCATTTTTGCCGCCTCCGGTTCGAAATGCTCGGGACTTTTGACGATGATGGTGAGTTCCCGCGGCGTTGCGTCGAGCGAGGCGCGTATGTTGGACAGCGTCTCGTTGAGAACGGTGCCGCTGAAGGGGTTGTAAAAATAGATGATCGTCACCTCCCCGGGAACCGCATACCGGGTGGCGTCCGCGTGGTGCACTTCGATATTTCCCGACTGCAGTTTCCCCTTTTTCCGCGCCTTGGCGATGTTCAACCGAGACAGTTCCACCATATCGGGCGACAGTTCGACCCCGATGATCTTTTTAAACCGGTAGAGATGATCGGCGAGAATGAGCATGCGGCCCAAACCGGAGCCGTAATCGAGGAATACATCCTCGTCTTCCCGGATCCCGATGCGATTCATAACCCTTTTGAACGTGCGGTAATCGGAGGCGATGTGGAAATGATTCTCGTCGGTTTCATGCCCCAGTTTGTCTATCGATACGCGGCGGGAGGTTTTTACCCCCATCCGCCAGTCAAAGTATCGGTCCCACAACGAGTCCCACATGAATTTGCAGCCGGAACTCATGGACGAAAGGAGGCCGTGATGTTTGATAGTGCTGATTACACCGCCGACAATCGTGGATTTTGGCGGGGCCGGCCGTTCGGTGTTGTTCGTCTCTTCGTCGATCATTATGAATCTACAGGTATAAACCGGAACCTTAAAATTATCAAGGCGGCGGTCAGTCGAGGAAATACGCGCAGACAGCCGCCGCCAGGAGTATGCGGTAGATCCCGAACGGAACGAGGCCGTGTCGGGTCAGCCAGTTTACAAACCACTTGATGGCGATTGCCGCGATGATTCCGCTGATCGCGATGCCGATCAGCAAAGACGAAATATCCGCGGATATAAGCAGTGCCGGCATGTTTGATACCATTTCGAATACCGTGGCCGCACCGAGCGTGGGGATCGCGAGGAGGAAACTGAATTCCGCTGATGCCACAAGGTTTAAGCCGACCAGCAGGCCGGCCACGATCGTTATCATGCTGCGGCTGGTTCCCGGCCACATCGCGGCTATCTGTGCGATGCCGATCACCAGGCCCTGGCGCCAGGTGATCGCCTCTATGTTAAGGGTTCGTCCGCGGTTTTTGCGGCGCGGGTAGTACAACTGCGCAACAATCATTATAATACCGCCGACGGCGAGGGCGACGGCGACCGCGGCAGGGGTAAACAGATAGTCCTTGATCTGGGAATGAAATACCAAGCCTGCCAGCGCGGCCGGCGCGGTGGCGAGCAGGAGTAAGCCCAGCAGGCGCAGCCCCGCGGGATCGCGGCCCGCGATTCCGCGGACCATACGTTTGAATTTCACGCGGTACAGACCGAATACGGCCAGGATGGCACCGAATTGGATTACTATTTCAAAGGTGCTGATACCGGCAACCAGATCCTCCCGTTTGACGGAGCGATTGCCCCCGGTGGCATGTCGTTTTTTCGAAAGGAGCTTGTTGACGATAATAAGGTGTCCTGTCGATGAGATCGGGAGGAATTCGGTTATTCCTTCGACGGCGCCGAGAATGACGGCTTCGATCGCTGAAATCCTTTCCGGTTTTGCCGCCGACGTTTTTCCCGGCCCGAGCTGCTCCCTGTTTTTTCCGGCGTCGCTCATCGCCGGTGCGGCTTGCCGCCCTGTACCTTCCCGCGCTTCCGAGGCGACCGCGGGAACAGGCATTGACATGATCGCGAGGAATAGCTGCACGACAGGTATACCGGCCGTCGTCATATCCACAACCTCAACAGTTGTACAAGCGCTCCGGCGGCAATGCCGGCCACGATATCGTCGGCGGCGATTCCCGCGCCGCCCGGCAGCCGTTCGGCGCTTTTGATCGGCGGCGGTTTTGCTATGTCGAAAATCCGGAATGCGACGAATGCGGCTGTGGCGGAAAACGCGTGCTGCTCCCAGCCGGTGCCGAGCGGAACCACACACAGCACGACCGACTGGCCGGCCCATTCATCGAGCGTGCACTGACCGGGATCCGTGTTTTTAAAACGCATGTGAACATGGGTTCCCAGCAGGACGCACCCGGCCGCGCATAATACGGCCAGGATACCGGTAGCGATCCGCAGGCAGGTTATATACGGACCTGCCGCGGCAATACCAAGCAGGAACACTCCGCAGCACGCCGCCGATCCGGCCGTTCCGGGGGCCAGGGGGCAGAAACCGGTGCCGAAACCCGTCGCGATGAAGGTATACAGCCTGTAAACGGTTCTATTCATCGGAATCTGTTCCGCTTCCGCCGGTATCATTCCCGGGCTCGCGGTAGAAGACTTTGGCCTTTGCGCAATAAATAATTCCGCTGAAAACCGTTACGGCGAGCGCGATCCACACGGCGAGAAGCTTTACCGTGTTGCACCAGGTGATGCCCTCTGTCCAGGCAATACAGAATAACACCGTGCCGGTGGCGACCGACTGGACAAGCATCTTCGCCTTTCCGACCGGTATAGCCGGAAAGGCGATCCCCTGCGATTCGCTGTATCCGCGAATCGTGGACACCATCAATTCCCGCGCGAATATGATGAGCACCATCCACGGCCGGACGCCGGTAATCGAGGATCCGTACAGCCAGCGGGGCAGGTCGCTGCTGAAACCGGCCAGCACGGTCTCGTCTGTGGTCGTGAAGGCCGGTCCCGAGAGCAGTATCAGCGAGCCGAGTATCAGCAGCTTGTCGACGAAGGGATCGGCGATACGTCCGAAGGCGGTAACCTGCCCGAGTTTTCTGGCCAGATAGCCGTCCAGTACATCGCTCAAGGCAGTCAGGACGAATACCACGAAGGCGGCGCCCATCAGCGCCGGGGCCCAGGTCGCCGCGTGGTCGTATGCGCCTATCATGACGAACAGGACGATCGAGGCGGCGATCCTGCCGATGGTGATCGTGTTGGGAATATTCCACTTCATGTCGGTTTCGGCATTGTATGTAACAAAACCGGCTTGGGAAACGGTATTTCAGGGCGGCGCAGGCTTTTTCATTGAAGATCGACCAGGAGGTCGTACCCATCCCTGCCGCGAACCGTGCCCCCTGCGAGCGTACCGGGAGGTGTTTTGCGGGACAGAATGCACACCCCGTCGATGTCCGGCGCCTGGCCCGCCCACCGGCCGATGCACCTGCCGTCGCCGTCGATGCCGTCGACGAGGACCGCCAGTTCCTTTCCCGCCATGGCAGCGGCGGTATCGAAGGCTATTGTTTGCTGGGTTGCCATGATCGCCCGCGCCCGTTCCGCGGCGATGTCGCGAGAGAGTTGTCCCGGCAGCCGGGCCGCGGGGGTTCCTTCTTCGGGCGAGAATTCAAAGACCCCAACCGCTTCGAACCGCCAGCGCTCGACGAATGCGAGGAGTTCGGCGAAGTCTTTGTCGGTTTCACCGGGGAAACCGGTGATAAAGCTGGTCCGTATTGAAATCGCCGGTATGCGCCTCCTCAGTTCGCCGAGAATGTCTTCGATATGTTCCCGTCCGTGTCCCCGTCCCATCCGCCTGAGAACGGGAGCGGCACAATGCTGGAGGGGGATATCCACGTAGGGCAGGACGTGGGTACAGTCGGCCATGGTCTCTATCAGTTCGTTGCTAAATCTTCGGGGATGGGTGTACATGAGGCGCAGCCACGCGGCCCCGCAACTATCCAGCCGGCGGAGAAGCGCGGGAAGATCGTCCCCCGTGTCTTCGCCGTAGGCGGTGGTCTCCTGCGCTATGATATTCAGCTCGATCGCACCGTCGTCGACCAGTTCCCGCGCCTCGGCCAGGACGTCCGCTGAAGACTTCGAGCGAAACGGACCCCGTATCGCGGGTATCGCGCAGAAGGTGCACCGGCGGCTGCATCCCTCGGCGATCCGCAGGTAGGCGGTGTGGCGGGGGGTAAGGCGGAGGCGGCCGCCGTCGCTGCCGGGGGTGTCAAAAGAACACGGCCCGGGGAGAAAGGCTTCCGTTCCGGTCGACGTTGCCGCGTCGACGATCCGCTCGCGCTCGGTGGTGCCGACGATGGCGTCGATATCGCCGGTCGCGTCCAGAAGTTCTTCGCGGTCGCGGTTGGGCAGGCAGCCGGCGACGATCACCTTCCGCGCGCTTCCCGAACGCTTGCAATCGACCGCTTCCTCGATAACCGACAGGGATTCTTCCCGGGCGGCCGCGAGAAAGGCACACGTGTTGATCACGATGATGTCCGCTTCCGCCATCGGCGCGCCGACCACGAAACCGGCGCTGCCGAGACGGGCGAGCAGCACCTCGCTGTCGACCAGATTCTTGGGGCAGCCGAGCGAAATCAGGCATACGGTCGTGGGTGTGTTTGACGTATTCATGGTATTGATGCAATCCGGCAATCAGCGGGGGTACTGTAAGCGGTGTCGGGGATGAAGTAAAAATAATTTCCTTGCCATGCGCCGGCCGGCCGATATAATCCATTCCGTCTCAGGCGTATGTCCTCCCCCGAGGAATACAAAGGGAAGGCCGTGCAATTCGGCCGCGGACGCGCCGCTGTGACCGGTGACGAACACCGCATGATGCCACTGAATCCGTGCGTTGCGGATACGGGAAGGCGCGGTGCGAGGACGACCCGGAAGCCAGAAGACCTGCCTGAGAATGTTCCCTGATCGTTGTTGCCTCGTCGTTCGGGCACAGCGGGACTCCGGAATTATCGCCGATGTCCCCTTCCGGGATTACTTTCGCGGTTCATCGCGGATTCCGCTCATGCCGGCCGGCACCACAACGATCGCGTCAAGCCACGCGTTTTGAAAGGAGTGTCTGTCATGCTGCAGTCGAGAAGGAATGTCGGTGCCGCCGCGGTGTTCGTGGTGATTTTCATGAACGGTATTAATGCCGAAGGGGCGGCAGAAGAGACGACGGAAGCCGCGGCATCTGCGGCGGAACCTTCCGAGGTAACTGAAGATGATGCCGAATCGAGTATCTCGACGAAGGGGACCGATACCGGGGCCGCCGAAAGCGCCATAGAGGCGGGGTGGATGAAACAGATCGTCGTGACCGCCGATCGCCTCGAAACACCCCGGGAAAAGGTGACCGCCGCGACGACGGTACTGAAGGGAGAAGATATCCGCCGCCGGGGATACCGGACGGTCGGGGAGGCCCTGCGTTTCGTCCCGGGGCTCGACGTCAGGCAGACCGGTGGTGAGGGCCACACCACGACGGTATTCCTGCGGGGATCGAAATCGTCCCACACGAAGGTGTTTGTCGACGGTGTGGATATGAGCGACGCCGCGTCGACGTCCCGGCTGGTCGACTTCGGCACGATGGATGTCGAGGACATCGAGAAGATAGAGATCATCCGGGGGCCCCAGAGCGTGCTTTACGGGTCCGACGCGATCGGGGGGGTGATCAGTATCATCACCAGGCGGGGGGAGGGAGAACCGGGCGGCTACGTGAAGTTCGAAGGGGGTTCTCACGGGACCTTCCGTGAAGCCGGGAGTATCAGCGGCGCCGTCGACTGGTTTGATTTTCGCCTGACTATGACCCGGGACGATATCAGGGGCATATCCGCCGCATCGAAGTATTACGGCAACAGCGAAAAGGACGCCTTCCGCCGGACCACGGTCGGCGGCAAGTTCGGCGCCCGGCCGGCGGAGTGGCTGGATATCACTTCTGTGTTCAAGTTCAGCGGGTATCATCTGCAGATAGACGATTTTGGCGGGTGGTTCGGCGACGACCGTGACCGGTGGCAGGAGGGGGAAAACTTCTACTTCCGTCCCCAGGTCGAGATGAGCCTCTTCGACGACCGGTGGACGCAGAAATTCGGCGCATCCTTTTCGAAGATCGTCAGGGACAGCAGGGATAATGAGCCGGTCAATCCGGCGGCATTCAGTGCCCCCTCCCGCTATCGTTTCATCTCGCGTATATACGAGTTTGACTGGCAGCACACTATCGAGCTGCACGAGACGAACACCCTGACGTTCGGCGCGGAAATGGGCCGCGAGCAGTCCGCGGGGTTTTCTTCCGGGCTGGACTGGAGCGCGTGGCCGCCGGCGATCCGCGGGCCGGAGAGTATTGACAAGGCCCGGCGGTCCTACTGCGGCTACTATCTTCAGGACAAGATCTCCCTGTGGGACCGGGTGAACGTCGCGGCCGGCTTCAGGATAGACACCTTCGAGTACTTTCCCACCGCCGTCACCTGGCGTGTGGCCCCTTCCGTCTGGATACCTGAAACCCAGACGAAGCTCAGGGGTGCGATCGGGACCGGCTTCAAGGCCCCGAGCCTCTACCAGCTTCACGATCCGCAGAACGGCAACCCCAATCTCGACGCCGAGGAAAGCTACGGCTGGGACGTCGGTATCGAGCAGTATCTCTTCGACAAGAGATTCGTCGTGGGGGCCACCTGGTTCGAGAACACCTACACGAACCTGATCGACTGGGTCCTGGTCAACCCGTGGGCGTTTACCGGCCAGTACCGGAACGTCGGCGAGGCCTTCTCGCACGGCCTTGAACTCGAGGCCGCCTGGGAGCCAATCGAGGAGTTGCGGTTCGAGGCGAATTATACCTACACCAAGGCTCGTGACCTGATCTCCGACGTGGATCTCGCTTCCCGGCCCCGGCACAAGTGCAGTTTTCACACCATCGTGAGGCCCGTGGACGATCTCTCCATCGATCTCGGCTGCCGGGTCATCGGCAAGCGCCGGGAGGCCTTCGGCCCCGACGACAACTGGAACGCGACCTACATGGTATGGGACCTGTCCGGCACCTACGATATCACCGAGAACCTCCAGGTGTTCGGGAGCTGGAAGAACATGTTCGACGAGAAATACGAAGACGTCTGGGGCTACGGAACCTACGGATGTTCGGTATACGGAGGAGTGAAGGTTTCATTTTAGCATGATGTTGTTGGTTTGCGGTTCTGCGAAAACGCGCAGCGCTCCTTGCACGATTTTTCGCGGTATCGCGGTATAATCGCATGCAATGAAAAAACAGTTTCTTGCATACAGCGTCGTTGCACTGGCGGCATTGTCGATCGCGGGGTGCCGCGGTTCCCGAAAGCCGGTTTCGGAGAGCCGTGCCGGCGGCATCGTTTCACTTACGCCGTCGATAACGCGGCAACTGACACTGCTCGGTATCGAGGACGAGATCGTGGGGCACACGTCCTACTGTCCGTCCGACGGGCTGCGCAACAGCGCCGAGGTAGCCTCGGCAATGATGGTCAATGTCGAGAGGATACGGATCCTCAGGCCCTCCCTTGTTCTCTGTACGCCGCTGGTGAAGGAGACCCACCGGCAAAAACTGGAGAAACTGGGGCTGCCGGTCAGGTGCCTGGAGAGTCCCGCTTCATTCGAAGAGCTATGCGAGCAGTTTGTCGAGCTTGGCAGGCTGGTCGGCAAACAGGATGCGGCCGAGATGATCGTGGACCGGCAGCGGGCGCGGGTCGAAGCGCTCCGAGCCGTACTGCCGATCGGATCATCGCCGAAGATATTTATCGAGATCGGCGCGAAGCCGTTGTGGACGGCCACGTCTTCGTCTTTCATGCATGATTACATCCGTCTTGCCGGCGGCACGAACGTCGCCGCCGACCTCGCTACGGGGCAGATCAGCCGCGAGGCCGTCCTGAACAGAAATCCGGATATTATCGTCATCGTCGCCATGGGTATCACCGGGCCGCAGGAGAGAAAAGAGTGGCTGGCCTATGATTCACTCGATGCCGCGAAAGACGGCGCCGTTTTCGTTATTGATTCCGACAGGGCGTGCAGTCCCACGCCGGTGACATTCGTGGATATCCTGGAAGAACTCATCGGCTTGATATATGACGGGAGACGTGAGCATTAATATCCGGCACACCTATCTGAAATGGCTGCTGTTGACGGCATTGTTGCTGGCGGGGATGTTGTCATCATCCCTGTTGTCGCTGTGCGTCGGGGAACGCACCTACGGCCTGTTTGAACTTTTGGATATATGCATGGGCGGGGGGTCTGCGACAGACAGGGATATTGTTGTCCTCATTCGTTTTCCGCGGATACTGCTCGCCCTGTCTGTCGGTGGATCGTTGAGCCTTGCGGGCGCTATTCTACAGGGTATTTATCGGAACCCGCTCGTTGAACCCTACACCCTCGGCGTATCCGGGGGGGCGGCGCTCGGCGTGACGCTGGTGATCATTCTGGGGCTGACCCGCTGGGTCGGCGGTTTTATGTTGCCGCTGGCCGGGTTCGCCGGTTCGCTGCTCGCCATTGCGGTTGTCTATGTACTGAGTTCGCGCGGCGGGAAAATACATATCCGGAGCATGCTGCTGATAGGGGTTATGATCAGTTTTATCGTGTCGGCATTGATGATGTTTCTGATGGCCATCACCTCGACCCGGAATCTGCACGGTATCGTGTTCTGGATGATGGGTTCGCTGGATCAGGGCAACGCGGGGCTCATCTACACGTCGTGCGCCTGCGCGATTGCCGCGCTGGCTCTCTCCTGCCTCTTTTCGGGATCGCTGAATGCCCTGCGCCTCGGGGAGACAAAGGCCCGCCACCTGGGTATCAACACAGAAATGACGCTGCGGATTCTTTTTGTCCTCGCGTCGCTCCTGGCGGGCATGAGCGTGTCGGTTGCCGGCGTGATCGGCTTTGTCGGCCTGGTGGTGCCGCACCTCGCTCGCCTGGCGGTGGGAACTGATCACCGGATACTCCTGGTGTCCTCGTTCCTCGGCGGCGGTATCTTTCTCGTGCTCTCCGATCTCGTTGCCCGTACCATCATACGGCCGAATGAACTGCCGATCGGTGTGATAACCGGGATTATCGGCGGCACGGTCTTCGTTGTTGTCCTGGCGGGAAGCAGCCGGAAGGTGTTGTGAGATCATGCTTCGTATCAATAACCTGACATGCGGCTACGGTAACAAGTTTCATATTTCCGGTATTACCCTCGATGCGGCGTACGGGGACTTCACCGGTATTATCGGGCCCAACGGCTCGGGTAAGACGACGCTCTTGAGGGGCATAACCGGCGAACTCAAAATCACGGAGGGTGCCGTCCTCCTCGATGGTATGGATATCCGGCACTACACACTGAAGAGCCGGGCACGCAAGCTTGCCGTTGTATCCCAGGAAATCGAGAACGCCGCCGTCACCGTCGAGGATTACGTTTTGATGGGACGGATGCCGTACCATCGCCCGCTGCAGTTTTTCGAGACGCCGCAGGATCATGCCGTCGCGCAGCGGTACCTTGAGTTGACGGGCGTGTTGGGCCTCAGGGACAAGTACCTCTACCAGTTGAGCGGGGGGGAAAAGCAGTTGGCCGCCATTGCCCGCGCACTGACCCAGGAACCGGCGGTCCTCCTGCTCGACGAGCCGACGTCCCATCTCGACATCACCCACCAGGTGCAGATCCTTAACCTTATCCAGCGCTTCAACCACCAGCTCGGCCTGACGGTCGTCATGATTATCCACGACCTGAACCTCGCCGGGGAGTACTGCGATCACCTGGTCATGCTGAACGATGGCCGTATATACACGACGGGAACGCCCGAAGAGGTCCTGACCTACGAGAATATCGAGCGGGTCTACGGCACGGTGGTGGTGACCAACACCAATCCGCTCTCCGGTAAACCGTCGATATTCCTGGTTTCAGAGAAGGTCCTGAAAGAGGCGAACGCCGGATCCCCCGGCGAGGGGAATTGACGGTATGCCGGGGCGGGGCGGCGGCACGCAGGTCCCCTATGGTGTTGAATCGACCGCGTTCGTGCGGTTTTTCTTTCGATACACGCTGGGATTTATCCCCACGGCCTTTGTAAAAGCACGGCTGAGGTGCTCGCCGCCGGAAAAACCTGACAGCCGGGCTATGTTGTGAATCTTTTCGGCGGTATTGACCAGCAGTTCCTGCGCGTATTCGATGCGTTTCCGGGTGATCTCGTCGGCGATCGATCTGCCGATATGCTTATTGAATGCCCGGTAGAGACCGCAGCGCGACATCGACGTGGCCTCCAGAACCTGGTCGACCCCGATGGGTTCCCTGAAGTGTTCCCAGATGTAACAGAGTGCTGATGCCACCTCAACGTGGTCGACCGCCAGGATGTCGCTGCTCTTGCGGACGACCACCCCTTTCGGCTGAACGATGAGCGGCTCGCGAGGGGGGCGTTCCCCGTGCATGATCCGGTCGAGGAGGGCGGCCGCCTGGCAGGCGAACAGTTCGCGGTTGCTGTCCACGCTGGAGAGGGGAACCGGGGCGAATTCGCAGACCAGCTCGTCGTTGTCAACGCCGACCACGGCGATTTCCTCGGGAACACCCAGTTCGAGTGATTCGCAGAGGTTGAGTATGCCGATGGCCCGGTTGTCACTCTGGGCCATGATACCGAGCGGCCGGGGAATGCTCGTGAGTTTTTCAGTCAGCCAGGCAATCCAGTTATCGGCGCCGAGCCCGTAGTTCACCGATTCGCTTTGCCAGTCGAGCACATGGAAGGAGAGTCCCTGCTCCCTGACGTATTCAACGAAGCCCTCGTAGCGCCCGTCGATGTCGAATGCCCGGGTGAACCTGAAAAAGGCGAGATTGGTGAATCCCCGCTCGATAAGGTGCTCGGCGGCCAGCCGGCCGATCCGGCGGTTGTCGAGAAGTACGCGGGGCACATCGACGTCCACGTTGCAGGTCAGATCGATCACGGACGCGGAGGTCGATCGGACGTAATCGACGATATCCTTCCGGCTGTCGAACATCAGGGTGATTATCCCGTCACCTTTCCAGTATTCCGGCAAGACCCCGTAGTGGGCCATACTGGTGTTCAGTATCCACTCCGCCTGCCGGGCATACCGGGCGATACCCCTGTGCAGTTGCTGATCGTAGTATCCCAGTGCGAGCAGTACCCGTTTGCGCCGGGATGTGCCTTTCGACGGTGTCCTCACCTGGTTCGACATGATATGTACGTATCGTACGAGACCGGTAGATAAAAACGCAAGAATGATTTGTTCTAACCGGGTATATATAAAGATATTCGCCTGTGTATCCGGAACTCCGTAAAAAATGACAAAAAACGGGGCAATTTGCATACATTTTAGATAAAAAATCGCGTACCGTAATTGTGATCTGTCTTGACGGGAGAGTAACCATGAGTGTGCAGACGAAAAACAGTTGCGTGCTGTATTCTACAAGTATTGCGGCCTGCTTTCTTGGCGCCTGTGTTGAGATCGGGAAGCCGCGTGTTTCCGGCGAGGGCATAGAGAAAAAGGAAGAACCGGCGGGTGTTTCGACGGTAGCCGGCGCCTCACCGACAGATGGCGTGTCACCGGCGGCCGCCGGAAAGAAGCCGGACGAACCCTGCCCGACCGCCGACGCGCTTCCGAAATCGCTGAAAGAAGGCAAAAAAATCTGGGCCTATAACTATCTCTGGGCAAAGGCCCCCGGCCTGGTCGTTGAAAAATGGCTGTCGGAGAAGCCGGAGATACACGGTAAATACGTACTCTACCAGTTCTGGTCCACCTGGTGCCCGCCGTGTCGGCGGTCGATCAAGCTGTTGAACGGTTTTCAGGAGAAGTTCAAGGACGAGGACATCGTGTTTATCGGGATTGCCGATTGCGACGAGGCGGCCGTCGCCGCCATGCCCCGAACCTATCCCGGAACCGAAGAGATCGAATACTGTTCCGCCGTGGATACCCAATCCCGAATGAAGGATGAACTCGGCGTATTCGGCGTGCCCCATATCATCATCGTCGAGCCCGAACACGGGTGCGTTATCTGGCAGGGCTTCCCGTTTCTCAAGGACTACGAGCTTACCGGCAAAACGATAGCAAAGATCCTGGAGATCGGCAAAAAAACAAAAGCGGCAGCCAAATAGGACACATACAGCACGGTGCCTGCCGGTTATCGGCTACTGGATAATCTTCGGGGTCACGAAGAAATAGAGATCGTTGACCTGCTTTTGTGATCGCTGATTTTTAAACAGCCATCCCAGTGCCTCGGTGTCTCCCAGCCAGGGCACCTTGCTCTCGCGGCTGACCGTCCGCACCATCTTCATGCCGCCGATGACGAGGGTATTGCCGTCTGAGATGGTGACGTATGTCTCGGCTTCCCGGGTATCGATCGTCGGATTGATGAGCTGCCGGTGGGATTCGAAACCGGACTCGAGCGTCGGCAGGGGTGAGAAACCGGAGATTGCCGAGAGGCTGGTGATCACGTGCAGCTTGATGGTTCCGGTGCCGACGGCCTGGGGGGTGATGTAGAACTTGACGCCGATGGGTTTGTAGACCAGTTTCTGGGTCACCAGGCGTCCCTCGTTTCGAATAATCGCGGTTTCTATGGGAAGTTCCTGTCCCGCTTCCATGGAGGCGGTCTGGCCGGCATCGACGGTCATGCGGGGCGCCGCGACGACCTTGATCAGCCCCGTGCTCGCGAGCGCCTCGAACGTGGCGTCGAGCGTGATGCCCGCGTCCTGCAGGACTTGCATCAGACGGAGGGCCCCGCCCGGGTCAACGACGTTTCCCGCGAGGGGATCGATGACCGCATTGGCAAAGTCCTTCGCGCTGAAGGCGGTGGCAAGGCCCTGCTTGTTATCCGAGGCAATGTGCTGGATGATCGTCTTCGCCCCGTACTGGAAGTCGAAGTCGTGGCTGACCTCGAAAATCCGAGCCGTGATTTCCACCTGGTTGGGCTGCCGGTCGGCCTCGGCGAGAAAGGTCAGTACGGAATCCTTCATCTCCGGCACGCAGGTTATCACCAGCGCGTTCTTGTTGGGCATGGGGGTGACCGTCCCGTTTTCGCCCAAATCCTGCCCGATCAGGGCCGCCAGGGGCGCCAGGTCGGTGGGATTTTTCGTAATACTCCGCTCCTGCGTGTCCCTGTCTTCCTTGGTCGATATCGTCGGGCCGCCGTAGTTGCGAAGGGGATAGAAAATCCGCATCTTCCCGTTCGGCAGCATGGTCGTTGCCATGTCGGGGGGTATCTCGTTTTCCTCGGGCGCCGATGCGGCCGCCGTTTCCGCACCTGCCTGTTCGACCAGTCTCCCGGGTGCGGTTTGATCCCCGCCGGTAAACGTTTCCTGCAAATCAGCTATTTTCTGCCATATCGGTCGCGGGGCAACCCGTTCCAGCGCCCGCCAGTCCGCCTCGCTGAGTTCGTCGAAACTCCCGCGGTATGCGTTCAGATCCTCATCCGGCTGGCCGGAGATGATCATGGGATTATCCGGCTTGCGGTACCATTCCCCGAGTTCGACATACTGCCTGATGCTTTCGTTGCATCCCGACGCGAGCACCGCCGCCAGAACGGCTGCACAGATGTAGCGGGGAAAAATAAGCGGGTTTTTGTGAAAGTGTCCTGGTATTGCCATTTTACTCTCCTCGCTCGGCGTCATCTGCCGCCGATTCTGGAGCTTCCTGACCGCAGAAACGCGTGGCGGCCGTAATCGCACTGGACATTCACAGCATTCATTTCAATGATCACAGTCATCAGGGGTTTTGTATTACTGCAGGTGTTTAGCCGATAATCCATCCTGGATCCACGGGCGACACCGTTTGTACATATCGTCAGCCGCGATTGTAACACCACAGGAAAAATCGCAATCAATTAATATCGAAAAAACGGCGGATTTTTGATTACCCGCATTGAGCGGGTGCGGGGCTGCACGACCGCCGGGGCATCAGGCGTTGCGCCGGGCCGCCAGTTTCGAACGGGCGAGCTGGTCGACGGCCACCGCCAGGATAATCAGGTACCCGACGACCACCAGTTGTATCTCCGACGACACCTTTTCGATACTCTCCGGCAGATCGAGCATACGGAAACCGTTGCGAAGGAATAATATCAGCAGGGCGCCGACGAAGGTGCCGAGCAGCCCTCCCCGGCCGCCGAGCAGGCTCGTACCCCCGATAACGACGGCGGCAATGATGTACAGTTCGTAGGTCTTCGCCGCCGTGGGCTGGGCGGTGGATGCCCGCGCCGCCATGATGAGTCCTGCCACACCGGCCAGCAGGCCGGTCAGCGTGTAGACCATTATGAGCGTCCAGTTGACGTTGATACCCGAGTGAAACGCCGCCTCCCGGTTTGAGCCGATGGCGAAAACGTGTCGCCCGAACCGGGTGAATTTCAGGAGGAAGAAACCCGTCAGCAGGCAGAGAAATGCCAGCATGACCGGAACGGGAATGCCCAGGATGTCGGTGTCGAGGAATGCGTGGTAGTATGGCAGGTTAAACGGGTTTTTCAGGTTTATCAGCAGGCACGCGCCCCGAAAGACACTCAGGTGCCCGAGGGTGACGATGAACGGGTGCAGCTTGAGGCGCGTGATCAGGACGCCGTTCAGGAAGCCGAGCAGGGCCCCGGTCAGTATGCCGGCGAACGTTCCCGCCCAGAGTATCACCCCGTCGACCTGGCTGGGGAGCATGGTGTCTTCCGGTCCCATCATCCACGATGTCACCATCAGGTGCATGACAAAACCGCCCACCATGCCGCTGAGGCCCATCATGGAGCCCACCGAGAGGTCTATCCCCGCGGTGATGATCACGAATGTCATTCCCACGCCCACGATTATGTATATGCTCGACCGTTCAAGCACGTTCGTGAAGTTGGTCAGGGTGAAGAAGCCGCCGGAGCCGAACACGCCCATGATGACAAAGAACAGGAACAAGGTGCCGAACGGGAGCAGCAGGCGGATTATCCTGTCGTTCATGTGGATTGTTCCTTTCTCTCGTCGGTTCGGCTCGCCTCCGGTTCGCCGGCGCCTCTTCCCGCCGGCGTCGGATCCTCTTCAACTGCCGCCAGTCGCATGATTTCCTCCTGGCTCGTCTCGGCCGTGACGAGAGTGCCGACCATGTTCCCCCTGCGCATAACCAGGATTCGGTCGGTAATCCCGAACAATTCCGGCAACTCGGAGGAAATGAAGAGTATCGCCTTTCCCTTTTCCGCAAAGCGGTTGAGCAGCGCGTACACCTCCGCCTTGGCCCCGACGTCGATGCCGCGGGTGGGTTCGTCGCATATGAGGAAATCGGTATCGGCCATGAGCCACCGGGCGATGACCAGCTTCTGCTGGTTTCCCCCCGACAGCGAATCAACCGGGGCCTCCGGGGACGACCATTTGATCGATACCTGTGACGTCAGCTCGTTTACGGCTTCGCGTTCCCGGCGATGGTGGATCAGCCACCGCATGCCGAGCTTGGCGAGATTGGGAAACGTCACGTTCCAACTGCACGGCAGGTTCAGGCACAGCCCGGTGCGTTTGCGGTCCTCGGTCAGAAATGCGACGCCCGCCGCTATCGCTGCCGCCGGGGATGCCGGGCTGTATTCTTCGCCGCGGAGTTCCATGCGTCCGCCGACCTTTTCGTCGATGCCGAATAGGGTGCGCGCGGTCTCTGTTCTGCCCGACCCGATGAGCCCGGCCATGCCGACGATCTCGCCGGCCCGGACGGCGAATGAAATGTCCTCGATGCCGGCCCGCGACGAGAGCGTTTCCGCCCTGAATACGACGTCGCCGATATCGGCGTCCCGGGGCGGATAGTACGTGTCGACGCTTCTGCCGACCATGTGCTTGACGATAGCGGGGATGTCGACCGACGCGTTACGTTCGGAGTGTACGAGGCTGCCGTCACGGAGAATGCTGATGTCGTCGATCAGGCCCTCCAGTTCTTCGAGGCGATGAGATATATATATGATCGAGTACCCTTCTGAACGGAGCTGTTTTACCGTGCGAAAAAGCTGCGACACCTCGTGTTCGGGCAGCGAGGAGGTCGGTTCGTCCATGACGATAATCGAGGCGTTGCGGCGAATGGCCTTGATGATCTCGACGACCTGGCAATCCCCCGTGGAGAGCACTTCAACCGGGGTGGTCGGATCCAGGGCGATGCCCAGTTCCTCGGCGTATGTCCGGGTCACCGCGTTCATGGTCCGGTAATCGATGATGAGGGGAAATGCCGGGTGCCGCGGCTCGGCTCCCAGGAAGACGTTCTCCGCCGCGGTCAGGTGTTCGGCGAGGTCCAGTTCCTGGTATATCATCGATACGCCCGCCGCGAGGGCATGGCCGGGAGCGGTGAAATTGACTTCCGCACCGTTGATCTCCAGGCTGCCGGCATCCGGACGGTACACCCCGGCGAGTATCTTCATGAGCGTCGACTTGCCTGCGCCGTTTTCCCCCACCAGTGCGTGGACCGTGCCCCGCCTGAGTGTCAGGGAGACGTCGTCGAGCGCGCACACCGGCCCGAACGACTTGGAGATACGTTTCATTCTCAGGATGGCGGTGTCGCCGCCCGTGTCGGCGGCCGGGGCGGCGGTGGTATGATCGGCGGAGGCCATGACCGGTTATCACCTTGTCCCGTCGCTATTTCGCGGCCTTCAGCCCCAGCAGTTCCCTGATCTGAGGATCGTCAAGCCGTTCCCTGGTTACCAGTTCCACGCCGGTGTCTTTTACCGCGGGAAGATCGTCACCGGCGCCCTCGATCTCTTTGGCGACGAAGGTGACCCCGATGTATCCCATCATGACGGGGTTCTGGATGACCAGCGAATCGATGACTCCCGTCTTCAAGCCGTCTATCAACCCCTCGTCGGAGTCGAAGCCTATCATCTTGACCTTTCCGCCGTGTTTCATGACGGCGGCCTTGGCGCCGGCGGCGGTGTCGAGGTTGCAGGCGAAAACGCCGTCGACGTTGTTCTTGCCGAGCATATCCGCGGTGACGGCGATCGCCCCCTCGACCCCGGCCGGCTGGGGGAAATCGCTGTCGACGATGTTGATGTCGGGAAATTTCTTTTCGATCGTGTCCTTGAACCCCTTGAAGCGTTTGTCCGTCGAGGCCGCGTTGGGTATCCACTTGACAACGATGACGTTGCCCGTGCCGCCCAGAATCTCACCCATCCGCTCCGCCGCCAGCACACCTCCCTGGTAGTTGTCGGTCCGCAGAAAGGACAGGTACTTGTCGGTGTTGACCGCCGAATCGATAATGACGCAGGGGATGCCGCTTTGGTGGACGTCCTCCACGGCGCCGACCAGGGCGTTCGCGTCGGTCGGTGCCAGGACGATACCCGCGACCTGCTTGCTGATCATGTCCTCGACGATACTGATCTGCTGCTGCCGTTCGGTTTCGAGTTCCGCACCCTCGAAGCGGACGTTGTAGCCCAGTTCCTTGCCGGCTTTCATCGCCCCCTGGTGAACGAGTTCCCAGAAGGGAGAGGTCGTGCACTTGGGGATAACGGCGATCGTCTTTCCGGAATCCTCTTTCTTTCCACAGGAGAGAGTCACCAGTGAAGCGGCGGTTACCAGCACTATGCTCGCGAATCGTTTCATTTCCTGTCTCCTTGCGCAGGGGGCGGCCGTGATGATGTCGGTAAACGGTGGAGATTTATCCGTTGCCAAGATACAATAAACCACCGGCGAATGTCCAGCCGGAATTACACGGTGTCCTGAGGCCTCCGCCGGTATGACGGTCATTGTTCCCGCGCCGGGGGCGCTGCGAGATCGGGATGGGTTATATGAGAAGACACGCTGTTTCATGCTGTCTCGTTACGTTGCTGCATGTCATTGGGCATGTCCCCGCGTCCGGCGGTGACTGCCCCCAGTTGGGACGGTGGCACGACAGGAACATGGTGTCCGGCGAGACGGGGCTGCCCGCCGCATTCGACCCGGAGAGCGGCAGGAATGTCAAGTGGACGGCCCGGCTGGGGCGGAAGACGTACGTGTCGGGGATTATCGTCGCCGGCGGAAAGGTCTTCGCGGGCACGAACAACGCCCGCCCGCGGGACAGCCGGAACAAAGGCGACCGGGGCGTCCTGATGTGTTTCGACGAACAGAAGGGGACGTTTCTCTGGCAGCTTGCTGTCCCCAAGCTCGGCGACGACCGTTACAAGGACTGGCCGCGGATCGGTATATGCTCGCCGCCCACCGTCGACGGCGAGGATGTGTACCTTGTCACCAACAGGGCGGAAGTGGTCCGCCTGGATATCGACGGTCAGGCCGACGGAAACGACGGTCCGTTCACCGACGAGGGGAGGCACATGGTCCCGGCGGGTGACGATCCGCTGTCGGTGACAAACAGCAACGCCGATATTATCTGGCTCTTCGACATGCAGCACCGGGGGGGCATACGGCCCCACGACGGCATTCACAGCTCCGTGCTTGTTGACGGCCGGTACCTCTATGTCAATACCGGCAACGGCGTGGACAACACGCACAAGGTGATCGAAAAACCGGACGGGCCGAGCCTGGTCGTCTTCGACAAGGAAACGGGGCGACTGGTCGCCCGGGACGGCGAGCGGATCGGGCCGGATATCTTTCACTGCACGTGGTCGTCGCCGTCGATGGGGACGGTCAACGGCAGGAAGCTGGTCTTTTTCGGGGGCGGGGACGGTGTCCTGTACGCCTTCGCGGCGCTCGGGGATACGATGCCTGCCGGCGACGAGCCGGTGACGCTCGATACCGTGTGGCAATTCGACTGCGATCCGGACGCCCCGAAGAAAAACGTCCGCAGCTACCAGCGTAACCGAAAGGTGAGCCCCAGCGTCATTTACGGTATGCCGGTCATTCACGACGGGCGCGTATACGTCACGTACGGCGGGGATATCTGGTGGGGCAAGCAGGCGGCCTGGATCGCGTGCGTGGACGCGGGGGGCGGCGGCGACGTGACGGAGACGGCGCGGCTGTGGACCCGGCCGCTGAAGCTGCACTGCTGCACGACGCCGTCGATCAGCGACGGCCTGGTGTATATCGCGGACTGCAGCGGCACGGTCTATTGCTTCGATGCCCGGTCCGGGGACCCGGCCTGGACGCACGACGCGGGCGGGGCCGTGTGGGCCTCGACCCTCGTCGCCGACGGCAAGGTGTACGTCGGCACCCGCCGGGGGGATTTCTGGATACTCGCCGCCGGCAGGGAAAAGAAGGTCTTCTCGAAGGTCAGGCTCGACGGTCCCGTCCACGACAGTCCCGCCGCGGCCGACGGCACGTTGTACGTCGCGTCGATGCAGACCCTCTACGCACTGCGGAAAGAGGCGCAGTAGAAGCGGGAACGGCGATTATTCCTCTTCGCTGGTGACGTCCATGGCCTCCTCCGGCGTCAGTGCCCGCGGGATCCGTTACCGCAGTTCCCGGTGGGACGTCGAGCCTGATGATCTCGCCCGGGAGGCGGTTTTGACCTGCCGTGCCGTACGGCGTAATCCGGTCCGACCGTCCCTATCGGCACGCCGCGACGAGGGCGCGGCGGGTGGAGACTTCGGGGTAGCCGGTCGCCAGTTGCAGCATCTTCTTTCGCGTCTCGTCGTCGGCGATACGGCCGAGGGCGACGGCCGCCGCGTGGCGGGTGTCGGTCGCGTTTTTCAGATTGCCGACGATGTCTAGAAGCACGGGGGCGGCGCGGCGGTCGCCGATGTGTCCCATCGCCCAGGCGACGGCTGATCGCCAGCAGGGGGTCAGCCCGTTGTGGAGAAAGAGGACGCCCGGCCCGAGCGGATCGGGATAGCCGCCCGCCGCCTCGGGGGGCGCATCCTTAAGTATCGCAATGAGCGGATCGACCGATGCCGGTGAGGAAAGATAACCCAGCGTGCGAGCCAGGTAAAAGCAGACCCAGTTTTTCTCCGGCAGGGTCTTCACGACCGGGATGCCCGTGCCGAAGACGCGGGGGATGGTGTTTGGTTTCGCGGCGAATCGCCGCAGGGCGGCCGTGACGCGGGGGGCGAACCGACGATCGCGACACACCATCGAGAGCACCTGGGCCGCCCGGATCGCGGGCGTGGGATGCCCGGCCCAGCAACGCCGGGTTTCCGTGACGGCCTTGGCGAATTCCTCGTCGGATGTGGCCTTCTCGTCGCCGAGAAGCGACAGGCAGGTTTCGACGACGGCCGCGCCGGCGCCGTGCCGCCTGACGACGCGACCGACGAGCGTTTCGTAATCGTCGCTGCAATGAAAGAGCGCGCGGTCGGGGTCGATGGGTGCCGATCGAATGATGCGGGGGAGGATCTCGCCGGCGGCGGTGGAGCCCATTGCGTCGAGCGCTTCGATAATGAAGAAGTGCACGGGCGAGCCGTGGCACGACATCAGGGCGGTATGGTCGCCGTACCAGTAGGTGAATTCCCAGTAGTTCCTGAGCCCGGGGAAGACATCGATCAGGGCGTCCGCCGCCTCCCTGGTCCCGATATCTCCCAGGGCCTCCGCCGCCGCCTCGGCCAGAAACAGGTTGCCCGTCTTCGGGTCCGCGTGGCGGCGAAGCGTTTCCGCCAGGAGCGGTACGGCTTCGGTGTCGCCGCGGTACCCGAGCGCCCTGGCGGCCGCCTGGAGTGACCGGGGATTGACCGCCGATATCGCGTTGAAACGGGTGCCGTCGCCGCGGTGTTTTTTCTTCCATTGCGGGTAGGGGTTGTGCGCGCGTTTCTCGGCGACGTATGCCCGCAGGGGGGGCAGGGTTGCGGGGCCCCCGATGTGGCCGAGGGCCTCGGCGGCGCGGCGGGCCTCGTCACGATCGCCGGTGTTCAACCGCCCGATGAGTTTCTGTTCGATCTCGTCCCACGACGTGGCCGTGAACCATTCCCGCCATTTCGCCGCCCCGCGCTGCCCGGTGTAGGGGTTGACGTCCGGGGCGCGGCCGGTGAGGTTCTCCAGGGCGATCGCCGCCGCCTGGACCGTGACGGGATCGCTGTCGTCCAGCGCTTCGATCAGGGGGGGGACGGCGGTGCGATCGCCGCATGCCGCGAGGCTCATCGCCGCGGCGACCCTGACCGCGCGAACGGTGTCCTTCAGGCAGCCGGTCAGTGCGAGCGTTGCCGGGCGGTACCGGAAGACGGCAAGCCGCTGCGCGGCGGAAATCCTCTCGTGCGGATCCTCCGCAGAAAGTCGCTCGACGAGGACCCCGGCATCGTCCCCGGCCGTCGCCGCGGGGTCGTTCGTTATGCCGTAGCGGTTGAGCGCGGCGGTCTCCCGGTAGCGGTCGAACTGGAGTTCCATCAGCCCGGTCACGGCGGCGTTGTTGCCCCTGAACCGGTGCGGGTCGCCGCGCCCGAGGAGTTTCAGGGGCGGGGCGTTCATGGCCTGGATCTTCCGGCCCGTCGTCAGGGGGGCCGACTGCCGGGGATGGTGACAGCCGACGCACCCCCGCCGCTCGCCGGGCCGGAGGTAGATCCATGACATTTCGTTCAGTTCCGATCGTCCCTCGGCGCCCACCGCCTGCAGGGCGACGGGCGTGTTCGCCGGCACCTCCACGGCGAAGGATCCGTCGGGGGCCAGCGGAACGGTGCCGAGTTCTATGGTTTCGTTGCCGGCGTGAACGATGTAGGAGTGCGACGATCGCACAGTCAGCCCCTCGGCCGCGATCACCCTGATCGCGCGGACGTGCTTCCAGCCGGCCGTGGTCTGCCGCGTGAACCGCGCGTTCTGGCAGTAGAGGACGCCGGTGGGCGCGGTTTCGACGACGCGCGCCCGGTTGACCGTGTGCGGGACCAGCGGCGGTTTTTCGCGCGAGCCGACGTACACCGGCGAGTGGAGCGCGCCCGCCTTCAGTTCGTGGATGATCGTCAGGGACGGCGGTGCGGCGTCCGGATCCAGGACGCATACCTTCCGGTACTCGATTTCGTTGACCGCCTGCTTTTTGCCCTTGCGGGTAATGGTCGTTCGGTGTTTTTCGCCTTTCGTGCAGAGGAGGCGCCCGTCGGGCAGGGATGCCACGTCGCCGGCGGTGATGGAAAAGTGTTTCAGCATGCGGGCCGGGTAGCCGGGGCGGCCGACGGTGATTCCCGGCCCGGAGAGGTACGCGACCCGGCCGTCCGGCAGGGGGGCCGGGCACCCGCAGTAGTACGATCTGAGCCTCCCGCCGTATTCGGGGCCCTTGTCCAGGCCGAACGAGGTGTAGCCGGTGGTGCCGTCGGTGTGGATGGCGTGGAGGCGGGTCTCGACCTTGCCCCGGTCGAAGAAGTTGTCGGACCGGATAAAGAGGATCCGGCCGTCGGCCATAACCGCCGGCTCGTTGTCGAATATGATGGTGTAGGTCAGCGGGCGGATACCGGTCCCGTCGCGGTTCATGACGAACAGCGAGCGGGACGGGGGGGAGTGGTATTCCTCGAACCGGCCGATCCTGGTCGACGTGAAGACCAGCCGCCCGTCGGGCAGTTCCGCGGGATCGATATCGTGGAACGGGCCCTCGGTCAGCCGCTGCGGGGTCCCGCCCTCCGCGGGGATCGCGTAGAGGTGGTAGAACGGCTCGTCCTCCATGGCCATGGAGACGAAGATCGTACGCCCGTCCCAGGAAACGCTCGGCGAGCCGATCGCGCCGCCGCCGGCGTCGACGAGCACCCGGGGCTCGGCTCCGCCGGCGGTCGGCTCGAAACGGTAGAGCCTGTGTCCGACCTTCATCGGCGCCGGGAGATCGTGCTCGGGAAACGCCCGTGACTTGCGGGGATTGAAGATGGTGACCGTGAGACTGTCGTACGCCGTTCCGTTTTTTCGCCGCCGGTAGAGGCTGCAGTCGTCCCCGATGTACGCCACCGCCTCCGGCCAGCGGAACTCCTCGCCGGGCGGCTTCTCGGTCAGCGGCCCGGACCGCGGGCGGCGGGCGGCTTGTTCCAGGGCCCGGCGGGTGGCCTTCGCCACGTTGCCGACCGGTGTCGGGGCGGTTTTCGCCTTCCCTGTTACCGCGACCTTTCCCCACGGCTCGCCGCCGAACCGGCCGACTACCTTGGCCGGTTTCCACTTCTGATCGTCGAAATCCGGCTGCTGCCAGTTGCGGACGTCCCCGTACGCGCATTTCCAGTCCGGGCCGGTCTTCAGGACGATCTCGGTGCCGTCGGCGAGCGTGGCGGTGAATTTCAGAATCAGGGCGGCCGGCCCGGGAAGCGTGTTGACCGCCTCCACGGCAAACACCGTGCGCCCCGGGGTGATGATATCGGTCAGGTCCCACCGCTGCGGGTGTTGCCACGCGCTGTTGTCGGCGCCGCTTTCGCCGACCGGCCGTCCATTGATGTACAGGACGAACATGTTGTCGCAGGTCGCGATCACCTCGGCCGACTCGACCGCGGGATTCTCGGGTATGGATACCTCGGCCCGAAAGTAGCCGACGCCCGCCGACATGCGGTTCAGTTGCTCTCCGGTGTACCAGATCCACGCGGCACCGTCGAAACCCGGGCCCGACGCCGCGGTGCCGGCCGCGGCCGGCGGCACGACGGACAGCATGACCGCGGCGAGCAGGGCGATCGTGCATCGACGGTGAAGAACCCGGTGCGGAAATGTCATATTGTTGCCTCCACGAGGCCGTAGCCGAACCTCCGCGAAATGGTCATCGCACCTTCCATTATACTCTTTCCGGCGTCCTTGAGGAGGCCGTTCGACAACCGGTTGGCGGGGCCGGTGATCGTTATCGAGGCGAGCGGGCTTCCATGCAGGTCGAATATCGGCGCGGCCGCGCAGCGGACGCCTTCGAGAAATTCCCCGCGATCCAGGGCATAGCCGCGTTTCCGTGTGCGCTTCAGTTCCGCGAGGAAGGCCTTCTCGCCGGTGATGGTGTTCGGCGTGAATGTCCGGTAATCGATTCTGCCGGCCAGCGATCGTATTCCGTCGGGGGACAGAAAGGCAATCATGGCCTTGGTGGAGGCCGTCGCGTGGGCGGCCTGCCGGATACCGGGATCGCAGACGAAACGGAACGGGTGGGTGCCCTGGATCTGTTCCAGAACGAGCCCCTCGTCTCCGTCCATGACCGACACCACGACGGTCTCTCCGTACGCGTCCCGGATATCCCGCATGACGTCGAGCGCGTTTTCCATGAGGTTTTTCTCTCTGCTGCTCTGGTAGGCCATGGAGAAAAACTTGCGGGTCAGCGTGTACTCCCTCGTCTCGAGGTCCCTGCTGAGGTAGCCGTAGTGTTCGAGCGCCCGGAGGATGCGGGATGTGCTGTTCTTCGGGTACCCCAGTTCCCCGGCGAGCTCGGTCAGCGTGTATCCTGCCTGGCGATCCACGAAAAACTCGATGATCTCCAGCCCGCGCTGGAGGTTGGGTACCTTGAAGTCGGGCGTGTTCGCTGTTTTCGGCATGGTGAGCGTCACTATTATATTTTATATGGAATGA
>CAZLBC010000004.1:0-120428 GCA_964557575.1 uncultured Planctomycetaceae bacterium
AATGATATATCGCAATCCGCCGTTTCACAGCAACTCGCCAGGGTGGAAAAGCAGATGTCCGTTCAACTGATAAACCGGGGCGGGGGAACGATATCGACCACCGATGCGGGACAGGCGTATTATGAAGCTTCAAAGGATATACTCCGTCGGTACGAGACGATGATTCAAAGCATACGGGAATCGTGCGAAAAAGACGAGGGGATCATGCGCGTCGGGACCGTGTATTCCATCGGTTTTTACATACTGGAACCGCTGGTGCGGACCCTTGCAGACCCCTTTCCCGAAACAGAACTGCAACTGGAGTACACCTCGCATTCCGATATCGTCGAGCAGGTGCGGTCAGGGGCATTCACCATGGGAATACTGTCCTGTGGAAAAGTCAGGAAACCGCTGGTATCCACGCACGTGGCTGATGAGACGCTCGTTGCCGTTTGCGGGAAGTCTTATGACATCGATAACGAAGAGACGATTTCCGTTTCCGCACTCGCCGCGCTGGACCTGGTGGGATTTTCCGATGAACTGCCGTTGAAGGAACATATCGACAGGTTGTTCAGGGCGGCGGGAACCGGCATGCGGGTACGCATGGAATTCGACAATTGCGAACTGATAAAGCGGGCATTGATGTTGAACAAGGGGGTTTCGATTCTTCCCGAGAGCGCGGTCCGGGAAGAAGTGGACACGGGTGTATTGCGCAGTATCAGGATCGAAGGCCCCGCACCCTGGACACGGCCGGTGTGTGCCGTTCAAAAAAGCCGTGACGCCGGTGGGGCGGTTGCCGAAGCGCTTATCGACGCGGTTTCCCGGGTACTGTGCACATCAGCCGAATGACGCAAAGGCGTCCCGGCGGGTACCTGTCGAACCGGTGTTCGGTTATCGCACCTTGACCTTGAATTCTTCGTTTTTTCTGATATCGGCGATAAATGCCGTGACGAGTTCGGTGAACTTGCCCAAGTCCCTCATGTCAACCATTTCCACCGTTGTATGCATGTAGCGCAACGGCAGTCCCACCACCGTTGAGGGGGTTCCTCCATTCTTCGTCCACATCGCCAGCGCATCGGTTCCCCCGCAGGTGGAGAAGGTTTCGATCTGGTAGTCTATGTTCTTTTTTTCAGCCACTTTTCTGAGTTTTTTTACGAGCAGGGGGTGATGTTCACGGCCGATGGATACCGTCGGCCCTTTTCCCATTTCGATCTCGCCGTACCGCTTGACATCGATACCGGGCGTGTCGGTTGCATGCGTCACCTCTGAAATCACCACCGCGTCGGGAGTGATATTGAAAACGTTCATGGCGGCGCCGTGGCAACCCGTTTCCTCCTGAATAGAACTGACGGCGTAGAGGGAACAATTCAATCTGGATTTGCGGGACGCTGATTTTCGGAGTACCTCCGCAGCTATCCAGCATCCGATGCGGTCGTCGAGCGCCCTGCCGACGGCGATGTTTTTGTTTATCATTTCGAACGCTTCCACGAAGGTGATGGGGTCGCCTACGGAAACCTTGCGTTTTGCCGCGGCACCGTCTGCAGCGCCGATGTCGACGTATATTTCATGAATCTTTGGTGTTTTCTCCCGGTCTTTCTTGTCGATAAGGTGTATCGCCTTCGCGCCGATGACGCCGCGGACCGGACCGTTTCCGGTGTGAATATCGACTCTTTTGCCGCGGGCCAGCGCGGGATCAACCCCGCCGATATTCTGGATATAGATAAACCCTTTATCCGTGATGTGCTTGACCATGAGACCGATTTCATCCATGTGTCCTTCGACGATAATCCTGGGCTTATTCCCCGGGTTCAAAACCGCGACCGCGTTTCCGTAGGCGTCGGTGCTGACTTCATCCGCGTATGCGCCGACGTAATCGCACCACACCCTCTGGGCATCGGACTCGTATCCGCTCGGCGAAGGAGTAGTCAGGATATCTTCCAGAAAATGCAGGGATTCTTTTCGCATTGTTGATCCTTCTAATCTCGTGTTCGATTATATTATTTTTAAGGTATTTGCCTGAAAGGCTATTGCCTTGTGCGTATGTTAATTTATTTTGTAGAGGACGGCAATAAGCGCACGTAATGTGTATCAGAGTATATTCCGTATTATGCGGAGTTTGACCTGTATGACCATAGGAATCAGGACGAAACTCGTATTAATGATGGTGGCGGTAGCGCTCCTGCCCCTTCTCGCGGCCCTGAGTATTATCGTGGTAGGCGGCAAGAAACTGCACATGGAGACCTTTGGTCAGGGGGCCCTCGCCTGCGTTTCCTCACGGGCCGACAGTATTGAGAACCACATTGTCCGGGATATACACTTGCTTGAGGTGTCACTTCATAATTCATTGATTGCAAATGTATTAAAACGAAATGAAACGGGTCGGCCCCGGGGCGTAAAGGGCGGGGAAAATTCCGACGCGATTTCTGAAGTGATCGACCGTATCCTGCAGGGCAGGGGATTCCTGGGGGCGGCACTCATCGGACGTGCCGGCGAGGTGGTTTATTCGAGTTTGCCCGAATTTGAAACTGATTTTCAGGGAGCCACATGGCTTGATCGCTGCAGCAACGACGGGGATGGCATGATCTATCTTTCGCGGGTGGAGCCCTGTAATCGCGGGGGATTTACCCGGATCGGCGTACCGCTGTTCGGGGAGGGCCGCGTGGTGGGTGTCGCGGTGGTATACGTGTCGCTCGAAAAATGGATTGGCGACTGCACGGTCGCCTGGGGTGATTACGACATGGAACTGTTCCTGATTAACGATAACGGCAGTATCATGTACTGCAACGATATTCGGAAAGGAACAAGCGGCTACGCCTCGGGAATGCACACCTATCCGGGCATTGGCAGTCAGGCATGGGAGTCCGGCGGGGTTCTTAAAGACGCCGAACGCAACCGGCTTGAAGCGATTTCGTTTATCCGCATTCCCAGAAGGATCGAGGGGATCGAAACCGAGATGCCCCGCTGGCGGTTGGTTGCGTCGATCAATATGACTGTTGTGGAGAAGCAGGTGGCGCACCTGGGGGCCATCTTTGTGCTCGTGGGATTATCCATCATCATCTCGGTGTTCCTCATAGGGGTTTTCGTGATCGATCGTCGGATTATCAAGAGGATACGGCGTCTGAGCAGCAGGGCGAAGAAGGTGGCTGAGGGTGATCTGGATACCCGGATACTGCCGAGCCATGCCGGATCGAGAATACTCGGCTTTGATGAGATTGACGACCTCGGCATCGATTTGAACAATATGGTACAGAAACTTCGCCGGACTCACGAGGAACTCGAAGAGTCGGTGGAGTTAAAGGAGAACTTTATCCGCATAGCCGGGCATGAACTCAGAACCCCGGTCAGCTATATCATCGGCATGGCCACTCTCATGAAGTCGACGGATAATGTCGGCCGCCTCACGGATGCAATGGAAACCATACGCTTCAAGGCCAGCCGGCTCGATGAGATTATTCAGGCCATGTTCAAATTGATCCCCGAGAAAAATCTCAAGGAAGAACTTTCGCTCTCGTGGATCAATGTGGCGGAATTGATCGAGCGAGTGAAGGAGGACTGCCGACACTGGATCAACCGCCGCCGGCAGCACCTCGACATTGTGACCGATATCGGTGAGGAACAAATCTATGCCGATAAAAACAAGCTGGTGGATATAGTCATGAACCTGGCGATGAATGCCGTCAAATTCACGCCGGACGAGGGTGCCGTTACCATATCGATACAGAAAGAACTGGGCGAGAAGATCTCTATTGCCGTGACGGACGAGGGGCCGGGTATACCGGAGAAAGACCGGCCCCACGTCTTTGAACCGTTTTACAGCGGTGGCGAGGTATTGAGGCATTCAACCGGAAAGAGCGGGTTCCACAAGAAAGGCATGGGCCTCGGGCTGGCGATAGTAAAACACTTCGTTGAACTTCACCGGGGTAATGTCGATTTCACGACCGGGACCGCCGGTACAACTTTTACCGTCTGGCTGCCGATACGCCCCGGGAACGAATAAGACCGCTTACGCCTCTGCACAATCACTGTTTCCCGTTACCGCCAGCAATTGCCTGAGTGTCTGGACGATTTCATCGGGAGAAAATGGTTTTATAAAAAAGGCGTTTGCGCCGGAACGGTATCCCCGTTCGATGCTCGATGACTCATTCATCGCCGTGATCATAATAATCGGCAGACGGGGATTTTCGGCCATAGTGCGCAGTTTGCAGCACGTTTCGAAACCATCCATTTCAGGCAGCATTATGTCGAGAAGTATGCCGTCAACTTTTTTCTGCCTGAATAGATCGAGGGCTTCCTTGCCGGTATAGGCGGGAAAGGAGTCCATGCTGTGGATGGCGAGCAACTCCCGCTGTAACTCGTTCATTTCAGCGTCGTCTTCAACAACCATTATGACAGGAACATCGGGCATCGTATTTCTTTTTTCCGGTTATGTTGTTTCGGAAATAATAATGGCTATCTGCCCATCCTTCACGTTATTAACCGGATATTTCAAGAAGTTTTTTCGCGAAAACGGGTCGCTCCGCGCCCCTGCTTTCCCTCAGGTTTGATGATGAGGTTTTATTTCGGAACCACCTTCCCGAGCGGGTTTTTTCTGTGCTGCCAGAGTTGCGGAGATGCAAAATATTATTTTTGTGCTAAAATGCACTTTTACAAGAGGTTCCGATGAGGGATCATGGTGAAATAACACCCTTGTGCACACGAGATCCGTTTTCTGAGTATGAGATGTAATACCCATATACCGCACCTGCCTTCATTGCAGACGATCCTGAAGGCCCTGGACATCTACCGGAAGCATGCTTACGGTGGGTCGTGGCCCGATTCCGTCAGGACAGTATTACCCGATACGGACGCTAACCCTTCCGACTGGCTTATGAATGATATGGCGGAACGTGAGCCCAAAGACAGCTCACTCGATGGGCTTGTGTCCGTTGCTTTCAGGCTTGGAAATGAACTGTATCCCAACATGAAACTGAAGCTCACCCGTACCCCTGAAGGCGATTCGTTCATATTTACCGTCGATGCACATGACGAAGTGCTCATCGCTGATGAAGGTTCACCGGACCGGGAAATGCTCGAAGAACTCAAGGCGCATAACGCCGCGTTGAGCAGGGATATAACCCGGGAGTGGGACCGGGCCGGTATCCAGACGGAAAAAGGGTACCTTCGGAGGAGGATCAGGCGGCATAAACGCTTCTTAAACCGGTAAAGGATTGACCATGCCTTATACAAGCAATCCCTATCTGCAACGCCGTTTTCTGGTTGGTTTCGAAGAAAGAAAATTGCCGCACATATTCACTGATATCCTCGTCATCGGCGGCGGTGCCGCCGGTATGTGTGCGGCGATGGCTGCTGCCGATTACGGGGAAGTCATCGTGCTTGCAAAGGGTGAGGAAACCGGATCGAACACCTTTTACGCCCAGGGAGGGCTGGCGGCGGCGATCGCCGCGGATGACACCTGCGATGAACATATCGCCGATACCATCGAAACGGGAAAGGGCATGTGCGATGAGACCGTAGTCAGGGAATGCCTGGGGGCCGCGCCGGACTACATCGACCGGCTTCGCGGGTACGGTGTTCTTTTCGACAGTGACGGTGACGGGCTCTCGCTCGCGCGGGAAGGTGGACACCGCAAGGCGCGGGTCATACACGGGGAGGGCGATTCGACGGGGCGTATCATAATCGAATCCTTGCTGCCGCTTGTCAAATCACGAGGCAATGTCAAGGTGTTCGATAATTGCTTCGCCCTGGATATACTTACGAGCCCGCTGCGCGGCGGCCCCGGTTCCAAATGCATCGGGGTCCTGACCGATCACCCCCGGTTCGGGATGCAGATTATCGTTGCCGCCAAAACAATACTGGCAACCGGGGGTGCCGGCATGTTGTGGCGTGAGACGACGAATCCTCCCTGTGCCACGGGAGACGGCCTGGCGATGGCGTTCAGGGCCGGCGCTGCGCTGGCTGACATGGAGTTGATGCAATTTCATCCCACGACGCTATACGTGGCGGGTGCGGGGCGGTTCCTCATCTCTGAAGCGGTACGGGGCGAAGGCGGCCGTCTCCTTGATCGGAACGGCAATCGATTTATGCAGAAATACCACGACATGCTTGAACTGGCTCCGCGCGACGTAGTCAGCAGGGCGATTGTCGACCAAATGCAGCAGTCGGGCGGCTCTCCGGTATACATCGATGTGCGTCATATCGGCAGGGATGATTTCGCCGCGCGGTTTCCGACGATTTACCGCAAGTGTTTTGATTTCGACATCGATCCCGGCAAAGACCTGATTCCGGTACACCCCTCGGCCCACTACATGATCGGCGGTGTTCGCGTGGATTCCTGTTGTCGTACCGGTATCGGGGAATTATGGTGTTGCGGCGAAGCGTCGTGTACCGGTCTGCACGGTGCGAACCGCCTCGCGTCCAACAGTATTACCGAAGCTATTGTTTTCGGTCACCGGTGCGGCGGAATGGCCGGGGAATCGCTGGAGGGGAACGGCGGTGCGCGGCCCGCATACATCGGGGATATGAACTGGGAGCTTGAGCCTTCCGACAGGACGGAACTCGACCTGGCCGATATCCGCAATTCTCTTCGTTCCGTAATGTGGAAAAACGTCGGTATTCTCCGCAACGGTCCGCGTCTCGCGGAAACCATGGAAATCATCGACTTCTGGGGGCGCTACGTGCTCGACAAGGAATTCTGCTCGGATCACGAAGGATGGCAGATACAAAACATGCTGACGGTGGGTAGGCTCGTTACCGAGATGGCCATGCTGAGAACCGAGACGCGCGGCGTCCATTGCCGCGAGGATTTTCCGGAAACAAATGCCGCGTGGGCCCGGCACCAGACGGTCAGACGCACCGACAACCAACTGGTCGTGGAGTGATATCGCCGGACGATCAGTCTTTCACCAGGCGGGCAAAGCGGCGTTTGCCGACCTTGAGAACCTGCCCGTGGTTTGGATCCACTTCCTGTTCGACCGCGGTGATTTTTTTACCGTCTATGCTGACGGCGCCCTGTCTGATCAGTCGCTTTGCCTCTCCGCGGGAGGAAGCGAGTCCGGCCCCGACCACAAGATTGACGATGCCCAGCGGTGCCGTGTCGAGCCTGGTTTCAGGCATCTTTTCGGGTGTTCCCTGTTCTTTGAAGATGTGGTCGAATTCTCTTTCGGCCGCGGCTGCCGTCTCCGTGCCGTAGAATTGCTCGACGATGGTACGGGCAAGCCTCGCCTTGGCTTTTCGGGGATGGGTCTTTTCGGGATCGCATATCGCCGCGATTTCGTGTTCCGGCAGCGGAGTCAGCAGCAGGTAGTAGTGATCTATAATGTCGTCGGGTATTGACATGACCTTGCCGAACATGTTCCGGGGCGTATCGTTTATCGCTATGAAGTTTCCCTTCGACTTACTCATCTTTTCCGTGCCGTCCAGTCCCCGCAGAATCGGCATCGTCATCACTACCTGGGGCCGCATCCCCGATTTTTCCTGCATGTCTCTGCCCACGAGGTTGTTGAACGTCTGGTCGGTACCCCCGAGTTCGACGTCGGCCTCTACGCGGATCGAATCGTATCCCTGCATGAGGGGGTAGAGAAATTCGTGTATTCCTATCGGTTTGTTGTCCCGAAAGCGATTCTTGAAGGTGTCTCTTTCCATCATCCGCGCCACGGTCATGTTGCCGGCCATTTTCAGGACATCTTCGAAAGACAGCGATTCAAGCCATTCGCTGTTGTAACGGACATCGAGCTTGTCTTCGGAAACAGCGAGGATTTTTCCCGCCTGGTCGAAATAGGTTTTTGCATTCGATTTGATTTCGCTGTCGGTGAGGACCGGCCTGGTCTTGTTCGCGCCGGTGGGATCACCGATTTTAGCGGTGTAATCCCCGATAATGATGACGGCCTTGTGTCCGAGGTCCTGGAACGATTTCAGTTTGCGGAGGACGACGACGTGTCCGAGGTGTATGTCCGGCGCGGTCGGGTCGAGCCCGAGTTTGACCCGCATGCTTTTACCGCTTTTCAGCCGCTCTTCCAGTTCTTCGCGGGTGCAGACGGTTTCGCACCCGCGCAGCACTGTTTCGATATCATCGTTTTTTTCCGCTTTTTCTCGATTCATAATAGAGGAAGAATATACCTATTTGCCGATAAATTCAATCGGCGATTGCTTTATTGGTGTACATATCAAGGAGATAGCGTTAAAATCGACACGATTGAATGCGCCTTCACAATAGTACAAAATAACTTATCTTACGAACATTATGAATGCCGACGGTTTCAAGATGATCGTACGTAGAATCCATGTTCTTGCGCTGTTATCGATATGGATAACTGCTGCCGGCTGTGATTCTGAACCCATACGCCCATGCCCGGTGACGCTGAAGGAGTACCGTGAAATGGGCACGGTCGACAGGCAGAGCTGGCCGCCGTCCCGTATCGTTCAGATTAACCTGGCACGAATAGGCGATCGCGAACTGAAAATCGATAAGCGCCTCTCCTCCATGGCGGTGATTCAGCAAATAGGCATTGCCAACAGGGAACGAATGGATGAACTCGCGCCGCTGTTGAACGACGCAGGGTGCCCGCCGCCGCTGAAAAAAGAGATATTAAAATTCCTGCTCGATCATAATTATTCAAACCTCGAGCCGCACCTGGTGCCCATGATGACCGGCTTGAACAAGGACGCGGAAACACGGAGTATCGTTCTGCAGTACCTTGCAAACAATCCCAGTTCCCGCATGCTCGCCGAGGTTGTCAGGGCATGGGCATCCAAGGACACGGGCCCCGAAGCCGAGGAGAGTTATCGCCGCGCGGTCAAAAGCATAACCGACCGGCCGTGGGACAGCGCCCTGATCAGTGCCGTCAATTCAAACGAGTTCGATGCGCGGCCGGAAGCATTGACCATTCTCGCCGCCCGTCTCGATCCCGCGAGACTGAAAAAGGAAATGGTGTCCGTGGAACCCGCGACGGATACCGCGGCGGCGGCAAAAACCTTTATCGAGGAATTCAATTATATTCCCGCCGGCATTGCGGAAATCCGCAGCGCTGAACAGATTTTTCGAAAACACAAGGGCGGCATGAAAAGCGCGGCGTCGCTGAATACCAGGTGGAAACGGAATTACGGGTATTCCTTCACCGTGAAGGATTTCCATCTTATCAGCGGGCTTGCCGAGGACCCGTTGCGAACGATTCTGAACAAAACCCAGCTTATTCTCACAGTTGGAGAAGGCATCAATTCACGTATTCATACCCGGCGTGAGAAAACGACCTACGATGACCGGTTCTGGGTCAATACCGATTCATTGAGCATCGTCGATCTCTGGAACCTGTATCTCATTGATGAGATGCTCGGGCAGGCTCGCACGCAGTTAAACGTCAACCTTCTTGCCGAAAACGATTATCTGGACAAGACGCATTCCTGGAGAGGGCTGGTTTTTTATCGAAACGGCGAGGCTGAACTGCTCTATTACCCGAGTACCGACAAGTACGCCGCAAAGTATCGGGAGGATTCGTCCGACTGTTTGTGCCGTTTCTTTTGCCATTTCGGAAAGATAAACAATGCCGAAAAGGCGGGGCCGTCGGCGCAGGAGCTTGACCGCGCGTCGCGGGGAAATTATTACGGGTTGGTTTTTACCAGGACGGGCAAGAAGACGTTTGTTGCACACTATTACAATCCACGGAACATCGCCGTTTCCCTCGGCCGGTATCCACTGCGGGAACTTGACGAGGAAACCCGTAAAGCAATCAGGAAATAACTAGAGCTGGTTTCATAACTTCAATTTGGACTACAAGCGGCTCTTTTGCCGTCTGGCGGCGTCACGAAAACTCGACATATTTCCTTAATATGTCGTCGTTTCCGTTCCTTGCCAGATCGACAAAATACCTCGCTTTCGCTACCAAAGCAAGTTATGAAACCAGCTCTAGGGGTTGACTGAGCCCGGGCGGGCGGTATCACGCAGCCGTTCAATCGTATTTATCAAGCAGATCCTCGATTGCCTGCCGTTCATGTTCCATTTCCCGCAGGTGTTTCTGATATTCACCGACCGTCTGCTCGGATGCCGAGTTGAGAAAATCCTCGTCCTGGAGCATCGCCTGAAGGGAATCAATCTGGTCGGTCAACATGTCGAGGCGTTGGCGCAGTATGGCCAGTCGTTCCTCTCTCGTTGCGGGTTCCCCCGCGTTGACGGACTCGAAAACGCGCTCTGAAACAAAGAGGGGTGTTTCCAGTCCGACCCCCAGGGCGATAGCATCCGAGGGGCGGGAATCGACGGTAACAACCCCGTCGGACGTCCTGATGTGGAGACGGGCGTAGAAGGTGTGTTCCCGCAGGTCGTTTATGACTATCCGTTCGAGGCTGCCGCCCAGCGCATCGATTATATTCGCCAGAAGGTCATGAGTCATCGGTCGGGGGGTGGGAATGCCCTTCAGGCGGCGGTCTATCGCGAGGGCCTCGGAAATGCCGATGACGATGGGAAATGTACGATCGCCACCGGTCTCCTTGAGAAAGACCAGTTGCTGTTCGCCGTGTTCGGTTATCAGGATTTTGCTCAGTTCAACCGGTATGTCCATGGGGTACCTGCCGTGTGGATAATCATGGCCGAAGAAGATCCGACAGCGCTTCTTCGGCTGCTTGTAACTCCTGTTCCATTTGCTGCAGTCGCCGGCGTTCCCTGTCAACGACGTCCGCGGGGGCCTTATTGATGAAATTATCGTTATCCAGTTTTGACCGCGCGGCCCGGATGCCCCGTGTCAGCTTATCGATTTCCTTTTCGAGCCGTTCTTTTTCAGCCGCCGTGTCGATTATATCGAGGAGGTAGATCCTGTTCGGCCCTATCGGTATGACGGCCGCGTCCGACGGCCTGATCACACGTTTATAACTGATTTCCATCTCCTCAAGCCCCGCCATGGTTTCCAGCAATCGGGTGTTGGAGGCTATAGAGCGGCTTTCAGGATGATGTTGATCTAATTCCGTGATGGCATGAATCTGTTTGCCGGGGGGAATGTTGTTGTACTTTCGGGCGTTGCGGATTTCCTTGACCGCGTCGGCGATGACGCCGAATGCGGCTTCGGCATCGGCGTCGACGGCATTCCCGTCGAATGTCGGCCACGCGGCCCTGATCAGGTGCGGTTCCTCTTCGGGTGACCGGTCCGGCACGGCAGTGTTGAGATGGCGCCACAGTTCCTCGGTCACAAAGGGCATGATCGGGTGCATCAGCCGGAGCAGGGCATCGAGGCAGGTCAGGAGAACCGCCCGCGGTCGGTCGTCGCCGGCCTGTATGCGGATCTTCGCGATCTCCAGGTACCAATCGCAGAAATCATCCCACATGAAATGATACAGGGTATCCGCGTACTCCTTGAAGCGATAGTGTTCGATATCACCGGTCGTCTCTTGTATCGTGCGATTCAATCTGCTCAGAATCCACCGGTCCGCCAGGTGCGGCTCGCCGTTGTCGCCGACAGACGACTCGGCCGGTTCTTTCGTGTTGCTGATAATGAACCGGACGGCGTTCCAGAGCTTGTTGCACAGGTTCCTGCCGCTGTCGAACTTCGGCGATGAATTGACCTCCCGCCCGTCGGGCAGCGTCATCGACTCGATCGGCATGCGAACGTCCTGGGTTTGCGTGGTCATGCTTACCAGCGTAAACCGCATGGCATCAGCCCCGTGGCTTTTGATGATATCCAGCGGGTTGACGCCGTTGCCAAGGCTTTTGGACATTTTTCTGCCCTGGCCGTCCTGTATCATGGCATGAATAAAGACTTCGCTGAAGGGGATATCTCCCGCGCAGTATTGTCCCATCATGACCATCCTGCTGACCCACAGGGTTATTATTTCCCGGGCGGTGCTGAGGACATTGCCGGGATAGAATGTGTCGAGTTCAGGCGTATTTTCCGGCCAGCCGAGTGTGCTGAAGGGCCACAGGGCGGACGAAAACCAGGTGTCGAGAACGTCTTCGTCTCTCTGCCATCCGCTCTTTTCAATATTCGTTACCACCTCCTGCATTTCGGGATCGATGCAGAGATAGGTCACGGGGCCGTCGTCGGTCTCATCGGTTCTGCCGACGGCGGATTCGGGTATGTCGGCGCGATGATCGCCCGCCTTGTTCCAGACGGGAATGCGATGCCCCCACCATAACTGCCGACTGATAGGCCAGTCTCTCAGTTCCTGGAGCCAGGTTCGGTAGGTATCACCGTAACGATCGGGGATGAATCTGAGCCGGCCGCCGAGGAGGGGCGCAAGGGCGAGGCCGGCCAGAGAATTACGGGGGATATCCGTTCCCTCGATCAATCCCTCACCGAATCGTTTTGCGAGCCTCGCTACGGGTTTCTTGACGGCAATATACCACTGGTCGGTCAAGTACGGCTCTATCGGCACATGACTTCTGTAGCTGTGTCCGACCGAATGGGTATAGTCCCGTATTTCAGCAAGGAGGCCCCGCTCCTCGAACCATGCGACAACCGCTTTTCGCGCTGCGAAGCGGTCGAGGCCCACGAGATCGTCAACGGCCGGCCCGACCGCCTCTTCAGCGTCGCGCCAGCCGAAGTCGAGCGAGATCGTCGCATCGGGCGCCATGACGTTTATCATCGGGAGTCCGTGATCTTCGCCGAGACGGTAGTCGTCGGGATCGTGTGCCGGGGTGACTTTCAGAAAGCCCGTGGAGTATCGCGCCTTTTCGTCTTCGGCGTCGGGCTCGGGCAGAACGACATGCTCGTCGGCAATGATGGGAACAATACGATCGACAATAGGCAGGCGCACCTTTTTGCCGACCAGTATGCCGGCACGGGCATCGGAAGGATTCATCGCAACGGCGGTATCCCCCAGCATGGTCTCCGGGCGCGTGGTTCCCACCGTGATGCTGTCTATTGTTTCTCCGGCGAGCACCACCGGTTCAACAAGCGGATACCTGAGATACCAGAAATGGCCGTGTATGTCCCGATGTTCAACCTCGTCGTCGGCGAGAACCGTCCGGGTTGCCGGATCCCAGTTTACCAGCCGCTTTCCCCGGTAAATGAGTTCATCTTCGAACAGCAGGTAAAACGTCATGTGGACGGCCTTCGCGCATACCCGGTCCATGGTGAAGCGGGTTCGGTCCCAGTCGCAACTGCACCCCATTTTCCGCAACTGCTCAATTATTGTCGCCTCGTACTCGTCTTTCCAGGCCTGGATTCTGCGGACAAATTCGCCTCGCTCGAAGTCTGTTCTTTTGCGGCCCTCTTCGGTGAGGATTCTTTTCTCAACGACCGTCTGGGTTGCGATACCGGCGTGGTCTGTTCCCGGCATCCAGAGTGTTTCATCCCGGCACATGCGATGAAATCGTATCAGGACATCCTGCAGCGTGTTGTTGAGCGCGTGGCCGAGATGGAGGGCGGACGTGACATTCGGCGGCGGGATGACCATGCAGAACGTATCGCGGTCGCTGTGCGGATCGGCGGAAAACGCTCGTGCCGCAATCCATGTCTCGTAAATGGTGTTCTCAACGGTTCCCGGATTGTACCGCTTGGGGATTTCTTCCATTGGCCCTGCCATATTCAGGATGTGTCGTGCGTGCGTGCGGGCGGGGGATTACGTTTCCCGGCTCTCCAGCAGCTTGTATTCGATAGCATCCACCAGTGCCTGCCACGAGGCATTGATGATATTTTCGTCGACACCGACCGAGCCGAAAACACTCTTGTCTGCATCTTCCCATTCGATTACGACCCGTACCTTTGCCGCCGTGCCCGCGGCCGTGTTTACCACCCTGACACGGTAATCAACCAGGTGAAACGTGTCGACGGCCGGGTAGGTCGGTCGCAGGGCGGACTTGAGAGCCTGGGTCAGCGAATCGACCGGCCCGTCGCCTTCCGTTACCGTGTGTACGGGTTCGCCGTCCAGAACTATCTTCACCGTCGCTTCGGTCTGGGCGCCTTCGCCGTCCTTCTTCGTGATAATACAGCGGTAGTGGTCGAGTTCCCACAGCGGGTGATACCAGTCGCCGCCGAGCACCTTTCTTATCAGTACGTCCATCGATGCCTTGGCTGCTTCGAATTCGTAGCCCTGGTTTTCAAGCGCCATAAGTTCCTGGAGCACTTTTCGCTGCGATTCCTTGTCATCGGAGATTCCGAACTTCGCCGGAAGGGTGGCGGCGATGTTGCTGACGCCGGACAGTTCGCTGACCAGTATCCTCCGCTGGTTACCGACATCCTCCGGTGTGATATGTTCGTACGTCCGGGTATTTTTCTGTACGGCGTGCACGTGCATGCCGCCCTTGTGAGAAAAGGCGCCGGGGCCGACGAAGGGCTGGTTGCCGACGATGTTCAAATTTGCAATTTCGTAGACAAGCCTGCTGATCCACGTCAATTTCTCCAGGGAATCGGGCAGAAGCATATCAAAGCCGTATTTCAGCCCCAGGTTGCCGATCACGGATACCAGGTCAGTGTTTCCGGTGCGTTCGCCGATTCCGTTTATGGTGCCCTGTACGTGCGAAACGCCGTTCAGGACCGCGACTATCGAGTTCGGTACCGAAAGATCGGAATCGTTGTGACAGTGTATACCGAGCTTGGTCCCCTCGAGCTCTTCGTGGGTTGCGGCGGTGATATCCGCAATTTCCTGCATCGTGCTTCCCCCGTTGGTGTCACACAGGCAGAGACAGTCCGCGCCGGCTTCGGCGGCGGCCTTGAGCGTATCGATCGCGTACGCGGGCGATGCCTTGTAACCGTCGAAAAAGTGCTCGGCGTCGAAGATTGTCTCCCTGCCCGCGCGTTTCATGATCGCGACGGAATCAGCTATCAGTTCGAGATTTTCTTCTCCGCTGACACGTAACACGTCTTTGACGTGAAGATTCCAGCTCTTGCCGACGATGGTGATGACCGGTGCTTCACTTTCCAGCAATGCCTGCATTCCCGTATCGTTTTCAACTGAAACACCCTTTCGGCGCGTCATGCCGAATGCCGCAATCTTCGCGTTGTTGAAATTGCGATTGTTGATCTCGCGGAAGAATTCGGCGTCTTTCGGATTGCTGAGGGGGTATCCTCCCTCGATGTAATCAACGCCGAACGCATCGAGTGCCGTCGCTATTTCGAGCTTGTCATGAAGGGAAAGGCTGACCCCGAGGGCCTGCGTTCCATCACGCAGCGTTGTGTCATAAATCTCTATGCGTCGTGTGTCTGTATTGTTATTCATATTCATATCCCGGCTGCTTTTGGTCGACGAAAAGACGGCCGCCGGTTCTGGACGGGTCTCGACGCGATATTCGCGCGATAAACACTGTTGTAAAGCAGTCTTTCTCTCTGCTACCCGGTCGGCAGTAGCCGGCATAAAACGGGTTACCGGCTGTAGTCCAATTCCGCAAGCTGCTGGTACAAGCGCCAGCGGCTTGCCGTGTCCGCGGTTCCCTTTTCGAGGAGATCTGCGGCTTGTTCGGGCTTCGAATTGGCCAGCATTTTCCATCGCGTTTCCGAGTAGGCATAGTCCTCGAAGGAAATGGTAGGCTCTTTTGAATCAAGCTGCAGGGGATTCTTGCCTTCTTCCGCGAGGCGGGGATCGTAGCGGTACAGCGGCCATGCGCCGCATTCGACCGCGGCCTTCTGGTGATCCGCGCCTTCGGTCATGTTTAAACCGTGGGCTATGCAGTGCGAGTAGCAGATCACGAGAGAACACCCGGGATACTCGTCTGCTTCGACGAACGCCTTGACGGCCTGATTGTCGTTCGCGCCCAGGGCGATTTGAGCGACGTAGATAGTGCCGTACGTCATCGCGATCATGCCGAGATCCTTTTTGGGGGCCGGCTTTCCCGCCGCGGCAAATTTCGCCACGGCACCGCGCGGCGTCGCCTTGGAGCACTGTCCCCCCGTGTTCGAATATACTTGGGAATCAAGAACAATGGCGTTCATGTCGCGGGTGCTGGCCAGAACGTGATCCAGGCCGCCGTAGCCGATGTCGTATGCCCAGCCGTCTCCTCCCATGGCCCACACACTTTTGTGGACCAGGGAATCGATGACACTCAGCAGGTGCACCGCCTTTTCGTCATCATTGCCATCCAGCTTATTCCGTGCCTCTGCTATGCGCTGTCTCTGATCGTTTATCTCCGTCTCCTGTCGTTTATCGGCGTTTTCTATGAGGGCTTCCGCCAGTTCTGCGCCGATCGTATCGCTGCAGGCGGATACGAGTTCTTTTGCATATTCCATCCGCTTGTCCAGCGTCAGACGGAACCCGAAGCTGAATTCGCCGCAATCCTCGAAGAGGGAGTTGTTCCACGCGGGACCGCGGCCGTCAAGGTTGACGCAGTACGGCGTGGTCGGTAAATTGCCGCCGTAAATGGATGAACAGCCGGTTGCGTTTCCGATAACGAGGCGATCGCCGAACAACTGCGTAAGCAGCTTGACGTACGGCGTTTCGCCGCATCCGGGACAGGCCCCGGAATACTCGAACAGCGGCCTGCACAACTGCGAGCCCTTGACGGTGTTTAACTTCAATTCCGACCGGTGGTAATCGGGAATAGAAAGGAAAAAATCGTAATTTTCCCGCTCCTGGTCGCGAACCGGCAACTGGGAAATCATGCGGAGTGCGCGGCCGTCGTCGTCGCCGGCTTTCCTGTTGACCGGGCAGAAGAAATCGCAGGTGCCGCAGCCGGTGCAGTCCTCGACAGCCACCTGGACGGTTGCCTTCTTGTCGGCGAAGGCCTTCGTCTTCGCGTCGGCCGACTTAAATCTTTCGGGTGCCCCGTCGAGGCAGGAGGGATCGTATATTTTCATCCGTATGGCGGCGTGGGGACAGACGATGGAACACTTGCCGCACTGTATGCAGTTGTCGGGTATCCATTCCGGGACTTCGATAGCCACGTTGCGCTTTTCCCACTGGGTTGTTCCCGGCGGCCAGGTGCCGTCGGCGGGCATCTTGCTTACCGGCAGGTCGTCGCCTTTGCGCGCCATGATCGTGGCGGTTACGTCCTTCACAAATGCCGGGGCTTCTGCGGGCACCACCGGGGGCTTCTCCCTTTCGGAGGTGACTTCGCCGGGCACCTCGACCGCGACCATGTTTTCGATGGCCGAATCGACCGCGGCGAAGTTCTTTTCGACGATTTCCTTGCCCTTATTGCCGTACGTTTTCTCAATCGCCTCCTTTATCTTGGCGATTGCCTCATCGGGCGGCAGGATGCCGGACAAGTAAAAGAAGCAGGTCTGCATAATCGTGTTTATCCTGCTTCCCATGCCGGTATCTTTCGCTACCTCGTATGCGTTGATGGCATAGAACGTGATATTCTTGTCTATAATCGCCTGCTGGGTGTCTTTGGGGATATGATTCCATACAGTGCCGGGGTCCATCGGGCAATTCAGAAGAAAAGTCGCGCCGTCGACGGCCGATGCCAGGACATCAAATTGCTCGAGGAAGATGAACTGGTGACAACCGATAAAGTTGGCGGAGTTGACCAGGTAGGTAGAGCGAATCGGCTGCGGGCCGAACCGCAGGTGACTGACGGTCACGGCACCCGCCTTCTTGGAATCGTACTGGAAATATCCCTGCGCGTAATTCTCGGTTTCCTCGCCGATAATCTTGATTGAGTTTTTGTTCGCCCCGACGGTGCCGTCGCTTCCAAGGCCGTAAAAGAGACACCGTACCACGTCGTCGCCCTCGGTGATGAACGACGGGTCCCAGTCCAGATTGGTGTTGGTCACGTCGTCGACGATGCCGACGGTGAACTTGTTGTCGGGCGCGTCCTTGTCGAGGTTGTCGAAAACCCCCTTGATCATTGCCGGGGTGAATTCCTTGCTCGACAGGCCGTACCGACCGCCCACCACCGTTATATCACTGTGGGATTCATACAGGGCATCCACGACGTCGAGGTAGAGGGGCTCGCCCGGGCTGCCGGGTTCCTTCTGCCGGTCAAGAGTGGCGATCTTCCTGCAGCTTTCGGGAATCGCATCCATCAGGTGCTCGTTGCTGAACGGGCGGTAGAGGTGGACCTTGATCAGTCCCACCTTTTCGCCTTTTTCACACAGGAACTCGATTGCTTCGTGGGCGGTCTCCGCACCCGAACCCATCAGGATGATAATCTTTTCCGCGTCGGGAGCACCGACATAGTCGAAGAGGCGGTACTGCCTGCCGACGACGGAGGCGAAACGGTCCATGGTCTGCTGTACTATGCCGGGTGCCGCGATATAGTAGGGGTTTACCGATTCACGGCCCTGAAAGTAGACATCCGGGTTCTGGCTGGTTCCCCTGATGACCGGCGCGTCGGGTGTCATGCCCCTGGCCCGATGCTCAAGTACCTTTGCGTCATCGATGACCGCCTTCATGTCTTCGGGCGTCAACTCTTCGACCTTGGCTATTTCGTGGCTGGTCCTGAATCCGTCGAAAAAGTGAATAAACGGCAGGCGGGTATCCAGCGACGCCGCGGACCCTATCAGCGCCATGTCCATGGCTTCCTGGACACTGCCGGAAGCCAGCAGGGCCACGCCGGTCTGCCGTGCCGCCATCACGTCGGAGTGGTCGCCGAAGATAGAGAGGGCCTGGCAGGCAAGAGACCGGGCGGAAACATGAAAACACGTGCTCGTCAACTCTCCGGCCAGTTTATACAGTGTCGGAACCATTAACAGCAGCCCCTGGCTCGCGGTAAATGTTGTTGTCAGTGAGCCGGTCTGCAGCGCGCCGTGGCAGGCCGCAGCGGCGCCACCCTCGGCCTGCATTTCTATGACTTGCGGAACCGTACCCCAGATATTCTTCTGGCCGTCGGCGCTCATCGCGTCGGCGTGTTCGCCCATGGGGCTGGACGGTGTTATGGGGTAAATGGCTATAACCTCGTTTACCTTGTGAGCGACATGCGCTACCGCCATATTGCCGTCCATCATTCTCATCGTGCGGTCCATGATATTCCTTTCTCTGTATTACGAATCGTTCAAGCTGAGCCTTGGATTCCTCCAAGTAGTTTTAGGAAGGCAATTGTCCAGATTTTCAGCGCATATGCAATATTTTTCCTGCAGCCGGCAGTCCTGTTTCGGGGCGGTAAAATGTTACGTTTTCTTTAAGGAGGGCCGACCGAATCTTTTCTGACCGAATACCCTCGGCTGCCACAGGATATCTATGGTGGGGGTAAGCGTATTCATGCACAGCACCGCGAAGTACGCCGGTATCGGGGTCGGCATGTACAGCTTGAACAGCATTGCCATGATCCCGCAACCGATGCCGAAAATAACCTGTCCGCCGGTTGTGACGGGCCGTGAGGTCATCTCGGTTGCCAGCAGGCAGGAAGCGAGCAGGATCTGTCCGCTCAGGAGTTGATAACAGACGTAGGTGAAGCCGACATCAAATCCTTCCAGCAGCAGGGGAACGCGATGCCAGGTTACGTTTTCCTGGTGCCCCGCGAATTGAACGGGCGCCACCGCGGCCACAATCGCCGCGGCAATGATAAACGATATGGGCAACTGCCACTTGACGTACTTCCGGTAGACGAGGTACACGACCGCCAGTATGATGAGCAGTGTCGAGGTTTCACCGATGCCGCCCGGCCGCGTGCCGATTATCAGGTCCCTGATCGGCGGCATACTTCTCATGAGCGGCGGCCGTCTTTTCTTGATGTCGCGTCGAACGTCAGAGAGGGAACTGAATTGTGCCCGCTCCCCGCGGGAAAGACCGGCGATGATATCGGCAGGATGGTGCAGCATGAACCCGTGGGCGCCCTCGACGGGTTCATGGTGTCTCCAGCCGCGGTAATCGGGGATGCTTTCGGTCTTGCGGATATCTCCGGCAAGGAGATGGTTTTTATCGAGAACCGGCCATCGTTCCGGTTGCAGGCTCGTGTCTCCCGGCGGCGGGTACAAAAGGGGCATAATCACGGCCACCGCGAATCGGCCCACCAGCGCGGGTTGCCACAGGAAATGTCCCACGCCGCCAAAGATAGCCTTGCCGATAATGATTGCAAAGGCCGCGGCGATCACGACCACGTACAGGGGCGCAAACGGCGGCAGCGTCAGGGCGAGGAGGAGGCCGGTCAGCAGGGCATGAGACCTTCCGAGCAGCGAAGGGGTACGCATGACGCGAAAATATATTTTCTCGAATATCAGGCACGACAGCATTGAGACGCCTGCGACCAGTCCGGCCCGCCACCCGAAGATAAACAGCCCCCCGATCAGCGGCAGGAGTGCCGCGCACATGGTTATGCGATAGATACTGCTGACTTTTTCCGGCGCCCGTATGGCCGGCATATGGCGCACGGTTCCCCGGGGCAGCAGTTCCGGCGGTGAAGGATCCGCCTCGAGCCGCCCGTCGGCGACCGGGTTTTCGCGCGTGTCGTTCATGGCGGAAATGGCGTCGAAAAAAGCGGCATCCGATTCTGCTTGTTTCTCAGCGCAGTCGCGAGATCGGACATTCGTTCGGCGAGCGGGAGCCTGGCGGGACACACGTACGAACAAATGCCGCAGTTGACACAACTGAGTATTCCGAGACGTTCCGTTTTTTCGTGTTGGCCGAGTTCAAAGAAATCGTTGAGGACCGCGACGTTCAGCCGTGCGGGGCAGTGATCCCTGCACCAGGCGCACCGTATGCACTGGGTCGATATGTGGCTCGGTGTCTGCGTGATCGCCAGGACCGCGTCAGTTGTCGGTGATATAACGGAATCCTGTCGCCACTGCAGGCCGGTCATCGGCCCGCCGATTACGTACGGGGGTTCGCTCGGTTTGACGATATCGCTGCATAGCGCCCCGTACGGGATAAAATAGTTGCCGGGGCGCGCATGCCTGTCGCCGCCCACCGTGATGACTCTCCCCGGAAGCCGTTGTCCACAGGCGACCCATCGGTATGCGGCGAAGCACGTGGCGGGATCAATCACCGCAACCCTGATATCGCCGGGCGTTGCGCCGCACGGCACTTCCCTGTTGGTGAGCACCTTGACAAGCAGGTTATCGGCGCCCACGGGATATTTCCGTTCCAGCGCGATCATATTCATCGAATAGCCCGCCGTCGGTGGTTCCAGGTCCGGGTACTGGTTTGCATATTCCTGGTCTACCGCGATAATCGTGTTGGCCCCGTGAATGCCGGTTGCCCTCGCCAGGATGGCAAGGCCCGATATCACTTCGTGGCCATACTCGACCAGAAGCCGATGGTGTGCGGTGACAAACGGCTGATCTTCCATCGCGTTGAGTATCAGAATGCGGCAGCCGGCGTTTCGGACCCATATGAGCCACTGGATAAGCGGTCTGCAGCGGCGGTGACAGGTCAACAACTGGCCTTCCGCTATCCGCGCCTGGAACTCGTCCGCGTCCGCCTGTTCCCAGTCGAATTGCGTTTCGTGCGGTGGAATCGAGGGAGGGTCGCCGATGTCGAGCATTTCGAGTGCCGTCGATTCAACCCAGTGCGTGCCGAGCGGCAGGAGAACATCGACAACCGCTTGGATCGTGCCGGAGACCGGGGCGAAAATGTCGGTCCCGTCCCCGGGACCCGATGCTATTCTTTCTCCCGCGGCGATGCTGCGCCCCTGTTGTATTACGGGTTCTGCCGGTGTCCCGCCGTAGGGAGAGAGCGGTATGCGCAGGCGGCTTAAGCGTTTCGGCAGTGCCGTAATCGGACTCTTGAGAGTGGTATCCTTCTCCGCGGGGAGATCGATTCCTCCGTCAAACTTGCCGAATTCCAAGCTCATCGCGAATAATCATACGGTAAAAGCCCATGGATCGGAAGGCGGTGTCCCGAATCTTCGCGGTTTACTGCGCCCGTAAATAATATGTTTCATCACTCAAGTCTGGTACGATATTTTCCCGACTTCTGTACAGAAGCTTCACCTGCAGGGAAGGTGTACCGCAATGATCGAATACAACGTTTCAGACGGACTCTGTTTTTTGCAGCTTAATAATCCTCCCCATAATACCTTGTCGTTGGACCTGCTTTCAGATCTGCGTTCATCGCTGGGGAGGGCGGGCGGGGATGAATCGGTCACATGGATTGTTATGTGCGGCAAAGAGAGCAATTTCAGTACCGGCGCGGACATACACCTCTTTGAAGCCGTTTCGGGACATCAAGAAGCGTGCGAGGTATCGCGACGGTTTCAGGAAGCCTTCGCGGAAGTGGAAGCTTCTGAAAAGCCGGTCGCCGTCTTTCTCACCGGGCGCGTCATGGGTTGCGGGATTGAGCTTGCGGCTGCCTGTCATTATCGCGTATGCGCTCCCGATGCCGTATTCTGCATGCCCGGCGTAAACCTTGCCACCATGCCGTGCGGGGGGGGCACCCAGAGACTGCCCCGGCTCGTCGGCCCCGCCATGGCCCTTGACATGCTTTTGACGGCGGGTGAGGTCACATCGGCGGAGGCCAAAAAGGCGGGGCTCGTGGATGCCATCTGCGGTCCCGGTGAGTTTGAGTCGCATCTGCGCGCCGTGTTTTCATCAGGGACACAGTTGCGAAACACGATACAGATAACGGACAAAACATCGGATGCGGCCGGCACCGAAATGGCGCTGGCAATCGCTGAGGGCAGAATCGGCGCCACGCGGCCGGAGGTCGTCTCTCCGCGCAAAATTACCGATTCCGTGCGAGCGGCCGTCGAACGGTCTCCGGAGGAAGGCTTTGCGTGTGAACGGGAATCCTTTGCGTCGTGTATGTCGACACCGGCCGCCCGGAACAAGATATACCTGCTGCTCGCGACACGAAAGGCCGGTGTCATACACAGCCTGGCCACCGTCACCCCCCGTCCGGTTACGACCATCGGCGTGATAGGGATGGGTACCGTCGGCGCGGAAGTGTCGCGCGCGATCGCAGAACACGGTTTCCGGGTCACCATATTCGACGAACATCAGGAAACCCTGACTGCGGCGATCGAGTGGATCGGGGAATCATTGGAAAAGCACGTGTCGGCAGGGCAGATGACCCGTGCGGCAGCCGCGCGAATCAGGGGACGGATCGTCGATATCAATCGCTGGGACCGGCTCGCCGAGGCGGATATCATCATTGAAGCGCTTCACGAAGACGCCACGCTCAAACGCAATGCGGTCGAAAAAATCGAATCCGTGTGCGGCGAGGATGTCACGATCGCAACCAATACGTCCATACTTCCACTCGATGACCTTGCGTCCGTCATGAGTCACGGCAAGCGATTGATCGGCATGCACTTTTTCACCCCCGCCCATCACACGCCCCTGGTTGAAATCATTCGCCTGTCCGGTACCGGCACCGGCGTTGTCGCCGGGGCCGTGCATTTTGCACAGTCGATCGGAAAGACGCCCGTGCTCGTTGAGAATCGTCCCGGGTATATCGTTTCACGGATGCTGGTCCCCTACATGAAGGAGGCCTTTCGGTTGTTGGAGGAAGGCGCCGATCCGCGGGTGATAGATGGGGTTATCGAGGGATTCGGCTTCCCGAAGGGCCCCCTGGCAATGGCGGACGCGGTGGGACTCGATGCCCTCATTCGGGCCGACAGGGAGTTGAGAAATACCTATGATCATTGGGAACTGCCGTCTCCCATAGCAATGGGGTTCCTGGATGCCGGGTATTCGGGGGTCAAGAGCGGGGCGGGCGTATACAAGTATCGTAAGGGTAACCCGAAGCCGTACGATCACGGTGCTGCGGCGGATATTATTCGCGCGGTAAGAGAGGGGGGCACCGCGCCGCGCCGGAATATCGAGAGCCCGGAGATCATCCAGCGACTCCTGTTGCGCATGATTAACGAGGCATTCGCCATCCTGGGGGAGAAAATTGTTCAGCAGGAATCGGATATAGACGTCGCTTCGGTGATGGCCGGCGGGTTTCCGGATTTTCACGGGGGCGTATTGCGATACGCCCGCAGCCTCGGCCCACTCAACATCGCCTCACGGCTGTCGAAGTTCGCCCAGGGTTTCGGCCGTCGCTACACCCCGTGCGCGTCGCTGAAAAACTGGAAGGAAAACTGAAGAACCGGGCATATCATAAAACTTGACAAGGGTGGCACTTATTGGTTAAATACCGATTGTCTAAGCGGCCGTAATTCAGTGGTAGAATGCCAGCTTCCCAAGCTGGACGTCGGCGGTTCGAGTCCGCTCGGCCGCTTTTGAACGAGGGGGGGAGGGAGTGGAAGCATGTCCGGAAGATCGTCCCCCGTCGTATTGTTCGGCATTTCGCTCGGTGTCTTTATGGTTCAGGCATGCGCGCCGGGGCCGCCGCGACCGGTTGAGATTATGGTCCGTGTGACGGAATCGAACGGGAGGAAGCAATACCGGTCACCGCTCGTTTCCGTCTGTCGTCACAATTTTATTGAAAACGACTTGGCCCGGGAAGCCGGGAAGAGGGGGGATCGCGCATTCATGGTCAGCATTTTTCCCGGCGAACTGCTCGCCAGGGAGGATTTTGTTTATGTCTACCGGGGGGATGAAAAAGAACCGCTTTATTTTAACCATAACGGTCCGCTTCTGCGTCTGAACGGCACGCCGGTCTGTGTCGACCTGGGCCATGAATCCATCGACGACGTCGCGCGGTTTTTCGAGACCCTTCCGATCGCCGAACGGACGTCGATACGCAACGTCGTTCTCAGCGGGAAGCCCGGCCGGGACCGGCAGGGGCTCTCCCTGTTCAAAGATTCCGGGATAGTTATCTCCGGGAGCACGAATTACGAAACGGGCGCAGCGGATGTCGCGAAGGCCGTGGCGGCGACCGATCCGACGGGCTTGATCATTACCCATGATACCGCCTTTACGGAGATCCCGGACGGTCTCGGCGGGCTGCGCTACCTGGCCTGGCACGGCAGCGCCGTGGCCGATGCGGGTCGTTTTCCCGATCTGCGTTTCTACTTTCATCGGTTTAAAGGAGATACCCCGGAACTGAAGGGTATTGACGGGCACAAACGGCTGCGGACGCTGATACTCGGCGAGTGCGGGAAGATCGATGATTTTTCGCCGGTCGCGCAACTGCGCGGGCTGGAATACCTGACGATAACCGGCGGGGATCATTTCGACGACCTTTCCCTGTTGCAATCGATGTCCGCGCTACGTTCGCTGTCGCTCATAGATACCGGTGTGCACGATTGCAGCGGGATCGAGGCCCTGAAGAACCTGGAGTACCTGACGATCGTCCCGAGCAAGCAGATCGAGGATGTCGCGCCGCTGAAAGAAATGAAGAGCCTGAAATTCCTCGTGGTCGGAGACGACGATTTGAAAAAACGCCCGGAGAAGTATGACGAACTCCGGGCGGCGCTGCCGGACACGCGCATCGTGGGGTTCTGTCTCGGCTCAGGCTGGATACTCTGTATAACGGCCTTCGGCGTGCTCGCCGGGCTTGCCGCGCGGCGGCGAAGAGGAAAGCAGGGGGTGCATGGATAGGCGCCGGCTGTATCTCTCATCGCTGGTGTTTTGCGGTGGGATGGTGATTTTGGGGATATGCGCCCATAAGCCCATCCTGCTGTTGCCCCGCATCGCCGGCGGCCTGATCGCCGCATATGTCCTGTTTACGGCAATCCGGGGTGCCGACGATCCCGCCCGCCTTTTCGGGCTGCGGCCCTTCCGCAGGTCGAACATGCTCATGTTGCTGTCCGTGCTGCCGGCGGGTATCGCCCTGGGCCTGTACTACCGGTTTCGCATCGGTGCAACGCTTGTCCCGACGGACCTGTCCTGGTTTTGTGTCGTGGCCGCAGCCATCGGCGCCGCCGAGGAGCTGTGTTACCGGGGGTTTGTACAGGGGGCGCTGATGAAATGCGGTCCCCTGGCGGCTATCTTTCTTGCCGCCGGCGCCCATGCCCTGTACAAGTCTTCGCTGTTTCTTCTGCCCGTTTCGGGCCACGGCGCGATCCCGTGGTGGTTGCTGGGCTGCACCGCTGTTGTTGGATCGCTGCTCGGCATCCTTCGCCGGTACGCCGGCGGTGTTATGGTTCCGACTGCGTTTCACGTTATCTTCGACATCGTGGTGTACGGCGACCGTACCGTTTCACCCTGGTGGGTCTGGTGATAGCCGCGATTATCTGCGCGCGAAATTAACGCTACCATGCCGCCGGGCAGCGCGGTACATTCTTCTGAACATGTTTTTGTCAATTGTAATTCCGGCATATAACGAACAGGATAAAATCGCCCGCGATGTAGCGGCGGCTGCGGAGTATCTTACCTCCTTAAGCGATGGCGGCGAACTGATTGTTGTCGATGACGGCAGCACGGATAAGACGGCGCAGGCTGCAGCGAAGGTGTGCGAAAACGCTGCGATTGAGGCACGGGTGCTCACGATTGTCCATGCCGGAAAGGGGGCCGCCGTTCGGAACGGTATCATCGCCTCGCGGGGGGATATCGTCATGTTTGCCGATACCGGCCTCTGTATTTCATACGAAGAGGCCGAGAGGGGCATCGAAATGGTACGAAGCGGGCGGTGCGATGTCGCAAACGGTTCACGGTATCATCCCGAGAGTATTATCGTCAAGAAGAAAGGGGTATTTCGGCGTTTAGCATCTGCGGTATTTCGAGCCGCCCTGCCCGTGGCGGTCGGTATCAGGGGAGCCTACACCGACACCCAGTGCGGATTCAAGGTATACAACGGGGATGTCGCGCGCCGGATTTACGGCGCGTGCGTGTCCAACGGTTACTTTTTCGATCTGGAGGTGATACTGCGGGGAGAACGTGCGGGTGTCTCTATCTGTGAGTTTCCCGTGCACTGGAAAAGCGACACCGATTCGCGGTTGAGCCTCTTCAGAAGCTTTGCGGAGATGTTCTTTGCCGTGCAACGGATTCGCAGCGCCGTGAATCACGGAGAATAGGCGGCGTCTCAAAGCAGCCGGATCAGCAGGTGAATACCGGCGGCACCGGCGACAAGCATGGCCGCCGGCAGCAACAGCTTTCTCAGGCTGGTCGAAAGTGAGGTGCCGAAGTACTCGTTTGTCACCAGCAGGCAGACATGCACGGGCGAGAGCATCATGCCGGCATACCCCGACGCGTAGGCCAGAATGGTTGTTGCGGCGAGCGTTTGTATTCCCGGGTCCGGCCCGATAAGGCTCATGACGATCGGAAAACTGGCGCCCACCATGCCGACGGCGAGCCCCGTGCTGATGCCGGCAATAAAGGGCAGCGCGACGACCATGGTGATGGTCGGAAGCCCGAGAAGATCGAGTTCGTGTTCTATGCGCTGTACCAGCGGGCCGTCGTCCGGAAGGTCGCATTCGATGAACGCGCCGTATACCAGTACGGCAATGACCAGGACGGCGAGCATGAACGTGCGTTTCGACAGGATGATGGTTTTCCAGCCGGCCCGGCCGAGGGGGCGTTGGACCTGGAGGAGCGACTGGGCGGTAACCAGGCCGCACATCATCGGAATGTACCGATTGAGGACCGGGATATCCGGTTGCCAGGACCGCAGCAGGAACCAGCCGATTTCCACCGCGGCGTATACGCCGACCGTCGCGATGATCGGCGAGAGCAGAGCCGGTATGTTCGCGTGTTCCGTCTTGTCGACGGGCTGGTGATTCCCGTTCATGTCCGCGGGAACCCTGCGGAGAAAGATGAGATACCCCGCGACGATCATCACGAGCGTAAGCGGTAACTGGATCAGCGCGAACTTCCAGATTTCGAGTCCGGTCTTTTCGACCGCCAGGAGCACCCCGGGATAGAGGGGCCACCAGGATTCCCATATGTGCCGAAACCAGTAATTCACCGACGTTTTCACGTCCGGGCTCAAGCGAGCCCTGTCGTCGCATTGCTCCACCAGGGGGGCTGAAAACCATGCGCCGCCCGGCATCGGGAGCAGGCCGATCATGGCGGGCAATACCGCTATCGCCGATCGTCCCGGTACGCGTAACAGGACCGCCTTGACCAGGCCTTCCATGACACTTGTTTCACGCATCTGCGAACTCAGCCAGACCACCTGGAAGACGACGACCATGAGCATGACGGTGTCGGTGGAAACGAGGCACCGCCCGGCCACCGCCAGGAAGGAGAGTGGCCCGTGGCCGCACCAGAATCCGAGAACCAGTGTGCCGGTGACCATGGCGATCAGGAGCCGGCGCGTTATCCGGTTGACAACGACGATAGCGGCGAGGGACACCGCGATTTTCATCAGTACCGGTGCATTCATGATGGCATCGATCATTGCCGTTCCTTGTGTTCGACGGTCGAGAAATCAATACCATACTCGTTTGCACACAGGCGGACAATCCCCCTCCGCCGGGCATTCCCTGCCTTGACCCCGGGGAAGGCGGCGCGTATGGTGAATGGCAAGGAGAAAAACAATGACGAGTGTGTTTCGCATGCAGACGGGTCGGTCTCTTGTCCTCGTGGCAATCGCTTTCGCGGCCGCCGGCTGTTCCTTCGGACCGGGGGCCTTTCGCGGCGGCAGCGCCGGTTATAATATCGCTGCCCAGCGAAGCGCTGCCGAGCAATTGCTGCTCAATATCGTGCGTTTGAAATACCGCGAACCGATCATGTTTCTTCAGGTTGCGTCGATTACCGCCCATTACGATGCTTCGGTCAGCGCCGCCGGCAGCGGCAGCTTTCCGACCGGTTCGCCGGATTCGCTGGGCGCGTCAATCGGCGCCGGTTACAGCGAGTCGCCGACGTTGAGCTATGCGCCGCTCGACGGCAGTGAATTTGCGAACCGTATTCTCCAGGAGACCGACATGAGCACCCTCGCGATCCTGGTTCGCGGCGGCTGGGACCTGAAGGATTTGATGAGGATCGGTATACAGCGGATAGGCACGCTGGAAAATTATCCCGCGCCGGGTACGGGACCGTACGACAGTTTTATGAAGGCGGTTGAACTCTGGGGACGCATGCAGCGGCGCGGTGACTGGGCGCTGGTCAAGAAGTCCGGCGGCCCGGTTGTGGTTACCGACCGCATCCCGGCGGGCCAGGTGGATCTCGATGCCTGGATGAAAGCCGGGGAGAGCGGGTACACCCTGCAGTGCCGCGCGGACGGCGATTACCGCCTGTTGAAAGCCGGCGCAAGCGGGCTGGCACTGCGGTTGCGATTTGCCGGCGCGAAGGAAGCCGATTATTCAGACGACCTGCTCGGCATTGCGCCGGAACGGAAAGAACGGGACGACGGGACGGTTATTGAAATGGTCGACCTGGTGGGAACGGACCGGTCGGTCGACGGCGCGGCGGACGGCACGCTCCCGGTCCAGCTCCGCTGTTTCAGCGATATGCTGTACTACGTCGCGCAGGGGGTGGAAATACCGGCATTCCACGAGGAGCGGGGGCTGGTGAAAACGTACCGCGACCGCGGCGGCGAGGGTAGGCCGGTCGACAGGCGGCGACTGACCCGCGACCTGCTTGACGTGCGCTACAGCCCGGTCATACCCGGCGACGCCTTTGTGTCCGTCAACTACCGGGGAGGGTGGTACTACATCGCCGACGCAGACGTGGCTTCAAAGGACGCCTTCGCCCTCCTGAGTCTCATCTACTCGTTGCAGTCGAGCGACAAGAAAGCGATGCCGACCCTTACCATACCCGTCTCCGGCTGACCGGCAGTATCTTGACGCCCCGTCACGCCGCGGGTGCGGCGGACGTCGTCGACAGGGCGGCGTGCAGGACGCCCTTTTCGCGCTGCATGGCGGCAAAGAGCCCGCGCACGTCTTGCGCCCCTCCCCGGGCCATGATCATTTCCGCGCACAGTTGCTCGTCGAGATGGATGTGCGTTGAAGCCAGGATCGTGCCCGCGAAGTGGTGCTGTATGTGTGTCAGGCGGGAACCGAGGCCGCGCACGTGGTGATCGTAGACGAGTGTTATGGTACCGAGCGTTTCGCCGTCGTCTTCCCAATTCTTCTCGACTATCTGTTTTCGCAGCAGATCGCGTATGAACTCGCTGCGGTTCTCGTACCCCAGTTCGGAGACCATCGACTCCATCTTCCTGAAAAGTGGTTTCTCGATGGACATGCTTATGCGCACCAGGTCAGACATGATTTTCATCCTTCCATGCGGGAAAAAATGCTGTCGATATCGTCTCTGCCGACATCGTCGAGCACGCGGCCGCCGCCCAGGAGGATTACGCGGCCGCAGAGGCGACGGACCAGTTCCCGGTCGTGGGATACCAGTATCATCCCCTTGTCGCAGCCGCGGAGGATCTCGATCAGCGATCGGCGGCAGGACGGGTCCAGCCCGGCGGTCGGCTCGTCGAGCAGCAGGATGTCCGGATCCATGGCCATCACCGATGCCAGGGCGACCCGTTTCATCTCCCCGGCCGAGAGCCGCCACGTGACCCGATCCTCGAATCCGGCCAGACCCATCATGTTCAATGCACGATCGACGAGCCGCGCAACCTCGTCGCGCGGGAGTCGCAGGTTCAGCGGACCGAAGGCCACGTCTTCGACGACGGTGGGGCAGAAGAGTTGATCCTCGGGATCCTGAAAGGCGAGTCCCGCGCGTCGCCGGACCTCGTGAAAATCGCCTTCCGCCGTTCTCACTTCGCCGAAGGCCTCCAGCCTGCCGGCCTGCGGTTTGACAAGACCGACCAGGAGGTAAAGCAGCGTGGTCTTGCCGCTGCCGTTGGGGCCGACGACGGCTACGCGCTCACCGGGTCCTATTGCCAGGTCGACGTCGTCAAAAATGGATGCTCCCGGTTCGTAGGCGAACCGTATGCCCGACAGATCGAATGCGGCGGCACTCACGACAGTTGTCTCCACCCGATGACCGCGATCACAAGCAGGGAGGCACCCGCGAAAACCAAGTCCCGCCGGGAAAAGGAAAAATGCCGGTAGAGCCAGAACTCGCCCCGCCAGCAACGGCATTTCATCGCGTTGAGCACGCGATGTGACCGATGAAAGCCCTTGAGAAAGAGCGTCGCGATCAGTTGGCCGTAGGATTTCATCGTGTGCATATCACTCCGGGGCGAAAAACACCGGGCTCGCATGGCGGTGCGCAATTGATCGTATTCCCTGCCGAGGGTCCAGATGTACCGGACCATGAGCAGGTACAGGAGAACCAGTTTCGCCGGCACCCGCAGGTGTGCCAGGGTATGTCCCAGTGTCTGGACGGACATGGTACTGACCAGCGATGTATACAGGAACACGATGGCGTTCGCCTTCATCACGATGATGACGGCGGCGCGCAGCCCGGGGGCGGAGTAGTCAAGGGGACCGATTGAGAATACCGTTTCGCCCGGCATACCCGGCGGGAGCGACAGCAGAAGTATCGCCATGAAGAGATTCAGCGCCAGAAATCGCTTGAGAATCACGCGCCCCCCCAGCCGGGCAAGTCCGGTCAGGGTACACGCCGCCGCGAGTCCCGCGGCGGCGGCGTGGGGCTGTTGACCCGCGGCAAGTACCGCGGCCCCGGCGACCGCCGCCAGGAATCGCGCGCGTGGATCGATACGGTGAACGACGGATTCGTTGCGGGCCGCGGAGCACTCAATCACGGTTCCGTTTCCTCCGTGTCTTCAGGTAAAAGACGACGCCCGTCAGCCCGGCGATGAAGCCGAGCCCTCCTATGATATCGCTGAGCTTGACCGAATGTTCGTGTTCGTCCAGTTGCCGTCTCAGTGCGTCGATTTTTCTTTCGAGCCGGTCGGTATCAACGGGTTCCTCCGCCGCGGCGGGGGATTCCGCCGATACGGCACCACCGTCCCGGTCCATGGAAAAAACAGCCGTATGGCCGTCGGGAGAATCGGCCCGCAACGAGACGCAGCGACGGGCAACGCCGGAAATCGTGAAGAGGCCGTCGCTGTCGGTTTGGGTGTTGCCCAGCGCTTCGTTTCCTGCACCGAGCGCGGTGACGTCGACCCCCCGTGCCGCGCCGCCGCCGGTGTGATACACTTCCCCCGTCACGGCATCGCCCTCTGCGGTAGCGAAAAGATTGAGCTTGTGCGCGCCGGCCGGAACGGTCGCCGCGAACAGTACTGCGGCCACCGGTATAATAACCATCTGTCTCATCGTTCGGCTCCGAACAGTTCCGGCTCCAGCTTTCTGGCCGCCGACACCGCCGCACCGGTTACGATGCACTCGACGGGGAGGACCGGCAGGTGCGCCGCAGCCACCGCACCCGCCAGCGGAAGAAATGCCTTTCCCGTCAGGTACATTTCAATACAGAACAGAAACAGCGCCGCGAGCAGGCCCGTCGCCGCCGCCGCTGCGCCGAGCAGGAACGCGGCGCGCCGGCTGCGCGTCCGGCGGACGGGGCCGTTGAACAAGTAATAGCAGGCGACTGCGGGCAGCGCGAGATTCAGCGTGTTGATGCCGAGGGTGGTCGGTCCCCCGAACTCGAAGAGGCTCGCCTGAAGGAACAGAGCCATGAGCAGTGCGGGAAAAACAGACCATCCCAGCATGAGGCCACAGAGCCCCACCAGCAGCAGATGGGCGCTGGCCGGGCCGATCGGGACGCGCAGCAGGGACGCAACGAAGAAGGCGGCGGAAAGCACCCCCGCCTCAGGCACCCGGTCGTAATCCATTCTGCGCATGCCGACGGCGGTGCCCGCCGCTGCGAGAACACCGCCGGATACCAGGATCGCGGACTGGAGGATTCCTTCCTGTATGTGCATGCGTACCGAACCTATTCTGCGGTCATGTCCCGCGTCCTGACCCACATCAGCGCCCCCAGTTCGACCGGGACCTTCCGGCCCGCGGGACCGGCTATCTTCTTTTCACCCTCGACGAGGGCCGCGAATGCCCACCAGCCCGCGCGCGGCATCGTGTAGGAGAAGACGCCGTCCCCGTCGGCCTTGATCACCTGCGTTATGAATGCATCGGCGGGGGGGGTGATGTTTTTCCGGTTGTTGAGGTATTCGACCTCGATTTCGGCGAAGGGCACGGGTGTGCCGCCTTTCTGCACGACGCCCCTGAAGGAATTGCCCGTCCAGAGACCGTAGGGACGGGTGAGCGGCTTGATTTCAACCGGGAATCCCACCATCGCATCCCAGTCTCCGCCGCGCCCCATGCCGTCGACGACGACCTTGGTGTAATGGATGATCATCTTTTGTTCGGCCGGTTCCCAGTAGGGCGAGGGTTCTATGAAAAAGATGTGGTCGCCGGGTCTTTGTATTTCATAGTTGCACGAGTAGGCGGTTTTTCCATGCACCTGCCGCGGCGTGAGCGCGCCGGACAAGTCCTTTTGCTCACCCCTGGCGAGCACGCCGAAACGCCGGGGTTTGTTCATGTGCATGACCGGCCCGTTTTCCATAGGGTGCGTAAAGACGATGTCGAGATTGACGGTTCGACTGCCTGCGGCGGTCACGCATTCCGTTGAGGGGACCAGTACCTGGAAATGGCAATAGGCCGCGGTTGCGGAGAGGATCAAGACGGTAACGACGGCGAACGGTTTCATGCTTTTCCTTTCATTGGTTTTTTCACCGGCCAGCATTTAGTATTACTGAAGGGTAGATAGTAATACCAGCGTGTAAAGGAAAAAGCGAAAAAAGAGAACTCGATTCCCGGCGCGCCAGATCGATCCGTTACCGGAGAACGGGCAGATGGTCGGGTTATATGCTACTCTTTTTCGCCGGCGTTTTCTTCCGCGGCGCCCGCCGCCCCTTCCTCGTCGACGGATCCCCGGGTATCGTCCCCGGTATCTGGTTCGGCCGATTCTTCCGTGTCATCCTGCGGGGGCTTCACGCCCGCTGCTGATTCAGTCTCCGTCTCGTCCGACGGGGTGTCCTTGTCTGCCGCGCCTTCGTCGGTATCGTTTCCGGCCTCCGCCCGGGGCTCTTCGGCTTCCTTCATCGTTTCGGACGATTCGTCTTCCTGAGTTCCGGGTGCCGTGTTCCGCACCGTCTGCATGATCTTCTTATCCATCCCCGCGAACAGTCCGGCGTTACTGTCGAGACCGCCGCGCCGCGGTTCGGCCGATTTGTCGGATTTGTCCATGTCCTCGGCAGCCCACTGAGCCCGTTTCAGGCTGAGGCCGATCTTTCGCTCTTCCGTGTCGACCCGGAGTATCTTGACTTCGATTTCATCACCGACGTCCACGATTTCCTTCGGATCGACTTTCTGTTCGCTCAATTCCGAAACGTGGAGCAATCCTTCGAGATCACTTTCCAGTTCGACGAACACGCCGAAATTCGTGATCTTGGTAACTTCGCCCTTGACGATCTGTCCCGGCAGGTAATGTTCCGGAATCTGCCGGAGCCAGGGATCTTCAGTCAGTTGTTTGTGACCGAGGGAAACCCGCATCTTCTCCTCGTCGACTTCGAGAACCACGCACTCGACGTCCTCGCCCTTCTTGAGTAACTCCGACGGGTGACCGATTTTGCGGGTCCAGCTCAGATCGCTGACATGCAAGAGACCGTCGATACCTTCTTCGATTTCCACGAATGCGCCGAAGTTCGTCAGGTTGCGCACCATGCCCTTGATCATGGTTCCCGGCGGGTACTTTTCCTTTACCTGGGTCCACGGGTTGGCCTCGGTTTGCTTGAGCCCCAGCGAGATTTCCTGTTTCTCCTTGTCGATATCCAGGACCTGTACGTCCGTTTCAGCGCCGACGGACAGTTTCTCCTTCGGGTGGTTGATACGCCGGGTCCACGACATCTCGGAGATGTGTATGAGGCCTTCGAGGCCTTCTTCGAGCTTCACGAACGCGCCGTAATTGGTCAGGCTGACGACCTCTCCCTGTATCTGGGAGCCGACGGGATATTTTTCCTCGACATTTTCCCAGGGACTCGTCGTATTCTGTTTCAGGCCCAGGGCGATCTTTTCCTCCTCGAAATCGACGTTGAGGATTTTGCACTCGATCTCCTGGTCGAGTTCGACCACATCGGAGGGGTGGTTGACGCGTCCCCAGCTCATGTCGGTGATATGCAGCAGTCCGTCGATACCGCCGAGGTCGATAAAGGCACCGAAATTGGCGATATTTTTCACGACGCCCGTGCGTGTCTGGCCTTCGGCGATTTCGGCCATGAGGCTCTCTTTTGCCTTTTCGCGGCGCTCTTCTATGAGTTTGCGCCGCGAAATGACCACGTTGCGCTGGTCTTCGTCTATCTTGAGGATCTTCGCTTCTATTTCGCTGCCGATAAACTCGCCGATGTCCTTCGGCCGACGTATATCGACCTGGCTGGCGGGCAGAAACGCCAGGATATCGATGTCGACCAGGAGGCCTCCCTTGATCTTCCTGACGACCTTGCCCGATACCTCGTCGCCTTCCGTCTTGGTCTCAAGCAGTTGCTGCCATCCGCGGTACCGATCCGCCTTTTTCTTGGAGAGCTCTACCAGGCCGCCCTCGCTTTCGATGTCTTCCAGGAGCACTTCCACGGTGTCGCCCGGCGCGGGGGGCGTGTCCCCGAACTCACTGACGTGGACCGTTCCTTCGCTCTTCAGGCCCACTTCCACCGTAACGTTTTCCCCGGTTATATCGACGACCCTTCCGCTGAGGATCTGTCCGGGCTTGTGGGATGCCGAATCTTCCATCGCGTCCACAAGGAGCCGGCCGCCGTCTCCACCCATCGCTTCGTGTATCTCTTTGTCGGAAATGTCCAGTGATTGAATCAGGTTATAATCTACCATGGTGTGATTTTTTTCCCGCAATGCCCGCGATTCTGCGCGGGTATGTTGCTTTCAAATAATCTTCCTGTTTACCGGTATTCTCTCGTGGCAATGACTGTCCACGGCCACCGTAGCCGAGGCACTGCCACCGGCCGTGTTATCCCGGCCGGAAGGCGGGCCGGACCGTCCGACCCTGATCCGGGCCTATCCCGGAAGCGTTGCATAATGTACGGTATTTGCTGCGATTGGCAAGTACATCGCAGGCGAAAATTACGCGGCCGGCGGAATTTCACGACGCACTCGGTCCGATACGGCGATTGAAATCAGGGCAACGGAGGGTATACTTTGCATACGGTAAACCCGGTGTGCCGAATGAAACCGAAAGGAGATTGACGTATGGCGTGCGATAACATTGACACGAACATGGATCGCTGCAACTGTACCTACGGGGGATGTCCGCGAAAAGGCGTCTGCTGCGACTGCCTGCACTATCATCTGAAAATGAAACAACTGCCCGCCTGCTGTTTCCCGGCGGAGGTCGAGAAGACCTACGACCGGAGCTTTGCGGCATTCGCGCGTGCCTGGGAGTTATAGTCGGACCGGCTCGATTAGTTTAGTACTTGACAGCATGGCCCAAATCACTACAGTAGCCATCTTCCGACAGGGCCGTTAGCTCAGTTGGCCAGAGCGCCTGCTCGACACGCAGGAGGTCGCTGGTTCAAGTCCAGCACGGCCCATTCGATACGGACGACTTTCCCCGCGAGAGTCGTCCGTTTTTCTTTGAGTTTTCGCCACTTCTCGCGGATTTCCGCCGCGTTCTGCCTCATGGCCGTCGCCATACCGCTCCCGGCGGGCCGCTCGCCAGTGCTTCAGCAACCTTCGCCTCGCCCAAAAGGGCATTTTCCGCCACGTCTGGCCAAACAGCCGCGCGAACCGTCGCCCGTCGCCGGCCACGCAGAACAGATACACCCCATGGCGGGGTAGGATGGGGATGTAGCTGGGGCCACCATCATCCTTGGCATCCAGTTCAGCCACCGCATTCTTCGCCCAGGTCTTCCAGTCCTTCTTCTCACGGCCGGTCATACCAGCACCTCCATGTCCCTGGATCGAGGGCACCCCTGATTGATCCAGTTCTCAACGGTCTTCCGACGCCAGCGAACGAGGGCATTGAGCTTCACCGGCCGAGGCATCTTGCCCGCGTCGGTCACCTGAAGCGATCTTTTCCAAGTACCTATTCAACGGGAAAAGCCGCGAGTGATGGAGGTATCAGAACTGCCACGGTCCTGGGGTCTGCCATTGCAGAGGCATCGGTTGTTCGGCCGCCAGATGTGACAGGATCGGGCTGAGGAATGTTGCGATGCCGGCGACAACGTCTCTGAAGCCTTCAGGAATCCCCTGCGGCGCGGTCCGCCGCAGGAACGCTCGCCACTGGGCCTGCTTGTGGTCGAGCCCGGCGAAATCCTCGGTAAAGGCGGCTGGGGCCTCGATGACGGTGGTTCCGCGACGTGCGAACGTGCCGGCGACGGCCTGGGCCAATACCGCCCCGTCGAAGTCGAAGTGCTTTGAGAGGAAGTACACGTCGGCGAAGTCCTTCATACGGCTGTTCGCTTCGCCAAGGCTGACCATGGCCTCCAGCTTCTCGGCGATCACGGACTCGCGAGGGTAGGCTCTGATCCTGGGGGCCGGCGCATCCAGCAGAACAGGGAACTCCTCTTCAAGCGGTGCGGGCGTGACCGCGTCCCCGAATCCCACGTCGATGATCAGCGGAATGCGGGCCGTGCCGAGTTTGCTTTCGACGCGAAGGCGGACGCCCTCGTATTGCATGTCCTCACGGATGATCTCGGCGGCGACCGTCTCGGGGGCGTAGGCCATGCCGTCCGGAACGCCGGTCTCGATCCCACACACCTCGCGGAGCACGTTCTCAAGACCGGCCGGAGAGTTGTCTCCGGTCCCGAGCAGGTCCAGGTCTTGCGTGCTTCGGTATTGCTGGTCTGACCAGACGGCGAAGAGCATGGCTCCCTTGAGGATGAACCGATCCACGTGCTCCGACTTGCTGAGCCGATAGAGGATTCGTTCCAAGCTGTAGCGTACCAGCAGGCGGTTGTAGTCCTGCCCCGTCTGCCGGGCCAGGTTCAGTAACCGCTGACGAATGGATTGGGCGATATTGGCGTTCTGGTCACTCACGCAACAAGGGCCTCCAGGTAGGGTCGCATGATTTCGCCGACTCGGCACTTCGCCGCCAGGTCGCAAAGCTGGCTGACGGTGACACCATACTTCGAGCGGCTGTGGATGACCTCACGCAGGGCTTCGACCGCGACGTCCGTGCCCATCTTGTTGCGAAAGCGGAAGCAGTCGACCAGCGTCTTGGCCACGCTGTAGACGCGGGCCTCACCCGCAGGCGTCTGGTGTGTCTCGATGCCTTCCTCGTACATCCGGCCGGTGAGGTAGGTCAGTTCGAGGGGCGGGTAATCGACCCGGGGGCGGGCGGCTTTCGACGGAATTGCCAGCCAGACCTTGTGCGGCAGTTGCGTGCCGATCTCATGGAAACGCAGGGCCGACAGGAGACAGACCACGCCTTGCGGGACAAGCTTGCAGGCTTCGGCGAGGGTCTGGTTCTCCGTTGGCTCGGCGTCGGCGAGTTCGTACAGGCCCCGGCCAATGCGTGTCAGCAGGCCCTTTCGGCAAAGTCTGCGGATTTCCTCCGGGTGTACGCCGAGTTCGGCCACGTCGCGCGGACGAAACGGGCCGTGCTTCCGGGCGTAGTCGAGCGCCTTCTTCTGGTTGTCGCTGGTAATGGCCATGACGTGATATTATATCGGTACTTTTGCCTTACTACCATGACTTTATCACGCCGTCCAATCGTGACAAGTCCTCGGTACTTGGCGATAAGTACCGCAGATTCTATCCAGTGGTCCCGCCAGCGATCAGCTTGGCGATGGCGGCCCGGTCGGTGGGGGCAGGCTGGCGATGACCTCGCGACGCTGTGGGCCGGGCAGATCGGCCAGGACGGCGAGTTTCGCCTCGCTGGTGCAAGCGCTGGCGCGAGCGCCGTTTGACGGTTTCGTAAGTGGCGTATCTGCGTCGTTTACGACGGTCGTATCGCTGCTCGACACGCAGGAGGTCGCTGGTTCAAGTCCAGCACGGCCCACTGTTGTTTCACGATCTCGATTGCAGTACCGGCGGGGGCTCTCTTAGCGCCGAAACGGCCGTACTGTCAATCTTCCGCACATCCCGTGGCGTCTTGCGAGAACGAAATTCGAGGAGGCTCTTGACATGCGGCGGGATATGCGTATTCTTCTAACCTCGCATTGCCGGCAAATGCTTATGTCTCTATGTATCTTTGATACAAAGGATTGATAAATGGCATCGCAATACAACATAGCCGTGATACCGGGGGACGGGACCGGTCCCGAAGTCACCGTGGAGGCGATCAAGGTCCTCGATGCGGTCGGGAAGAAGTTTTCGATCGGCATGGACTTCGAGTGGTTCGACTGGGGGGGCGACCGGTATATCGAGACCGGCGAGGTGGTCCCCGAAGATGCCGTCGACACGATGAAAAAGTTCGATGCGATCCTCCTGGGTGCCATCGGGCATCCCGACGTCAAGCCGGGGATACTGGAGAAGGGGATACTGCTGTTTTTGCGGTTCGCCCTCGACCAGTACATCAACCTCAGGCCGGTGAAGCTGTTTCCGGGGGTCGAGACGCCCCTGGCGGGCAAGGGGCCCGATGAAATCGATTATGTCGTCGTGCGGGAGAATACCGGCGGACTCTATACCGGTATCGGCGGTTTTACCATGAAGGGCACCGCACATGAGGTCGCCGTCCAGTCGATGGTCTATAACCGGGCGCAGGTCGAACGATGCATTCGATACGCCTTTGAATATGCGCGGAAACGGCACGCGGCCGAGAATCCCTGGAAGGGACTGGGTGATAAAGACATCGAGGACGGCAAGACCGCCCAGTTGACGCTCTGCGGCAAGACGAACGTCCTGACGTACACATTCGATCTCTGGGAGCGGGTGTTTCACGATGTTGGCGACGAATATCCGGACGTCAAGCTCGACTACTGCCACGTTGATGCCACCTGCATGTGGATGGTGAAGAATCCCGAGTGGTTCGACGTCATCGTCACCTGCAACATGTTCGGGGATATCATCACCGACCTCGGCGCGATTACCCAGGGCGGCATGGGCATCGCCGCCGGCGGTAACATCAATCCGGACGGTGTCAGCATGTTCGAGCCGATCGGCGGATCGGCGCCGAAGTACACCGGAAAGGGGGTCATCAATCCCCTTGCGGCCGTCGCTTCGGGTGCCATGATGCTTGAGACACTGGGCGAAGCGGAGGCCGCCGCGGCGATCGAGGAAGCGATGGCTCGCGTTACCGGCGATAAACTCGATTCAATGGCCGCCGGACGGATGGGGTATTCGACCGCGGAAGTAGGGGACCTGGTGGTCGATAACCTCTAGGATCCGCTTTGTAAGAGGAATTCACCCAAAATGACCGAAAAAGGTTTGAAAAATTTCTGATTGTGATAATATTTTTGTGATTTCGATGAACGGGTCGGTCGTTTGAAAGGTACATATTGAAAATCAATCGTAAGTATTCCCGAGAAAGAGGATGAGAATATGCCGCTGATAGACATTCAGAAACTCAGGAAGGTCTTCGGCCCCATCGTGGCGGTTGACGACGTGTCGTTTTCCGTCGATCGGGGCGAAGTGGTGGGCTTTCTCGGTCCCAACGGGGCCGGGAAGTCGACGACGATGAAAATGCTGTGCTGTTTCCTGCCCCCCGACGGCGGGACGGCGACCATCGCGGGAAACGATATCAACGCGGACCCCGTGGGCGTTCGAAAATCCCTCGGGTATGTCGCCGAAAACGTGCCGCTGTACAACGAGATGACCACGGAAGGATTTCTCGATTTCGTCTGCGACATTCGCCGGATTGCCGGCGAGGACAGAACAAAGGCCGTCGACAGGGTCGTCGACTCCTGTGCGCTCGGGGACGTCTTTCACCAGCAGATCGGCACCCTTTCCAAGGGATTCAGGCGCCGGGTCGGACTCGCCCAGGCGCTGATTCACGACCCGGAGGTGCTCATACTCGACGAGCCGACGGACGGGCTTGACCCGAACCAGAAGCACGAGGTACGGGAGCTGATCAAGGAGATGGCCCCGGGAAAGGGAATCGTCATCTCCACCCACATTCTCGAGGAGGTCGATGCCGTGTGCAGCAGAATCATTATTATCGATCAGGGCCGGTTGCGGGTGGACGGCACCCCCGGCGAAGTCCGTGAACAGGGCGGCGGCTCCCTCGAGCAGTTGTTTCGCGACCTGACGACGTCGGATGCCGCGGAAACGGGAGGCGGCCATGAATAACGTACTCAGCATCTACAAGCGGGAGATCAAGAGCTATTTCACGACGCCGCTGGCGTACGTGTACATCGTGATCTTCCTGATACTCAGTTCCTACGTGACGTTCTCCAAGAACAACTTTTTCGAGCGGCGGACCTGTTCGCTGGATGCCTTCTTCCAGGACATGCCGCTGCTGCTGATTCTCCTGGTGCCGGCGGTGGCAATGCGGCTCTGGGCCGAGGAGCGCGAGACGGGCTCGATCGAGCTGCTCTTTTCGCTGCCGGTCACGGCGATCCAGGCGGTCCTGGGAAAGTTTTTCGCCGCGTGGTCCGTGCTCGGCATTTCCCTGGTCCTGACGTTTCCGATGGTCATAACGGTCGCCCTGCTGGGCAATCCCGACGAGGGGCCGATCATGGTCGGCTACCTGGGAACGTTTCTCATGGCGGGCGCCTACCTGGCCATCGGGAGTTTCTGCTCAATGCTGAGCAAGAGCCAGGTGATCGCGTTTGTCATGGGTGTCGCGTTCTGCCTGGCCTTTTATATACCCGGGAATCCGTCGGTCATGAATTTCTTTTCCGGTTTTCTTCCCGACGGGCTGGTAAAGCAGGGTGAAATGCTCTCGTCCGTCTCCCGGTTCGATTCGCTCAGGAGGGGGGTTCTCGATCTTCGGGACGCCTTCTTCTTTATCTTCCTCGCCGCGGGCTGGCTGTGGGCCAATGTCATCCTGCTCGAGGAAAGGAGAGCCGCATAATGAAGAGTATCATACGATTGTTCGTTGCCGTCGTATCCATCATCGTCATCACGATCTGTGCGGCGCTGATATGGCGCAAGGTGTTTCCGGCGGAGATCGACGTCACCGAACACAGCATCTACACGCTTTCCGGCAGCACGAAGAACGTTATCGACAAGCTGAATCACCCCGTGACGCTGAAACTGTACTACGCCCGAAAGGCCGCGATGAAGGTCGGCAGCGACCAGTTGCGGTACTGGAACCAGTACTATCTCTACGTCAGGGACCTGCTGCAGAAGTACGACGAGGTAGGCGGCGCCAAGGTGGATCTCGAGGTCATCGACCCCCGCACGTTCTCCCGCAAGGAAGAAGAGGCCACCGAGTACGGCATACGCCAGTTCCCGATCACCGACGACGAGAATTTCTACTTCGGCCTCGCCGTCGTTTCGGAGATGGGCAAGGTTGAGACGATAGAGTTTTTCTCGCCGGAACGCCAGGATTTCATCGAGTACGACATCACCAAGCTCGTCTCCGCCATGATGGAATCGGAAAAGCAGAAGGTCGGCCTCATCTCCTCGCTCCCGGTCCTCGGCCCCGGGGACATGAGCCCGTACCAGATGCAGATGATGCGGGCCCAGGGGCAGCAGATGCCGCGGCCGTGGTCTATCGTTTCGCACCTCGAGCAGCTCAACTACGAACTGGAAAAGGTCGCGGTTAAAGACGCAGCCATTTCCGGGGATATCGACTTCCTGATGGTCGTCCACCCCAAGGGCCTCGACGAGGAAACGCTGTTCGCCATTGACCAGTACGTCATGAAAGGCGGCAAGCTTATCGTTTTCGTCGACCCGTTCTGCCGGGCCGATCAGCCCCAGGCGATGGGCAGGAACCAGATGCAGGCCATGATGACCCACGAGGCGTCGTCCGACCTGAGCCTGTTGGAGAACTGGGGTGTGGAACTGGCAAAGTCGGAGGGCACGTACGAAATAGCCGCCGACATCAGCCTGGCCCGCAAGAGGATGATGCAGGGGCAGCTCCCGGCGCGGTTCCTGCCGGACATGGTACTCGGCGGTCCCGAGTGCCTCAACGAAGACGAAGTGATGGTCCAGGGGTTCAACAGCATCCGCGTCAGCATGGCCGGCTATCTCCGCGAGGTGCCCGGCTTTGCCGAGGGCGCAGCCGTCGACATTCGACCGCTGATCCATACCACCAGGGATCACTCGATGATCTGGATTCCGGAGGGCGTCTTCGAGATGCGGATGCCGCAGCCGAAGAAGATCCTGCAGGAGGCGAAGGAAGTCGGCGATTCCCTGACCCTCGCCTGCCTGATTACGGGTGCGATTGAAACCGGTTATCCCGACGGTATCGATATCGACGCGGTAGCGGATAAGGAAATGAATGACGACAAGGATGAGGACGGGGACGAAAAAGAAAATGACGAAAAGGATGAAGACAAGGACAAAGACGACAAGAAACACCTCGAACCCGTCAAGAAGGCCGCCGAGGGGGCGACCGTGCTGGTCGTTTCCGATGTGGACATGATCACTGACACGATGGCCTATACCAATGTCTTCGGCATGGTCTCGCCCTCGGGCGACAACGCTCCGTTCCTCGTCAACGCACTCGATTTTCTCGCCGGCAGCAACGAGCTGATCGCGCTGCGGTCGCGGGGGCGGGCGCAGCGTCCCTTCGAGCTGTTCGAGGAGATCGAGCGGGAAGAGGAACAGAAGATCGCCGACGAAGACCAGAAGCTGCAGGCCAAAATCGACGAATACAACAAGGAGATATCCGATCTCGCGAAGAAGGGCGGCGACGGGGATGTCCTGGTCGACCAGGTAATGAAGCGGCGCAGGGAACTCCAGTCGAAGCTGCTGGATGCCAGGAGAAAACAGCGCGACCTGAAGAGCGGCAGCAGGGCCAGGATAGAATCCCTGCAATGGAACAGCAAGGTCTTCAACATGCTCGGCGCGCCGGTCATACTCCTGCTGATCGCGATCTCTATCTGGATATACAGATATAATCGACGGTGTTCGCAACTTCAGAAGAGGTAAATGAAATGAGACTCAGTGATACAAAGGTACTCGTACTGGCTACGGTCGCCCTGGCCATGGTGGCCGCAACGGTTTCCCTGTACTATTTTTCCGGGCGAACAGAGATGGGATTCACGCCGGGTGGCATACTCCTGGAAGGATTCCAGCCAAACAAGATTCAGGCCGTTGAAATATCCCGCGGCGATGATTCCGTCAAGATGGTCCGCAGGAAAACAAAGTTTTTCATCACCAATATCACGGCCGGCAACGGGGTTATGTACCCGGCTAACCCAAAGGATGTCAACGAACTGCTGAGCAACTGCGCGGACATCAAGCTCGCCTCGAAGATCACCGAGAACAGCGAACTGCATCCGCAGCTCGGCGTGGCTGATCAGCCGCCGAAGAAGGAGAAGGCAGACGAAGAAGATGATGACTTCGAGAAGCCCGTCGTGGTTCGTTTTCTCGACGGCGACGGTAAGCTGCTCTACGGCCTGGTGAAGGGGAAATCCGCCGATAGGGGCAGCGGATCGTATGTCAGGCTTGTCGGGAAAGACACGGTCTACACCAGTGAGGACTGGATATCACTGGATTACACGCCCACCGACTATATCGAAAAGGAGTTGACTGATTTCGCGGAAGATGACGTTCAGGAGGTGACCGTCACCCTCGCTGATGAAAAATACACCGTCGGGCGGAACGAGGACGGGGACATCGAACTCCGGGACATACCCAAGGGCAAGACGGCCAAGGAACACGATGTCAAGTCGGTCTTCAGGGCGCTGGCGGGATTGAGTTTCGACGAAGTCTACCCCGCCTCCGACGAGGCGGTCAAGGGATTGCAGTGGAACGGTGTCTATACCTGTGTGCTCAAGGATGACAAGCACCTGAGCTATACCGCCAGGGTGGCAAAGAAACTCAAGAACCCGGAAAAAGAAGAAAAGAAGCCGGAAACCGCCCCCGCCGGCCAGCCCGCGTCAAAACCGGCCGACGAGGACGAAAAAGACAAGGATTACCTGTACTACGTCAAGGTCAGTGCACAGGGACCGAGCGAGGCCGAACTCCAGAAGGCCGTCGATGAAGCCAACAAGGCCCTCGCCGAGGCCAAGAAGGCCGGCAAGACGATTTCAAAGGAAGAGTCGAAGAAAAAGACGGCCGCACTTGACGCAAACGAGACGGCAAAGGAGTTCAACGCGCTGCACACCCACTGGGTCTACAAGATTTCCGAGTGGAAGGCCGAGGACCTCTGCCAGCCGGTAGCCGAACTGGTGGAGGATAAGGAAGAAGAGAAAAAACCCGAGACAAAGCCCGCCGGTGACCCGGCGAGCAAGCCCGCCGGTGACAACAAGGCCGCCGCTCCGGCCGATGCGAAAAAGCCCGCCGATGTGCCGAAGGAAATCGGTGCCAGGCATATCCTGATATCGTACAAGGGCGCCGAGCGGTCCCAGGAAGACCGGACGAAGGAGGCCGCCCGGACGCGTGTTGAAAAGGTGCTGAAGGAGGCGCAGGCCGAGAACGCCGATTTCGCGGCCCTGGCCAAAAAGTATTCCGACGCTCCCTCGGCCGACAAGGGCGGCGACCTGAAAACGTTCGAAAAGGGCGTGATGCACAAGAATTTCGAGAAGGCGGCGTTTTCGCTGAAGGTGGGCGGTGTCAGCGGTATTGTCGAGACGCCGTTCGGATTTCACATTATCAAGAGGACCAAATAAGCGCCGGTTCTCACGAGAGCTACGGATCAGGCAGTAATACGTTGTCGAGAACCCAGGTAATCTCTTCGACTATTCCGTCTACGATGTCGATCTGCCCGGCGTCCGGCAGGACCGACCACGTATAGGTTTCTATTTCGAGGTGCGGTGACGCGCCGCCGCGCATCAACTCTGCCGCTTTCCCCGTCAGGAGGCCGGCGGTACTCTGCAGTCCGCCGCATTCCTCCATGAACAACGGCACGTGAAAGTGAATCCGCCATTCCCGCTCCCCGCTTATCGAACCGGTTCCGATCGCTTCGGGCAAGTCCCCGAATGCGGCGGCCGGTATTCCGCCCGGTGCGGTTCCCCTGACCTGGTGCAGGTACACGTCGTCGGCGAAGTCTTTCAGCCGCCGTATGTTTTCCGGGGTTGGATCGAGACTCAATGCGGCACTGAGATGTATCTTGCCGATGCGTACGCCGGCTGCTGAAAGCCTTTCAATGTCGTCCGCCGGATCCTCGAACTGGACCGCCTGGTGCGATGCGTCAAGGCAGATGCCGATGTATTGATCGGCGAAGGGAATCGAGGACAACGGGCCCGCAAAGAAGGCAAGCACCTCGTCGATCGTCTGTAGAAAGCAGTCGGGTTCGGGTTCCAGTGCCAGGATGATTTCCTTGCCGGTTTTCTCTTCGATTTCCCGGAGGAATGACGCGGTCGAGCCCAGGTGCCCGACGGCCGCCGCCAGGACATCTTCCGTGGCCCAGGGTGCATAGGTTACCGGCACCGTGTTGATGGAACCCGGCACGCCTTCCGGAAGCAGCGAAGAGAGGATGCGTGCGAGCCGCTGTGTGTATTCAACCCGCTCAGGCGCGGACCAGTCGGGGCGATACACGTTTTCCTTCACGGAGGTGTTATGAAACCCCCCGTAGGGAAACCCGTTTATAGTGAATACGTAAAGATTATTCTTCTCGAGAAACGCTTTGAATTCCTCGATGCGGCGGGGGTCGTCAATCGCCGCGGCGGCCGCCGCGCTCAGGCGGAGCCCGAGCCCGAACGATTGTTTCGGCGCTACCCGGTTACGAATCGGGAGCGTGTAGGTCTTGATGGCGTCGAGATTTTTCTGCCAGGATTCGCCGGGGTGAACGTTCAGGCAGTAGGTCAGGTGAATCGGGGGCACCGAACTGATGTTCATTATTCACAGACTCCGCCCGGGATGGTGAAAAGGTATTCGATGCACGACGCAACCAGTTCCTCGTCGATCTCGTGGATTTCGATCCGGTTGCCGATACCTTCGGGCAGGGTGATCGTGAGCCGCCCCCCGAGATGTTCCCTGAACTGGCGTATGCCTTCAAGCACTTCCAGCCGTCCGTGAGCATCCCTCCGGAGAAGATCGTCATCCCTGACGGGCAGTCCGCTGTTGACTATTGTTTCCATAACGGCGTCCAACTCCGCCTCGGTGATAAGGCCGCGCCGGCAGGCGTAGCAGGAATCCAGGGCAATGCCGACTGCCACGGCCTGGCCGTGCCCGAGGCGATGGTTCGACAGGATCTCGAGGCGGTGGGCGGCCCAGTGGCCGAAGTCCAGGGGGCGGGCGGTTCCCAATTCGAACGGATCTCCTGATGTACGTATGTGCTCGAGATGGATCACCGCGCATCGCCGAACGAGTTGTTCCATGGCATCGTTGTCTCTCGCCTTCAGAATGACGGCGCTGTGGCGCAGGAAGTCGAAAAATGCGGCATCCTTGATCAGGGCCACCTTGATCGCTTCGCTGATTCCGCCCCGCCACGTTGTATCGTCGAGGGTGTTCAGAAGGTCGAAATCATCGATGACCGCAAAGGGGGGTGAAAACGTGCCGATGTAATTTTTCTGCCCGCGTTCGTCGATGCCGTTCTTGACGCCGACGCCGGCATCGTTCTGGGAAAGGACGGTCGAGGGAATTCTCACCAGCCGCAGGCCGCGATGCACCAGGCTTGTCGCCAGGCCGACGGCATCGAGCATGTTTCCGCCGCCCACCGCGATCACGAAGCTCTGGCGATCCATACGGTATTCCCCCAGGGTATTCATGATTGTTCTTATCAACTCGTAATCCGTCTTGGCCGCCCGTCCGCCGGGAATGACAATCGGTTCACGGGCCAGTTCCAGATGTGCAGAACGTGCGGCGACATAATCGACAAGTCGTCCGATCAGGTCGGGAGACGCTTCAGCCAGTCCGGCGTCGACGTAACAGAGCGCCCGATGGCTTCTGTCGGATTCCTTTCGCCCGATCATGTCACAGAGCAGGGGATTCGCTTCGTCGAATACTCCGCGCGTAAATGCAACCGGGTAGTCGAAGCGCACTTCAATTTCCTGGCGATATATATCCGGCACCGAGATTGTCGGTTGATCTTGTTCGGACCTCGATATCAACACATTTCTCCTTGGATCCATTTCGACACGCTTTTCGCCAGTTCAATGAGCGTGCCGGGCGGTTCCAGTTCGATAGTAGCTCCCCAGGCTACTTCCCGTCCGGGACCGACGCGGCCGTGTGAACCGGCGACCCTCGATGTGTCTCGGCTGATCCGGGGGGGGGGACAGCCGAAGAACAGCTCGCAGGGATCAAATCCGGGCTTATTATGTATATCGACGTGCGCGGCGAAATCCGGCGCCTTTTTTCTGTCGTTCCACCAGGGATACGCCAGCCACCGCCCCTCCACGGAGACCGCGATTAATTCTCCGGCTGCCGGATGATCAATAGTACTCGCTCGGTCCGATATCTGCAAGACGCCGTCGAGGCCGGACATCACGCCCCGAACCTCCTCCTTGTCTTCAGGACGGGAGATGTACACGTGGGCGACCTCGTGGTCGGTAACGGCGAATGCCCGGGAGTGATACAGGTCGGCGTATTCCATACCGCCGATTTCACGCACTGCCAGGAGTCCCGCCTCTTTCAGAGCACGGTTGGGAAATACCGCCTCGCCCGAAACAGGGGCGACGGCATAGTCGCCGAACACGACCGTCTGGTAGCCGTGCTTGCGTGCGGTCGACAACATCGTCTCAAGCTGTGACGACGCTTTTCTGAAGGCTTTTTCTGTCTTCGGGTGAGATGGGCCGAAACGTTGCAGGTCGTAATCGAGGCTCGGCAGATAGGTCAGCAGCAGTTCCGGTGCGGCATCATCCGATACCGCGGCGGCGACGGCCCGTGCTATCCAGTCGCCGACCTTCGCGGCGGCAAGAGGACCCCAGTACCGGTGAAGGGGAAAGATCCCGCCGGCGGCCTTGCGCATGCGTTCCCCGAGCGCGGGCGGCCGGGCCAGGCAGCCGGTGATCATGCCCCCGCCGTGCTTGTGAATCGGGGCCGGCGAAAACACCATATCGACCGACTCTCCCAGGCTCTGCTGCCAGAAGAACATACCCACCCGCCCGCCGGCGTTTCGAAGCGGTTCCCAGATCCTGTCGCCGGAGACCAACCCGGCGGACTGCTCCCAGAACAGCGCCCGGTGGAGGTCGCGAAAGTATATGCCGTTTGCGACCATGCCGTGCGAGCGGGGAGGTGCGGCGGTTCTGAACGAAGCCTGAACAGTGCAGGTGACCGCCGGAAAGACCGAGTCGGTCGGCTTGAGCGCGATCCCTGCAACGGTGTCTCCGCCGTATTCCTCGAGCAGCCGGAACCCCAGCCCGGCGACATCAATGATGAGAAGCTTGGGCTTCATGGGAATATCTTATCCCATATCGCCCGCGATGGAGAAAAGAAAACGAACGAGGCCGTTGCGCATCAGGTGGGAGAGAAGCGTTTCGAGAGCACCAGATGTGGGAACCATAAGACGAGCAGGATTATCGCGGGCACCGTGCCGCCCGGGCAGGCGAAGCATATCGACGCCTGCAGAAGCAGCAGATTGCGTATCAGCAGTGAAACGGCGGTTCTCCTCTTTTCGGGACTATCCCCCGGTCGCAGGCCGAAAAACGTCCAGACGGCCGCGCCGAAGGCAATACCGTAGCACCCGAGAGAACACCACAGGGGTATCGCGCCGACCGCGACGGACTCGCCACTGCGCAAAAAGTACCACGCGGGCCATACAACGAGGGCCGCGAGGGGAAGGCACTGTTTGTATCGCGCTGTTCGCGCCGCGTCTTCTTCGTCAGCCAGAACGGTGATCGTAGACACGTAGAGCAAAAGGCCGATCGCGACGGCCGGCAGTTCCGGCGCATATGCGCACGCGAACGACGCACCGAAAAGAAAACTCAGGCACCGGCAGGTGCCCATTGAAATCGGTCCCGCTACCGACACACTTTTGAGACAACTGTTGTAAAAATATATGCATATCGAAAGGGCGAGGGCGGTGAACGGCGGCACGAATCCATTCCCGCTCGCGTGGGAGAGATAGAGTGCCGCGGCGATTCCCGCTGCGAAGAAGATAATCGCGGCGGTGCGGGCCGCCGCGGAGGAAATATCGCCGGCGGGAATGGGCCTGCCGGGGCGCGTTCGCGCATCTGTTTCGATGTCGCAGGTATCATTGTGAATCAGTCCCCCCGCGTACAAAAACAGGGACGGGATTCCCACGAGCAGGGCCGTGCTGAAGAGGGACGGGGCGTACACGTGCACTGTTCCGGCAGGCGAACCGGCGAGTGCCAGCAAATACCCGGCAACGGGATCACCGGGTGCCGTAAAGAGGTTTGGCAGGCGAAGAAGGCGTAACCAGGCGGTCGCACTGTTACGTATCGATTTCACCTGAGACATGCTCCCCGTCTTCAGCGCTGGAACTCGTGCGGGTCCAGCGGTGCTATATCAAAATCGGGTTTCCACCTCGGGGACTGCCGATAAAACGTATCCGCGTTACTGAAAACCAGCCGCTCGATCGTGTCTTCGTCGTGGCCGTCCTCCTTCATGTAGTCAACCACCTTGACGAGGGCGAGCGGATCTGAAACGCCCCAGTCGGCCGAGCCGCTGACGATTACCCGATCGGCGCCGGTTCGTTTGATGATTGCGCTGACCCGCTGCGGGTTTAGTTTTGAGATCGGATAGACGGTCAGTCCGCACCAGCAAACGGTTTCTTCGAGGGCTGTGTCGATGGTATCCTCGGTGTTGTGATCCAGGTATATCTTCTTTTCATCGTGCCCGACAGCGCGAATGATGGGGATCATCCGTTCGATGCATTCCACCTTGTTGTAGTGTGACATGTGTATGATTACCGGCATGTCGCGTTCGGCTGCTATTTCGAGTTGCCGGCGGAACGCGTATTCCTCGGCATCGTTGATATTATTTAAACCGATTTCGCCGACGGCCACGCACCGGGGATCGTCGAGGTATTCGTCGATACCCGCGAGCACTTCGTCGACAAGCGGGGTGTTTTCGGCTTCCTTGGGGTTGTACGCGACGGCCGCGTAGTGGTCGATGCCGAATCGGCGGGCCCGGGTGGTTTCGAACTCGAGGATCAGCTTGAAATAGTCGAAAAACGTGCCTGCGTACCGGCGGTTGCTGCCCAGCCAGAACGAAGGTTCGACGCAGGCGCGTATTCCCGCATCATACATCGACTGGTAGTCGTCGGTAGTCCGTGAGTACATGTGAATATGCGGTTCAATAATTTTCATGATCGTTCCTTTTGTTGCGGTTGTGTTGATTACGCGGGTTTTGTCGCCGAGATAAGCCAGTGGGGCATGGGGGGAGGCAGCATGGTCAAAACGATATCGGAAAATCCCGTGTCGCCGAGCCACTTCCTCATGTCCCCCTCCGAGAAGACCCACCCGGATTCCGTGGTCAGGGCCATATTCACGGCGAACATTGCCGAAAAACGTGGATGGGTCCTCGTTTCGTCGGTCATCATATCCAGGATATAGATCACGCCGCCGGGCTGCATGGCATCGTAGGCTTTGTCGAGCAGTTTTCGAATATGTTCCGGCGATTCCTGGTGAAGAACACCGAAAAATAAAACCGCGTCCAGCGCGCCGGGAAACGCCGTTTCGTGATAATCCCCGCCGATAAATGAAAGTCGGTCCTCCATTCCGTCGCGCCGGACTATTTCAGTGGCAATACTGACGATGGGAGGAAGGTCCATGACAAAGCAGTGGATATCCGAGTGCCGGCGGGCGATGAGGGAAGAGTAGGTCCCGGGACCGCCGCCGACGTCAAGGAGCCTCGTTGTGCCCTCAAGCTCCAGGAGGGGTACTACCGCGCTGCCGATCGCCATGCAGCGTCTGTGCATTGCCGTCACGAAGTTCCTGGTTCGTTTTGGATCGTCGCCCAGGTGGAGTTCGGGCTTTTCAACCGGGCAACCACTGCGCACGAGGCTGGCGAGCATCCCCCACGCCGGGTACACGTCGTGGTTGTACTGTATGGCGCCGCCCATGTCTCCGGGCGAGCCCGGCACCAGGAAGGCTTCGGATTCAGCGGTATTCCGATACCCGTCCCGCTCTTTTTCCAATAGCCCCGCGGCAACGCAGGCGTCCAGCAACAGCCGGCAGCAGCGCGGATCAAAATTGTTTTCCGCGGCGATTTCTTTCGCGGTCTTGCCGTCTGAGCCCGAGAGGATTTCGAACACGTTCAGTTCAAGCGAGCAGAAAAGGACGGCCGAGTCGTAGAATCGACAGGCAATATCCAGTATTGCTGAAGGATCGGGAGGCATGTGCGAATTCTAACCGATACGGCGAATCGCCAGAAAGTACATTTTTATTAAAACTTATTCTTCTGGATCATGAATACAGCGCACGTTGCTCTTGATAACGAACGGCCTGAATACCAGCGGCCAGAGCACGGCGGGCAAGACGGTGGCCAGCAGTACGGCGTACCAGGCATGGTCACGGGAGAGATGCCCGGACCAGGCGAGCACGGCGGCGACGGGGATGGTTCCCGCGAGCAGCGAGATCAGAAATTTCCGGAAGGACATGCGCGAAAGGCCGGCGAGGATGCTTATGACCTCAGGCATGATCGGCAGGGCCCGGCTGAGGATAACGGCGTAGGGCCCCCACGCTTCGAAAAACGCCTGAAAACGCGCGAGTTCCCGTTCGTCGGCGATGAACCGCACACCCCGGTTGCCGCACGCCTTTGCCAGCCAATAGCCGGCGATTCCCGCCGTAGCGGAACCGATGACCGCAAACGCGGTGCCGGCCAGCGGGCCGTAGACGGCGCCGAGTGCCGCCATGATCGGCGTGGCGGGTATCGGCAGGACCAGGTCGGCAACCAGCAGCCCGTCGGCGACCAGCCACGCCGTCGATGTGAAACCCGAAAAAAACGCTTCGTCGCCGAACGTTGATTCAAGCTGCGGCCCCCAGATGACATAGAGGGACGAAAAAAGCAGCGCCAGGCACACGGCCAGGCCGAAGATTTTCAGCATCAGCTTCATGGATCGAAATGCACACCACTGCTGCGGAAATCACACGCCGGCATAGGCGGAAAAACCGCCGTCCACCGGCACCACAATTCCTGTGACGAAGGCGGAGGCGTCGCTGACCAGCCACAGGAGCGTGCCGACGAGATCATCCGGGGTTCCGTATCGCCCCATCGGTGTGTGATCGATGATCTGCTGCCCCCGATCGGTCATCGAGCCATCCTCGTTTGTCAGGAGGAACCGATTCTGTGCGGTCAGAAAGAAACCGGGTGCAATGGCGTTGACACGGATGTCGGGGGAGTGATTCTGGCACATGTACGTACTCAGCCACTGCGTAAAATTGCTGATCGCTGCTTTTGCGGCGGAGTAGGCGGAAATGCGGGTCAGGGGTCGAAAGGCGTTCATCGAGGATACGTTGATGATATTCCCGCTGCCGCGCTCGGCCATGTGGGCGCCGAAGACCTGGCTGGGCAGTATCGTTCCCATGCAGTTAAGCTCAAAGACCCGGCGCATAGCTTCTTCATCGACGCCAAAAAAAGTATCGGGCGGTTTGCACGTGGCACCGGGATGGTTTCCCCCCGCGCCGTTTACCAGTATGTCGATACCGCCAAACGCGTCGATGCATTCGGCGAACGCCGCTTCGATCACCTGTTTTTCCAGGACATTGCATTCGACCGGGATGGCGTTGCCTCCCGCGTCATTGATATCCCCGGAAACAGCCTTTGCTCTCTCGATATTGTAATCGAGGATCGCAACGGATGCGCCGCGGGCGGCCAGGGCCGTCGCCATGTGTCCACACAGGACACCGGCGCCGCCGGTTATCGCAATTCGCTTCTCGTCAACGGTGAACAGGTTCGCGTTCATTCAATCGCCTCTTCTTTCGTTTCACTCGTTTGGGCCATTATTTCTTCGATAAGATTCAGGAGTTTTCTCCGGGTCACGGGGTCGGGAAAGGGCTTGCCGAATCCAGGGGCGATCTTTTTCCACTTCGAGATCTCGCCGGCATATTGTTTGCCCGGCATGAAATCCCACACCATGACCGATATCCAGTTATCGGAGTACGGCTTGGGTGATTCGACGTCAAGGGGGGCGTACCATTCAGGCAGTTTGTTGACGGTATCCTCGATGAGGGACTTCCATTTTTCCGGAGTCATTTCCTCTTTACGCCGAAGCATGTCGACGTGCGGCCATATTGCCGCGCGGTGTTTTTCGAGGTCCACCCGGGGGCGGGAAACAGGGGATCCCGTTTTCTGCGTGTCGACCTCCTGCGGTGGACGCGGGGTTCGTGAGTCGTCGCCGCCGGGCTGCGGAGCGACATCGTCCGTGTATACGACCGGCGGGGCGGCTTTTTTATCGCCCGGCATTCCCGGCCATTTCCATGCAACGTGCTCAGGCGCGTAACAACCGTGGAGTGCGCACCACGCACCCGTCAGCAGTATCAGTATCGACAACGGCATGTTTTCGCGTTCAGCCATTCGCGAATACAATTCTTCTACGGAATCAGGCATTGTACGAACTGGCGGTTACATCACCGCCGGTTCCGGTCCAGTTGGTATGGAAAAACTCCCCGCGCGGCTTGTCCGTTCTCTCGTAGGTATGGGCGCCGAAGTAATCGCGCTGTGCCTGCAAAAGGTTCGCGGGGAGCCGTTCGGCGCGGTAGCCGTCGTAGTACGCGAGGGCGGAACTGAAGGCGGGAATCGGGATACCGTTTTCCGTCGCTCTGGCCACGATTTTTCGCCACCCGGCCTGAGCATTTGAAATCGCCTCTTCGAAATACGGGGCGAGCAGCAGGTTCACGAGTTGAGGGTTCTCGACGAACGCATCCTTTATTTTACCCAGGAACTGGCTGCGGATGATACACCCTCCCCGCCACATCAGAGAAATCTGGCCAAAGTCCAGCTTCCAGTTGTACTCTGCCGCTGCTGCACGCATGAGCTGGAACCCCTGGGCATAGGAAACTATCTTACTCGCGTACAGGGCCTGCCGGAGATTGTCCACGAACGCCTTTCGTGCGGCGGGGTCTTCGATGGTCGTACGCTCCGGTCCGGAGAGGACGCCCGAAGCCTGCACGCGCTCATCCTTGAGGGCCGAGAGACACCGTGAAAAAACGGCCTCACCGATCAGCGTCAGGGGCTGGCCGAGGTCGAGGGCGGTTATGGCCGTCCACTTACCGGTTCCCTTCTGTCCGGCCGTGTCGAGAATGAGATCGAGCACCGGGGTGCCCGCCTCCTCATCCATGGTTTCCAGGATATCCCTGGTGATTTCTATCAGGTAACTGTCGAGATCGCCGTTATTCCATTCATCGAAGATATCCCGCATTTCCGGGTAACTGAATCCCGCCGATTTCATCAGGTCGTAGGATTCGCAGATCAACTGAATGTCACCGTACTCGATGCCGTTGTGCACCATTTTCACGAAGTGCCCCGCGCCGTCGGGGCCGACCCAGTCGCAGCAGGGTTCACCCCCGGCCTTGGCGGAAACGTCCTGGAAGATGTTTTTGACGTGCTCCCACGCGCCGGGTGAACCGCCGGGCATGATACTCGGTCCGCGCCGCGCGCCTTCCTCGCCGCCCGAGACACCGGTGCCGATGTAGAGCAGACCCTGTTTCTCGATATCGGCGCACCGGCGGATGGTGTCGTTGAAGTTGCTGTTTCCGCCGTCGATGACGATATCGCCTTCGTCAAGTAGGGGAACAACTTTTTCAATGAAGGCATCGACCGCCGGGCCGGCCTTGACCAGGAGCATCACGCGCCGGGGACGTTTCAGCGACGAGACAAACTCCTCTAGGCTGTGACAGCCGATGATACTGGTTCCGGCGGCTTCACCCTCGATAAACCGGTCTACTTTCGATACGGTTCGGTTGAAAACGGCTATGGTGTATCCGTGATCGTTCATGTTTAGAACCAGGTTTTGCCCCATTACTGCGAGACCGATCAATCCCAGGTCAGCTTTTGCTTCATTTTCTGCCATTACGTGCCTCCTGATACTGTTTTTCGTAGGTTTTTGTCGCCCATCATTACGTTTTTACGCAAACAGTGTATATGATTCTGCCTCATTTTCAAGTAGACCGGTGTTTTTTTGTGGAATGTCATATCATCATGTCTTCATTATGGTTAGAATCATCACCGTCGTTACCGGCCCGCCCGGTGCGGTCGCCGCCGCCGCCCCGGGAACCGCAATCAGCCGACGGCAGTTTGAAACAACCCGACAAACAGATAACCACCTAAGGATGCAGGATAATGAATAATCCCGGCTTTGACAACGATACCTATCTAAAAGAACAGACCAGGGCCATCCTCGAACGGGTCGACCGCTTCGATGACAAGTTGTACCTGGAGTTCGGGGGAAAGTTGCTGTACGACTTTCACGCGTCGAGGGTGTTGCCCGGTTTCGATCCCAATGTAAAGATGCGTCTGCTCCAGAAGCTCAAGGATAATATCGATGTCATCATGTGTATCTATGCCGGTGATATTGAGAGAAAAAAGGTGCGGGCCGATTTCGGGATTACCTACGATGCGGATGCCCTGAAAACAATAGATGATTTTCGGGAGTGGGATATCGCTGTTACCGCGGTCGTGATAACCCGCTACGATGAGCAGCCCTCGGCGAAGGCTTTTAAGAACAAGCTTGAGCGGCGGGGCGTGAATGTGTATACGCACCATTTTACGCGGGGATATCCGACCGATGTTGACACTATCGTCAGCGACGAAGGATACGGTGCCAACGACTACCTTGAGACCGAGCGTCCCATCGTGGTCGTAACGGGCCCCGGACCCGGCAGCGGAAAGCTTGCCACGTGCCTCGGTAATTTCTACCACGATTATCGAATGGGCATCAGGGCGGGGTATGCTAAATTTGAGACATTTCCCATATGGAACCTGCCACTGAACCACAAGGTCAATGTTGCATACGAGGCGGCGACCATCGACCTGAAGGATTTCAACCAGATCGATCACCATCACCTGGAGGCGTACGGCGAGAAGACCGTCAACTACAATCGGGATGTCGAGGCGTTTCCCCTCCTGCGAAGAATCATAGAAAAGATCACGGGGGAAGAGTCGTTCTACAAGTCACCGACCGACATGGGTGTCAACCGCGCCGGATTCGGGATCGTTGATGACGATGCCGTCCAGGAAGCGGCTCACCAGGAAATCATACGGCGGTATTGCAGAAGCGCGTGTGAATACGCGATGGGCCTTGTGGACAGAGACAGTCTGAACCGGGCGGAGTTGCTGATGAAAAAGATCAATGCGGCATTACCGGACAGAAAGGTTGTCGAACCCGGGCGCCGCGCCGCCGAGAGTGCTGAAGAAAAGAACAAGGGCAGCGAGGGCATCTATTGCGGCGCGGCGATTGAACTGAAAGACGGAACGATAGTCATCGGGGAAAATTCGGCGCTGATGCATGCGGCGTCAAGCCTGATTATAAACGCCACCAAGCACTTGTCGGATTTCCCCAAAAGCCTCCATCTTCTCCCGGAGAATATTGTCGAATCCCTGTCTCGCTTGAAAGAAGAGGTTTTCATGGAGGGAAAAAAGGCGAGCCTGGACCTGGAGGAAGCCCTGATCGCTCTGAGTATCAGCGCGATATCGAATCCGGCCGCCGAGATGGCGCTCAGCAAGCTGAAGGAACTCAAGGGATGCGAGGTTCACCTTTCGCACATGCCCACGCCGGGCGACGAGGCGGGATTGAGAAAACTGGGAGTGAATGTGACGTGCGATCCGCGGTTTTCTACCCGGAACCTGTACGTTACCTGATCGGCAGACGGACGCAAATGCGTCCAGGCGTGTCCGTGTACACCTTTTCCCGTTCAGCGGGAAACGCGGCTGAGCCAGCCCCCGGGCACAGCAGCAAAATGGCTCCGTGTATGATTGGCGATCTCAGTGTATTCACGATGAGCCCGGCCTTTACAACCGGCGCTACTACATACCCTGATCATGCCTGCCGAGTGAAGGCAGATGCCCGATTGCCATCCGGGCATATCAGGTGTATCATATACATATACATAGGATGAGTATGCTTCTCGGAGCGTGAACATGAGGTTGATTACCGGCGCCATACTGATACTTGCGGGCAGTTTTCTGCTGGGCATAAGCGAATTGAAACAGGCCATGGACAGGGACGTCGAAGGGTGGATTATTGTCTACTATCATGTTCTGGCCATCGCTGGAATCGGGCTGTTGCTGTGGGGTTTCGTCCAGGATCTTTCGATCTCTTTACGACGGCGCCGCCGTCGAAAGGCGGATGAGTAAGCCCCTTCTCGTCGTGCGCGGGGCTGATCGGATGGAAGGAGGGGGGATGCCTTTAATGACAGGTGCGGTCGAATGCCTTTATCGCCGGAACAGTATTTACAACCCGACGTTATACAGCAGATACAGCGGCTTGACCTCAAGGCGCGGTTTATCGTCGAGGGCTTTATCAGCGGGCTTCACAAATCTCCCTTCCAGGGCTTTTCGGTGGAATTTTCCGAACACAGAAAATACTCGCCCGGGGACGATATTCGGCGGATCGACTGGGGGGTATACGCGAAAACCGATCGGTACTATATCAAGAAGTTTGAGGCCGAAACCAATCTCGAGGCCTATCTCCTGATGGACTGCTCGGGCAGTATGGATTTTGCAACCGGCAACAGGATGACCAAGATGGATTACGGCATTTGCGTTGCCGCCGCACTCGGTCACATGATGGTTCACCAGCAGGACCCTGTCGGCCTGTGTACCTTCGACGAGAAGGTCAGGTCGTTTCTGCCGCCGAAGTCAAAGCGGACGCACCTGACGAACATTCTCACCGTTCTTGCGCAAACACGGCCGTTCGGCGAAACGCGGCTCGGGCAGTGCCTGCACGAGATCGCCGCGCGGATAAAACGGCGGTCGATGATCATTATTATCTCCGATCTGTTGGGGCAGCAGGACGCGGTGATCGACGCGTTTCACCATTTTCGTCACTACGGCCATGACCTGATCGTTTTCCAGGTGCTCGACTATAACGAACTCGCATTCGAATTCGACGGACGGCTCAAGGTGCGCGAACCCGAGACGGGTGATGCGGTTACCACCGACGGGGCGTCCATACGGGCCGAATACGTCGAAGAGATACGGGCATTTATAGAACGATACCGGCATGAGTGCCTCTGCGCGCAGGCCGATTTTGTGACGATCAATAACGCGATGACATTCGACGCGGCGCTGATGAAATTCCTCCGTCAGCGGCAGCATACGTCATGATCCGCAGTGCCTGACAAAATTCGGCCGTACGGGCCCGATTACTCCCACTCGATGGTTGCGGGGGGCTTTGAGGAAATATCGTAGACGACCCTGTTCACTCCCTTAACGTTGTTGATGATGCGGTTTGACAAGGCGGCGAGAATATCGCAGGGAATCCTGGACCAGTCGGCCGTCATGAAATCCGACGTGTCGACCGCCCGGACGGCGACGACATTTTCGTACGTCCTCCCGTCTCCCATGACACCCACTGAACTGACCGGGAGGAGTACGGCGAATACCTGCGCGGTGCGCCGGTAGAGGCCCGCGGCCTTGATTTCCTCGACGACGATGTTGTCCGCTTCCCGCAGTATGTTCAAGCGATCCCTGCTCACAGGCCCAAGACACCGCACGGCCAGACCCGGCCCTGGGAACGGATGCCGCCAGACCATCTCGTCCGGCAGGCCGAGCAGTTCGCCGGCGCGCCTGACCTCGTCCTTGAAAAGATCCCTCAGCGGTTCAATCAGGTCGAATCCCAACTCAGACGGCAGGCCGCCGACGTTGTGATGCAGCTTGATATTGGCCGCCTCGCCGGCGAGAGACTGCCCCGATTCGATGACGTCGGGGTAGAGGGTGCCCTGGGCGAGGTATCTGACGTTGGACAGGCCGGCGGCGGCGTCCTTGAAAACGTCAATAAACGTGTGGCCGATAATCCGACGCTTTTCCTGCGGTTCACAGACATCCTTCAGGTTTTCGAGAAAGCGACCTTCGGCACGCGCAACGGCGAGTCGTACGTTGAAATGGTCCTTGAACGTTCGCTCAACGAGTTGGGCCTCGTTCATGCGCAGCAGCCCGTTATCGACAAAAATGCAGTTGAGGCGGTCACCAACGGCTTTTTCGATTACCGCGGCGGTTACCGCGGAATCGACACCCCCGCTCAGGCCGCAAACCACGTTTTCCTCCGGTCCGATCCGCTCGCGAAGAGCCGATACGGTGGAATCAATAAACGAACGTACCGTCCAGTCTCCCCGGCAGCCGCAGATGTCGTAGAGGAAGTTGTCGAATATTTCACTGCCGTGTGGCGTGTGGGTCACTTCGGGGTGAAATTGCAGACCGAAAAAGGGCTTCGTCCTGTGTTGTACCGCGGCATTGGGGCAGGTGTCGGTTCGGGCCAGTATTTCGAAATCGTCACCGACGTCGTCGACCTGGTCACCGTGGCTCATCCAGACGGTGGTCTCCTCCGGCACATTCTGCAGCAGTGTTCGCGGGCGAATGATCTGTACGTCGGTTCTTCCGTACTCGCGCGACCCGACTGGTTGAATACGGGCACCGAGAATATGGGCGCCGAGCTGCATACCATAGCAGATACCCAGAATGGGGATGCCGAGATGAAGAATATCTTCGCTGCATCGCGGAGAACCCTCTTCGTAGACACTGCCCGGTCCGCCCGAGAAAATGATACCTTTCGGATTCAAATCCGTAAGTTGATCCAGGGATATATCCGGTGCCGCGAGAACGCTGTACACATTTTTTTCTCGTACCCGGCGGGCAATCAACTGTGCGTACTGGGAGCCGAAATCAAGAATGACAACGGTTTCGGTAGGGGAGATCCGGGTGGTCACGCTGTTACTTCACCTCGAATAATGGTGTATCACTTTATTGCGCCGCTCACAATCTCGTCGAGTTGGTCGCAGATCCACTTGTCCCAGCCTATACCCACTATGGACTGTTCGATCAGCGGCGTTACCAGTTTGAGTTTTTTCGGTCCTCCCAGATGAGAGTAAATCTCCCTGCTGTCGGATACCGGCACCGCAAGGTCACCCATGCCGTGGATGATGTATACCGGGCAGGTAACCTTCGGTGCGGACAGCACCGCCGATGTTGTACGAGGATCAAAGCCGGCGCGATCGGCCGCCCGGTTAAGCATGTTCTGGAATTCGTCTTCATCGATAATCAACCCGAGGTCACGGCGGGCCTTACTGGCGGCATCTTTCCAGGGCGCGACTGCTATCACGCCGGCTGTGTCGGGTTCGATGGCTGCGTATTGAATCGCGACGGCCGCACCGAAGGTACATCCCAACAGATAGACCGGGTCGCCCGCGATTTTGTTTTTTTTCGAGAACAGGTCCAGGATTCGCTGCACGTCCATTTTTTCTTTCGCGCCGCACGTTATATAGTCGCCGCCCGATTCCCCGTGCATGCGAAGATCAATCAAGACTACATCGAATCCTCTCTTTGACAATTCCTTCGCGACGGAAAGATAATTTGCTTTGCTTTCACCGGTGCCGTGAAGAATGACCGCGGTGCCTGCGGCCTCGCCTTTTTCGTGAGTTGTCACCCAGGCGGCAATTTTGACGCCGTCGGGCATTTCAACCCTCTCCGCGTAATTGATTTCCCCCCGTTCAATGAGCTTATCGACCGATCCCGTGATCAGTTCGAGGCGAATGTTGTTGATATCGGATGTCTTCTCCTTGAAGAGCCGGTCTTCCCCGCAACCGGCGCAGAGGACGATCAGGCAGGGTATCGTCAACTGAAGGTGTCTTTTCATGGCGAATCTCCTGATAGGCTCTAAGACATTTAACTCTTTTCGACAATAAAGAAAAAGGTTTTTTCAACAATTCCTGACATCGGGAGGCCTAACTGCTCCGGCCAAAACACTTCTCCAGGTCCGCAAGAGACATGACGATCCTGGTAGGCCTGCCGTGCGGGCATGAAAGGGCCTTGTCCTGCCGTGTCGCTTGCCCGACCAATTCCCTCATTTCATCAGCGCTGAGTCGATCGCCGGCCTTGACCGCCGCCGCGCATGCCATTGCCGAGAGTACGGATTCCACCATTTCCTCTTCCGATGCCGGCATGTCATCGGAAAACCGGTCGAGCATGTCCCGAAGAAACGCCACGGGGTCAACCGTGCGTCCCACCAAGAGGACCGGAAACTGTTGAATCGCCACGCTGTCGGGCCCGAATGCCACTATCTCCATCCCCAGCCGATCGAAGAGCGTCCGGTTGTCGTTGATGATTGCCATCTCCCGCGGTGTAACGGTGATATGCCGAGGTATGAGTGCCGCTTGCGAGGCGAGGGGTTCTGCCAACAGTTTGTTCTTCAACCGGTTGTAAAGGACCCGTTCATGCAGTGCGTGTTGATCGACTATTTCGATGCCGTCACAGGTTTCCACGACAATATACGTATTGTGTATCTGCATGATCCCGGTCTGCGCGTAATCGCCTGCACATACATCATTGACGGCGTTGTGCGGTTCCCCTGCCCGGTCGGGCCGGCCCGTGTTTCGGTACACCGGCCGTGTTTCGGAGACAGGCGATCCGCCACGGCCGCTTTTTTTGATATCGCTGCAGGTGCCGGCATCGCCACGGGGCAGAGCGGTGAAATCCAGTTGCGGCTGTGGAGAAGGTGCCGTTTTAAAGAAATCAACAATCGCCTGTCTCATCGAATCAGCCCGTCCGGTGCCGTCGTCGCCGGCGCGCGCTGCGGTGGCGGCTATCCCGGGGGAGAAGTTGTCGCTGCTGTCGCTTTCAAGCGACTGAAGCGTTTCCTTCAGCGAAGCGAGAACCTCGCCGTACACGGCGTTTGCGTCGCGAAAACGCACTTCAGTTTTTGTCGGGTGCACATTGACGTCGACCTGTTCCGGATCGACACGGATAAAGAGAAAGCAGACAGGATATTTTCGTGGATCAATACGTCCCCGGAATGCTTCCCTGGCGGCGTGGCCGATCAGGCGGTCGCGTATATAGCGCCCGTTGAGAAAAACATACTGCCATTTAGCGGTCGATCGTGCGGCGGTCAGCGGCGCAATGAGTCCGTCGACCGTGATCCCCCGTCCCTGTCTCGACTGAAGGGACACCAGCGACGCGGCGAGGTCCTCACTGAAGATATTTGCTATTCGTGCGACGGTGGTGTCGGCCGGCGGGAGCATCATCGTCTCCCGGGCATTATGCCGCAGGAGGAAGGCCACGTCCGGGTGGGGGATCGCAACGCGGATCAATTGTTCGGTGATGTGACCGAATTCCGTCGCGGTTTTCTTGAGGAACTTGCGCCGCGCCGGCACGTTGAAAAACAATTCCTCGACGGACACCGTTGTGCCCGGGGCGATCGGGCAGGGACGGGGGGGGGCACACTTCTCGCCCGCGGCGGTAACCTCCCAGCCGCTTGGGTCGTTGCCGGGACGGCTTCGGATGCGCGCCTTCGAAATGCGTGCAATCGAAGCCAGCGCTTCGCCCCGAAATCCCAGGGTCCGTATGTCGAAGAGATCCGTTTCCTTTGCCAGCTTGCTCGTTGCATGGGATGCGAAAGCAAGTGATGCGTCATCTTTACCCATGCCTTTCCCGTCGTCCGATACCTGGATAAGCTTTTTGCCCCCGTCCCGTATGGTCACCTCTATCCGGGAAGCGCCGGCATCAATTGAATTTTCGAGCAATTCCTTCAGAACGCTTGCCGGGCGCTCGACAACTTCTCCGGCGGCGATCATGTTCACCAGGTGTTCCGGTAATTTCCTGATACGCGGCATGAACATTCCTCTACGGCTCGAACAGGCGGTCCCGGCCCCGGCGGGGGGTCTCATTCCGTGAGTTCGTATTCCTTGATCTTCCGATAGAGCGTTCGCTCGCCGATGCCGAGAATGCTTGCGGCACGGCTCCTGTTCCCGTCGACCATCTTCAGCGTGTTCCTGATGAGCTGCCGTTCGGCTTCCTCGATACTGATGCCCGCCAGTTCCCCCAGGCCACCGCCGTCCGGAACCGGGGGTGAATAGATCTCGCCGGGGAGATCATCGACGGACAGCATGTCGCTCTCCGCCAGGATAACCATGTTTTCGACGACATTCTGCAACTGCCGCACATTTCCCGGCCACGAATAACTCATCATCAACCGGCGGACCTCGGCGGTAACGCCCGTGACGTTTGTGCCATGCTTTTCATTTGCTATATGCAGAAAATGGTTGATGAGGAGCGGTATGTCGTCACGTCGCTGTCGCAAAGGGGGGATCTCGATTGTCGCTCCCTTGACGCGGAAAAAAAGGTCCTCTCTGAATTCCTTTACCTCGACTCTTTCCGACAGGTTACGATTGGTTGCGGAAACCAGTCGTACATCGACCCGAATCGGATCATTCGACCCGACCCTCACGATCTCACCGTTTTCGAGTACCCGCAGCAGCTTTGCCTGCATAGCGGACGGCATGTCCCCGATTTCGTCGAGAAACAAAGTGCCCCCGTCGGCGTGCTCGAAACGGCCCGCGCGGTCTGCCGATGCGCCGGTGTATGCGCCTTTGACGTGACCGAAGAGTTCATCTTCGAGAAGCGTGTCTGAGAGTCCGGCGCAGTTGATCGCAACGAATTTGCGATCTTTCCGCGGGGAATTCTGATGGATAGCGTTTGCAAAGAGTTCCTTGCCGGTGCCGCTTTCCCCGACGAGCAGCACCGGTATATCGCTCTTGGCCACGCGACGCAGGACATCCAGCTTTTTCAAAAACCCGGATGATTGCCCGACGATATGTTCAAAGTCGTACTTCTCGTCGAGCCTGTTACGGAGTTCCCTGATAGTGCGCTTCTGGGCGGTAAGTTCGGCCGCCCGGTTTGTCAGCAGGCGCAATTCGTCCATGTCGAGGGGTTTCTCGATGTAATCAAAAGCACCCTCCTGCAATGCGCGCCGGCAGGTGTCGACCGAGGAATGGGCGGTGATAAGAATCACCCGGGCATCCGGATTTTTGCCCCGCGCGGCGGCGAGTACACCAAGGCCGTCTATGTTTCCGCCGAGAACGAGGTCGGTGATAACGATATCGTAACGGTTACACGAGAGCTTGCCTGTCGCAGCCGCGCCGTCATGTACCACGCTGCAGCGGTGTCCACTTCTCTTCAGCACTTCCTGTAACGTTTCAGCGTGAGGGATTTCGTCCTCAACGATCAGGATCTCTGCGATGTTCTTTTCGTCAGTCATGGGGACCATACTCTATCATCTTGTAACGAGCAGGCGAACGGCATGCCGCGGCATACGGTGTGAGCAATCGCGCGTTGCCGTGACGCGACAGTATCCCTGTCAATCATTGTTCCCGTTTGCTTCGGCGGAATCGCTGTCGGCATCCGGTTTATCTTGCCAGGAAAACCTCACATTCTCAGAAGAAACCCGAATCTGCTCGGGGACTTCCTCCTCCTGTTCCTCCGCGGATGATTTCTTCCTTCTGGCCCTTTTCTGCGCTATCTTGATGATCCCTAAACTCGCGATGAATACTATCGCAGCGAGCAGAACGTACTGGATCAGACCGTATTCGAATTTCGTGCTGTACACCCATGGAAGCAGGTACGCAATGCCCAGTGTCGCGGCAACCATGAGCCATACGGTACCGTTTATGCTCAGGGGTTGATTCGGGCAGGATTTGCAGTAGATCGCGTACCCGCTCCTGAAACATTCGTTTGTCGTGTACGATCGCCCGCAGCGAGGGCAATAATACGGCTTAACATCGATCATAAACCAATACTCCGCTGCTCAGGAACTGAATAATACATACCGCATAGATTCACGACACGATTCTATTATATATCAATGCCGAGTTGAATAGGGTATCGGTCCAAAAGGATTTTCTCGTTGTATATTTTTTCGGGTTCCCCCGCGGGTTGCAACGCCCGCAGCCAAATAAGCTACGCGACGGGAAGCCTGATGGTAAACCTCGTACCCTTCCCGTCTTCTGATTCGACATCGATGGTTCCGCCGTGATCCCGTACAATTCTCCGCGCGATCGGCAGCCCCAGTCCGGTGCCGCCGGTCTTGGTGGAAACGTACGGCTGAAATATAGTATCGAGTTGATCGGGGGCTATGCCCGGGCCGGTATCAATCACTTCCAGAACGGCCTCCCGTTCGCCGGGAGCCAGCTTTAAAAGGAGTTCGCCGCCGCCGGTCATCGCCTGCGTTGCGTTCAGCATGAGGTTAAGGATCGCCTGCTTGATGAGCTTGCCGTCGATACGGCACATCACCGGCTCTTCGGGCAGCGCGATCCGCAGAAGGACTCCGTTCGATTCCGCCTGGGGGAAGAAGAAATCGTACATCTCTTCGACCGCTTTTCCGAGATCGGTCTCTTCCGGGTGCACTTCGTACGTACCCGCGCACTTCAGAAAATCATCAAGAATCAGCCTGACCCGGTCAGCTTCTCCCTGCACGGTTCGGAGCCTTTTGTTAATTCGCGCATGTTCTTCGTCATCGTACCGGGACAGATCTTCGGCAAGAAGTTTCAGATTCAGGTTGATGGTGGAAAGCGGATTCTTGATTTCGTGGGCCAGCCCGCTGACGATCCTGGACAGTTCAACAAAATGCGATCGCTTTTCTGCATTAGCGCAAGCGATGGGGTCTTGAACGTCTCCTGTCCGATCTTCCGCGGTCGGCATGGTCTGCCACCGATCAGTTCCTGTTTCGTCTTCTTTTGTCGTCACCACTCCGGCGACTGCGGCCTTTGCCCCCGCCGGATTCGCGGGGCGGCTTCGGCTCCCAGTCCGGATCGAGTACGGCTTTCCGCGAAACCTTGACCTTGCCGTCGCTGTCGATATTGATGACCTTGACCTCGACTTCGTCGCCGGGATTGCAGACCTCCTCGACGCTCTCGACGTACCCGGTATCGAGTTCGCTGATGTGGCACAGCGCCTCGGTTCCGGGGAGTATCTCAATAAAAGCGCCGAAATTGCGGGTCGACACGACGGTGCCCTTGTAGGTTTCACCGAGCTTGGCTTCTTCCGTCAGCTTGCGGATCATTTCCGCGGCTATTTCGGCGCCGTTTCCCTTGCTGGCTATGTAAATGGTGCCGTCGTCCTCAACGTCGAGCGAAGCGTTGCACTCGGTCTGGATACGGGTGATGGTCTTGCCCCCGGGACCGATGATCTTGCCGATCTTGTCGACGGGCACGGTCGTGGTTATCATGCGCGGCGCTTCTTCGCTGAGTGAAGACGGTTCGCTGATGGTGTCGTTCATTGTTTCGAGAATGGTCAGGCGGGCCTCCCGCGCCTGGTTGAGGGTTTCGACGATGCGGTCCTGCGGTATCCCGCGGGCTTTCATGTCGAGTTGTATTCCCGTGATGCCGTTTTCCGTTCCGGCGACCTTGAAGTCCATGTCGCCGTGAAAGTCCTCCTCGCCGACGATATCGGTCAGAAGAAGGTACCTGCCGTCGTCATCCGAGACCATGCCGACGGAAATCCCCGCGACCGCGGCCTTCAACGGAACCCCCGCGTTGTACATGGCAAGCGAGCCGCTGCAGACGGCCGCCTGGCTGGTTGACCCGTTGGATTCCAGTATGTCGCAGACAATCCGAATGGTGTACGGAAATTCGACGGGGTCGGGCAGCACCGCCCTGAGGCTCTTTTCGGCGAGTATGCCGTGGCCGATTTCACGACGGCCGGGACCGCGGATGGGCCTGATTTCCCCGACGGAGAACGGCGGAAAATTGTAGTGCAGGAAGAACGGCTTCTTGTATTCCTCGAACAAGCCGTCGATGATCTGCTGGTCGCGCGGGGTGCCGAGCGTGGTGGTTGCGAGGGCCTGGGTTTCACCGCGGCAGAACAGTGCCGAGCCGTGTACTTTCGGCAGCACGCCGACCTCCGCCGACAGGGGCCTGACATCCTTGGGCCCGCGGCCGTCCGGCCGCGTGCCGTCGAGAATAAGCTCTCGTTGAATGGTGCCTTCGAGCCGGAAAAAGGCCTCTTTTATCTGTTCCTCGGTATACGGCAGCTCTTCCTCGTCGGCGCCCTCCGGGATCAATTCGTCGATCAGTTCCTGTCGCGTTGCATGGAGGGCTTCGCCCCGCTCGATCTTTCCGGGAATCGTTTTGTGCTGACGGATTTTTTCTTCACACCGCTCCCCGGTTTTATCGAGCAGTTCCTCGGGCAGCGGATTCTCCTCGCACTCTTTTTCCACGTCACACTGGGAAGCCAGTTCGTTGATCAACTCGATGATCTCAACGACCTCGCGCTGCCCCTGCTCTATGCCGTCTGCAACGATCTCTTCGGATACCTCCAGACCTTCCAGTTCCAGCATGTTGGGCCCCTCGGCGGGACCGCAGACCATCAGGTCCATGGTGCTCTGTTCAAGTTCCTGCACGGTCGGGTTTATCACGTGCTCCCCGTCCACGTACCCGACGCGGGAACAGCCGATCGGTCCGTCGAACGGCGCCGAACTGAGGGCAAGGGCGGCGGATGAGCCTATCATGGCGAGCATGTCAGGGTCGTTGCTTCCGTCTGAACTGAGGACCTTGCACTGTATCTGCACCTCGTTTCGGTAATTTTTCGGGAACAACGGACGTACGGGGCGGTCTATCATCCGCATGGTGACTATTTCCTTTGTTGTGGGTCTTCCCTCCCGCTTGAAAAAGCCACCCGGTATTTTCCCGGCCGAATACGTTGATTCCCGATAATCCACGAAAAGGGGTAAGAAGTTCAGGTCTCTTGAGGGCTTTTCAACTAATACCGTCGCGAGCACCATTGTCTCGCCGTACTGGACCAGCACCGCCGCATCCGCCTGCTTGGCGAGTTTGCCCGTTTCAAGGCTCAGTACCCGTCCACCGATTTCTCTTTCTACTCGTTTCACTTCTGACATAATCTATCCTCTCTATTATTGATTGCTTGACTGTCTGCGTGTAGTTTTTCGTATCCCGTCAATGGCGGCAGGGGGGCGATGTTGCCGTGAACACTACCGGAACAACCGAACCCGGTACGGTGGTGGAATGAAGACCCTGAATACCAATTCACGTCGGTCGCCCGATCCGCGCTATTTTCTCAATCCAAGCTTTTTGATGATCTGGCGATAGCGATCAGGCGATTTTTTCGAGAGATATTTGAGCAGGCCGCTGCGATTGCTCACCATCTTAAGCAGACCCCGCCGGGAGGCGAAATCTTTCTTGTGGGTTTTCAGGTGCTCTGAGAGATGATTGATATTCGTCGTCAGCAGGGCAATCTGAATCTCGGGTGACCCCGTATCTCCATCGTGAAGCTTGTGTTCTTCTACTATTTTCTTCTTTTCCTCTACCGTCATCGTCATGTCTGTCGTCCTGCGTTACAGCCAGAATTCCACCGTCGAACGGGGAAAACCGATTGTAACAATTATGCTGTTACTCCTGTCTTGTGATTAGTGTTCTTTCCGTCTTCTTTTCAATTTCGCTGCATACTCTATACGGACAGTGGAAATAATGCAATAGATAAGTTTGCCTATTATACGGCGCAACGCATAAACAGGGACTGCTGAACAATTCGACCGCCTACGGGAAAGAGACACGTTTTTCGCACATCAATAAAGCCGAAACAGGCGATTCTATATGAATCGTCGATGGAGGCTGGCCTAGCGGTGCGGAAAGATGTCTTTTCGCAGGCAGGTCCTGAATTGTTCAGCAGCCCGTAAATAAATATCACTCGGGCTGATACGCTTGACGGAGCGAGGGTCCGGGCGTACAGTGAGCACACCGAACGGAATCTGCAGGAGAGCTTATTCGTGATCCAAAAGACATTCGTATTATTAAAACCGGATGCCCTGCAACGGCGTCTCGCGGGACGCATTATATGCCGCATTGAGAACAAGGGACTGAAAATCGCTGCACTACGGATGGCTGTTCTTTCCCGGCACGAGGCGGAGAGGCTGTACGCCGCGCACCGTGGACAGGATTTTTTTGAACCGCTGGTTGATTACATAACAGCGGGGCCGGTCATCGCGATGCTGCTCGTTGGTCCCGCCGCCATTCCGATCGTGCGGCGGATGGTGGGGGCGACATTCGGCCCTGACGCGCAAGCGGGAACCATCAGGGGTGATTTCGCCTGCAGTCGCCGCTTCAATCTTATCCATGCCTCGGACAGCGAGGAGTCATGCGCGACGGAGAGTGCCGTGTTTTTCCCGGACGTCGATGACAACGGCTATGCCCTGTCCGTTGCCGACTGGGAATTCACGAGTGTGGACCGGTAAGGGCGCATCGATGACAATCCCCGTGAGTATGTGTGGGTTTTGGTATGAATGATATACAGCAGCGCATAGAAACGCTTCGCGAAGAAATACGGGGACATGATCGGCTGTACTACGTGGAAAACACCCCCCGGATATCGGACCGCGATTACGACCGGCTGATGAGCGAACTGGCGACGCTTGAGAAAGCGCACCCGGAATTCGTTACGCCCGATTCGCCAACGCAGCGGGTGGCGGGTGAACCGCTGGAAGGCTTCCGGACGGTGGCGCACTCGGTCCCCATGCTGAGTATCGACAATACGTACAACCGGACTGCGCTGGACGAATTCGACCGCCGCGTCCGGGAGGCGGCCGGGGACGAACGATTCGCGTACGCGGTGGACCCCAAGATCGACGGTGTTGCCGCAAATCTGCGTTACGAAAAAGGGCAACTCGTGCTGGTCGTCACCCGCGGTGACGGCCGGAACGGCGATGACATCACAACGAACGCACGGACGATCAAATCCATTCCCCTGGCGCTTCCCCGCAGCAAGGTGCCGGAGGTCCTGGAAGTCCGCGGGGAGATATACTGGCCTCTTTCGCAATTTACGGCGTACAATCGCCATGTTGCCGAGGCCGGCGGTACACCGCTCGCCAATCCGCGCAACGGCGCCGCCGGCACGTTAAAGCAGCTCGATCCGCGCGTTGCCGCTGAGAGGAAACTGGCTTTTATCGCCCACGGATATGGTGAGATGTCTTCAGTACCGGCGTCGACCGACGAGGAGTTATTCAGCCTGTTCCGGGTTCTCGGACTGCCGGTCAACAGCGAGCGCACAATCTGTCGGGATCTCGATGATGTATGGGGCGCCGTCCAGCGGTGGCGTCAGCGGCGGGCCGGCGTTGATTATGGAACCGACGGCGTGGTCATCAAGGTCAACGAGCTCGATCTGCGGCAGCAGATGGGCCATACGAGCAAGTACCCGCGATGGTGCATCGCATACAAGTACGAAACCGAACAGGGGCAGACCGTATTGAGGGAGGTAGTCTACCAGGTAGGGCGAAGCGGCGTCGTAACGCCGGTCGCTCGCCTCGATCCGGTGCAGTTGGGGGGAACGACCGTATCGAGCGCGAGTATGCATAACTTCGACCAGGTCAGGCGACTCGATGTTCGGCCGGGTGACACAATCGTGATTGAAAAGGCCGGCGAGATCATTCCACAGGTCGTCAGGGTCCTGCCGGAGAAACGGCAGGACGAGTCGCGCCCGATACGGCCGCCGGAAACGTGCCCGGAGTGCAGTACCCCGCTTCAAAGAGACGAGGGAGGGGTCTATATCCGCTGTCCGAATCCCTCGTGTCCGGCCCAGTTGCGACACCGGATCGCATTCTTCGCGGGACGCAACCAGATGGACATCGGGACGTTGGGCCGGGAACTGGTTTCACAGTTGGTGGATCGGGGGCTGGTTCGTCACGTTACCGACCTCTACTTTCTCGATGCCGAACAGGTTGCAAACCTGGATCGGATGGGTGCCGTATCGACGAAAAACCTGATGGACGGCATCGAGGCGTCGAAAGACAGGGGGCTGGCGAGGGTCCTCGCCGCCCTGGGGATACGCCACGTGGGGAGCCGCGCCGCCGAACTGCTCGCGGAACAGTTCGGTACAGTCGACGCCCTTGCCGCGGCCGCCGTCGAGGAGATCACGTCCGTCAATGGTATCGGGGAAAAGATCGCGTCCGCGGTTTGCGAGTATTTCAGGAGCCCGGAGGGACGCATGGCCGTGGCACGGCTCAAAGAGGCCGGCGTCCGGCTCGAAGAAGAAGCGCGGCCGGCCGACGGCCCGCTCCCGCTGGAGGGGAAAACGGTGGTGGTAACGGGGACACTTGAGCACTGCAGCCGAAAGGAGGCCGAGACCGCCGTCAGGGCGGCGGGGGGGAAAACCACTGCGGTGGTGAGCAGCAATACCGATTTTGTCGTGGCAGGTCAGAACACCGGTGCGAGCAAGATCGATAAGGCCCGCGAGCTTGGCGTGCGCATCGTCTCGGAAGAGGAGTTCGCCGGTATGCTCGGCGGGCAAAACGACACGCTGTTCTGACGTGCCGGTGCGATCAGGTAGTGTAATCGGCGTTTATGGACACGTATGCCGCCGACAAATCGCAGGTCAGTGCGGTAAAGGTACCCGCGCCCCGCCCGACGCGGCAATCGATTGTCACCGCCTTGTTTTTCATGGCATTCGAGAGGACCTTCCTGTCAAACGCGCAACTCCTTCCGCGAGCGAACACCTTCGTCCCGCATATCCGGATCGACAGTTGTTCCGGGTCGATCGCCGCGTGAGAGGGCGGGCATTTTCCCAGGGCCATGACTATGCGTCCCCAGTTCGGGTCCGCGCCGTGAACGGCCGTCTTCACGAGCGGGCTGTTGGCGACGGATTTGGCAAGATATTTCGCCTTCGTGTCGCTGGGCGCGCCGCTGACCGTCACTTCAACCAGGCGGGTGGCACCCTCGCCGTCGAAAGCTATCTGGCGTGCGAGGGAGCCGCACACCTCAGCGAGGGCGTCGGTGAACGTTCGAAACGCGGTCCCCGACCTGCCGATCGACCTGTTTCCCGCCGCCGCGCTGGCGAACACCGCCACCGTGTCTGAGGTGCTCTGGTCGCCGTCGACCGTGACGGCGTTGAACGTACGCGATACCGCGACATCGAGGGCGCGGCGAAGAGATGACGGCGCGATCGCGGCGTCGGTGGTCAGCACGGCAATCATGGTCGCCATCGAAGGGGCGATCATGCCCGCGCCCTTGGCAATTCCCGCTATCGTGATCTTTTTGCCGCAGATCGAGCAGCCGGCAACCGAATGTTTCGGGCGGGTGTCGGTGGTCATGATTGCCCTGGCAACAAGATCGTCGGCAGCGGTGCCCATGGAGGAAGCTGCCGCGGCGATGCCCCGTGAAACCGCTTTCATATCGAGTCGGTGACCGATAATCCCGGTAGAGGCGACCAGGAATGTTTCCCCGGGCAGTCCCGTTTCAGCGGCGGCCAGGGTCGCCATGCGACGGGCGTCCTTCAGGCCGGCAGCACCGGTACAGACGTTGCTGCAGCCTGAATTGATGACGATGCCACTCGTTTTGCCGCTGCCTCGATCGAGTGCCGTGCGCGAGTATATGACCGGCGCACCGACAATCTGGTTTGTCGTAAACAGGGCGGCCGTGGAACACGGGCGGCCGGCTGTAATGATTGCGAGGTCCGGGTTGCCCGACGGCTTCAAGCCGCACGTCGCCGCCCCCGCCTTAAATCCCCGGGGCACGGTAATGTGTTTTTTTTGCCCCACCGTTGCACTCCCGTATCAATACAGTCCCGTGGTTTCGTCGAGACCGAACATGATGTTCATGTTTTGTATCGCCTGGGTGCTGGCGCCTTTCAACAGGTTGTCGAGGGCGCTGAAAAAACGGACCCGTGTGCCGTTCAGGGCGACGGAAATGTCGCAGTAATTCGTGCCGGAGACGTATTTCGTCGCGGGCAGCATATCCGTCCGTATTCGCGTAAAGGGGGATTCCCGGTAGGCTTCTTCCAGTGCGTCCTGTAAATGCCGCGCGGTAGTCCCGGGCACCGTTTCGGCGTATATCGTGCAGAGCATCCCGCGGTTCATGGGACAGAGATGCGGCTGAAACAGAATGGTTGTCTTTTTCCCGGACAGCTTCGAGACGACCTGCTGCATCTCCGGCTCGTGACGATGCCCCCCGGCCGCGTACGGTTCGAAATTTTCATTACGTTCGGGATAGTGCTGCCCGCGGCTGGGTGTGCGGCCGGCGCCGGTGATGCCGCTGACGGCATTCACGATGATGCCGTCGGCGCGGATCAGCCCGGCACGCAGGGGGGGGATTAACGCCAGCGACGCGCAGGTCGGATAGCACCCCGGATTCGCCACGATGCCGGCGTCGGCGATTTCATGAGCGAAGTATTCAGGCAGGCCGTATACCGCTTCTTCGATACGTTCGGAATCGCTATGCGGGCAATACCATTGTTCATACGTTGCAACATCGTCGAAACGATAATCGGCGGACCAGTCGATAATCCGCATACCGCGTTCGCGGAGGCGGGGCACGTAGCTCATGGCAACCTTGTGCGGCACGCACAACATGCCGAGGTCGGCCTCGATGTCCGCGACCGCTTCCGGGCTGAATACCTCCTGCCGGAGTGCAACCTGACCCTTCAAAAGGGGGAAAAACGTGTCGAGGGCGCCCGTCTCTTCGGGCGGACCGAACACGCCGACAACCTCGGCGGCGGGATGCCTTTTCAACCAGCGAAGCGCTTCAAAGCCGGCATAGCCGCTGCCCCCGATAACAATTATCCTGATCTTCCGTGCCGCGGAAGTCATTACGGTTACTCCTCTCATCGTCTGCAGGGTTGCGATGCAGTTGTGTGCGCAGCAGAAAATCAGGCAGCCCAACATGAGATCCGCAGCCCGACAGGTTCCCTTCTGCCGGCGACGCGATTGCGCGGTGCCGAACCCGTCCCGAACGACGAACGATGCCGGCAACGGGGTTACCGTTTTGAGTACTGGAAGCTCTTGCGGGCGCCGGGTTTCCCGGGCTTTTTTCTTTCTTTCGCCCGTGAATCTCTCGTGAGCAATCCTTTTTGCCGCAACGAGTGTTCCTCGCCGGAAACATGCTTCGACAGGGCCCTCGCCAGCCCGAGCGATATGGCGTCGGCCTGGCCGGTGATGCCGCCGCCCTTGACGTTTACGTACACGTCGTAGCTGCCTGTCATGCCCACGACCTGGAGCGGTTCGACGGCTTTGTTGCGTGTCAATTCCGAAAGAAGATACTCGTCCTTTTCGCGATTGTTGATGATGAATGTTCCCGTCCCGGGACGAATCCGGACGCGGGCAACGGACGTCTTGCGCCTGCCGGTTCCCCATATCCACAACGCGCCATCGGGAAGCGGTGGTGCGGTCCGCGAAGACGGTTTTTTGCGGGGCTCTTCGTCGGTGGATGCCGTGGAAACAGCATCGGTATCACCATCTGTGTGCGTCTGCTCTTCCTGCGGGGCCTCTTCCTCGGCCGGTTTTTCTTCCGCAGCAGACTCCTTCTCTTTGACTTCTTTTTCCGCCATTACCATTCTCTCTCGTGTTTAACAGGTCCTGTTGCTTCCACCTGCCGATTGTAATTTATAGCTCAAGCTTTTCGGGTTGTTGCGCCTGATGGCAATGCGTTTCGCCGGCGAACACCTTGAGTTTCTTCAGCATGGCTCGGCCGAGCTTGGTCTTCGGCAGCATTTTTCTTACCGATTCCATTAATACCCGATCAGGATGCTTGTCCATCATTTCCTTGAGGGAGGTCGTATTCAAGCCGCCGGGGTAACCACTGTATCGTTTGTAGACCCTGTCGTCCGGCTTGTTTTTTCCGGTTACTTTTACCTTCGATGCGTTGATGACCACCACGAAATCGCCGGTATCAACATGGGGGGTATACTCAGGCTTGTGCTTGCCCTGCAGTATTCTGCTCAACTCTGTAGAGAGGCGTCCGAGGATTGTGTCGGTTGCGTCGACAATATACCACTTGGCCTCGACTTCACCCGGCTTTGCCATATAGGTCTTTGCACTCATCGTTGAAACTTTCAGAACAAAATGTGTTTTTATCTGTATAACAAAAGTAAAGCAGGGAACTTACGCATCCCGAGTCTCAAAATGAAAGAAGGATTATCGCGCGAATGAATAAAAAGTCAAGGGGTTTTTGCCGACGAATAACCAACCGCTCGATACAGCACGGTGCGGAAATCATCGGCGGATATCTCCCGTTCGCCGCCCGGAGTGCTGGAAAAGAAGAAACGCCCTTGACTTTATGTGTTCCAAATTCAGAATAGGCACAATCCGCAGCAGGGGGGAGGAGACCGGATTATAATGAATACATCGTTATTCGAAAACGTCGTATTATCACTGCTGTTATGTTCCGTTGCTGTCGGCGCGGCAGACACCCGGGCTGCGGAATCGGCCGTTGACGACGGCGGAGACGCTGCAGCAGGGGGGGCGACAGGGAATGTGCCATGGGAAACCATTGTCGACGTGCCCGTTCGACGAATCAAGCCGGGTCGGTTGCCTGAAGATCTTCCACGGATGTGGACCAAAAGAATCCGTTCCGAAAAATCGGTCGAAGCGACGGCATCGGTGCTGAAAAAGGCTCGCGCGAACGCGATCGAACGACTCGGCGCCCGTTTCAAAAAGGAAGAAATATATCCCGGTGTAACAATAGAACAATACATCGCCGCTTCGGATACCCCCGAGATGAGCCTCGGCTCGTTTCTTCACGGCGCCAACGAAAAAGGCGTCAGGTTGCGCCGTGATATGCTCGTGTGCGAGGTGGAACTGACGCTGAAATTGAGAACGGCGGTAACCTCGTTTAAAAGCTGGGCGGACACGCACGTGGCATCGGCAGATCTGGATGTGAAAAGGCTCCGCACATACGTCGAAAAAGTTCATTTCGATTTTGTCCGCGAAATCGGCACGGCCGCCGTTGAACCCGATTACGTTATTGAGGAATTCAAAAAACGGCAGGAAAAGATATCCGCTATTGTATCCGATACGCCGCTTTGGGCTTCGGGGTATCGGGTGGCGACGGCCGAGGCCGAATTCGATGTTACCGGTGCGGACAGGAACGAGGCGCGGAAAAAGGCCTACGAATCCGCCATTGCCGGCGCCGCCGAAGAGCTTGTCGGCAAGATCAACGAGCTCCCGGTCGGCGGCGAAGAAAAACTCGCCGCGTTTGCCGCAACCCTTCAGGAGCCGGCGTCCTCAATGATACGCAATTACCTGGATGCCCCGTTCATCGAAAAGGATGTGCGGGTCCGGCGCGGCAAGGCGTTCGTGACCCTGGAGGCCCGGCTCAAACCCCTCTGGAACATCGTTGTCCAGCACAGAATCAAGGACTGATCGGAAACCGGTTCTACTTTTTCTTCTCCCCGGTTTTTTTCTCGTATTCCTTTTCCACGACGTCGCTGGTCTTGCCGAAGTTATCGGTCCGCGCCTTTTCCTCCGTCAGGAGGGTCTTCTGTTTCGGATCGGGGTACAGATTCACGTTGTCCCACCGGTATTCACCGGGCGGCCAGTACGAATAAATCTGGATCGAAATTACCTCGACATAATCCGGCAGTCCGCCGCGGGGAGGGACCGGCGCTGCATGGTGCGTCCATTCATTCGGATCGCCCTCGCAGTTGAGATACCAGCGATAGCATTCCCGGTAATACCGGGCGGGATGTTTTTTGGCATCGGCGGCAACGAGTGCTGCGCGTTTGGCCTTCGGCAATGCGGCAAACTGGCGGGGCGTCAAGCCGCGCTCGGCGAGCGAACTCTCCGGCAGACCGTCGAGTGCATGCGCGGTGCGGCGAAATCCCTTGATGAACACCTTCCCGCCTTTGCCCCGGTGGTCCGCGAGCAGCCAGTAGCGGCCGCCGGGCGTGGCCTTGAAGAAATCACTGCGATAATGAACGCCTTCGAGCCCCGCCACGCTCCCGTAACTGCTGTCCTCCGTTATGTTCGGCGGGTTGCCCGGGTCGGCCTGCCCCTTGCGAAGGGCCTTGCGGTAGGCCAGCCATATGTCCCGGTTCAGGTTTGTCTTGATGCGCAGTATCGTGCCGTGTCCGGGAGGGCCTTTCTCCAGAAACGTGCTTGCGTTATCGGGCGGGTCCCATCCTTTCCATCCTGACTCGAAGCCGCCGTTGCCGTTTACCGGCGTACCAAGCTTTTTCAGTGACGGTTCCGGCTCGTCTCCGTACTCCGGCGGCCGCCACAGTTCTCTTCCGACTATCTTCTCCACGACTCCCCGGGCGATAAGACCGCGCGCCCGCTCGGTATCGTCCGTGAAGACCTGCCGCCAGATTGTTCCGGGCTGCCCGGACCGCATATCGATGCAGGAGACGTCGGCTTTCACCGTGTCGCCGTTCTTGGACACGTCCCCGTAAATCGCGAGATTGGCCCCGATCTGTTCGGCCATGATTTTCCTGATCCTGCCGGGCTTGGCATCGCTGCCGACGCTGTCCGCGGCGTCGCTGGCCGTGAATCGATCGATAACGTGCCACCGCTCTCCCCGGCGACGCAGCTTGAGACGAATGCTGTCCGCGAGCTGGTAACCATAGGTTTTTTCCTTCAGGACCTGCGCGTTGGTTTTTACGTTACCGACGGTCTTGAAGTCGAATACCGCCACCCATACCTTGGGTTTTTTCTCCTTGCCGGTTTTCGTATCCGCGCGACTGGAAACCCCAATGAAAGACAGGATTACCGCCGCAACAATGACGATCCGATTTCGTGCTGTATCATCCATGCGAGATCTCCGGGGTTCGATGTGCGAAAGGGCGTCTTGACATCAGGTGCTCTCATACTAATATTAGCCCACATCGGGGGCGAGATTCAAGCCTCTCCGGAGGCGTGCCGCCGTGAAAACCGGGAAGATGAACGGAAACGCACGCGCGAGTAGGACATGGAACTGTATCCTCTGAAATGCGAGCCCGTCTATGTCGAGAAGATATGGGGGGGCAGGAGTCTCGAACGATTGTTCGACCGACCGTTGCCGCCCGGTAAAAACATCGGCGAAAGCTGGGAGATTGCCGGCATCGGCGATTCCGGCAGCGTTGTGAACAACGGCCCGCTGGCGGGACGGTCGCTGTCGGCATTGATCCGGGACACGGGCAGTGCGATACTCGGGGCACAGCACCGTGTCGATTACCCCCGATTGCCGCTGCTGCTGAAACTCCTCGACGCAAACGATATACTGTCGCTGCAGGTTCACCCCGACCGCGAGGCCGCCGCGCGGATCGGCGGGGGGGCCGTCCCGAAAACGGAGTGCTGGTACGTTCTTGAATCGCGGGGCGGCTACATCTACAAGGATCTGGTTCCCGGGACCACCCGCGATGAGTTCGCCGCCGCGTTGAAATCGGGCGATATCGAGCGCCTGGTACGCAGAATCGATTGTGCGGCGGGGGACTTTTTCTACCTGCCGGCGGGAACGGTTCACGCACTCGGCGCCGGCCTCGTCGTGGCGGAAATACAAACACCCTCAGATACGACCTACCGTATTACCGACTGGGGCCGCGGGAGGGACATACACGTCGATGAATCACTGGCATGCATCGATTTCGATTCGGCGGCCGCCGGGGAGGATACGGCCCGGGCGGAGGATGGTCCGGTGTTGATTACGAACCATTTCGACGTGTACCTGGGCTCAGGCGCGGCCGGTTCCGCCGTCGGTGTGAACCCGATCGGCTGCAACTGCCTTATGTTCATCCGCGGAAGCGGAGACATACTGCCCGACAGCGGCAGATCGTATGAAGTGTCGTTCGGTGCGGGCGACACGCTGCTTGTGCCCCAATCGCTGCCGCCGGCAACGATGCGCCTTGCGGAAGACGCACGCTGGATTGAAATACGAGTACCGGATCGAGGTGACGGTGAGTAAAAAGAATACACACACGATGCGCATCCAGAAATACCTGGCCCATCGCGGGATCGCCAGCCGCAGGAAGATCGAGACCATGGTCAGGCAGGGACTGGTCACGATCAACGGCTGCGTGGTCGACGACCTGCCGTGTTTCGTCGATCCGACGCGCGACACGATCACCGTCGACGGCACAACGGTCGCCGCGGAGAAATCGCCGCGCGTCTACTACCTCGTGAACAAGCCTCGCGGGTATATTTGCACGTCGAGCGACCCCGAGGACCGGCGCCGGGTCCATGACCTGATTCCGCCGATACCCGAACGGGTGTACTGCGTCGGCCGTCTGGATGCCGACAGCACGGGACTCGTTATACTGACAAACGACGGTACACTGACAAACCGCCTGACACACCCGCGGTACGGCGTCGAAAAAACATACCTGGTGAATGTTCCGGGCAAGGTGGACGGTCGCGATGTAGAGAAAATACTCGCCGGCCAGTATCTCGACGGCAAAAAAACAAATCCGGATTCCGCCATGATACTGCGGCGCACCAGGACGAGTACGTTGATGAGGATCGGTTTGCGCGAGGGGAAAAACAGGGAAATCAGAAGACTGCTGGCCAAACGCGGCTACACCGTGCGGCGGCTGAGACGAATCAGCATAGGGCCGATATCCGACCGGGGTTTGAAAACAGGGGGTTTTCGCCTGTTGACACAAAAAGAGGTGTCAAAATTGAAAACCGCGGGCCGGTAACAACCGCGTTTTATCCTCTCAATACCTGATCAAACGCCCTTAAACTCCCCCGGTGACCGAATGTCACATAACATATATTATCGGACGTTTGGTATCGGGACTCATTTACAGGGGGTTCTTTGATATTGATCGAACCTCGACGGGAATCGTTGTCAGAACAACTGGTCCATTCGCTTTGCGTCCACCAGTTGAAAACGGTTTGACGTGCGGTCGGCGACGTACACGACCATTTTCTTGGACGGCACGTGGATGATATAGACGAGGCTTGATGAGTCGGTAACTCCTCCCGTGATGATAATGTAATCTCCGTTGATTGTCTTGGAGGCTGAATTTGCGGCATCGGCAGTATTGATCGAGCCGAACAGGAGGACGACGAGGATTATCGCCGTCGCGGCCAGGATCGAAATCAGGATTGTGCTTGAATCTTTCATGATAGTATCCGTTCTCGATTAGAGTTGTTGTTATCGGGTAATAAGCCGCAATACATGCGGGTCGCTATCGCGGCGGTGTTGCGCTCTCGAATATCTTGTTCAGCGGGACGGTCGTGCCGATCTTGCGCAGTTTCTTTGTCGTCGGATCAAGCGTAATGACCGTCATGCGCTCCTCCGCTCGATCGAGGATGAATACGCCGTCCGCGCTTCCCGACACCTTGCCTGTCACAATGGCATAGTCGGTCGTCTTGAATGTAGCGGCCTGCGCCGTATTAAGGTTTACGTGAACGAGTGTGATCAGGAGGATGATGTTCAACCCGATCAGTGCGTACATGAGTGCTTTTTTTCTTCGGCTCATAGCGCGTCTCCAAAAATAATAATCGCAAAAGGGATGAATACCTTTTTCTCAGACATCTTCCATGCTGTGCCGCCTGGAATCCTTCAGTGCCGAAACCCCCAGGCCCAGGATGCATACGGCAACTACTCCCCAAGCCTTCCACGCCACGGGGCCCTCTGCTTCGGGCGCGGCATAGCCGTCGCATTTTTCCGCAAGGCATTCACTTGCAAGGAACAGGAAACACCACACAACCGAAACCGCGGCATGAACAGTCCTTATCATACTGATAATTATATATGCGGGAATATCATATGCAAGAAAAACAGGGACGGTCTTGACGCGAGATTTCCTGACGGCCGCCGCGTGCCGGGGAATTCTACACGGCCCCTTCGATGTCGCTGAAAAACCGTTCGACGGGCATCGATTCAGACTGCTCCCCGCTTGACATGTCTTTAACGCGACAGGTGTCGCCGTCGATGATAACCGCCCTGCCGGTGTTTCTGCGATCCGCTTCCTTGAGTTGCCTGCCGACGCGGGCCCTGTTGAAGCTGAAATCCGCCGCGATGCCCATCCGGCGCAGGCGATCTACCGCCGCAAAAATCCGTTGCCGGTTGTCGCCTGTCCCGTCGACAACAAATATATCGAGTTTCGGGCCGCATATCTCCTCGGGCAGAAGGGATTTCTCATCGAGAAGCAGGCCCAGCACGACGTCACCCATACCGAAACCGACCGCGCCGACGGCCGGCCCCCCTACCGTCTCGAGCAGGCCGTCATACCGACCGCCGCCGGCCACGGCACGTTCTCCCTCGGCGACGGCCTCGTACACGATGCCTGTGTAATAGGCAAGCCCCCGGACGATATGCCAGTCGAACGCGACATAGTCGGCACCCCCCATGTCCGCGAGCGTATCACGCAGCGATGTCAGTTCCCGGACGTGTGTTTCGTCAACCGCGATGGTCTGCATGCGATCCAGTGCGCTGTCGCCCGGCGCGTCCATGAAATCGCAGATATCCCGAAGGTCGCTACCGCGGATCTGTATTGTTTCCATCAATTCGGCGAATGCCGCATCCGGTATTTTCCGGCGCTTGTCGAGTGCGAGCATCGCCTGTTCCATGTTCGCCGGATCGACCCCGTGAGATTGCAGCAGCGCGGTGACGACCGGACGGCTCCCGACGCGGACCGTGATATCCGCGGGCGCAAGGCCCGTTTCGCGGAAAAAATCCGTGAGGATGTAGATGCACTCCGCGTCGGCCTCCACGGAGTTTTCGTCGATAATATCGACGTTCCACTGAAAGAACTCGCGCAGGCGTCCTCGCTGGGGTTTTTCGGCACGACACAGCCGCGGGACGGAAAACCACTTTATCGGCCTGGGCATTGAATTGATTTTTGCGGAAACCATTCTGGCGAGCGAGGGGGTTATTTCCGGCCTGATGGCGAGGTCCCTGCCCCCCCTGTCGGTAAAACTGAATAACTGTGAAGCGATTTCCTCCCCGCTTTTTACCGTAAACAGATCGAGGTATTCAAGGAGCGGAGCGTCGTATTCTTCGAAACCGTTGCGCAGCGAGACCGCTCGCCAGGTATCGACGATGTAGCGGCGTATCCGCATACGGTCCGGATAGAAGTCCCTGGTTCCTTTTACCGCCTTGAAGTCCAATTCACTCGTTCCTGATTTCTTCTTTTGCTTCGGACCGTTGAGACGTCTTTTTCTTTGAACCGTACGTGTGCAGAATGCCTCGCTCTATCAATTCCCGCTTCAGCTTTTTCCTGCTTACGCCATCGGCCTTTGCCCGCGCCTTCAAAAGGGCTTTTTCGTACTTTTTTTCCCCCAGCGTTTTCTTGGCGTAGGACACGATATCCTCGGGGGTCTTGAATTCTTCGATATAACCGTAATTATCACCCGTCAGCTCGCATTCATCACCGCCGTATTTTCTGCAGATTATCGGCCTGTCTTCATATATGGTGCAGCGATTGTCGTCATCGAGATAGCGGCAGGGATTGTCTATTTGTATATACCAGTCTTCGTCTTCGTCTATGTGGACACTTATGCCCGTATGGCAGAGATACCACCTGAGATCCTCGAATTCCTCGAAATCGTCCGGCTCGTCGATCTCGAAACACAAGTATCTGCAACAAAGAGCGTTACAATCTCCACACATGTCACTTTTCATGGTCGCACGATTCCTGAATAGCAGATTGTGTTACCGGGCGGCGATTATTATAGGATCATTCCCACTATCGGCAACACTTTTCTTTACGCGGTCGTTTTTGCCGTGATCCGGTCGATTCGAAACGATTTATTTCGCAGCAGCCCTGGTGTGCGCAGCGCGGACGCAATCGAATATTTCGATCAAGTTTGACTTTACAAACGCCCGAGTACTATAATAACCAACCAATTGGCGAAATTGCTCGCGGAACATGCAGTTATTTCATCATACTCTACGAACTATGTCATTATCAAATGAGAGGAATATTCCTCCGCGGTGAGATTCGCCAGGTGCAGCGGAGTTATTTACTTAATTTGTGCCCCGGGATGCAAACCCGGGGCTATTTTTTTTTTGTGAGGGAGGCAGGAATGAGCAATCTGCCGTGTCTACCCGATTCAATCCCCCCTGTCTGCACACCTTTGAAGAATATGACTCCATGGGGTAGAATTCCGAAACGTGGCCCCATCACTCAATATATACGATATATACGTAACGATTCAGGGCGAGTCTTCACGCGCGGGGAAACCCTGCACAATGGTACGCATGGCAGGATGCAACCTGTCCTGCTCCTGGTGCGACACGCCGGCGGCCAGGAGTGCGAAAGCCGGGCGAACGATGTCACTGCAGCAGGTTCGGGATCACGTTATCGCGTGCGGGTGTCCGCGGGTTGAAGTGACGGGGGGAGAACCGCTCCTGCAGGCGGGGACGCCGAACCTGCTGGCATCCCTCTGTGATGACGGGATGGAGATTCTTCTCGAGACGAACGGTTCCATCGACATATCGGGCGTCGATCGGCGGGTCAGAAGGATCGTTGATGTCAAGTGCCCCACCAGCGGGATGGCAGACCGGATGACCCGGAGAAATATGGAACTCGTGGGGGCGGGTGATGAGGTCAAGTTCGTCGTCGGGTCTCCCGAAGATTTTGATTTCGCCGCAAACGTCGTTGAAGATTACACCTTGACGGAAAGAACCGATGTTATATTCTCGCCCGTCTGCGACACACTGGAACCGTCCGCCCTTGCCGGGATGATTCTGTCGGCGGGGCTGAATGTCCGCGTCGGCCTGCAGATCCACAAGATCCTGTGGCCACACGGCGAACCCGGCCACATACGATTCGGGAGCGACCATGAACGTTGAATTGATCACATCGTTTTATTTTGAAGCCGCCCACCGGATTGCGACCCTTCCCCCGTCGCACAAATGTACGCGGGTTCACGGACACAATTACCGGGTAGATATTCACATTTCCGGCGACGTCGATGAAGCAGCGGGGTTGCTGATGGATTTCGGGGAATTGAAAGGCGCGGTAAAGCCGCTTATCGATTCCCTTGATCATCGCGATCTGAATGAAATAGCCGAACTGGCGGTTCCTACCAGTGAAATGCTCGCCCGGTATATCTGGGACCGGTTATACGAAACACTACCGCTCCTTTCCGCCGTCTGCGTGCGGGAGTCTCCCGATTCGAAATGCATATACCGGGGAAACTGACGATAACCGGGGGGATACAGAGCGCTAGTCCCCGCCTCGCGCGGGCAGAAACAGCCTGATGAGCGTGTAGATACCGAGGGCCAGCAGTGTCAGGCAGAGCAGCAGGAGGAGAATCGTCCATGCGAAGGTCAGGATATACCATATTTCTTCTTCCAGCACCTTCCTGATCTTCCCGAACAGCACCGCGCCCAGCGCCGCCAGTCCCGCGAGGGCCACCGCGGTCACGATTGAAGCCCGCGCGTCGTGTCTGACGGGAAAGAGTCGCACCGTCAGAATAACAAAACCGTACAGAAATAACGGGGTTCGCCAATCGAGCCAGTCCTGCTCCGCCAGCGCGTTCACCAGGTTCTCCAGCAACGTTATCTGCTGCTTCAGGAGGCCCCAGAATGCGGACATGTCTGTGGGCACACTCGGGTAAAGGGTTTCCGGGGGAAATCCGATCATGTCTTCGATTGTTTCGACACCCAGCCACTTTATTATGACCAGAAGCAGTGCAACGCCGCCGATGATCGTCAAGAACGAGGAGAGCATGGACACCAGGAACCCCCCCCTGCCGCCGATGGCGTACCGACAGGCGTCCTCCGAAGGATGCCGGGGACTTATCAGCCCGCCGTAGGCGGGGCGACCGGTCATCAGCCTTCCCAGCGAATACAACAGCTCAGCGGGAACCGTTGCCGGCAGCATCAACCAGTCGACGAGCGTACCGCCCGCCAGCCGTGTCCAGAGCCGGTAGATGCCGATCGCGGTAACCGACAGAAGGACTATCCATGCGCAAAATGATATGTATATCATATGTAGTTATTTATCGGCGTTTTGCCGTTTTTCGGCCATCAGGGTCGCCCCGCACGGATGCATGCGCGGCCCTGTTGGCCGCCGTGCTGACTGCATTTCCGCGTCGAATACGGACATATCCGCATATTTGCCTCAAAAAACCACTTGCAGTAGTCCGACTGCTTGATAAAATGCTCCGTTCACATTTTTTCGGAGTAACACTGTGTCGGTAAAACTGAGAATGAAAAGAACTGGTCGAAGGCATCGCAGTTTTTTCAGGGTATGCGCTATTGACAGCCGTAATTCCCGCAACGGGCGTGTGATAGAGGAAGTCGGCTGGATGGATCCCGAGGCCGGGGACAATGAAAGCACGTCTTCGTTGAATCGTGGAAGGATCGAATACTGGCTTTCGGTCGGTGCGCAGCCCACGGATACCGTCAGGGATCTCCTGAGGCAGAACGGCATAGACACGAGTTAACAGCCGGTATGCCCCTGCGGATCGATATCTTGACGTTGTTCGTCGATTTCTTCGAGCCGTTTCTCTCAACAAGCATTGTCGGACGCGCGATCAAAAGCGGCGCGGTCGAGATCGTGCTTACCGACATTCGTGATTTTGCTTCCAACGCATACGGTTCGGTTGATGACAAGCCCTACGGCGGCGGCCCGGGAATGGTACTGCAGTGCGGTCCGGTCTACGCGGCTATAGAACACGTGCGGAAGCAAAACGAACCGGAAGGCGAAGTGGTTATGCTGAGCCCGCAGGGGCAGCCGCTGACGCAAAAGTTAATAGATCAATTCAGCCGTCTTGAACGGATGATACTTCTGGCCGGACACTACGAAGGTTTCGACGAAAGAATTCGAACCGGTATCGTCGACCGGGAAGTCAGCATCGGCGATTTCGTTCTCTCCGGCGGCGAGATTCCGGCCATGGCAGTGACCGATGCGGTTGTTCGCCTGTTGCCCGGGGCGCTGGGCACGGACGAATCAACGAGAGAGGAATCGTACCGGGGCGGGTTGCTGGAATATCCCCAGTATACCCGGCCCCGCGAGTTCCGGGACATGGTCGTCCCGGACGTCCTGCTCAACGGCAATCACGCTGAAATAGAGCAGTGGCGCAGCGAGCAGGCTGAATTGAGGACCAGAGAACGGCGGTCGGATATGTGGGATGCGTATAACCGCAACGCCGGAGAACAGAGAACGCAAGGCAATTATTCGGAGCAGGACAGTGTCTGACGAGTTACTTAAAAAGGCCGTGTCGCACTCGATGAAAGAACAGGTCCCTTCATTCGACGTCGGGGACACCGTGAGTGTGCACGTGAGAATAGCCGAAGGCGACAAGGAGCGGGTTCAGAAGTTCACCGGAACCGTGATTGCCAGGAACGGCGGTGGTATCAGCGAGACGTTCACCGTTCGGCGCGTACTCAACAACAATGGGATCGAGAGAATTTTCCCCCTGCACAGTCCGAGCGTGGCCGATGTGGAGGTCCTGCGCAAGGGCAAGAAACGCCGGGCGAAATTGTATTATCTGCGTGATCGCATCGGCAAGGCAACACGGCTCAAGGACGTCGACCGGAAAACGACCGGTGGCGAACCGCGGCAGGTTGAACCCGCCGGCAAAACGCCGGTCCCGGAACCGGCGGATGAAGGGGAAGACGACGCCCCCCCCGCCGACGAATTGACCGCGGAAGAACAAAGACAGTCCTGACGATGATCTGGCCGTTCAGGGGAAAGCGTAAGGAATGCGGGCCTCCCGGCAGCGACAGGCAGGCGATCGGCCGGCGGGGGGAAAAGGCGGCGCGCAAAATGCTCGCTCGCAAGGGGCTTAAGATACTGGGAACCAATTACACCTGTCCACGCGGTGAAGCGGATATCGTTGCGCTCGACCGTACGCCCGGTTCCCTGGTCTTCGTCGAGGTCAAAACGCGCAGCAGCGACGAGATAGCCTCGCCGCTTTCGGCGGTGAACGCGGAGAAACGCCGGCGACTGAGATCAATCGCGGAATACTACATCGGCACGCATGACATCGGTGAATTGAATGTGAGGTTCGATGTCGTTTCTGTGCTGCTTTCCGACGGCGATTCCCCTCGCATCGAGCACATCCCCGACGCATTTTGATTGCATGTCTCCTTTTCATCAGCCGACCCTGCGCATAGAATACCTCTTCTGCCCGAGGAGAGTTGCACCATGCAACAGACACTGAAAGACCATTTTCGAAACGTCCTCCCGAAAGCCGATTTCTGTTCTCTTCGCTACCACCGGGAGAAGACGGAGATCATTGCGGTCCGGCAGGATGTCCCCGAGCCGGTCAGGATGTACGATGACGCCGGCGCGATGGTGACGGTCGTCAACCGAGGCGGCATCGGCTATGCCGCCACCTGCGACCTCTCGGCAGCGGGACTCAAGCGCGCGGTTGACCGGGCCGTGTCATTCGCCGCTATCACGGCCGGGCGGTCCGTCTGTGATTTTTCGCGCATCGCGATGCCTTGTCCCGACGGCGAGTATACCGGGCCGGAAAAAGTCCCGTGGGAATCGTTTTCGACGAGGGATACATTTGACCTGTTACGTTCCTGCTGCGCGAGAATGAAGACCGACGATCGAATCGTCGACCGCGAAACCTGGCTCGGGCGCATCGCGGCGGAGTCCGTCTACCTCACCGGCGACGGCGGAAGGACGCGCCAGCGGTTCAGTTATATCATACCGTCCATGCGCGCGACGGCGAACGACCGCGGACAGACCCAGGTCCGTACACTGAACAGTGTCCGCGGATGCAGCCGGCAGGGAGGCATGGAACAGCTCGACCGCCTCGCATACGAACAACAGCCCGAGCGGATAGCCGACGAGGCACTCGAGTTGCTCTCGGCCGAGAACTGTCCGGCGGGCACAATGGACATGCTCCTGGCGTCAAGCCAGATGATGCTCCAGATACACGAGTCGATCGGTCACCCCCTGGAAGTCGACCGGATCCTCGGCGACGAACGGAATTACGCGGGCACCAGTTTCGTAACAACCGACATGTTCGGTTCCTACCGCTACGGTTCCGAACTCCTGAACATCACGTTCGACCCGACAAACCCCGAGCAGCTCGCCTCCTACGGTTACGATGATGACGGCCTCGCGGCGCACAAGAAATACATCATCCGTGACGGTATTCTGCTCCGGGGACTCGGCGGAGTAACCAGCCAGGCCCGCTCGGGGTTGGCGGGGACGGCCAACAGTCGCGCGTCCGGGTGGAACCGGCCGCCGATAGACCGCATGGCGAACCTCAATCTCGAAACGGGGACGTCGACGCTCGACGACATGATAACCGGGATGGAAAACGGGGTGTACATGCAAACGAACCGATCGTGGTCGATCGACGACAGCCGGAACAAGTTCCAGTTCGGTTGCGAGTACGGACAGTTGATAAAAGACGGCGAGATCGTCAAGACCGTTCGGAATCCCAATTACCGCGGGATATCGGCGGTGTTCTGGCGGAATCTCGCCGCCGTCGGCGATGAAAGCACCTATGGTGTGTACGGCACGCCGTACTGCGGGAAGGGCGAGCCGAATCAGATCATGCGGGTGGGCCATGCGAGTCCGGCATGCGTATTTGCCGACGTGGACGTCTTCGGTGGAGAATCGTGATGCGCGACTATTTCAACGCACTCAGCGACGGACTGATCGCCACACGCGAGAACGGCGAGGTCGTGCTGCTGACCCTGGCAGGCGAAGAGAGTGATTTCGTCAGGTTCAACCACGGCCGTATCCGGCAGGCCGGGACGGTCCGGCAATTCTATCTGAACATCGAGTTGATACACGGCCGCCGGCATGCGAACGCCGCATTCACGCTGAGCAGCGATGCCGATGCGGATCTGCAGCGGGGGCGTGACTGCCTCGCGGACCTCCGCGCGGCCCTGCCGCAGGTCGAAGAGGACCCGTTTCTCCTGTACGCACAGGAGGTTCGCGACTCGCTGAAGACGGGGAACAACAGGCTGGCCCCCACCGCCGCCGTCGTCGACGACATCCTGTCTGCCGGCCGGGACCACGACATCGTCGGTCTCTACGCCGCCGGCCCGGTCTATGCCGGATTCGCCAATTCCTTCGGTCAGAGAAACTGGTTTGTTTCCTACAGCTTCAACATGGAGTGGTGTCTCTACGCGGATGGGGATACGGCGGTGAAAACGGCCTGCGGCGGGGTGGAATGGGATACCGCCGGATTCGTGTCGAAGGTGGAAGCGGCCGGCGAGAAACTCGGCGTGCTTCGGCGTCCTCCCGTTCAGCTCGAACCGGGAGAATACCGGGTGTTTCTTTCCCCCCATGCCCTCGCCGAGATCGCCGGCATGATCTCGACGGGATTCGGGTTGAAGGAATGCCGTACGAAAAACACGTGCCTCCTGAAAATGCTGGAAGGACAGCAGGAGCTTTCTCCGGCCGTCACTGTCGATGAAAACAACGCGGGGGGACTCGGCGCGGACTTCACCGCCAAGGGGTTCATCGTCCCGGACAGCATTCAACTGGTATCCGACGGGGTGCTTGCCGACAATCTTGTATCGTCGCGTTCGGCGGCCGAATACGGGGAAACCCCGAACGCCGACAACGAGATGCCCGCGGCGCTGGAACTGGCGGCCGGGGACATACCGGATGACGAGTTGCTGAAACGGCTGGATACGGGGATATACATCGGCCGGCTCTGGTATCTGAATTTCTCCGACGTGCCCGCCTGCCGGATTACCGGCATGACCCGGTTCGACGTGTTTCACGTTGAACGCGGCGAGATACGGGCGCCGGTTAATGTCATGCGCTTCGACGAAACCGCCTACCGGGTGCTCGGCCGTAACCTGCGGGGCCTGACCGCGCACCGGGAATTCATTCCCTCGACCGACACCTACCTGTGCCGCAAGACAGACAGCATGACGATGCCCGGCGCGCTGGTCGACGACTTCCGCTTTACCCTGTAGCAGTCGGACCATCGACTGCACCATCCGTAAATAACAATGATAGACACGCACTGTCACCTGACCGACGGACGCTTTGCCGGCAATCTTGACGGCGTCATCGATCGCGCCGGACGGGCCGGCGTTACCGCGATGATATGCGCAACGGCAAACGCCGCCGATGCGGAAGCGGCCGCCGCACTCTCATCGTACTATGGGTGCATATACTTCACGGCGGGGATTCATCCCCATGAGGCCGCCGGTGCCGCGGAGGCCGATTACCGGAAGATAGTCTCCATTGCCGGTGATCCTCGCTGCCTGGCAATCGGAGAAATCGGGCTTGATTACCACTACGATTTCTCGCCGCGCCAGCGGCAGCAGCAGGTATTTGCCGAACAGCTCCAGCGTGCCAGGCAACAAGATGCCCGGGTTGTTATTCATACCCGCGAGGCCTTCGACGACACGATGGCCGTTTTGCGGGAAAGCGGCATCGACATGGCCCACGTGCTGTTTCATTCGTTCACCGGGGGGCCCGCCCAGGGAACGAAGATCCTGGACGCCGGCGCTTCGATCAGCTTCAGCGGCATTGTGACCTTTAAAAAGGCGTCGGAAATAAGGGAAACAGCGGCCCTCGTACCGGACGACCGAATACTGGCGGAGACGGACGCACCCTACCTGTCACCGGAACCCGTCAGGAAGATACGGGTAAATGAACCGGCCAACGTGGTGCACGTATACCGCAGGCTGGCGGGGTTGAGGCACACGCCGCTGCCCGAGTTCGAACGGCTGCTGAATGCCAACGCCGCAGCGATTCTCGGATTGCAGCCGAGCTGACAAGGTGGTATCCTGATAACGGCCATGAACGACACCCCCCGAAAAAATGATGCGCAGCCCGATTTCGGCGAGGAAATAGCGTCTTTTCGCCGGGACTGGCAGGCAATACGCAACGAGGTGTCCAACGTCATTGTCGGGCTCGACGATGTTACTGAACAGGTACTCGCCTGCCTGCTCGCCGGCGGACACGGATTGCTTGAGGGCGTTCCGGGGACCGGAAAGACCCTGCTGGTCCGCACGCTCTCGGCGGCACTGAACCTCGACTTCAGCAGGATACAGTTTACCCCCGACCTGATGCCCGCGGATATCACCGGAACCGACATTATAGATATTGCCGATGACGGCGAGAGACAGTTCCGTTTCAGGAAGGGCCCGATCTTCGCCAACCTGGTGCTCGCGGATGAAATCAACCGGGCGACCCCCAAAACCCAGTCCGCGGTTCTCGAGGCCATGCAGGAAGGTACGGTGACGATGTCGGGGCACACCTACGATCTTCCGGCCCCCCTGCTGATCCTCGCGACACAGAATCCCATCGAAATGGAAGGAACCTATCCCCTTCCCGAGGCACAGTTGGATCGTTTTCTGCTGAAGATAGCGGTGGCAACCCCGCTCGTCGACGATCTCGTGGAAATCCTCAATCGCACCACCGGCGAGCACGAGCCCCCGGTCGCACCGGTAGCGGACGCAGCGAGAATCCGCGCAATGAAAGAGACGGTTAAACGGGTTCCGGCGCCGGCGCATGTTACCGATTACATTGCCCGGCTGATTATCGCCACGCATCCCGGGGGGGAATCGGCCCCCGAATGCGTGCGAACATTCGTTCGCTTCGGCGCGAGCCCGCGCGGCGGACAGGCGGTGATGATGGCGGCGAAGGTGTTTGCACTGGCCGACGGCCGGCCGAATGTCTCTTTCGCAGACGTCCGCACGGTCCTGCCGGCATGCATCCGCCACCGGGTGATCATGAACTTCGAGGGGCAGGCCGAGGGGTTCTCGGGAGATCGCGTTGCCGAGGAAGTACTGGCCGCAGTTCCGCGCACCGTCGAATGAGCGTTTTTCTCCACAAATCGGGTACTACGATATCTCGGGAGGTGTTATACTGGAATTGTTGCAGTAATCGGTGCTGTGCAACCGATTTGTTTGCCTGTGTGTTCACTATGAAAATGAGAAGGACAATCTAAATGGATATACTTGCTTTTATGCTCGGCTGGCCCGAAATCGTGATAATCATGGTGGTGATTCTGCTCCTGTTCGGCGGGAAAAAGCTGCCGGAACTCGCCAAGGGTGTCGCCAAGGGACTGAAAACCTTTCGTCGTGAAATGGATGATGTAAAGGGACATATCAACGAGGCCATCGAAGAGTCGGAAAACGAAGATTATCACCAGCAGCAGGGTGCCACCAAGACAAAAAAAGTTGACACGTCGGAAAACAACGGCAGCAACGACGGGCCCCGTTCTCCCGAGGACGTTTTCGACAAGAACAAGGAATAGCGGCCGGGCAGCGTCCGCGACCCGTTAACCGCTGCCCTCGTCTTCGTCATCGGGTTCCGCGTCTTCGATGAGCGGATTGGTCCAGATATCGCCGCTGTCTGCCCATATGCCCCGGTCCTCCGAGTAAAAGCGATCGCCGTCACCCCGTCCCCAGAGGCCGTACTCGTCTTCCGTGTCCTCTTCGTAATCATACATGTAATCGTCGTAGTAATCGTAATCGGGCCAGGGGTCTTCGTAGTCCGGGTCCCGGAGGTCGGGTTCGGCCGGTTTCGACGATTTCGCCGTTTCGGGTGCGGGCGATTCTTCGGGTTCTTCGTCGAATTCGGCCAGTATCTCGTCGAGAGTTTCTTCTTCCTCTTCTTCCTCCTCCTGTTCGGCCCGCCGCCGTTCCTGGATCTTGACCAGGAAGATGCCCAGTTCGAACAGCACCCACATCGGCAGGGCCAGGAGCACCTGGTCGACGGGACTGGGCGAGGTTGCAAAAGCCGCGAACACAAAGAGTCCGACGACAACGTATCTGCGATAATGGGCGAGTCCCCTGCTCGATACGATTCCCACGCGCCCGAGAATCGCCATGACGATCGGCAACTGGAAGCTGATGCCGAAGATCAGCATCAGCATCAATACCAGGCCGATATACTCGTTGAGTTTCAGGAGGGTCTTTACCCCGAACCATTCGTTGAAGCTGAAGAGAAAATACATCATCTCCTCGCCGACAACGAAGAGATAGAACAGGGCGCCGGCGATGAACATGCCGGCGGAGAAAGGAAACGCCTTCCTTATAATCGCCCGTTCGCGATTGTAGAGTCCCACGCCCACGAATTGCCATATTTGCCAGGAAATCCAGGGGGCACCGAGGACCAGGCCGGCCACGAGGGACATCTTCATAAACATCAGGAACCCCTCGAGCGGGCTGGTGCCGATGATCTGTTGATTCGTATCTATTTTTCCCAGGTCTTCAGCCGTCTTGGAAAACAAGTCCCGGCACATCTCCATGTCGCCGGGAATTTCGTCCCTGCCGTCCGCGGTCTTAACGAGGAGGTGATAGAGCCGTATCCTGTTCACGGTTGCCGCTTCGGGGCTGCTCCCCGTTTTCATCAGGGCGCTGAGCAGGCTCACGTCCGGCTGCTCGGCGGTATGGTTTTTCATGTCGAGCAGTACGGCAATGATTTTATCGACACCCGCCGCAATGTCCGCGCGGCTCTTTCCGGGAAGATTGAACAGCAGGTCCGTCAGCCGGTCGCGAAGCCGTTTTTCCGTTCCGGTATTCCGTGCCACCGCATCGCGAAAACGATTGATCGCCCGGCGGATTTCCTTCGTATCGTGTCCTGCGAGCTTTTTGCGAAAAAATACCGTCGCGTTCTCCACCGCTTCTTCTTCGCTGCCCGGGGCCGCCAGCAACCGGTAGAGACGGACCGCGCCGTCGAGCATCTCCGCATGGTGTTCCCGGTCTTCGCCCTTCTCGGGCTTTCCTGCTTTGAGGGTTTCGAGAACTGCCGCATACAGCCGTCCGGTTTTCGCGATGTCGATCCGTTCGCCGTGGGTGCCGGCCAGTGCCTTGTATAACTCAACCGCGTTCTCGGCCTCATCTTCGCTTCCGCCGCCGCGCACCGCCTGTTCGAACAGTTCGGTTGCCTCGTCGACAACCGTATCGGAACGTCCGGTGTTCTCGATCCGCTCCTCGAAAAGATCCACGTTGTTGCTGACGGCGATCCTGAACATCGATCGGCTGTACGGGGTGGTCAGTATCGGCATGATCACCGGCTTGCATATAATGCACGTCGCGACCATGCACACGAGGAGTCCGACGATGGAATAGAAGATGCGGGACCTGAGTTCGTCGAGGTGTTCCCAGAGCGTCATCGAGGGGCCGCCGTCCTCCTCTTTGTCCTCCTCCTCGTGGTCTGACTCGCTGTCATCCCCGCCCTGCGATGCCGTTTCAGTCTCGTCACTGTCGGGTTCGGTCGGGCCCGAAGGATTGCGGTCGTCCTCAACCTCTTCAGGCACATCGGTTACACCCGCCTCGGGATCCCCGGCATGATTGCCGGATGCGCGGGCATCCGTATCGCCGGACGGTTCCGCGGCATCGTCTTCCTGTTGTTTTTCCTTGTCTGCGTCCATAACGTTTTCGCGCCGCTGAAACGGCCTTGATCCCGACCGGTGCGACGGGCGAAAAGTATATCATAAATCAAGTTGTCTGACAGCACTCCTTTGCGGTTGCGGCACAGGCGTTTGGTTGAGGGTTATGGAGCGATGCAACTTATTCTTCAGTGATATCCGGGCAAGGTCCGATAAAGTCATAGGTAATCTCACGGTGCGGTGAAAACCTGGTAAAGCCACGGAAGGTGAAATCGGTTATGAAGACTCTCTGTAAAACCACGGAAGACCACGTGTACATATTTCGCTACAGTTCCGGCAGCGAGGACGATGTTATCGAGCAAATCATGTACACCGCGGATGACACCGAAAGCGGTTTAAGCTGGACGGATGCGGCCGAGCTTTGCCTGCAGGCCGCCGGGGTCTCATCGTGAGAACACAGACGACCGGTTGAAATATGACAGTTTCAAAAACCGTAAAAGCTTTTTTCGAACATCTCGAAAAAGAAAGAAATTATTCCAGCCACACTCTGCGATCCTACCGGACCGACATACGACAGTTCTGTTGGTTCCTGGTCCTCAAGGATTCAGCCGATTCCGGCGATATCGATCCGCAAGAACTGCGAGCCCCCCGTTCGGCCGTCGAGATACCCCTGAGCTCCCCCCCGTCCGACAAGCTTGGTCGCCGGCTGCTGGAAATCAAGCCGGCAGACGTCCGTTCCTACCTTGCGGCGCTGAGCCGCCTCGACTATTCGAAATCAACGACCGCCAGAAAACTTGCATCGCTGAGGAGCCTGTACAACTTTTTCGTCAGACGGGGCATCCTGGAACTGTCGCCCGTCAGCTCGGTCAGAACCCCGCGACTGGAAAAGCGACTGCCGAAATATCTCGACACGGAGCAGGTTAACCAATTGCTGGAAGCGCCTGACACCGACACCTGGCTCGGCGCCAGGGACAAGGCCATCATGGAGACGATTTATTCCAGCGGACTTCGTGTCAGCGAAGCCGTGGGGATGAATATAGAGGATGTGGATTCGGCACGCGGTACGGCCAGGATTCGCGGCAAGGGCAAAAAGGAAAGAATGGTACCGTTGGGAAGTTACGCCGTCAAGGCCATCAGGGAATACATAAGCATGAATGCCGAATGCATGGGCAGGCGCAAGCACGGTCCCCTGTTTATTAACCGGAGCGGCACGCGGATCACCGACCGATCGGTCCGCCGCAAAATGGATAATTACCTGAAAAGGGCCGGCATCACCGCGGATATCAGCCCCCACGCGCTGCGGCACAGTTTTGCGACGCACATGCTCAATGCGGGCGCCGACCTCAGAAGCGTTCAGGAAATGCTCGGACACGAAAATCTTTCCACGACGCAGATATACACGCACCTGACGACATCCCGGTTGCAGAAGGTGTATTCGGATGCACACCCGATGGCCGGGAGAGAACATAATTGAAACGCCGGCGAAGGGTATTCTATTTTTAATACGCAATCTTGAATACCGTCCGTTTCGGCTTGATAATAGGAATGTTCCGCGAGGGATGGGAACGACGATGAAGGAGAAACAGTTATGTCTCGCCTGAATATACGAAAACCGTTTATTTCTGTTCTGGTGCTGTGCCCTATCTTCATCGGGTGCAACGACCGCCCATGGACCCTCGGTGACCGGTGGTACAATCCCGTGGAAGATGATTTTGAAGTTAACACCGAAGACCCGGCAGAGGTGCAGGCGGTGACCGGTTTCCAGCGGGATTATATTCAGTACCGGCAATCGCTGGTGCAGCTTAAAGCCTTTTACGATGCAAAAGGCGACTACCAGCGCCGGGAATGGGCGGAGAAGGAGCGCAAGAACCTTGATCGTGCCCACAACGTCGACTGGGAGGGCATTGGCGAGGTATCCGCAGAATCGCCGGTGCCGTCGGCTGATCTCGAAGAGGATGAGATCGTCGAGATCGTCATATCTTCCAGAAACGACTACCTCGATTCGCTGGACCGCCTTGCATCCATGCTGGAAAGCCGGGAAGACGAGCACCGGGCATACGTTATTCAGAATATTCTGCGGCGGTTTCACCCGGAAGAAACGTACATGTACCTGCTCTCGGCGGAAGTGCCCCCGGAAAATCTGCGACCGATGGAGGTGATTCCCGAGGCCAATGAATTGTATCTCCAGGCGCTCGAACTCCATCGTAAAGGCAGGAAAGTGCCGGCGGCCGCCGACTACGAAAAAGAACGGAAGGCGCTGGTGCTTCTCAAGCGGCTGGTGCGGAATTACCCCAAAAGCACTCGCATAGCGCATGCCGCATTCTACATCGGCGAAATTTACAAGGAGTACTTCCGGGAGCACTACCTCGCCGTCAAGTGGTACGAGCGGGCGCTGCAGTGGGATCCCACAATTCCCCTTCCGGTGCGCTTTCAGACGGCCGTCCAGTTGGATTTCAACCTCAACATGAAGCAGAAGGCTCTGAAGTACTACCGTGACGCCGTCAAGTACGAACGACCGTTCAGGAGCAACACGAGATATTCGCTGCAGAGGATAGGTGAAATCCAGGAAATGCTCGCCGAGGAACGTGCAGAAGAAATGGAAACAAACGCCGGTTGATCTCCTGAACGTCAGTAACGAGAAAACCGTATAAAAACCTCATTTTTCGGGAATAAAGGCCGCCCCGTCGCGTTAAAGTTACTATAGAGTGCTGCGCTGAACGTTTGCAGCCATATCATTGTGGTATCTAACTACTATTTTAAATAAGGGCTTAATCATGACATACGGCAGACAGCGGTTGGCGGGAATATTCGGCATGCTTTCGGTCATTGCAGTAACAATTGCTGCGCTCGCCCCGGAGATATCCGCAGATCGTTTTGAAAATCCGAAGGTAGCACCTCCCCGGGCGAAGCGCCACCGCCGCAGCGCCGGCGAAAGCCTGCCTCCCCTGCCCCTTCCGGCGACCCCCTTGAGGAGGAGCGAACGGAAACGGCAGCCCTCACCCCCCGCCCTCGTCGGACTTATCGGCTTCGCGCAGACCAGTTTCAAAATGGTCGACGGCGAACGGGTGCGGGTGAAGGTGTTCCCGACCACCCCGGTCGACATCGAGCCGCTCATTCATCACGTCAAGAACAAGCTCCACATCGATTACCGGTACATGTCGAGTACGCTCGAGAAGTTCTCCTGGGACCCCACCGAACTGCCGATACTGTATATCACCGGGTGGACGCCGCTGCCGGAAATCAAGGACGAAACGCTCGCCAAACTCCAGCGCTACCTGTATGACGGCGGAACCCTCGTCCTGCACGCCCAGTGCGGACGAAGCGAGTTCTACGACTCGGCCCAGCAGCAGGTTCAGCGCATTTTTCCGAAGCGCAACCTGGTTATGATCGATTCCGATTCGCCGCTTTTTCACGCCTGTTACGACATAGAGAAGATGCGGATCAGGGACGGGGAGAAAAAGATCGTCTCCGTGCCCCCCCTGCTGAAGGCGATGTACCTCGGCTGCCGGCCGGCGGTGATTATTTCGGAGATCGATTTGAACTGCAGTTGGGACATCCAGAAAAACCCGATTCCCGGCGGTCGTCTCTACCACCGGCAGGACGGACTGGCGCTGGGAACCAATATCGTGACCACGGTTCTGGCGAACCTGAGCTATGCACGCACGTGGGGGCATGAAAAAATCTACCCCGAGACCGATGCCTCCGCCCGTGACCAGCTCGTGCTCGCGCAGGTCGTTCACCGTGGAGACTGGGATCCGACGCCACATGCCCTGCCGAACCTGATGAAATACATCCAGAACGAAACGACGCTGAATGTTCAGTTCAAACGCAACGTGGTCAAGCTGACCGATACCGCGGTGTTTGAACACCCCGTCCTCTACATGACGGGGCTTCATGATTTCACGTTGACGGACCAGGAAATCGGGAGACTCAAGAAATATCTTGCCAGCGGCGGTGTCCTCGTAGCCGACGCCGCGGCGGGCAGAAAGGCGTTCGATGTCGCGTTTCGCCGCGAGATCAAAAAGGCGCTGCCCGGAAAAAAACTCGCGAAGATCGATCTGAAATCCCCCCTCTACGCCATGCCGTACCGTATAGAACGGGTCGACTATACCGAACTGTTCAAGGAAAAGAGGCCCAAGTGCAATACCCCGCAGATCGAGGGCATCACGATCGACGGACAACTGGCGGTGATCTATTCGGCAGAAGGGCTGTCGTGCGGCTGGGAACATCTCGGTTTCGCGTATAACCGGGGGTACGCCGACAGGGACGCGCTGCGGCTGGGTGTCAATATCATCTCCTACCTGCTGACGCACTGATACGCAACACGAATTCAGGCTAGTCTTCGGCCGCTCCCCTGCCGAACAGGTTCTCGGCTTCTTTCGGGTTGCGCCGGAGGTACTCTCTGAGTCTCCCGTCGAGCGTAGTGCCGAGTTGTCCCTGGACCGGCTGGAGATAATTCCGCAGTCCGTCTATGCTCGGCGTTCCGGCCAGTCGATCGGGGGGAGGCGAATGAATGACCACCTGGCGAATTTCGTTTTCATTCGTGATATCTGTCCACAACTTGTTGAGGGGCACGAGGAAATGGTCGGGACGGTTTTTAACCCGGCTGTATACGTAGCCCACCAGGTCATCCTGTCCCCAGTTTCCGTCAACGGCTACCGCGGGCCCCATCAGCAGCATATCCACGCCGATGTCCCGCCGGGTGGAGACCAGCGCCCAGCCGGACCGCAGGGTTTTTCGATAGGTTTGCGCGACCCTCAGCAGATTTCGCACGTTTCTGTTTCCTACCTGCGTCCTCAGGAGGACCAGCCCGCTGAGACCCTCATTGCTGTACCGCATGCTGGCGCATCTCTTGAGTACCCTGCTGTTGTAGCAACGCCACGCGTGCGGATGGTCGGCGGGTACGGGCGCGATAAAGACGACGTCGTAGTAGTCTCTCCACATTCCCGCCAGGGAATTCAGCTTTGTGTACCGAAAATAATCCGGGTGTGAAACGGAAAGGGGCGGATGGTAGCTGATATCCCGATCCGCCGCGGGCGGGTCCGGGGAGGAGCCGACACCGTAGACCCGCGGCGGAATGCTCGCGGGATCGGGAACATCGTCGCAGGCCCCCGCCGCGATCCACCATTTCCCCCTTCTGCGAACCATGATTCCCCGAAGGCACCGGGTAATGGTATCCGAACGCCTCCCTTCCTTTTCGGGCAAGATGAATTCGCGGTATTGCGTGTCGTCCGGCGCATCACGATACGCCGCGGTCAGCCAGAGCCCGCAGTGGATGTCGCTTCCGGGATTCGCGTTCGATACCGGCAACACCGCGACAAACGCCGCGATCAATGCCACCGACACCGTAATTGCCGGCGCAAGCCACCGTATCCGCGACGGTTGCAGCCGGGACAGGTCCGCGCCGCGCAGTGCCCCGGCAATGATCAGGGCGCCCAAAAAACACATCAGTATCAACCAGAATCCACCGAGCCCTCCTGCCGCCCAGTAGAACAGCGTTCCGCCGAACAGCCCCCCGGCGGCAAGCGAGATATATTCCCCTGCCGTCCCGTTGCCGTAGGCGAAGACCTTTCTCTGGCCGCAAATGATCGTCGCGCCGAAAGCCGCCATCGGGACCTGGCACAGGATCGCCATTATCGTGACAAATGTGGCGCCGGCATCGAGATGGCTGCACAGGAGAATCTCAATGACCTGGACGCCGGCGGTCGCGGCGACGCCGATTTTCGCACCGACAATTTGAAGCGGTCCCGGCGGGCGTGATTTCCGGTCGGTGCGGTCGACGAAATAGCTCAAGATCCCCACGACCAGGAACGCCCATATCATTCGCCGTGACATGTCGAGCCCGTATATATCGGACAGCAGCCTGAGCTGCCACAGCACGATGATCGCCATGACCGCGTAGGTCAGGGCGATCCGGCGCCCCATGGCCGGCGGCACCGATTCGACCGAATACATGCGTCGCCGGGGGTGCGTGGACAGTTCGCCCCGGAGCACGACGGTAAAGGCACCGAACAGCAGCAGGCACCCGAGGGCGGTGATAAACAGGAACATGTTGATGCCGAACCACCAGACCAGCGAGAACCCGCCGAAGGCCACTGAAAAGGCCCACAGCCAGTCGCGGCAGCTCGCACCGTAAATATCCCTTCCTCCCGATTCCCTGACCACCGTTGTTGCAAACAATACCGCCACGAGTCCTCCCGCGGCGGGAATGAGCCCCGCGAACAGGAGGACGGTCTCAAGAAGCCACCACCAGGTATCGCCGAACAGAAAGATATCCGCGGTGAACGTGAAAAGGGCGGTCGCCGCGACAATCCACAACGTGGACAGCATGAACAGCCCGACGCCGGCCAATACCGCTGCCGCGAGTACCTGCATGCGCTTGTGATTGTCCTCCCGGGTGAAACCCACCGCGCCCGACAGTATCGGTTTCAGCGGGACGGCTGCCGTCAGTCGCAACCCCCTGATCGCCGAAAGGGCACCGGCAAGCAACCGCTTTCTCAGCGCGAGGACCATCCAGGCGGCGGCCGCCTCAACCACGATGACCCGCAGAGTGAACGCGCCCGATACCTCGAATGCCGAACCCCAGATAATGGTGATACAGAAGAGCCAACTGAGAAATGCGGAGACGATCACGATTACCGCCATCCTGTCGCTGACAACCGGTCTCATAGTAGTGCTCCGCCAGGGTTACGTGGACATCCCGCGATCGGGAATGCCGGTTATCGTGGACCACATCGCGGGCAAGTGGACCCGGGTGCCGGTATCGTCGACCAGGTCGAGTCCCTCAAACGGATCCACGTCTATCATTCGACCCGTGTATTGCGCGCCGCGGCAGTTCACGATAACCCGTTGGTGTATCATCCCGCAGCGATTCAGCCATGCCCGGTGGAGGGCCTCGCCGTCTCCGGGCAGCCGCGTGACCCACCCGTCCAGTTCCCGAAGAATGGTTTTCAACAGTGCAGCCCGGCTGACGTCGGTTCCCGAAAGAGCGCGGAGAGAAACGGGTGGAAACGCGGTATCTTCCACGGCGGGAACGCCGTTGACGTTCATTCCCGCGCCGACGACAATTCCCGCGATGCCGGACTTTCTTTCGGCCAGAATGCCACCCGCTTTCCGCCCGTCCGCCAGCAGGTCGTTCGGCCACTTCAGTTCAAGCTCGACGCCGAGAAGCGCATCGACCGCGTCGGCAACCGAAACCCCGGCGGCCAGAACCAGCGCGTCCGACGGCAGCGTATCGCCCACGGCTTCGCCGATAAAAATACTGAACAGGAGCCCTTCTCCCCGCCGCGAATGCCAGGTTCTGCCGAACCGGCCCCGCCCGGCCGTCTGATGTTCAGCGGTGACCACGAGGCCGTCCGGGTTGCCGCTTCGCGCCGAATCCCAGGCGATGTCGTTGGTCGAGTCGACCGTATCGAAACACAGGACACTCCTGCCGAGCCGTCGCGTGTTCAGCCCGTTTTCTATATCTGCCGACGATAATGTCTGCTCATCCGTGCCCACGGGCACCTTTACTTTCAGCTGCGCCTTCGCGGCAATCAGCACGGGTTCAATACGCGGCACCGGCGAGGATGTTACTCAATCCGCCTCGACGATATCGATATCCATCCCGATATCCGCCGCCGGGGCGGAGTGCGTTATCGCCCCGACGGAAATTCTATCCACCCCCGCCGCCGCAACCGCCGCGACGGTGTCAAGCGAGATACAACCGCTGGCCTCCAGCAGCACCGCGGCATCTCTTCCTGCCGCGTGGCGGACTGCGACCGCGCTGCGCAGCATGTCGGGGGGCATATTGTCCAGCAGGATGATATCCACCGGCAGATCGACCGCGGTTTCCAACTGCTCAAGCGAGTCGATTTCAAGGATGATTTGGCCCTCGGAGCCAAGACGCTCCCGTATGCCGCGTATGCCAGGCAAGACCGTGTCGAAGAACTGTTCCGCTGTCCCGGCCGCAAGGCAGGCGAGGTGGTTGTCCTTGATCATCGCCGCATCGTAAAGCCCCCGGCGGTGGTTTTTCCCGCCGCCGGCCCGTACCGCGTATTTCTCGAGGTCGCGCCAGCCGGGGGTTGTTTTGCGCGTATCGAGAATCTCTGCGCCGGTGTCGGCGATGCGGTCGACGTACCGCCTGGTCAGCGTGGCCACGCCGCTGAGATGCTGAAGGAAATTCAGGGCAACCCGCTCCGCGGTCGTCAGCACCCTCACCGGTCCCTCCCATGTCGCGAGGACCTCGCCGCGGCGGGCACGCTCTCCGTCCTCTTTCAGCACGGCGACCTCCATGTCCGCGCCGTACGCCGGGGGAACGCGTTCCAGGACCGGGCCGCCGCAGAACACCAGTTCCTCCCGGGCGACGAAGTTTCCCCGGGCCGCCGCCCGAACGGGAAGCAACTGCGCCGAGACATCCCCGCTCCCGCGGTCCTCGTCCCGGGCCATGGCGATGAGCGTGTCCAGCGACCGTATTTCGGATTCTGTCATCATCGGTGTCATGCCGTTCACACGATACAGGAATCGAACGGCGCATGGTAGTGTACACTCGTTTACGTGCGCCGGATTATGCTCATCCAGTCGACGCCGCGCACGGCGTTGATCACCTCCCGGCCGAGTCTGACGTCCGATACGCTCGTGTCCGCATCTTCCATCACGATGCAGAGAACCGGGGTGCGTCCCAGGAGGGAGACCTGTTTCGGGTTCGTCATCCGCGCTATTTCGTCGTCGTCCCTGGCATGCAGCCCCCGGCCGTCGACATCAAGTTCACCGACATACCGGTTGATAATGATGCCGGCAATGTCGATACCCGCCGATCGCGCCGCATGGATCGTCAGCAGCGTATGGTTGATCATCCCCAGCCCGGGGGGCGCGACGATCACCAGGGGGAGGCCGGTCATCGCGGCGAAGTGAATGACCTTGAACTCAGCCGAGAGGGGGCACATGATGCCGCCGACCCCCTCGACCACGACCGTATCGGCGGTCTCCGCCATCCGCGTGTATTCTTCGAAGATCAGATCGAGATCAACCGCCGCTCCCTCCAGGGAGGCGGCCACGTTCGGGGCCAGGGCGCGGCAAAACCTGAGAGGCGTTATGCACGACAGACGCCGCCGGGAGTCGGCACAGGCGGCCAGAAATGCCCCGTCCTCGCTGATCAGCCCCCCGGGTGTCCGGGTGCAGCCGGTCGCCGCCGGTTTGAACACATCGATCGCGATCCCGCGCTCCTTGAGAATCATGGCGATGGCTCCCGCGATAACCGTCTTGCCGACCCCGGTGTCGGTGCCGGTGACGAACACGCCCTTCAGTCGCGGCAGTGTCGGGTACGCCGAAAGATCGACGGTATCGTTATTCAAAGGGATACTCACGGAGAGCCTCCAGGATACCGTCGAGGAGACGGCGGAGCGTCCCGGTATCCATTGCCGGCGCGGGCATCAGTATCACGACGTCTCCGAGGGGACGTATGATGATTCCCTTTTCACGGGCAGAAAAGCAGACCGCAGCCCCTATCCGCGCCGCCGGATCGAACGGCGCGCCCGTCTCCCGGTCCGCAACCAGTTCGATGCCGGCCATCATGCCGCACTGGCGGATATCTCCCACGTACGGATGGTCGGCCAGCGAGTCCAGAGACGAACGAATCATGTCCACCTTTTCAGGAAGGCGATCCGGAAGGCGGTCGGCTTCAATAAGATCGATGCTGGCGATACCGGCGGCACATCCCAGGGCGTTGCCGGTGAAGGTATGGCCGTGGTAAAACGTCTTGCCCTCGTCGGACTCTCCGCAAAAGGCATCGAAAACCTCGTCGGTCACCACGGTGGCCGCAACGGGAAGGTACCCCCCCGTCAGCTTTTTCCCCAGGGCCATGATATCGGGGCAGACCGCTTCGTGCTCGCAGGCGAACAGCCGGCCCGTACTGCAGAAGCCGGTGGCGACCTCGTCCACGATCATCAGGACCCCGTGTTTTCTCGTCAGTTCCCTGACGCCGGCCAGAAAGCCGGCCGGATGGGTGAGCATGCCCGCCGCCCCCTGGACCAGCGGCTCCACCGCAACCGCGCAGTACCGTTGCGGGTGTTCGCCCAGGAGGCGGTCGATCTCGTCGAGGACCGCGCCGCCGCCCTGGCCGCTGTCGGGGTTGTGATAGGGATTCGGGGTCGGCACGAACGTCGTTTCGAACAGCAGCGGACCGAACATGCGGTGAAACGTACCTATTCCCCCCAGGGACACCGAGCCGATCGTGTCGCCGTGGTACGCCTCGCCGAGGGCGATAAATCCGTCGCGGCCCTTTTCGCCCCGGTTCGCATGGAACTGGTATGCCATTTTCAGCGCGATCTCCATCGCCGTGGCCCCGCTGTCGCTGTAGAAGACCTTTTTCAGGTCTGCGGGCGTCACGGCAACCAGTCGTTCGGCCAGTGCTATCGCGGGAGGAGAGCCGTGCCCCAGGAGCGTCGTGTGCGCGGCCCGTTCGAGTTGTGCCCTGATCGCCTCGTCGATCGCGGGCACCCGGTGTCCGTGCAGGTTGCACCAGAGGCTGGAAAACCCGTCGATATACCGGTCGCCGTGCTCGTCGATCAGTTCGAAGCCCTCTGCGTCGGTTATGATCCGCCCCGCGGTACGATCATCGTCCAGCCACGTGCGCATGGGCGTGAAGGGGTGCCATATGACCGCATTGTCCCGCCGGGTCCAGCTTGCGTTCCGCGCGACAGTCACACCGTATTTCCTTTGCTGACAGTAACTTTCGTCCCTGCGCCCCGCCCCAGCACGTCGGCCGCGCTGCCGCAGTTGACCGCGATCTCCAGGAAATCTTCCGCGTTGAACACCGCCAGCGGCTCTCCCGGCGCCGCCGCGCAATACGTTTCCCGTACTCCCCCGACCGCCCGGTCACCGCAGGACACCTTCAGTGCCGCCGTCCCGGAAAAATGATCGAGCACGTCGGCCCGGGAGATAGAACTCACCAGGTTGCCGAACCGGTCGACCAAAATGATTTCACCAACCAGCGCGTTTCCGTCGGCACGCGGACGGATCGTCTCGAGTGTTGCGAAGTTCCCGCAGCGCGAGCCGACGTCATCGAGGTCCGCGCCGGCGGCAAGCCGGGCGGCGGCCGGGGCGAAGATGTCCCTCCCGTGAAACGTGGGCGAAACCGTGCGCCCGCCGCCCGTTTCCAGGGCGACCAGTGCCGCGCACGGCTGCCGTTCGGCGATTGCCGTGATCAAGCCGTTGTCGGGAAAGACGAAAAACTGTTCGCCGAAACGCCCGGCGAGCGCGGCACGGCTGCCGCCCACCCCGGGATCAACGACCGCGACGTGAACCGTGCCGGGGGGAAACCACGGGGCGGCCCCGGCGAGTACGAAGGAACAGCGCCGCACGTCCTGCGGCGGGATATCGTGCGTCACATCGACGATGCGGGCGGCGGGAGCGATGCCGAGTATGACACCCTTCATGGCGGCCGCGTAGTGGTCCGCGCTTCCGAAGTCGGTCGTCAATGTAACGATCGGGCAACCCATTGGACTGCAACTATATATCATAGAACGGGAGATGCGCACACCCCGCTTGACAATATTGATACACGGCATACCATAAGAGGCCTGTACGGAGAGTACTTCGATTATGGAAAGGATTGCCATGCGCTACCTGTCCCTCGTTTTTCTCGCGGCCGTGGTGCTGTCGGGCTGCAATGACGGCGAAAAACAGGTGGAAGCCGAACAGGCCGCCTTGCCTGACGCAGGACCGGAGCCTGTTGAAGCCGACCGGAAAGCGCCGCCGAAACTGAAGGGCATACGGCCGCTCGACGAATCGGCGGGCGGAACAACCGCTTCCGTCGCGCGCCCGCGGAAGAACCCGCAACCGTCGCTGCCGATGCCTGACATGGAGGACGCGGGGTCGGGCGCGAAGCAATACACCATCAGAAAGGGGGACACGCTCTGGAGTATCGCGAAAAAACACCTCGGCAGCGGCAAGCGGTGGAAAGAGATCACGGACTGCAACCCGGGGCTCAATCCCCAGAGCCTCAGGATCGGCCAGGTCATCACCCTCCCCGAGTAGCGCGTCGATGGCCGACCTGCAACTGGACACGCCGGTCAGGTTCATTCGGGGAGTCGGCCCCCGCCGGGCACAACAGCTCGCCGGGCTCGGTATCGAGACCGTCGAAGACCTGCTGACCTACTATCCCCGCCGGTTTGATCTGCGGCGCAGGGCCCAGCCGATAGGCACGCTGGAAGACGGACAGGAAAACGCGACGGCCGCGGGAACGGTGACCGCCGCCTCATTTCAGCGGTGGGGACGGCGGCCGTACTTTTCCGCCGAGATCGAGGACGGGTCCGGTGCGCTGGCCGTCAAGTGGTTTAACGGGGGATACCTGCAGAACCGGATCAAGCCCGGCCTGGTCATCGCGGTCAGCGGCAAGCTCGTCGCTTACCACGGCAACCTGCAAATGGTGAATCCGGTGTTCCAGGAAATCGAGAAGGATGCCGGGGCCGATCTCGATCGGGACCAAATGGTGCCCGTGTACCCGGCGGGCTGCGGCCTGACCAGCCGGATCATCGGGAAGATCGTCCGCGAAGCTCTCCCGTCATGTCGGCGGTTGCTGAAGCGATGGTTCGACCGGGCCTACCTCGCCGCCCGGGACCTGATGGATCTTCCCGCGGCCGTGGAGGCAATGCACCATCCCGAGGACCGGGAGCAGTGGCGGCGCGCCCGCCGCCGGCTGGCCTACAACGAATGCCTCGTTCTCCAGGTCGGCATGGCGCTGACCCGGAGCGTGAGGCGTGCCGGCCAGTCATATCCCCTGAAGACCGGCTTGGAGGTAGACCGGCGCATACGGGCGCGGTTCCCCTTCGCCCTGACGGCCGCGCAGGACCGGGCCGTCGGCGAGATAACCGCCGACATCGCCCGGTCGACCCCGATGAACCGCCTGCTGCAGGGGGACGTCGGATCCGGCAAGACGGTCGTCGCCCTGTACGCCGCCCTCGCGGCCGTGGCCGCCGGCAGACAGGCGGCCATCATGGCCCCCACGGAGATCCTCGCCGGGCAACACTTCGCCAAGTGCAGCGACTACCTCGCCGTCAGCCGGGTGGATATCGCCCTCCTCGTCGGCGGCCTGCCCGCCGGCCGAAAACAGGCGGTGCTGGGGGGAATCTCGTCGGGGGACACCGATATCGTCGTCGGCACGCACGCCCTGCTGTCGTCCGGCGTGCAGTTCAGCAGCCTCGCCCTGGTGGTGGTCGACGAGCAGCACAAGTTCGGCGTCGCGCAGCGCACCGAACTCCACGGCAAGGGGTACGCCCCCCACTACCTGGTGATGACGGCGACTCCCATTCCCCGCACGCTGGCCATGACCGTGTTCGGGGACCTCGACGTTTCGACGATCGACCAACTGCCCCCCGGGCGGGGAGACATCCACACGTCCGTCGTCGACGGCGCGGCGGCCGACGAGGTGCTGGATTTCGTCGAAAAGCGGCTCGACGAGGGCGGCCGGGCCTTTTTCGTCTTCCCGCTGGTGTCTCCGTCGGACAAGCTCGGCCTGATGTCGGCGACCGAGGCCCGCGACGCTCTCGCCGCCGGCCCGCTGGGCCGTTTCGGCGTCGGCCTGGTCCACGGGGGCATGCCGGCGGAAAAAAAGCACGCGGCGATGCGGGCATTCGCCGCCGGTGACATCAGGGTCCTGGCGGCGTCATCGGTCATCGAGGTCGGCATCGATATATCGACCGCCAACGTGATAGTCGTGATGCACGCGGAGCGCTTCGGCCTCGCCCAGCTCCACCAGCTCCGCGGGCGGGTCGGGCGCGGTGCCGAAGAGTCGCACTGCATCCTGGTATCCGATCCCCGCAACCCGATCGCCCGCAGGCGGCTTCAGGTACTCGAGGAAACCCGCGACGGTTTCCGTGTCGCCGAGGAGGATCTGCGCCTGCGGGGACCGGGGGAATTCTTCGGCACCCGGCAGCACGGCATGCCCGAACTGAAGGTCGCGGATCTCGCGGAGGATTTTTCCCTGCTGCGGGAGGCGCGGGAAGACGCCTTCGCCATCGTCGAGGAAGACCCCTACCTCGCCGCCCCACACCACCGCCGCATTAAGGCGGAACTGAAAAAGATGTACGGCGACAGGCTGCAGTTCTGGGTAAGTTGAGGGAATAACAGATCGCCGTGCGCCGTTCGAGCCGCCGGATCCCACACCGGGGAGTCGCCTATTCTTCTTCCAGGGCCTCCCGCACCTTGGCAGCGAGCCCTTTCGCGGAGAACGGCTTCTCGATAAAGTGCACCCCTTCATCGAGGACGCCGTGGTGGGCAATCACGTTGGCTGTGTACCCGGACATGTACAGCGTTTTAAGCGACGGGTAGCGTTCCCGGAGCCGCTCGGCCAGTTCCCGTCCGTTCATTTCGGGCATGATCACGTCGGTAACCAGCAGGTCCACCGTTCCCGCGTGTTCCGCGGCCGCCGTAATCGCCTCTCCCGGCGCGGCCGCCGCAAGTACCTGGTATCCCAGTTCCTCCAGCATGAGAACGCCCAACTGCATGATCGAGGGCTCGTCTTCCACCAGGAGCAGCGTCTCACCGCGCCCCGCCTGCGTGTCAGGTTCCTTTTCGGGAATCGTCTCTTCGGCTTCGCCCGCGTGGCGGGGCAGGTAGATCTTAAACGTCGTCCCCGCGCCCGGCTCGCTGTACACGTTGACGATGCCGCCGTTTTGCTTGACGATGCCGTAGACGGTCGACAGTCCCAGGCCGGTGCCCCGCTCCGTCTCCTTCGTGGTGAAAAAAGGTTCGAAGATAGTGGCGACGGTGTCCCCGTCCATCCCGCAGCCGTCGTCGCTGACGGCCAGCATCACGTACTCGCCGGGCCGGCATTCCGCGTGTTCGTTGCAATACGACTCGTCCACCGTAACGTTGTTGGTCTCGATGGTGACCCTGCCGACCCCGGCGATGGCGTCCCGCGCGTTGATGCAGAGGTTGACGAGTACCTGGTCGATCTGGGCGGGATCGACCTTTACCGTCCACAAGCCGGGGCCGGGCTTCCAGGAAAGGGCGACATCCTCGCCGATCAGGCGGCCGAGCATGTTGAGCATGGCCTCCACGGTTGTGTTGAGATCGAGGAGTACCGGGGCTATTGTCTGTTTGCGGGCGAAGGCCAGGAGCTGGTTGGTGATATCGGCCGACCGCCCGGCGGCGCGGTGAATCTCATGCAGATAATTATACAGCGGATCGGCCGGGGCCATTTTGCCCATGGCCATCTCCGCGTATCCGAGAATGACGCCGATCATGTTGTTGTAATCGTGCGCCACGCCCCCGGCGAGACGGCCGACCGCCTCCATTTTCTGCGCCTGCCGCAACTGGTCTTCCAGCGCCGCCCGCGCCGCCTCGGATTCCTTGCCGGCGGTTTCCACCTTTATTGACCGCAGGGCGTAGGCGATATCGCCGGCCATCTCTTCTACCAGGTTTCGCTCCTCGGCATCAACACCCCTGCAATGACCGACCCGAACGCCGAGGTATCCCATGCCTTTACCTTCCTGCACCAGCGGGGCGGCCAGGGCATCACTACCGCACGCGAGGGCGGCGGCGCACCGTCCACACGCGCTTTCATCCTCACCGATCACGACACTCCCCCCGGCGTCGCGCGCCTTTGCACAGCACGGGGGGAGTTCTCCCCGCTCCAACGACTCGCTGAGGGGACCGGCGGCGTCTGCGAGCCCCGCCTCCGCCCATGACATCGGCCGCTTGTTTTCGTCTGTCCGTACGATCAGGGCGGAGGCATACCCGCGGTGTTCGACCAGGATCCGGCAGGCTGCGCGAATCAATCTATCCGGGTCCCGCTCGCGGACGATCAGTTGGTTTACGTCGCGTATCGCCAGCAATACCCGGTTCAGGTGTTCGATTCGTCGCTCGGCTGCCTTGCGGGCGGTGATATCCTCCATGGAAGCCATAATGCCGATAATCTTCCCCTCCTCGTCGTGGATGGGGCCGGCGGAGAGACTGCCGTCGAAGAGACTGCCGTCTTTCTTCCGCCGGACAAATTCCGCGCCCGTGAAGCCCCCGGTCTCCATGACCTTTCTGCGAAACGCGGCAAATTCCTCCCGCCTGTCTTCCGGCACGATGGGAAGCGGCGCGCCGATCACCTCGTCGGCCGTCCACCCGAGCATCCGCTCCGTCGAATCGTTCCACGCGAGCACCGTCCCTTCCGTGTCGATGCTGTACAGGGCCACGGGTGAGCAGGCGATCATGGCCCGCTGGAATTCCTCGCTTTTTCGCAGCGCCGCGGTGCGGCTCGCCACCTGCCGGCGGAGCGTCCACAGCCAGATCAGCACGGCCAGGAAGACTACCAGCAGCGGCACGAGAACCATCGCGGAATAGCGCAGGGCCTCGGTCAGCGAGAGCGGCTTTTCCTCGTAGACCCCCATCCACTTTTCGCGGATACGGCGGTACTCGCCGCTCTTCTTGAGCATCTGCAGGCCCTCGCTGAACTGGGCCAGCAGCGCCTGCCGGTTGTTCGGCACCGCGTAGCAGTACCGGGGTGACAGCAGGGACTCGCGGCCCACGACGAGCGTGTCCCACCCGTGCTTCTCGATGCAATACAGGGCCGTCAAGCGGGACACCAGCGCGCAGTCGTGTTTTCCCGCGGCCAGCTCCCGCAGTGCGTCCTCCGGTGAGTCGACGGCGGTAACCTGCTCATCGAGGTCGTGTTCCCGCGCGAAATCGTGCATGATGTCGCCCCGCTGGACGACGATGCGCATCCCGGCGAGAGCCCCCACCGTCGCGGGGGCGGGGCCCTCCCCGGCCCGCACGACGGCGACGCAGTGATTCACCGTGTGCGCCGGAGTGAAGTCGAACACCAGGTCCCGCTGCGTCGAGTAGAACATCCCCTGCAGGGCGTCGATCTCGCCGTCGGCAAGCGCCCTTCGTATTTTCGCCCAGGGCTGAAGGCGTATTTCTATATCCATACCCGTTTCGCGGGCGATCGCCCGCGTCAGGTCGACGTTGTATCCCGCCGAACGCCCCTTCTCGTCCAGGAATTCAAAGGGCGGATAGTTGTGATCCCCCCCCACCACGATGCGGCGGTGTTCGGGCAACTGGAGTGCGGCAAACCACTTGGCGTGGAGGTGGCGGTAGGTACCGTCGGCCATGACCACGGCGAGGCCCTCGTTGAGCAGGGCCAGCGTCTCACGGTCGCCGTCCTGCACGGCAAAGCAGAAATCCTGGCGAAATCCCTCGACGGGCCCCTTGATCAGTTCAAGATTGTCAAGGCCGGTCTCCTGTATGAGGCGGATCGCCACGATGCGCTGGGTGACCACGGCGTCGTGCCGCCCGCGGGAGAGTTCCTGCAGGGCCTCCTTGAAGGTGGGCGCGGTGCGGATAGCGATGCCGCGGTCTTCGCGCCGCAGGAATTCCTCGGCGTTGTCGCCCTTCATCACGGCGACCCGGCGGCCCCGCAGGTCGCCGATATGCCGGATGCCGGTCGTTCCCGTGCGCACGACGATGGTTCCGTGGAGGGACAGGTAAGGAACGGTGAAGTCGAAGATCGATTCCCGCTCCGGTGTGCGGCCCACCAGCGGCAGCGCCTGCACCTCCCCTCGTTTCAACCAGCCACGCACCTCCGCCCAGGGACCGGTGCGAAAGGTGACCGCGCGGTCCATGGCGGACAGGGCGGCCCGCATCAGTTCGACGGAAAACCCACCGGCCCGCCCTTCATCGTCGACGATGCAAAACGGGGGGTAGTTGATCTCGCAACCGCTGGTAATCGGCGGTTTGGCCGTTTCCGTTTCCGCTGCCGTGACCAGGCCCGACAGCGCTGTCATGCAGGCAAAAAATACGGTCACGACCGCGTATCGACAGGTGCGGGATGAGATCCGCATGCCAACGGTCCGCATTGCTGTTCTCCTCGCATGTGGCCTCTTTGAATGGTCTCCTCGCCCGAAAAATACCGCAAACGCCGTGTAATCAAGAGAACACTACCACTCGCGCCCTGCCACTTTCACGACATCTTCTCGCCGCACGACGGGCAGAACTTCGCGCCGTCCTGCACGTCCTTTCCGCACTTCGGGCACGCCGGGGGTTTGGTGTCGCCGCCGAGCTGCGCCTCGCCGCAGTTCCCGCAGAACTTCGCGCCCTGTGGGACCTTTGCCCCGCAGTTGTGGCAGAACAGCGTCGTGGCGATCGCCGAGCCGCAGGACATGCAGAACTTCGCGCCCGCGGGGACCTGTGCCCGGCACTGCGGGCAGGCCGCCCCCGCCGCCGCGGCGCCACCGCCGGCGGCCGGTCCGCCCCCGGGCGCCGGAACGGGAGCCGCCGCCCCGCCGGCGCCACCGCCCCCCTGCTGCGTCGCGCCCTGCATGCTCTGGCTGAGCATCCCCGCCATCGTTGCCCCGAAACCGGCGCCCATCCCGAGCCCCATGCCCGCGGAGGCGGCGCCGCCCGCGCCGCCGCCCGCGCCGCCGCCCTGGGCGGCGTCCTGCATGGCCCGGGCCGCCTTCAGTTTCATATACTTGTCGAGGTTGCCGAGGGCGGCCATGCCCGACCGCTCGTCGATCATGGCCTGGACCTCCTTCGGCGGGGTGATCGCGCCGATGTAGAGATCGACGAGTTCGAGACCGTACTTGGTGAAGTCCTCCATCGCCCGCGCCTTGAGGGCCGCGGCCAGCTCGTCGTAGGCCCGGCCGAGGTCCAGGACCGTGTCGAGGTTCTCGCCGAGCACGTCGTTGAGGCGGGCCACGATCAGGTCGCGGAGGTAATCCTCGATCATGTCGGTGGTGTACAGTCCCTGCGTGCCGGCCAGTTCGTTCAAAAAGATCGACGACTCCTCGATTCGCAGGGAGAATTTCCCGAAGCTCCTGAGCCGCACCATGTCCAGTTCGCTGTCGCGGAAGACGATGGGCTGCTTGGTCCCCCACTTCAGGTCGATGAACGTCTTCTTGGCGACGAAGTAGACCTGGGCCTGGAACGGCACCTCCGTCCAGGGGATGCTGAGTATCTTCGTGAGAATCGGGACGTTCTGCGTGGTCAGCGTGTGCCGGCCGGGGCCGAACGTGTCGTAGGCCTTCCCGTCGCGGAAGAAAATACCTTCCTGGTTTTCCTGCACGATCAACTGGGCACCGATCTTGATGTCCGCCGACCCCTCCGGCGGCTCCCGGTGGATCAACTGCTTGCCCGATTCGTCGAAAAACTTGATGACTTCCATTCGAATGGCCATGGTCGATTACCTCCTGTCCTCGGTCGGTTCGGTCGATTCGTCGTGCGGGGCGGGTTTCTGCAGCAGTTGCTCGCGCCCGTCGAGCGTGGTGTCGAGTTCGCGGCAGAACCGTATCAGGTCGTCGGTCGCGGCCGTGAGTTCCGCGGCCGGTTTGGCGGGGTCCGCGAGGTCGCCGACTTTTTTCTCGAGCGTTTCGACGGTCTCGATGAGGCCGGCGTCGAAGGCGTACAACCGGTCAAGTTCCTGTTCCCGGACCTTCACCGCGTCGAAGAGTCCCGCGTACCCGTAGGAGGCGTGCTGGATGCGACCGCGCACCCGCTCCATCGCCTTCTTCGCGCGGTCGACCTCGTTGACCAGGCCCAGCATGTCCATGCCGCCGCGGTCGGTCAGGTCCCGCATCACCGGGTCGAGCTTACTCCGCAGGCGGTCGATACGCCCCGCGAGATGGTCCCGCAGGAGCTTGTCGGTCTCCCGCCGCTCTTCCTTTTCGAGGTATCCCTTGAAACCGGGAATCGCGTGCAGTATCCGCTCGAACCAGTTCCGGTCCTGCCGCGCCTTGTCTCGTACGTCACCGCCGTCGCTCATGGTTCACCTCGTTTCAGAATACGTCTGTGCCCGCGCTGAGCTGCTTTTCGACATCGTCGGCGTAGTCGGCAATATCCGTCAGGTAGTGCCGCAGCGCCGCGGCGTCCGCGGTCGCGGCGAGCTGTTTTTCGGTCATGACGAAATAGTCCTTGCCCTGGAAGGTCTTTACCGCGAACGCGCCGGCGGTCACCTTGTTGTTCAGCCGCAGCAGGTCCATCGCGTGTGTCGGATCGGCCGGGCCGCAGATGGAATAGAACGCGACGATATCGTTTCCGTCGTCGTCGTGCCCCTTGAAGGTCACGTACACCGTCTGGCTGCGGTCCGCGCCGACGGGAATCTTCACTTTCCATCCCGACGCAACCTCTTCGTGCTCGAAGTTCGAATCCGCGGCGATCTTTCGCAGGAGGGCGACGGTACGCTCCTCCGGCAGTGCCGGGCTCTCGTTCGGAACCGGCTCCGCGGCGTCGGCCGCGTCGCCGGACAGGTCCCTGCCGCACTGGATGCAAAACCCGCAACCCGCGTGATTCTCGAAGCCGCACTCGTCGCACGTGTAGTCGTTTTCAGCCATGGTCAACTCCCTGTTCAGTCGAGGTACTTGTGGTAGCCGCGCCGGTACAGGCTGCACACCACCGGGTCGTTCAGCCGGCTGACCGGGGTTTCCACGCGGTCCATGTCGGCGGGAAACCGGAACAGCCCCGGCAGGATGTCATCGGTAAGATACCGTGTTTCAACCGTGATCGCGATACTTTTTCCCGGGTCCGCCCGGGTGCAGGCGAGCATGAACCCCCACTGCCCGAACGTCGGCACGTGGGTGTGGTAGGGATGGACGCGGAGCGGCCGCGCCGCGCCGGCCTCCCCGATTCCCTTCTCGAGCGTCGCGGCGATGCACCAGAACGCCTCCCGCGAGCGGAAGGGGCTGGTCGCCTGGACGGCGACCGCCCCCCCCGCGGCGAGACGGCGCCCAACGAGGCGGTAGAACGATTGGGAATAGAGTTTGCCGAGGTTCGCCGTGCTCGGGTCGGGCAGATCGATGAGGATGACATCGTAGCGGCGGGCGGTCTCGCGCAGGTAGTTCAGGGCGTCGCGGTTGTGGACGCGAACCGTCGGATCAAGCAGCGCGCGGCCGTTGATTGCCAGGAGCATGGGCTGTTTCGAAAAGAGGTCGGTCACCGCGGGATCGATATCCACCAGGTCAACCCGCACCACGTCGGGATACTTGAGGGCCTCCCGGGCGGCGCACCCGTCGCCGCCGCCGAGGATCAGCACCGCCGCGCGGCGTTCCGCCGACGCCATGGCCGGATGCACCAGTGCCTCGTGGTAGCGGTACTCGTCGACGCTGCTGAACTGCAGGTGGCCGTCCAGGTAGAGCCTGATGTCGTCGCGCCACCGCGTGATGACCATCCGCTGGTAGGTCGTCTCCTCGGTGTAGACGATCTCGTCGCGGTAGAGGCGGTTTTCCAGGAAACGCACCATGCGGGTGCTGAAGACCGCGCCGGCCGAGAGGGCCGCCAGGCCCAAAATGCCCGCGGCCGCCAGCGCCCGGAAGTGCCTTCCCAGGTGTCGGCGAAACCGCCAGACCAGCAGGCCGGCGACCAGCACGTTGAGTATGCCCATCGCGAAGCACGCCCGGACGAGCGTCAGGTGCGGCAGCAGGAGAAAGGGAAACGCCAGGGATGCCGCCAGGGCCCCGAGGTAGTCGGCGCACAGGACGTGCGAGAGGGTGACCCGCAGGGTATTGAAGCCGCGGAATATGCGTACCAGGAGGGGGATCTCCAGTCCGACGAGCACCCCGATCAGGGCGATGACGGCCACCATCACCGGCCGGTAGGCCGCGGTGTAACTGTAGGTGGCCATGGCGATCAGGCCCAGGAACCCCCCGACGATGCCGACGGAAAGCTCGATCCACGCCAGGGCGGACAGGAGGTTGCCGCGGAGATACTTCGAGAAGAACGACCCGGCCCCCATCGCCGTCAGGTAGAGGCCGATGACGAGCGAGAACTGCGTGACGGAATCGCCGAGCAGGTAGCTGGAGACGGTGCCGGCGGCCAGTTCGTACACCAGCCCGCAGATCGCCAGGACGAAGACCACCCCCAGCAGGAGCAGTTCCGCCGATCGCTCGACCGGCAGTGCGTCGCCGGCGGCGCGTGCGGGAGGATCACTTTCCATGCCGCGGTCCGCCGCCGATGAACACGGGCATGAAATAGCGTCCGCGGCGCCCGGTCCGGTTCACCGAACCCTCCCGGACGCTGACGCTGACGGGCTCCTTGACCGGCTGCTGTACCCCGTAGCCCTTGCTGCTGACGTGGAAGGCGGTGAAAACGACCCCCGCCAGGATGACCGCCAGTATCGGTATGCCTTTGCTCATCTGTTATGTCTCCCTACGCCTCTTTGCGTTTCTTGACGAACGACGCGTACCGCGCGAATTCTATAACCGCCGGTATGAGCAGCAGGACGGCCGCTATGATGTAATACCGCGCCACCGTGACCCCCTGGTACATCGTAATCGTGACCGGTTTCCCCGCCGTATTGCTCCTTTGCGTGGCCCCCCACCCGCTGCCGGCCTCCCCGAGCAGCAGCAGGCGGTATTTCCCCGGTTCGGCGATTTTGAACACCACCGCGTCGCTGGTGCTGCCCTCGCTCCAGTCGGAACCGCTGTAGTAGGAAATGGTCGAGGAGAAGTCCAGGATCGCCTTATCGTCCTCGTTCACCACCGCCGCGCCGAGGTAGATCCACGAGTTCCGGACGGGGGCGTGCAGGGTTGCCTTGCAGACGGTATTCTTCGCCGTCACCGTGAACGGCTCGGTCATGAAGGGCTTCTCGCCGACGAACCGCTTGTTGTACTGCGCGGGCTGAACGGTGTATGTCTGTATCTTCCTGCCGCTGAAAAACGCGGACGCCGCCAGGATCGCGCAGACCGCCGCCGCGGCGACGAACACCCACTTCGACTGCCGCCGGAAGGGCCCGGCCGGGTACGGCTGGTTGCCGGCGACTCCCTTCCGCCGCGGGAGCTGCGCGGGTTTCATACCGAAGGCCTTCGCGACGTCCTCCGGTTGCACGTACTCCATCAGGAACGCCTCGAATTCCGTCTCGGTCGTCTCGTAACTGAGCATGTACGGCGGGCCGGCCTTATCGGCGTAGCGTATTTCGTCGCCGATCGCGGCCACCCACGGCAGTTCCCCGTCGACAAACTCGATCTGCGCTTTTCCGCCCTCGTAGTTCCACCAGCGCCGTCCCCTCCACGTCATGCCGTTGCGGAAATCTCTCAGGCCGGGACAGTCCGTCACCTTCCGCCCGTAATCGAAATGGCCGTCCTCCACATCCAGCCAGCGGTACCCGGCGTCGGGATTGTGGAGCATGAACTCGTCCCAGCGGTAGATCCCCTCCTTGTACCGCAGGTGCCCGGTGACCTCGAATACAACGCCTTCGAAACGGCACGTCTGCCCGAGTGTGAAGGGCACCTTCGGCCGGCGGGCGTCCTTCAGGCTGCCCAGGACCGAGGGCTTTTCCGCGGAAACGTCGAGCTGGGCGCTGCAGAACGAGCACACCACGCTCTTCGCATCCGCCCCTCCCTTCAGCGGGATGGCCGCCCCGCAGCCCGCGCAGGTCACGCGGCGCAGGGTCAGGTCGAGCGTCGATCCGCAGTACTGACATTCCATCGATGCGGCGCCGGCCGACGGAATCTGCAGGGGCGCGCCGCACGAAAAGCACTTGATATCGAGCGAACGGTCTCCGCCGCCGCCCTTGACGATCCGTTCACGCTGCGACTCCCCCGCCGCCCGCTCGGCGGCCAGGGCCCCGGTGTCCGCGCCGGCCTCTTCGGCGGTCATGTCCATGGACACCTCGTCGAGATCGAGCGGCCGCCCCCGGAATATCCGGCAGGACTGCCCGGCGGTGTCGTACTCCACCGTCGCCACGCTCTCCGCGCCCGCGAGATCGAGAAACGGCACCTTCTCGCCGCTGAGGATCGCGAACGGGAGCTGCCCCTCCCCGCCCTCGCACGCGGCCGTCTCCTTTTCCCCGATGCGGTAGGTCGTCTCGCCGATGGTGATATCGTCTCCGGGGCTTGCCGCGTCGAACGCGACCGGGACGTCTTCTTCCTCCCCGCCGGTCTCGAGAGTGAAATCGGCGCCGTCTTCACCGACCCACGCCGTGGAGCCGTCGTCGAAGGCCAGGTACCACTCGTCCCAGTATCCCTTCGTGTACCCGTACCGCACCCGCCCCAGGACCCTGAACGCCCGGTCCATGAGCTTCCCGGTGCCGCCGACGAAAAAGGGTCCGGGCGTCCGGGCGAGGACGGCCATCTTGCCGGAAACCCGGGCGGCCTTTTCATCCAGGACCACCGCCGACTCGCAGTACGCGCAAACCACCATGTGCGCGAAACGGGAATCGGGTTCCAGTTCGGCGCCGCAGGAAGGACAAATCATGATCACGCCTCCTTAAGAAGCAGGTGCGGTGCTTTCGGTCAGGCAGATGAGCCGGTCGCCCCCCTGTATCACCAGCTCGCTGCGGGTGTCCACCAGGAGCCGGTCGCCGCGCCCGACGGCCAGGACCTGCATGTCGGGCAGGAATTCCGGCCCGGCCAGTTCCCGGAGTGTCTTCCCGTCGAGCCGGCCGCCTTCTTCAACGGGGATTTCCTCGAGGGACATGCCGACGCCGGTGGAGACGATCTCGGTGACGAACCGCGACAGGAACCGTTTTTCCTTGGACTGCGCCAACAGCCGGCCGCTGAGAACGAAGGGAATCGTCAGCTCGTCGGCCCCGGCGCGGCGGAACTTGTCCTGGTTCTCCTTGCGTTCCACCTCAACGACGATCCTGGCCTCGGTCATGTCCCGCAGCGTAATCAGGCAGTCCAGCGACCGGGGGTCCTCCTCGAGGTCAACGATGATCACCGACGCCCTGTCGGCCCCCGCCCGCACCAGGTCCTCGCGGCGGCAGGGATCGCCGTTGACGTAGGTAACGCCCTTTCCGAGCTTCTCCAGTTCCCCCCCGACCGCGCCGTCGGTGCTGAGCACGTAGCATTCCTCTCCCAGTTCACCCAGTTCGAGAAGGCACTCGCGCACGGTCTCCGACCAGCCGCATATGAGTATGTGTTTTCTGTTTTTCACGGTTATCAGTCCTGTCTTTCGTTTTTCCGTCACGTCCAGGAGGATGGATATGAATCCTTCCACCACCAGCCCGAAGATGCCGATACCCATGATCATGAGCAGCATCGAGTGAATCCGGCCGGCGTCGGTGCAGGGACTCAGGTCCCCGTACCCCACGGTGGACATCGTGGTCAGCGTCCAGTACAGCGACTCGCCCCATGTTCCGCTCTCGATGTAGTGGAAACCGATCACCCCGTATACCGTGGTCGCCGCCACCGCGACGGCGATCATCAGGAAGGTGGGGCGACGGCGGAAGAACCGGCGTATGCGCTTGAGTACGCGCCGCGGAATCATCGTTACGGCCGCTCCCGGTATCTCAGATGATGGCGGCAGCGATAATGATCGACAGGGCGATAAAGAGCCCGGCGAGCATCACTCCCACGGCGGTGTTCTGATCCTCGGCCAGTTCCTTGTGGAGCTTGTAGGGCGTGACCAGGTCGAACAGCTTGAACGCCACCAGCAGTACCACCATACCGATCGCCGAGTAGACCAGCGTGCTCAGGATGGGCCAGAGTGACAGCGATCCGGTGCCGCCCGCGGCGCCGTCCGCGGCCGGCGCGGGCATCGCGCCGATACAGAGACAGCAGCAGGCCGCCAGTTTTTGAAGCGTGTTCTTCATCGTGTCGTTCTCCTCATGTTCGGGTCGGTATTGATTTCGCCACACGGGGCATCCCCGCCGGGATCCGCCCGGGATGGCCCGCGGTGGGGTTACGCGAAAAACGCGATCGCGAGCATATCGCGATCTGTTCCGGCGGATACGTGTGCACTGAATATAGTTCGAGCCCGTCGGGCGCGGTATCGCAGGAGAGGAAGGTCAACGGCACGCCGCGCGGGCCGCCGGGAAAGGTGACGTGGAGGGCCCGTTCGGGGTTTTCGTCGGCCGCCCTGCCGGCCGCCGCGGCGAGTTCCGGCCCGAGGGGCACCGGGCGGGACGCGAAGCGGTAGTACAACCGCCCCCCCGCCCCGGTTATCTCCCTGCTTTCAACGCGTTCACCGGTATCCAGGCCGCGGCTTGTCACCAGGGGCTCGCCCGGCAGCCGTTCGGGGTCGACGCACGCGAGTACTTCCCTGAGGGCGGTATCGCCGCGGCGGACCGTCACCGCGTGGCTGGAGCCGATGACGTTCAGCGCGGCGGTGAAATCCCCCCATTTCAGCGTGTTTTCGGCGATAATCCTGATGCCGGACAGGGGTGCGGCGGTGTCGAAGAGGCAGAGGCGCAGATCGGCGGCGCGCTGGTCGATGTAGTCAATCCCCGCATCGAAATACTCTGAACCCATCCCGGGCCTCTTCTTCCTTTTCTCCGCGTCCTCGCGAATACGGATCCACGATAGAAAAACGGCACACCACCGTCAAGGGAAAAAGAAACGCCGCCTCATAACCATTCACCTTTTCTTCTGCTTT